>JAJYVS010000032.1 GCA_021791895.1 Actinomycetes bacterium | reverse complement strand
ACCGACGCGCGCCTTCGAAGGGCGTCTCCGTCCTCATGGCGACGTCCGGCGGCATCCGGTTCGACACGTCCCGATTGATGCGACCGAGTCGGCGCGCTCCTCGGCACCAGCGCGCCGCACCGCTCCCGTCGCGACTGTCGATCACTCGGCGCTCTCCTCGGGCCGGCTCTGCGGGCCATTGTCGCCAACCTCCACCGCCGGTCACAGGGTCCAAGGTCCCTCACCGTCGACCGCCAACGCAAGCGGAATATCGCCGGAACGTTCGGCGTTGAAATAATTGGCCTCAAGGCGGGGCTAAGGAGGTGGGTAAGTGGCTAGACCTGACAAGAACCTCCGGAAGCCGGCGGGGTCATAGGTCCGATCGTTTGGACCGGCCCACGAGAGAAGCGGCACGCGGCCTGAGGTGTTGAGGCGGTGCTACGGCAAGGAGCCCGGAAGTCTCGGTGGGTTTCCCATTCCCCTCCGGCTTCGTACAGCTGAATAGAGCGGGCGCCCATCTCATCTTGGGGTGGGCGCCCTTTCGCGTCGAGGCTCGGTCAGTCTCCGCCCGAGTGGGTGCCGGCCTTCTCGTGCTCGTCGTCGACCGGCCCCGGAGGAGGCCGGTTCGGCAGCAGGGCGACCACGACGAGGGCCGCTGCCGCGGTGGCGAACGCCCCGACGAGCAACGCCAGGTCCATACCGCTCACGAACGCCTCCCGGGCGACCCGTGCCAGTTCGGCACCGAGGGCTCCGCCCACCTGCTTTGCCACCGCCAGCGAACCCCCGAGCGAACCGGTCACGAGGTGCAGCACCGATGACGGGATCCGATAGTGAGCGAGCAGCGGCACCATCCGTCCCTGGTAACGGCCGTTCAGCAGGCTGCCGAGGACGGCGACACCGAGCGCCCCGCCAAGCTGGATCGCCGTCCCGTTGGTGGCCGAACCGATCCCGGTCTGTTCGAGCGGGAGAGAGCCCATGACCGCCTCGGTGCAGGGGGCGAACGCCAGGCCGGCACCGATGCCGAGCAAGAAGAGCGGGAGCAGGATCTGCAGGTAGGTGTCACGCACCGTGACCCCTGAGAGCACCAACAGGCCGATCCCGATGAGCACCATTCCGGTAAACACCACCGGTTTGGTGCCGACGGTCCGGACGATCCTGGTGGACAGGGGTGCGACCACCAGCAACACGGCGGCGATCGGGACGATCCGGAGCCCGGTCTCGAGGGGGCTGAACCCGAGGGAGAACTGCAGATACTGGGTCAACAGGAACAGGGCACCCATGAGGGCGAAGATCACCGTGCCCATGGCCCCGATCGCCGCCGAGAACCGCCTGGACGAGAACAGCGACAACTCCAGCATCGGGTGGGTGGACCGCCGCTCCCAGAGGACGAACGCCGCCAGCAAGAGGACCGCCAGCGCGAGCGCCCCGAGGATCCACGCGGAGCCCCACCCCCGGTTCGGCGCCTCGATGATCGCCCAGAGCAACAGGGCCATCCCGGCGATCGAGAGCGCCGCACCTCTTGGATCGGACCGTTTGGGCGCCTTGGCCTTCGAGTTGGGGACGACCCACATCGCCACGAGGAACCCCGCCAGGGCGATGGGGACGTTGATCAAGAAGACCGAACCCCACCAGAAGTGGGCGAGCAGCCAGCCGCCGGCCATCGGGCCGATGGCAAGACCGAGCCCCGTCGTCCCGGACCAGATCCCGATGGCTTGCGCTCGCTCGAGCGGATCGGTGAACACGTTGGTGAGGATCGACAGCGTCGAGGGCATGATGGCCGCGCCGCCGATCCCCATGAACGCCCGAGCAGCGATCAGCCGATCGGGCGTGGCGGAGAAGGCCGAGGTCGCGGAGCCGGCGGCGAAGACGAGGAGACCGGCCAGGAACACCCACTTGCGTCCGATCCGGTCTCCGATGCTCCCGAGGACGAGCAACAGTCCGGCGTAGACGACCACGTAGGCGTCGACGATCCACTGGAGCTGGCTGGAGGTGGCGTGCATCGAGTCGACGATGACCGGGAGCGCCACGTTCAAGATGAGCATGTCCAGGCTGATCAAGAGCAGGCTCACGCACAGCACGGCGAGGATGAACCAGCGTCGACGTCCGGTCATCGTCCTCTTCGTTCTCGGTCGCGCTCACCCGCGCCGGTGTCGCCTCGGTCGGAGGGTCTCAGTGGCGCCTCCGGGGCGATCGGGCGCACGGTCACGATCCGACCGGACGCGGCTCGATCAACGGGGGCGCCGGGGTCCGCCATGGCCGGCCGGCGGAGCAGACCCTCATCGGACCCGAAGCGAAGCCCGAGCGACACGGCTCGGCGAGCGGTGGTGGAGTTCGCCGGTCACCGTGGCTCTCGAGTGTACGGTCCGCGACGCGGCCCGGCCGATGCCCTGCCGTCGATCGGGCGACGTCCTGGCCTCACTGCCGGACACCCCTCGGCGTCGTCACGGATCCGACGTGGCACGACGACATGGTCGACGCGGGGGTCGAGCGATGCGCCGTCGCTGCGGCCGCGAACAGCTCGCGCAACCCTCGGGCACGCGTCGATCCGGTCACCGGCGTGCCGTCCACCGGGCGAATCCAGGCTCAGCCGGTCTTGGCCTTGGCCTTGGTCCTGGCCTTGATCGCGGAGTCCTTGCGTTGCCGCCGCACGACCACCACCGGGCACGGAGAGTGGGCCACGCAGTGGAGACTGACCGAGCCGACCAGCGCTCCGGTCACCCCGCCCCGCCCCCGGCCCCCGACCACCAGCAGGTCGCAATCCCTCGCCACCTCGAGGAGGACCTGGGCCGCTCGACCTTCCCGGGCTTCGTGCTCGATCGCCACCTGAGGGTGGTACTCCCGGAGGGTCTTGACCATCCCCGCGAGATGTCGGCGGGCCGTGGCCAACCGGTCGTCGAGCGGGCTGTGGGGAATCCACATGTCCCGCGTCGGACCCTCGACCACCATGAGCACCCGGATCTTCGCCCGCTCGATCTCGGCGTGCGCGACCGCCCACTCGAGCGCCCGCCTCGAGGCGACCGATCCGTCCACCCCAACCAGGAAGGTCTCCATGCGACCACCCTTTCATTGTCGAGCCGATCCCAGGTAGGGCCAAAGGTCTCTCCGCCGGGAAGGGCCCACGCCGAAGCAGTCAGCTCGGGGGACCTTCGGCCCTAGCCCATCGTCGAGCGCCGCGGCATCGTGGGTCTCAGGCCCAACGCGAAGGAGGCCGGCATGAGCGAAGCACCGCACGCCAGCCCCGTCGGCTCGACCGACGACCAGGCTGTGCTCGAGGGTCTTTGGGCCTCGCTCAGCGATTGGCGGACCAAAATCGACGAGCTCCTGGTCCAGCTCGACCTGGCCGGTATGGAGCTGCGCGAGGCAGTCGCCCACGAGCTCGCGAAGGTCGAGAACGCCGGGCTCGCGCTGAAGAGCGGCTTCGGACACGCGCGCCAGGACCTCATGGCCGCCGGCCCGGCCGGGAAGGACGCGATCACGAAGGCCCTGGTGGACCTGCAGCAGGCGTTCGACGCGGCACGGGCCGTCGTCACCAGGCGCTAGGCGCCCGGCGGGTACCCAAGGCCCCGGTCCGACGACGTTGGTCCGTCGCGAGCCTCAGCCGATCCCGAGGCGCTCGAACTGCTCGACCGGTGCGTCAAGCTCCTTCAGCGCCTCGGCCAGCAGCTCCAGCGCCTTGCTCTCGGTCGGCGTCCCCGCCAGGTTGCGTTGGGCACCAGGGTCCTCCGCTAGGTCGTAGAGGTGGTGATCATCGATTTGCGCCCCGATCGCCCAGTAGGGAAGCAGGTCCCCGGGGACGAAGGGTTGGCGGATCACCGGGACCGTCGAACCGGGCATGAAACGCAACGTGGCCCGCGGGTCGGGTCGGGGGAGGACCAGCTGGGGAAGGCCCCGGGCGGGCATCGTCGACCACCGGTTGGACCACATGGCGAGGGGGAAGTTCTCCTCGGTCGGCGATCTGGCGTAGAGCCGGTCCTTGTCGATGACTTCGACGTGGCGCCCCCAGATGCCACAGAGCAGATGGCTGCGGATCTCCCCGTCCGGGTCGACGATGACCGGCACGAGCGATTTGCCGTGGGTCCGGTGGTCGCCGGGGGCGACGTCGAAGACCTGGCACAGGGTCGCGTGCAGATCGACACTCGTCGTCAGCGCCTCGGACACCCGGGCTTCGACCCCGGGCCACGCGACGAGCAGGGGGATGTGGCCCATCTCGGGGTAGATCGGGACCGCCGGCTTGCCGAACAGGTCGCGCTCGCCGAGGTAGTGACCGTGGTCGGTGCAGACGATGACCGCCGTGTCCTTCCACAAGTCCTGGCGGTCCATGACGTCGAGCAGGCGACCGAACCAGTGGTCGATATAGCTGAGCTTCGCGCCGTAGTTCGCCCGGATGTGGCGGGCCTGGTCCTCGTTCAAGATCCGCCGGGCCAGGGTGCCGACGCTGTAGGGAGGCCAGATCAGCCGAGGTCCGGACCAGCCGGTGTCGTATTGGGAGGCCCAGGGTTCGGGGGTGTCGAAGGGCTCGTGGGGATCGAACTCGTCGACGAAGAGCAAGAACCGGTCGTGGCTCTGGGCGTTGCCCTCGAGCCACTCGGCCGCCCGACGCATGGTCCGGGCTCCGGGGAAGTCCTCCTCGGTGCGGAACCAGGTCCTCGACACGTCGTAGGGGACCTGTCTCGGCGCGGCTTGCGCCGGTAAGGCCGGGGACCCGATCCACGAGGGGTCGGGGCGCGACCGCCAGGGGTCACCCTCGTGGCCGCGCTCGTACTCCCAGGCGCCGAAGTCGGTGTGGAAATTCTCTCCCCCGGTCTCAAAGAGGTGCGGGTGGTCCGAGATCAGCGCAGTGGTGATCCCCGCCAGCACCAAGGACCGGACGATCGACTGCTCCCACACCTCGATGGACCCCCAGGGCCGCCAGAGAAAGTCGAGCGCTCCGACCAGGATGTCGTGCCGGGCCGGTATGCACGGGAGGGAGCCCGCGTAGTGGCGGTCGAACCGGACGGACCGTCGGGCGAGACGGTCGAGGTTCGGGGTCTCAAACTCCGCCCCACCGTAGGCGCCGACCATCCGACGGTTGAGCGAGTCGAGGAGCACCACGATCACGTTCGTGGGCGTGGAAGTGGCCGCGGCCTCCTCGGACCCGCTCACCGCTCCCCACCCTCGCTGTCCCCGGGGGGGCCGCCCCGCTCGACGAACTCGAGGAAGACCTCCAGGCACAGGTCGGGACGGGCCAGCACCGAACCGTGGCCGACCGCCTCGAGCACCGCCAGCTCGGCCCCCGGGATCAGCTCCTGGAGGCGCCGGCTCGCCGGGAGGTTCGGATCGTGGTCCCCGGTCGCGATCAGGACCGGCACCTGCACGCCCTGCGCGTAGTGCCGGTGGTCGGGGTCACGGTAGGCGGCGGCCAGTGACTTGCGGAGCGTCTCCTCGTCCTCGTGTTCGAACCAGCTCGGCCGGCGTTCGGGGTCCCGGAGACCGAGCTCGGCCCGCCGCTTTGCGGCCACCTGGGCCCCACGGCGCTGGGCGTCGGTGTCCGGGGCCTCCAATGAGGCGTCGAAGAGGGCGAGGGCCAGCACCCGCTCCGGGTGCCGGGCTGCGAAGGCCAGGGCCACCCGCGCGCCGAAGGCCATTCCCCACACCATCACCCCGGCGACCCCGAGGTGTTCGAGGATCGCCGCGGCGTCGTCGGCGTAGCGGTCGAGACCGAATTCGGCGTCGGCCGCAGCCCAGCTCCTGCCGGTTCCCCGCACGTCGTGGCGGATGACCAAGAAGCGCTCCACCAGTCCGGGGAGGACCGGCTCCCACATCCCGGTGGTGCAGCGAGCACCGGAGAAGAGGAGCAGGGCGGGAGCGTCGGTCGGGCCGTCCACCTCGACATGCAGGCGGGCGCCGTCGAGCGCCACGGTCCGGGCCGTCACCCGCCCACCTCACCCTGCGCCGGGCCGGTCGCCGGGGAGCGGAACGCACCCTTGCCGATCGTCTGCTCGAACAGGCGGTACTCGGCGAGGTCCCAGAAGACCCGGCCGTTCGGACCGTCCTCGGGCAGCGTCGCCAGGGCGAGCGCGCTCGGATAGACCCGCTCGGGCTCCTGGAGCTCGGGACGGGGCCGTCCCCAGATGGCCGTGTTCGTCATGCCTGGGATGAGCCCGTTAACGAGGATCCCGTCCTCGGCGAGCTCGCCGGCCGCCGAACGGGTCAACGCCCAGAGTGCGGCCTTGCCGGCCGAGTAGGCGCTGTTCGCCGGGAAGCACACCTCGGCCGCCCGTGACAGGACGTTGATGATCCGCCCGTGTCGCCGCTTTCGCATGGCCGGCGCCACCGCCTTGATCCCGTAGAACGCGGCGAACAGGTGCACGGCGATCGTCTCACGGAACGCCTCGGCGTCCAGGTCCTCGACTTTCCCGGGCCGGCCGAACCCGGCGTTGTTGACGAGCACGTCGACCCGGCCGAAGGCCTCCACCGCCAGGTCAACCGCCGAGCGAAGGGTCGTCTCCTCGCACACGTCCCCGACGAGCGTCCGGATCCCCGAGGCCGAGACCTCCTCGAGACGTTCGGCATCCCGATCGACCCCGAGCACGAGCGCGCCGTCTCGAGCGAACCCCAGGGCCAGGGCCCGCCCGATCCCGCTGGCCGCACCAGTGACGATGATCGACCGACCGGAGATCTCGTCTTGCTTTGGTTGTTCGAGCTGCACGGCACGCTCCTCGAGATCGGATCGTGAGGGCCCCGGGTCCAAAGCGCGGGGCGCTCGGTGTCAGGACGGCGTTCGACCGACCGGCCGGTTCCTCATCTGGGTCAGGACCGTTTCGAAGTCAAACCCGCCCGCGGCGCGGATCATGTCCTTGCTCGCCGCCATCGCCCCCCGGTCGTACCCACTGAGCCGCGCCGCCATCTCTCGAGCGGCGCTCAGCACGTTGGCGTCGTCAACGACTGCGACCGCCATCCCGAGCCGGAAGAGGTCCACGCCGTCGTGGGGCTCCGCCGACACACAGAGGTCCAACGCCCGGGCCGAGCCGTACTTGGTCACCAGCCAGGCAATGTTCATCGGCGCGGTCATAGCGCGGGTCACCTCGCTCACGTGCAACGAAGCGCGCTCGCCGGCCAAAAGGAAGTCACAGGCCAGCGCGAGGGCCGCGCCCGCGGCGACCGCCGCGCCTTCGAGCACCGCGATCGTCGGGCGGGCGCAGGCGGCAAGCTCGCGGTGCAGCTCGCTCCACTCGGTGCCGAAGGCTGCCCGTTTCGAGGCGTTGGCCTCCCCGACTAGCTCGCGCAGATCGAGGCCCGAGCACAGACAGCTCCCTTCCCCTCGAACAAGGATCGCACCGGTCGCGTCGTCGGCACTGAGCTGCGCCAGTCCCGCCCGTAGCTGGACGACCAGCTCCACGGTCAGGGCGTTGCGCCGGGCGGGCCGGTCCAAGACGAGCTCTCCCCACCCCTCGCGGCGCTCGATCCGGACCACACTCGTACGCTCGACCATGTCCCCCCGAAACCCATCTGCCGACGCGCTGGCGCCAGGAACGACCGCCGATACTAGCGGATTGCCAGTTCGTGACCCCTGGCCGACCTGGGCCGATGGGTTCACGAGCGGGTCGTGGCGTCCGGCGTCGCAGCGCGAAGTCGCCGCCAGAGCTCCTCGTCGAGATCGACGTGCCGATCCACCACGCCACCGATCCTGACGAAGACGAGGTCGAGGTGGGCGCTCACGTACAGGCGCTGCCCCCCGGCCCCGAACGCCGCCTTGGCGTCATCGGGCGCGGACGGGGCGATGGGATGATCCAGTCGGCGACCCCCGAATGTCTTGCGGGGGTCGGGGGCGACCGTCGGATCGGGACCCGGCACGATCGCAAAGGGGGCGCGCGGCAACCACCAGAGGTAGCCGTAGGACGGGTTGAGCTCCTGAGAGCTCGAAAGGGCGGCGTCCAGGTATCCGGACGACTCGAGGACGATCGAGTCTCCGCTGCGGCCCCGCCCCTGCACCATGAGCCCGAATCGGACGAGGTCCCTGGCGCAGGTCTGCAGCCCGCAGAGCACCCACCCCGACGGGTCGACCATGGCCGGTCGGGGCACCCACGTCGAGTGGGTCATCGAGAGCGGCCCGAAGACGAGCTCCTCGCTCAGCGCCTGGGTGCTCTTGCCGCTGACCGTTTCGAGCACCTTTCGAATCTGATGGTAGGCGTTGTTGTTGTAGTACCAGCGCGTCCCGGGACTCGCCTCGTGGCCGAAGTCGTCGTAGAGGCCCGAGGTCATGGTCAGCAGGTGGCGGAGCGTGATCGCCCGCTCCCGATCCGGGTCGGTCCGGGTCCATCCGGTGCCGAGCCACGTGGACACCGGGTCGTCGAGGGAGAGCTGCTGACGCTCGACGAGCGACCCGACGAGCACCGAGGTGACGCTCTTCTGGGCGGACGCGACGTCGCGAACCGAGGTGGGATCGGCGCCATGCCAGCAGCGCTCGAGCATGATTCGACCTCGAGAGGCGACGATCAGCTGGTCGGTGGCCTGGGAGGCGCAGAACGCCGCGAGGTCCTCCAGGGCTGCGGGGTCCCAGCCGTGGTCGGCAGGATCGACGGTGTCCCACGGCTCGTCGCCAGGGGGTGGGGTGTAGGGCATCGGGATCAGATCACCGTGAGTCCACCGTCCACCATGATGGCGGCACCGGTGACGAAGGAGGCGTCGTCGGAGGCCAAAAAGGCGACCACCGAGGCGATCTCGGACGGGTCGCTGGCTCGCTTCATCGGCGCCTCGATGGTGATCTTGGTGGGGGGTGACGGATCGACCGTGGTCCAGGTGTGGGCCATCTCCCGGACATGGTTGCCGAGGTTGGTCCGGACGGCGCCGGGGCAGACGCAGTTCGCCCGGACCCCGCCCTCCGCGTAGTCCACGGCGACCTGCCTGGTGAGCTGGAGGACGCCCCCCTTTGCCGCCTTGTAGCTGGCGGCCGAGCCGCCGGCACCGATGATGACCGCCGAGACCGAGCCGATGGTGACGATGGACCCACCCCCGGCTTCGAGCAGGTGCGGGATCGTGTGCTTGCAGGTGAGGAACACCCCGGTCAGGTTGACCCGGAGGACCAACTCCCAGTCGTGGAGCGACAGCTCGTGGACCAGACCACGGGTCGCCGTCCCCGCGTTGGCCACGACGATGTCCAGGGCGCCGAAGACCTCGACCGCCTGTCCCACCGCCTCGGCCACCGAGGACTCGTCGCCGACGTCGCAGTGCATCGCGTGGGCGGTGCCGCCCCTCTCACCGATGACGGCCGCCGTCTCCTCGGCCAGCTGGTCGCGGATGTCGACGCACCAGACACTGGCGCCCTCCGCCGCGAGTCGGAGGGCGCACGCCCGGCCGATCCCGCTTCCCGCCCCGGTCACCAGGGCCCGTCGGCCGTCGAGTCGGCCGTCGAGTGGACTCACCGCCATCCGCCCTCCCCACTTCGTCGAGCTGCTCTGCTTCCCGACACCCTGACCCGATCCCCGTTACGTCTCACACCCGTTGCGCCAGCACGCGGACCAGCTCGGTCACCGCGTCCGAGATGCTGGTCAGGCGGGGGACGTCGACGTTGTCGGGGAACCGGTCGGTTGGGAGGTGGAACCTCGAACTACTCCCGACGAAGGACACGAAGGGTAGGCCGGCTCCTTCGAGCTGGCTGGCCTCTCCGACCGCCCCGGGAAGCGTACGCAGCTCAAAGGGCGAGCACCCACCAGGTCCCTCGAGGAGCGTGAACGCCTGTCGGGACAACTCTTCGTCCGACGCGACCACACCGAGGCGCCCGTCGGCTGCCCCGATGTTGGCCCCGAGGTGGATCCAGGTCGCCCGCGGGTCAAGCGTCGTCTCCGCCAGGTAGGCCTGCAACCCGGCGTAGCCGAGCTCGTGGCCGCTCGTCGCGACGAACCGAACTCCTCGTCGCTCGGGGCGCGCGGCCAGGAGCTTGAGGGCCTGCAGCCAGCACGCGATCCCTCCACCACGCTCGGCGGCACAGTGCCACCAACCGCTGCGCGGGGTGAGCACGACGACCTCCCCGCCACCCTCCGAGGACCCCCGCACCGTGGCGACGACGTTCGACGCCGTGGCGGGCGCCCGCCGCGCCTCAACCACCAGCGTGGCGTGCTCCCGGTGGGACGCCGCCTGGAGTAGCGCCTCCCGACAGGTGCTGGCCACCTGGAGGACCGGCGGGCCGAAGGTGTCCAAGGAGTGGGCGTTGCGCAAGGCGAGGCCCGGAGTCGCCCCGTGCATGATCGCGACGACGGCTCGTCCCACGGGCTCTCGACGGACCTGCTCGAGGGGGTCGTCGAGGCTCGGGCCGGGGGTCGATTCGACCACCGTGATGTCGGCGCCCGACCCCGGCAGCCCGAGCCGACCTTGTAGGCCCTCCGACGGAGGGAGAGGCGAGTCGTACAGCGGGACGCCGGGGACGGCGGCACCGCCGAATCGGAGGTTCGATCGCCGGTGCACCAGGCGCGAGAGACCCCATTTGGAGACGCTGACCGCGGCCCCGGTCTGCCGGGCCAGATCGGCCAGCCAACGAGCCGAGCGATCGTCGGTTGCCGAGCCGGTCCGGTGCCAACCCTGGGCGTCGTACTCGGCGACCACCTGGGCCAACCAGGCCGATCGTGCAGGCATGCGGCACATTGTTAGTAAACAGTCCTGTTCACCCGCAAACCGCCGACGTGCGTCACCGGACGCGATCGCGATCAGCTGACCTCGACCGCCGCCCCGGTGAACTGCGAGTTGTACAGCCGGGCATAGGCCCCGCCCCGCCCGAGCAGGTCCGCGTGGTGTCCCACCTCCACGATGCGCCCGTCCTCCATGACCAGGATCACATCGGCGTTGCGGACAGTCGACAGGCGGTGCGCGATCACGAAGCTGGTGCGATCGGCCCGCAAGGCCTCCATCGCATCTTGGATGAGCACCTCGGTGCGCGTGTCCACCGAACTCGTCGCTTCGTCCAAGATGAGAATGCTCGGGTTGGCGACAAACGCCCGGGCGATGGTGAGCAGCTGCTTCTCCCCCGCGCTGAGGGAGGTCCCCTCGTCGTCCACGACGGTGTCATAGCCGTTCGAGAGGGCGTGCACGAACCGATCGACGTACGCAGCCTGTGCCGCGGCGAGGATCTCCGCCTCGCTCGCGTCGGGGTTCCCGTAGGCGATGTTCTCGCGGATCGTGCCGGTGAACAGCCAGGTGTCCTGGAGGACCATCCCCACATTGGAGCGGAGGACCGCCCGAGACATGGTCGAGATGTCCTGACCATCGAGCGTGATGCGGCCGGCATCGAGCTCGTAGAACCTCATGATCAGGTTCACCAGCGTCGTCTTGCCGGCCCCGGTGGGCCCGACGATCGCCACCGTCTGGCCCGGCTTCGCCTCGAAGGAGAGATCGGTGATGAGTGGGCGATCCGGATCGTACGAGAACGAGACATGGTCAAAGACAACCCGGCCCCGCGCGCGGGCCGGGCCGGTGGCTTCCGGTGCGTCGGGACTGAGCTCCTCGGTGTCGAGGAACTCGAACACGCGTTCCGCCGATGCCAGGCCGGACTGGAAGCTGTTCGCCATGGAGGCGAGCATCGACAGGGGCTGGGAGAACTGGCGCGAGTACTGGATGAAGGCCTGCACCCCGCCGATGCTCATGGCGTGTGACGCCACGCGAAGCCCGCCGATCACCGCGATGGCCACGAAGTTGAGGTTGCCAACCAAGACCATCGCCGGTTGAATGCTGCTCGAGGTCGATTGCGCGCTGTAGCTCGCCTCGAACAGCTCCTTGTTCGTCTGGCGGAACTCCGTCTCGACTTCCTTCTCCCTTCCGAACGTCTTCACGATGGCATGTCCGGTCAGAGTCTCTTCCACAAGGGAATTGAGCCTCCCGGTGTTCCCCCACTGGGCGGCGAACCGCACGCCGGCACGGGAAGCGATGAACCGGATGATGATGGACGACAACGGGAGGCTCACGACAGCCACCAACGCCAGGATCGGCGAGATGACGAACATCATGATGATCGTTCCGACCAGCATGAAGATGTTGGTGACCATCTGGCTCAAAGTCTGTTGGAGGCTCTGGGCGAGATTGTCGATGTCG
Organism: Actinomycetes bacterium; assembly: GCA_021791895.1. Lineage (GTDB taxonomy): Bacteria > Actinomycetota > Acidimicrobiia > Acidimicrobiales > RAAP-2 > Palsa-461. The sequence continues at coordinate 19,257 of JAJYVS010000032.1, read as the reverse complement.
TTGGTGACCCGACTGAGGAGTTCACCTCTTCCGACACGATCGACGTACCCGAGAGGCACTCGGTTGAGCTTGTCCTCGACGTCGGAGCGCAGTTGTTGCATCGTCCGCTGGACCACTCCGGCCAGAATGAAGGCCTGGGAGAATTGAGCGCAACCGGAGAGCAAGTAGAGCCCGATCACGAGCAGCAGGATCTGATGCAGCTTCGAGAAGTCGATCGCGCCTGGCCCGCCGTGGATGAGGCCGTCGAAGATCACGTTGGTTCCGTCACCGAGCAGCTTCGGGCCCATGACCGAGAGGGTGACGGCGGTCAGCGAGAGGACGATCACGGCGGCGAACCGGTACCACTGTGGGCGCAGCCGGACGACGAGCCGCCGCAGGGTCTTACCAAAGTCGTTCGAGCGCTCGAGGGGCATCCCGAACGAGCCGGGTCCACGGACGAACGGTGCACTCCCCGGGCGCGGTGCCGGAGCTGGTGAGCGGGTCGTGGTCGTCATGCAGCTCCGTCTTCGGGCATCTGGGACGCCACGATCTCGGCATAGGTGGGACAGGTCTCGCGAAGAACCTGGTGGGTTCCGAGGCCGACCTGGTGGCCGCCATCGAGGACCAGGATCTGATCGGTGTTGATCACCGTCGAGATCCGCTGGGCGACGACGAGCACCGTCGAGTCGGCAGTGTAGGGGCCGAGCGCGGCGCGCAGGCGGGCATCGGTGCTCAGGTCGAGGGCGGAGAACGAATCATCGAACACGTAGACGTCGGGTTGGCGGATGAGAGCCCGGGCGATGGAGAGTCGCTGGCGCTGGCCCCCCGAGACGTTGGTGCCTCCCTGGGTGATCGGGGATTCCAAACCCCCCATGCCGAGCACGAAATCGGCCGCCTGGGCAGTCTCGAGGGCGTTCCAAAGGTCGGTGTCGTTGGCATCGGGCCGCCCGTATCGCAGGTTGCTGGCCACCGTGCCGGAGAACAGGTGGGGGCGCTGGGGGACGAGGCCGATGCGGTGCCACAGCAAATCTGGATCAAGCTCCCGGACGTCGACCCCCCCGAACAAGACCGCCCCCGAGGTGACGTCGAACAACCGGGCCACCAGGTTGACCAGGCTCGTCTTGCCCGAGCCCGTACTCCCCACGACCGCCGTCGTCTGACCCGGCTCCGACGTGAACGACACGCCGTCCAAGACGAGGGCGTCTGCTCCGGGGTACCCGAAGGCGACGTCGTTGAGCTCCAGGGTGCCCGGACTCCGGAGCTGGCGAACCGGGTGCTTTGGCGGGGTGACCGAGGTCTCGGTGCGGAGCACCTCTCGAATCCGCTCCGAGCTGACCACGGCTCTCGGGGCCATCACGACGACGAACGTCGCCATCATGATGGCCATCAGGATGAGGGTGAAATAGGTCAAGAAGGCGATCAGCGACCCGATGCTCATGTTTCCATGCGCGATGAGATCGGCACCGAACCAGACAACGGCGGCGTTCGACCCGTTGATAACCAGCATGACCAGCGGAAACATTCCGGCCATGAGCCGCCCGGCGACGAGCGAGGTGTGGGTCAGGTTGTCGTTGACCCGGCCGAAACGCCTGGTCTCGTGGGGCTCACGCACGAAGGCCCGAACCACCCGGACCCCCGCGATCTGCTCTCTCAGCACCTGATTGACGTTGTCGAGGCGCTCCTGCATCAGCCGGAACTGCGGGATCAGCCGACTCATCAGGATGCCGAGGCAGATGCCGAGAATTGGCGCGCTCGCACCGAGCAGCCACGACATCCGCACGTCCTGGCGAAGGGCCATGATCACCCCACCGACCACCGTCACCGGGGCTGCGAGCACCATCGTGCAGCACATGACGACCAGCAGCTGCACCTGCTGCACGTCGTTGGTCAGCCGGGTGATGAGCGACGGCGCGGTGAGTTGGTTGATCTCCCGGGCAGAGAACCTGATCGACCGGGCGAACAAGGCGTCGCGGACGTCGCGGCCGAACGCCATGGCGACCCTGGCACCGAGGAAGACGGCGGCGACGGCGAACACGGCCTGGATGATCGCGATGACCAGCATCTCACCGCCGAGGCTCCAGATCACATGGGAGTCCCCCTTGAGCACCCCGTTGTCGATGACTGACGCGTTCAGGTTTGGCAGGTAGAGGTTCAAGATGGCCTGCACGCTCTGCAGGCCGATGAGCACCGCAAGCTGCCGCCGATAGGGCCTCAGATACTCACGCAGGAGCTCGAGCATCTTGGATCACCCCCTCGTCACCGGCTCAACGCGGCGCTTGCCGGTTCCGGACCCGTCCAAGAACATCGAGACGACCTCTTGCGCCGTCAACGGTCGGTCCCCGATGAGGGCGGGGTGGCTCATCGCCAGCGTCAACGCGCTGAGGAGTCGAGCGGCCTCTTCGGGTTCCTGGCGGACAGCCCCCGGATGGGAAGCAAAGAGCGCGACCACGGCGTGAAGCTCAGGAAGCGGCCGCTGGCGTCCGGCGAACACGGTCGGGGCGCCGACGGCGGTCACGAGCCGCCCGATATCGGCCATGTGGCGCTGGACGATCTTGACCGCCTCGACCAGCTGCGCTCGCAAAGAGAGCCGACCGTCGATCCGGCACAGGGAGCGCTCGATCGGCACCGGATCGAAGGCGAGGTCGACCGCAGCTCGGACGATGGCCTCCTTGTCGTGGAACACCCGGAAGATCGTCCCCTCGGCGACGCCGGCCGCCTCGGAGATCGCCCTCGTCGTCACGTCTCGGCCGTGGGCGATGAGGAGGGGAAGGGTCGCGGCGGCGATCGCGGCCCGGCGTTCGTCTCGGGGCAGCGCCGCGGCTCGCCGGCAGTGTTCGGACCCCTCGGCGGCGATGGTATCGACAGTGCCGTCGAGCTCGGGCATGGGTCCAGACCATATCGGAGTGAGTGCTCACTCCGCAGCTTCTAGCCAAGGACGACGACCGGCGCCTAGCGAAAATGTCGAAGGAACCAGTCGCCGGCCAGCCGGGCCACCTCCTCGAGTGCCCCCGGCTCCTCGAAGAGGTGGGTTGCGCCCGGGACGATCACGAGGTCACTCGGGCCCCCGAGCTGCTGCTCGGTCTCGCGGTTGAGCTCGAGCACGAGCGAGTCGCGCCCACCGACGATCAGCAGGGTCGGGGCACGGACCGCGCTGAGCCGTGGAGCTGCGAGGTCGCCTCGACCGCCCCGGGAGACGACGGCTCGGACCGTCGAGTCCGCCTGGCCGGCTGCCCACAGCGCGGCCGCAGCGCCCGTGCTCGCCCCGAAGTAGCCGAGGGGCAACTCCCCCACCTCCGGTTGGATCTCGAGCCACCCGGTGACCGCCTCGAGACGTCCGGCCAAGAGCTCGATGTCGAACACGAACCGCCGGTCGAGCTCCTCATCGGGGGTCAGCAGATCGAACAGCAAGGTCCCGAGACCCGATTCGTTCAGCGCGCCGGCGACGAACCGGTTCCGCGGGCTGTGTCGGCTGCTCCCGCTGCCGTGCACGAAGATCACCGTCCCGATGCAGACCTCCGGAACGCTCAGGTGGCCGGCCAGCTTGACCCCTCCGGCACGCACTTCGACGTCGTGGTCCCGAAGCGGCGGGTCCGTGCTGCCCGAAACCTCCCGGCCGCCGGCCGCGCCCTCCCCGACACGGCATCCGAGCAACGACACCACCTCCTTGTCCGACGTCGCTTCGAACTCCGAATAGAACTGTCCGACCGCGTAGAAGTCCGTCGGTATGGCCAATATCACCACCTCGTCCGCGGCGTCCGCGAGCTCTGCCACCGAACGACGCGGCGCGACCGGAGCCGCCAGCACGACCCGACTGGCTCCCTGGGCCCGGGCGACGAGGCAGGCGGCGCGCGCCGTCGAGCCGGTGGCGATGCCATCGTCGACGATCAACGCCGTTCGGCCCCGCAACGACAACGGCGCTCGCCCGTCCCGGTATCGCCTGGCCCGGCGGTCGAGCTCGGCCCGCTCGGCCCGTTCCACCGAGACCACCTCGGACGGCTTGACGCCCGCCGCCCTCACGACCTCGTCGTTCAGGATTCGGACGCCACCTTCGCCGATGGCCCCCATTGCCAGCTCGGGCTGAAAGGGGACGCCGAGCTTGCGGACCACGATCACGTCCAGAGGTGCGCCAAGTGCCCGAGCCACCTCGTGCCCGACGGGCACACCACCTCTCGGGAGGCCGAGCACCACGACGTCCTCACCGCCGAGCCGCTCCCTCAGCTTTTCGCCAAGAGCCCGGCCGGCCGCGACCCGATCGTGGAACCTCGCCACTCAGTTCAGTCTGCACCCCGGGCCCGGGACCTCGTAGGGCCGATGGTCCCTCTCCTCCTATAGGTTGACCTGGGCGAATCCGCGTCGGCTCAGCCCAAGAGGTCCTCGATCGAACGTTCGGCGTGCAACCGGCCGATGGCCTCGGCGAGGAGGGGCCCCACCCCGACCACCTCGAGCCCCTCGGGTGCCGCCCGACCGGCCGGAACGGTGTCGGTCACCATCGAGGTCGCCCCTCCCAGCGAACCGAGCCACGCGGCGGTCTCGCCGACGAACAAGCCGTGCGTGGCCAAGACGGCCACCGGCTCCCCGCCGCGCGAGGTGAGCAGTCGCGCCGCAGCCGCGATCGTCGCACCCGTGGCGATCATGTCGTCGACGATGAGCGCACGACGGCCGGCCACGTCTCCCACCAGGTCGAGCGCTTGCACGACGGTGCTGCTCTGCCGGCTCTTCTGCACCACCGCGACCGGCAGTCCGAGGGCGGCGCCAAAGCGTTCCGCCCGCTTCAGCGCCCCGAGGTCCGGAGCGACGACGATCGTGGGATCGAGGTGCGCCGCCGTCAGTGCCTCGATCATGACCGTCGCCGCGGTGAGCGTCAGGGTCGGGATGGTGGACATCGCCTCGAAGGCCGGAGGATGGGGATCCATCACCACCAGGCGATCGGCGTCGGCGGTGGCCAGCATGCCCAGGGCCACGGTCGCGCCGATCCCTTGCCCCGAGCGGGTCCGCCGGTCTTGCCTGGCATAGCCGAAGTAGGGGGCCACGGCCGTCACCCGAGCGGCGCCGCTCCGACGGCACGCGTCGATCAAGAGCGCCAACTCGACGAGGTGCTCGTTGACCGGCGGGACCGTGGGTTGGACGACGTAGACGTCGTCGCCGCGCACCGACTCGATCTCGGGCCGCACTTCGCCATCGGGGAACCGTTCGACTCGCGATCCGGCCACCTCGACCCCGAGGCCCATGGCCACCGCACGGGCCAGGGTCGGGTGCGCGCTTCCGGCCACGACACGAAGGGTCATCGCAGATCCGAGAACCGTCCGGCGCTGCTGGCGTGGACCGGCACGCCGAGCCCAGCAGCACCCCGCGCCGGCGACGAGAATCGTCGCGGCGCTCGGGCTCGCACCTCGCCGGTGACCACCACCTCGTCAACACCCTTGTCGGGCACGTGAGCCTCCTCGGGCGGCCACGGCCGCCCCTCGTCACCATGGTCCAACAGCTCGCCCCAGCGGGCCAGAGACCAAGGTCCCTCCCCGTGGCAGTGTTGGTGGCGCATGTTGATCCTGGTCATCGCCCTCGCGGTGGCCTTTGGCCTGACCAATGGCGTCCACGACGCCGGCAATGCGATCGCCGCCCCGATCGTCACCCGCGCGCTCCGGCCACAGAGTGCCCTCGCCCTGGCGGCGGCGTGCCACATCGCCGGCGCGCTCACCGTGGGCACCGCCGTGGCGGCCACGATCGCCGGGATCGTCTCGGTTCCCGACCGCGATCTGCTGGCGGTGCTCGGTGCGGCCGCACTGGGCGCCGTGGCTTGGAGCTTGTTCACCCTGCGTCTCGGCCTGCCGTGCAGCTCGGGGCACTGCCTGGTCGGCGCGCTAGCCGGGGCGGCACTGGCCGACGGGGGCGGTCGCGCCGTCCACTGGGGCGGCCTGGTCGGCATCCGGCCGGTCGGGGTGGTCGGTTCCCTCCTGTGGCTGGTCTTGTCGAGCGCACTGGCCGTTCCCCTGGCCATCGTGACCATGCGGGGAGCTCGCTCGGCCATGCGGCGAGCGCCCCGGAAGGCCGTCGTCCCGGTCAGACGGGGCGAGATCCTGACCTCGACGACCCTTGCCTTCGCCCACGGTTCGAACGACTCTCAAAAGACGATGGGGATGCTGGCGCTCGCCCTCGTGGCCAGCAGGCATCTGTCGACCTTCAAGGTGCCGCTGTGGGTCGTGTTGGTTGCCGCGTTCGCGCTCACGATCGGGACATCCCTCGGAGGTTGGCGGGTGGTGAGGACGCTCGGACGTGGCATCTACCCGATCCACGCCTTCGAGGGTCTGGTCAGTCAGGGGATCTCGTCTGCCATCGTGTTGATCGCTTCTTTGGTGGGTGCCCCGATTTCGACGACCGACGTCGTCGCCCCGGCGGTCGTCGGCGTCGGTGTCGGGGAACGGTGGCACCACGTACGGTGGCGAGTCGTGGAACAGATCGCGCTGGCGTGGCTCGTCACGCTCCCGATGAGCGCGGCACTGGCCGCTGCTTCCCTGCCGGCCTGGAGGGCGGTCCATTGACGAGAAGATGCGCGAGGTGAGCCCACGACGCTTCCATTGGCCCTGGAGAACCTGGCTGCTCCCGCCGAACCCCGACGTGCTCGGGTTGCTCGACAGCCAGGGTCGCACCACCGTGGAAGGCATCGAGGCTTTCGATGCCTGGGCCAGCGGCGACGAGTCGCAGGTCGGCCGGGTGCGGGAGCTCGAGCACGCTGCCGACGACGCGCGTCGTGCGGTCATGTCGGCCTTGCGTCAGGCATTCACCACCCCGATCGAGCCCGAGGACCTCTTCGAGCTCTCCGAGCGCCTTGACACCATCCTCAACCAGGCGAAGGACCTGGTCCGCGAGTCCGAGGTCCTCGGGATGGCGCCCGACGACGCGATGGCAGAGATGTCGCACTCGGTCGCGGCCGGCGTTCGGGACCTCGCGTCGGCACTGCCCGAACTCGCTCGGGCACCGGACTTGGCAACCGAGGCGGCCGACCGAGCCATCCGTTACAACCGAAGGATCGAACGTGTCTACCGTCAGGCCATGCTCGGCCTGACGAAGACAGAGGAGATCCGCGAGGTCGCGGGGAAGCGTGAGCTCTATCGCCGGTACTCTCGGATCGGGGACGCGATCGAGCACGTGGCCAATCGGATCTGGTATGCCGTCGTCAAGCACGCCTGAGCAACGGAGCTGGCCGCTCGACGGGGCACCGCTCCCCGCCGAGCGGTGGCGCAACCGGACCGAAGGCCCGCGTTCTCGGGCAACGTCCGGTGACCTGCCCGAGGCTCGTTGCCCACCGGTCGAACGACGGGTGGACCGGGTGGTCACACCCCGGGCCGCAATGACTGGGGCTCGGCGGTGAGTCGGGCGCTCGTCACCGATCTCTACGAGCTCAACATGGCTGCGAGCTACCTCCACCGGGAGATGGACGCGCCCGCGACCTTCAGCCTGTTCGTCCGGGACCTCCCCTCGAACCGGGGGTTCCTCGTTTCCGCCGGACTCGAGGCATGCCTCGAGTATCTCGAGGAATTCCACTTCGACGACGACGAGCTCGCCTGGCTTCGGACGGCGGGCTTTCCCGAGGGCATGATCCGGCAATTCGAAACCGTCAGGTTCACCGGTGATGTGCACGCGGTACCCGAAGGGCGGATCGTCCTGGCCAAGGAGCCCCTCCTCGAAGTGACCGCCCCCATCGCCGAGGCGCAGCTGGTCGAGACCTACCTGCTCAACCAGATCACCTACCAGAGCGCGCTGGCCACAAAGGCCGCCCGATGCCGCCTGGCGGCCGGCCATATCGATCTCGTCGACTTCGCGCTTCGGCGGACCCATGGAACAGAAGCCGGGATGGCGGTCGCCCGAGTGTCGGCGATCGCCGGCTTCGTCGGGACGAGCAACGTCGAGGCAGCACGCCGGTACGGGCTCACCCCGGCCGGCACCATGGCGCACTCCTATGTCGAGGCGTTCGGCACCGAGCGGGAAGCCTTCTTGACCTTCGCCCAAGATCTGCCGGGCCGGACGACCTTCCTCGTCGACACCTACGACACCTTGAAGGGAGTCGATACCGCGATCGATGTCGTTCGCGAGCTGGGGCTGAGCGAGGATGTCGGCGTCCGGTTGGACAGTGGGGACCTCGTCGCGCTGGCCCGGGACACCCGCGAGCGACTCGACGCAGCCGGTCTCAGCTGGGTCCGGATCTTCGCCAGCGGTGGTCTCGACGAGCACGACCTGGAACGATTTCGCCTCAGCGGTGCCCCGATCGACGCGGTCGGCGTCGGGACCCGGATGGGGGTTTCCGACGACGCACCCTTCCTCGACACCGCCTACAAGCTCGTCGAATTCGACTTTCGACCGGTGATGAAGCTCTCGACAGGAAAGGTCTCACTACCGGGGGCCAAGCAGGTCTGGCGATCCCACCCCATCTCCTCGGACCTGCTCACCACCAGAGACGAGCCGGGCCCAGCCGGCGCGGAACCGCTCTTGGTACCGGTCGTGCGAGGCGGGAAGCGGATCAGCGAACCCGACACCATCGACGCGGCCCGGGAGCGGCTCGCCCGGGACCTCGACGACCTGCCCCAATCGGCCCTTGATCTCCGTCGTCCGACCGCCCCGAGTGTCGTGGTCTCCGACCACCTGGCCCGTCTGACCGAGCACACCCGAAGAGCCTTGACGCCGACGTCAGATCCGCCAGATCAGAGCTTGTAACCGATCGACCGCAGCAAGGTCCTGCGAGCGGCTTCTTGCTCGGCATCCTCCACCCCGATCGACGCAGATCCATCTACCACGCCGACGATTCCCCGGCCGAGCTCGCTCTGGGCGACGATGATCTCGAGAGGGTTGGCGGTTGCGCAGTAGATACCGCAGACTTCGGGGACCGACTTGATCGCGTTCAAGACGTTGAGGGGGAACCCGTCTTCCAGGAAGATGACGAAGGCGTGACCTGCCCCGATCGCCTGTGCGTTCCGCACGGCCATGCCGACGAGCTCAGGGTCGTTACCCGTGCGACGGACGAGACGGGGCCCCGAGGCCTCGCAGAAAGCAACCCCGAAACGCAAGTGCGGGCTCGAACCGGCCAACACCTCGTGCAGGTCCTCGACCGTCTTGATGAAGTGCGACTGACCGATGATCACGTTCGTGTCGGCCGGCTTGTCGATCCTCACGGTTTCCAGTTCCATGCCTACTCCTTCCCGCTGTCGTCTCGGGACCCGGCCGACCGGGTCCGACCCCCAGCCTGCGTCGATCCGGGAGCGAGGGCCACAGCCGTGATCAGCACGGACTTCGGGGTCGACCCGTCCTCTGAGGGCCGTAATGAGCGAGGTGGGCTCGGTCGAGGTCCCTCGCCCGGCCGGCCCAGGGAATCGAAGGATCGTCTGCGGCAGGCGCAGGCAGGCGAGAAGAGATCCCCTGAGCGGGCCGGCGTCAAGCCAGTCCGCGCGACTCCTCCCGCCGGTGCAGCATGAGGAGGAGGAGGCCGAGCACCACCCCGTAGCCCAAGAGGACCATCCAGTGCACGACGCTCAGCGATTGGCCGGCGAGCAGCGCAATGCCGAGGGCGGTGTTGTGAAAGCTCGGCAAGGTGTGCGCCACCACCTGCAGGGCATGGGGCATGCTCGCAACCGGGGCGAACAGGCCGCCGAAGTACCCGAGGGCGAACATGAGCGCTGTCACCACCGGGAAGGCGGTCTCGGCATGGACGAGAAAGCCGATGAAGACCCCAAGGAAGGCAAAGGGCAGCGCGCCCAGCCAGAGCAGCCCAGCCAGTTCGAACCACATCGAAGGAGCGAGGTTCACGCCGCCGAACCCCACGCCGACCGCCTCGACGAGCACGAGGACCGGCAGCACGACGAGCATCGTGGCGGTCACCTTCGTCACCAGGTAGGACCACGCGGGGATCGGCGTCACTCGGAGCTGTCGCGCCCATCCGGATGCCCGTTCGCTTGACAGCCGGGCCCCCCCGGCGGTGAGCGACGCCACGAGCGCACCGAACGAGCACATCGAGACGAGCAGGTAGGCGCGCCATGGCACCGCGCCGTCGATGACCTTGCCCGGCGAGTGATCCCCGAGGAACAGCATGTAGAAGACGACCGGGAACCCGACCGTCACCACCAGGAACTTCCAACTTCGAAGAAGACGACCCACCTCGAATCGGGCGAAGGCGAGGAGCGAGATCACTGGCCCTGGGGCCCCTGGGCGGAGTCGGGTCGGGTAAGGGCGATGAAGGCGTCCTCGAGTCCGGCGCCGGTCACCTCGAGATCCTTGAACGGGACCCTGTTGTGCACGAGGGCCGCGACGGTGGCATCGGCGTCAAGCGAGTCGACCACGACTCCCGTCCCTCGCACCTTGACGTCCGTGACGCCTTCCAGTGAGTCAAGGAGCTTCCGGTCCGGGGCGTCGCAGACGAAGCGCACTCGCCTCGCCACGACGGCTGCCTTGAGGGTCGCGCCAGGACCATCGGCCACGACCCGGCCATGGTTGATCACGATCACACGGTCGGCGTTCTGGTCGGCCTCCTCAAGGTGGTGGGTGGCAAAGACGATCGTCCTGCCCTCCTCGCCGTAGAGGCGGATCATCTCCCAGAAGGCACGTCGGCCGGACACGTCCATCGCAGCGGTCGGCTCATCGAGGAAGACCAGCTCCGGGTCGCCGGCGATCGCGATTGCGAATCGGACCCGCTGGGCCTGGCCGCCCGAGAGACGATGGGTCTGCCGGTCGAGCAGTGTGGAGATGCCGGCCAGGTCCACTGTCGCCTCGAAGGTCGCCGGTCGGCGGTACAGGCGATGGACCAACCGGAGCACGGTCTCGACCCGAACCCCCGGCGGCAGCCCGGTCCCCGAACCGGTCTGGAGCATGGCCCCCACACGACCCTGGGCCACCGCCCGGCGGGGACTGGTGCCGAGCACCCTCAGCTTTCCGGTGTCCGGGCGCAGCAGGCCAAGAAGGAGGGAGATCGTGGTCGACTTTCCCGCTCCGTTCGGACCGAGCAGGGCGACCGTCTCGCCTTGACCCACCGCGATGTCGAGCTGATCGAGCGCCACCCGTTGGCCGTATCGGAGGGTGACCTCCTGGAAGCTGAACGCGAGATCGCGTCCGAATCCGGTTTGCCACTTGTCGTGGCCCTGACGATCACTCTCGGCGGCGGCAAGCATTGGCATCCTCGGCCCCCGCCCAAGTACGACTGCAGGCTGGGCCGACGTTCACCGACCAACCAGGCGCCAGTCTATGGGCCCCGATCAGCCGTGGGTCCGCGCCCCTCGGAGCGCTCTTTGGGACCGTCTGATCGCACCTGTCGGGCCGGGCGACCGGGGCGGATCTGCTGGTAATCGGTGTCGGATCGGGTCGGTCAACCCCCCTCGCCCTCTCCCAAGGCCGCTCCAAAGTCTCGATGCCCATTGCAATAGGTGGACGGACGGCAGAGTCATCCCCGTCGGCGTCGGCCTCCAATGCCAGCATGGCGAGCCGACACGAATTCGTGTAGAGCTGAAGGTCCCCTGGACATCGACACACTGAGGGGCAACCGACGCGCCCCTCCTCGAGAGACGATCGAGGGTTCACAGAGGCAGGGCCCGATCAGCAATTGCACGACTTGTCGGCACTACCCGGGGCAGTGAACATCGCCGGCAGTTTCTTCGGCCACAACCCGGTCTTGAAGCGCTTGTTGTCGAACAGCCGAACGAACGTGCCGGGCTTTCCGTTGATCGGCGAAATGGCCATGGCGTTCCAGTAGACCAGGCCGGCATCGTCGATCGCTGTGTGGTCCCCGCTGCCGGGCTTCCCACTCGGCCCGGCGTTGAAGGTCCACTGACCGTAGGCGTAGTTCGGGGCGCCCATGGCGGGCAGGGCATGGATTCCTTTCGCCATGTTCTGGGGGGTGAGATCCGGACCCGCCGCCTGAAGAGCATCGAACATCCACACCAACTGGTTGTAGTCACCGTCGGTTCCCGGAGGGATCGGATGTCCGGTCAACTTCTTGTACAGCTTCCCAGCCAAGGAGGTGGGTCCGAAGAAGTTCGTCTGCGGCGGTGCGAGCGACTGGCCGAAGAGGTGGCCCTGCACCTCCGCCTGATCGTACGTCTGCGCCACTGAATCGGTATCGGTGCTGGCCGCACCGTTCAGAATCCACTCCGGGTAGTAGTCCTGCGTGGCCGCGGCCTTCGTGAGCAGGCTGAGCGAGAACGGGTCACAGGCAGCGATGATCGACGTCACTCCCGCCGCCTTGAACTGGACGATGGCCTGCTGGGCCGACTGCTGGAACGTCGAGATGTCCAGGTTGTAAGTGAACACCGTGCTGAAGGTGTTCGCCGGAACGTGGTACTTCGTCTTCATCTCGTTCTGGAATTGGTTTGCACACTCGATGTACTCGGGAAGATTCGGCACGTACGTGCCGAACGTGCGTACCTTGCTCCGCAAGGAGGCCTCGCCGGCGAAGATCGCCTTCTTGCCCACCAAGAAGTTGGCGTAGACCTGTGCCCCGTTGTCCACCTTGCGCTGGCAATCCATCGGCAGGGCCCACACATACGGGTTGTACTCCTGGTACCAGGACTCCGGGAAGTAGGCGCCACCTTGGAACTCCACGAGGTGGTCGTGGGCGGCACACACCGAGAAGGGACCGGTGCCACCGGCTCCCTCACCGTTAGGGTCGAGGGTGAAGCCAACCTCCCCGAAGGCGTGCAGGCTCTTGGCGATCGTGTCGGCGTCGGCGCAAGCCTGCGTCTGACCCTGGTTCAGGGCTTCGTTCGTGGCGTTGCCGACAGCGTGCTCCTCGACGAGCTTCACCTGCCGACCGTAGAGGTCGTAGACCTTGTTGAAGTAGTTCACGAACACCCGGGCCACGCTGTCGGTGACTGCAGGCAAGGCGGTACCTTCGGACTTGGCCACCGCCACCTGCTCCTGAGAGTTGGCCGTGGAGGGGAAGGTTCGCATGGCCAGCGTGATCGTCGTACCGGTGACGCCGTTGTAGGTGGCACCGCCGTTGTTTCCGGACCACTCGGCGATGCACGGGTCCGCATAGGGCGAGTCGAACTGGCCGGCGCCGGACTTGCAGACCGAACCGCCGACCGTCTTGCCGCTCTCCACCTTCACATTCCCCGAACCCGGGTACTTCCAGGGGTACGGACCCTCCCCTCGAACACCGTGAGTAGCCAAGACGACCCGCGTCGAACTAGCCGAGTTCCGAGGACTCGCGGTCGAGCTGGAAGGGTTGAGTCCGATCACGAGCGTCGCGACGGCCACCAGCACGCCGAGCCTCCCAAGTCCGAACAGCCCCCTCATCCCCACGGTCCCCCCTCCGCCACGCCTTCCAGCGTGATCCCGTTCCGTCTGTCCCCACAGGCGACGAACCCCAACCCTGTCACGGCTTCTTCGAGGCTTGGTATTCGGTTCATCACGCCGCGCAGGCGCGCCGGTCGACCCAAATTTAGGTCGAGTCGTGGATCCGGCTGCGCGCGACGAACGCTGACCGTGGCCGCGACCTATCTCGACTCGTCGGCGATCGTGAAGCTCGTGGCGACAGAACCCGAGACCGACGCCCTGAGGCGACACCTGCGACGGCAACGTACGCTGGTCTCGAACGCCCTCGCACGCACCGAGGTGCTTCGCGCGGTGCTCCTCATCGGAAAGGGCGCGATGTCCACCGCCGTCCGCGTCCTGTCTCGGATCGATCTCGTCGGTGTCAACGACCAGGTGCTCGGTGATGCTGGAGCGTTGTTGCCGATCGAACGCCGCGCACCTGATGCCATTCACCTGGCGACCGCCAGGCGCATCGGCCGGGATCTCAGGTCGGAGAAATCGTAACCTAGGACGAGCGAATGGGGCGCTTCGGATTCTGGTGGGGTCGGGTGCTCGCGAGGGGACAGGGGGTTCAGCCCAGCAGCGTTTCAGGCCAGACGTTCGCTATTCGTCGCGAGCCACACTGAGCTGCCATGAGACGCCGTAGCGGTCGCTGATCCATGTGAACCTTTGGGCGAAGGGGTACCGATCCGGAGGCATAAAAACACTTCCCTGATCGGAAAGCCGATCGAATAGGGCATCAAGCGTTTCCTCGTCCTCGCAGTCGAAGAAGAATGACACCGCTGGGGTGAATCTGAAGGCGTGGACATCGGGGCTGTCGATGCAGCGCAGCGTCTGGTCGGCGATCCGGAAGGTAGCGCTCTTGACGGTGCCCTCTCTGCCTGGGTCCTCTGGCCCGTAGCGGCCAATGTCAAGGATCTCGGCGCTGGGAAAAGTCGAGACGTAGAAGCGCATTGCCTCTTCCGCCTGTCCGGTGAACATCAAGAACGGCGTCAGTCCCATGAGCCCGAACTTTAGGGGACCAGCTCTTTCGCTGGCCTTGGTCGAGTTCGTTGTGCATACCCAAATCTGGTGGCCGGGGAGAGGCGCGCCACCCCATGAAATCCTAAGAGTCGCGAATGCCACTCTCGGCGAACCAGCTTGGCTACAAGGTCTCGTCGCCGGCGTAAGCCTGACTACCAGCACCGCCCTGGGCGATCGCGTGCCCGGTCGTCAACGAGAAGGGTTCCAGCGCCGAGAGCCGACGACAGTGAGAGCGGACGACGGGATTCGAACCCGCGACCCTCACCTTGGCAATGTGAAATTGGCCAATTTTGACAAGGGCGTTTCTGCCAATGCCCTGTTCATTGCCACTGCACGTACGACCTCGAACATCCCCGAACGACCTGGACCGCGCGATGGGCGCGACATGACACATGTGTCAGGTTCACTTTGGGCCCGCACCGACCCTTTGCGGGTGCGTGCCCTGTATCACAGCACCCGCAAAATACATAAGGGCACATCGCTGGCGCCTTGCAGTTCACCAAGATGAACCGGCAAAGGATGCTCAGATCCGGCGTTCTGGGACGCGGGCGGGGTGACGAGTTAGAAATATGTGCATGCCCAACCTGCCGCAAGCCTGGCGCGACGGCTTCGATGAGGTTGCCGAGCTCTACGACAGGGTGCGCCCCGGCTACCCCGACGACCTCTTCGATGAGCTGGCGGCCGCACTGCCTCGGACACCAGTGGTGGTCGAGGTCGGTCCTGGCACAGGCCAAGCCACGAACGGCCTCGTTGCCCGTGGCGCCAGAGTGACTGCGGTCGAGTTGGGTGCCCACCTGGCCGCCGTCCTCGCCCGCAACCTTCCGACCGTCCACGTCGTCATCGGGCCCTTCGAGAACGTCGACCTCGCCCCGGGCTCGTTCGACGCTGTCGTGGCGGCGTCGAGCTACCACTGGGTGCCACCCGAGGCGCGGATGACCCGACCGGCGGCCCTGCTCCGACCCGGCGGGCACCTGGCGCTGATTGCGCTCAACCAGGTCGCTTCTGCCACCGACCGTGGGTTCTTCGACGAGGTCCATCACGTATTCGCCCGCCATGGACTGCCGG
Source organism: Actinomycetes bacterium (assembly GCA_021791895.1). Classification (GTDB taxonomy): domain Bacteria; phylum Actinomycetota; class Acidimicrobiia; order Acidimicrobiales; family RAAP-2; genus Palsa-461. The sequence goes on along the minus strand of JAJYVS010000032.1, from coordinate 3,903 downwards.
GAACCCACGACCCTGTCCCCACACACAAGGAGCTTGTTCCCGCGTTCGTCGATGAGATCGTCGCCTCGCCAGAGTTCGCAGAGCCTTCGATCCATCGCTATCACTGGGACCAGCACTACACCGCTCGGAGCTACACGGAGCTCAAGCGGACCGACTCGAACAGTCGGGCGATGGCCGACCCAGAAGCCCGCGAGGCAATGCTCGCCGAGGTCGAGGCCCTCATCGACTCGCGCTACGACGGGTGGATAGTCCGCCCCCTCACCGCCTCTTTGGTGTTGGCTCGCCGGCTCTGAGTATCGATGTCGACGCACATCGACCGCCTGGACGACAGCTCCGGGAGAACGAGCCAGGCGACGCCTGGCGGCGATTGAAACGTCCCAGAAGAGGATTCGAATGGTGGCCCCCGACCCGGCGATTTGGGGGAACTGACCGACCATCCTCAATGTGCCGATGGGGGGCGGCGGTTCGCGCAGAAAGCCGACTTATGCAGACTGGTCGAACACTGCTTTCTCGAGCCGGTCCAGCCGCTCGGTCACGCTTCGAATGCTGGCGTCTTCCTCCACCAGACGATCGAGGGTCCCGGTTCGGATGAGGGTAGGCATCGACGACACGGTGCTGGCCCTGCGACGACACCTCCATTACGACGAGGTGCTCCGCCGGACCGCCTTCGCCGACCGGGTGCACGACCGCCTGCTGAAAGCACGTGGACGGTGACTGAGCCTGCTTCTCGTCGGACCCGGCCTCTCTTGCGTCCCACCGGGGCCGCGGACGTCCTGTCGATCTACCGGACGACCCTCTACGGCCTGCTGCGGTCGGGGGCGCTGCGCTCGGTCAAGGTGGGTGGTCTGCGGCGCATCCCGTACGAGGCACTCGAGGAGATCGTCGGGCGGCTCGAAGCCGACCAGGAGGCTGACGCCGGCGCACCGTGGTCCGATCACGCCGAAGGAGAGAGGTCTGTCGGAAGGCGAGCCGGCCAGCCCGCAGGAGCTGGCCGGCTCGCCCATTCGGATCGCACCACGTCACCGTCGGATCATGTTTTGCTGTCCAGCGGATTCGACGCCTCGTCCACCCTTGGTCACGGCACGGTGGCACCATGAACGACACGCTCGCCGTTCCTCTGGCCGCTCGCTGCGCCCGAGCCCCATCACAAGATGCCCAGCCGCTGCGCCAGCAGCGCTTCGGCAGGCAAAGGCGCTCGTCGACGGGGAGGTTCCGGCGATGGCACAGATGAAGACGAGGCGGACCGCGCAGGGCGAGACGCGCTCCGACGTCCGGATGCGCACCGGCGGCCGGGTGGTGAGCCGCACCTTCGCCCGGCGCCGGGACGCCGATGCCGCTCGAGGTCGACCGCCTGCGTGGACTCGTGGTCGACCCTCGGGCCGGCCTCGTCCTGTTCGAGGCCTAAGCACGGCAGTGGCTCCGACAACGCCGGCTCCGTCCCCGTACGAGGGACCTGTACGACGGGTACTTGGGCAATCACATACTGCCCAAATTTGGCGAGCCGCCGATGGGCAAGGTGACGTCGGCGGAAGTGCGAACCTGGAACTCCGAGCTCAGCGACCGATTGGCGCCGGCGACCACGGCGAGGATCGATCGAGTGCTCCACGCCATCTTCGCCACCGCCGTCGAGGACGAGATCGTGTGGAGGAACCCCTGCGTCGTGCGGGGAGCGGCGAGCGCCGAATCACCGGAGCGTCCGGTGGCCATCATTGCCGAGGTGGACGCACTCGTTGAGGCGATGCACCCTCCGTACCGGGTCATGGTCGTGCTGGCGGCATGGTGGGGACTTCGCCTGGGTGAGTTGCTGGGACTGACTCGGCGGCGCATCGACCTACTGCACGGCACCGTGGAGGTCGTGGGGTCCACGTACGAGCGAGCCGACGGCACCATCGTGCTCGGCCACCCAAGACAGCTGCCGGCCGGCGCACCGTCACCGTCCCTCCGCACGTGCCGCCCGAGCTCGAAGGACACTTGCGTCACTACGTCGCAGCCAGCCCTGACGCCCCGGTCTTCACTGGTCCCCACGGTGGCGTGCTCTACCGCAAGACGTTCTCACGGCACTGGCGCACGGCGCGCACGGAGGTGGGCGTCGAGCGTCTGCATTTCCACGACCTGCGCCACACCGGCAACACACTGGCAGCCGCCACCGGTGCGTCGACCAAAGAGCTGATGTCCCGCATGGGCCACGCCAACCCACGAGCCGCACTGCTGTACCAACATGCAACTGCTGACCGCGACCGAGCGATCGCCAAGGCCTTGTCGGAGCTCGCCAAGCCCGCATCCATCCGGCCGCTGGGTCGGGCGTCAGGCCCCGAACACGGCGGAACCCCCTCTGACCTGGAGCGGACGACGGGATTCGAACCCGCGACCCTCACCTTGGCAAGGTGATGCTCTACCAACTGAGCCACGTCCGCAGTACAACCAGGATATCGCGGGGCCCTGGGAGCAGGTCACCGACCGGTGTGCCCGAAACCCCCGACGTCGCGCTCGGAAGCCGGGAGGCGTTCTCGCTCGACGACCTCGAATTCCACCGGCTCGACCGCCAGCACCACCAGCTGCGCGATCCGGTCCCCCCGTTGCACCACGTAGTCGTCGGTCGGGTCGGTGTTGACCAGGAGCACCGCGAGTTCGCCGCGATAGCCGGGATCGACCAATCCCGGAGCGTTGAGGCAGGTTACCCCGTGTGCGAGTGCAAGCCCGCTTCGGGGCAGGACGAACCCGCCGCAGCCGGGCGGCAGGGCCATCACCACACCGGTCGGCACGAGGGCCCTCCCACCGCCGGCCGGCAGGCGGGCGTCTCGCCGCGCGTACAGATCGGCGCCGACGTCGCCGGCCCGCGCGTAGCTCGGGAGCGGGATCTCTGGATCCAGCTGATGGATCGGGATAATCACCATGCCAGGGAGAAGATACCGACTCGAGGTCGAACCCGGGCCGGTCTGAACCCCGGGACTATCGTCCCTGGCGGTGCTGGCCTGGATGGACCTGGAGATGACCGGTCTCGAGCCCTCGCGGGACGTCATCGTCGAGATCGCGGTGCTCGTGACCGACGACGAGCTCAATGTGGTGGCCGAAGGCCCGGACCTGGTGGTGTCGGCCACCCCCGAGCAGCTCGACGGCATGGACCCGCTCGTGCGGGACATGCATACCCGCTCGGGCCTGCTCGAGGCGATCAGGTCCTCCACGCTCAGCCTCGACGCAGCCGGCGTCCAAGTGCTCGACTTCTTGAAGCAGCACATCCCCAAGAAAAAGACGGTCCCGTTGGCCGGCAACACGATCGGCACGGACCGCCGTTTCCTGGCCGCCTATCTGCCGGAAATCGAGGAGTGGCTCCACTACCGCTCGGTCGACGTGTCCACGCTGAAGGAGCTCTGCCGACGCTGGTACCCCGAGGCACTGGCGGGCGCGCCGGGCAAGCAGACGACCCACCGGGCCATGGACGACATCAAAGAGAGCGTGGCCGAGCTCGCCTACTACCGCTCGACCATCTTCAGGCCGCCGGGACCTTCACCCGAGGAGACGCCGGCCACATCGGCCTGACAGCGGGCTCAGCGGTTGGGCTGGGGCGTCAGCCGCAGGTAGGGCTTCAGCGTCTTGAACCCCTTGGGGAACTTCCCCTTGGCGTCCTCGTCCGAGATAGCCGGGGCGATGATCACGTCCTCACCGTCCGTCCAGTTGACCGGGGTGGACACCTGGTAGCCCGCAGTCAGCTGGAGTGAATCGAGCACCCGGATGATCTCGGCGACGTTGCGGCCGGTGGACGCGGGGTAAGTCAGGGTCAGCTTGACCTTCTTGTCGGGACCGATGATGAAGACCGACCGCACCGTCAACGTGTCGTTGGCGTTGGGGTGGATCATGTCGTACAGGTCGGCCACCTGGTGGTCCTCGTCACCGATGAGCGGGAAG
>JAJYVS010000003.1 GCA_021791895.1 Actinomycetes bacterium | reverse complement strand
GGAAGTTGAGGGCCGATCCCTGCGTCTCCTCGATGTCGCCGGCCCATCCGTTGTGAGACTGGACCGAATCCACCGACAGGCCGATCAGCTTCGTGTTGCGCTTGTCGAACTCGGCCTTATTCTTGGAGAACGCCCCGAGCTCGGTGGTGCAAACCGGGGTGAAATCCTTCGGGTGGGAAAACAAGATCCCCCAGCTGTCGCCCAACCACTCGTGGAAGTGGATCGTGCCCTCGGTGGTGTCGGCGGTGAAATCGGGGGCGGTGTCCCCCAGTCGAATGGCCATCGGTCGTGGTCCTCCTGTTCCCTGGCCGGGGGTCGTCGATCACCCTCAAGCCGGACCTTGCGTGTTCGACGCCACCTTAACGGGATCAGGACCAATTGTCGACCGGTCGGGTCAAGATTCGTCGTCCGAGCTTGGGGCCGCGTGACCCGACCCCCCACGCGCTCATGCCAAAATCCCCTCCTGTGCCGCCAAGACCCGACCGAGCACCGGCGGCCGGAGGTCCGGGCGCAACCGTCCGGGTCGATCGGCGCGGCCCGGTGACCGTGGTCACGATCGACCGGCCGGAGGTCCGCAACGCCGTGGACGGGGCGACGGCCGAGGCCCTCCGAAGCGCCTTCGAGGCCTTCGACGCCGACGACCACGCCGCCGTGGCGGTGCTGACCGGCGCCGGGGGCACCTTTTGTGCCGGGGCGGACCTGAAGGCGTTGGCCTCCGGAGACCGGCGCCCGGTCCGCGACTTGGGGCCGGGCCCGATGGGTCCGACCAGGATGTCGTTGTCCAAGCCGGTCGTTGCCGCCGTCGAGGGCTACGCGGTTGCCGGTGGTCTCGAGCTGGCCGTGTGGTGCGACCTGCGGGTGGCGGCCGAGGACGCGGTGTTCGGGGTGTTCTGCCGCCGGTTCGGGGTCCCCCTCGTGGACCTCGGAACCGTCCGCCTCCCGAGGCTGATCGGGGCGAGCCGGGCGATGGACTTGATCCTGACCGGGCGGCCGGTGGAGGGCCCTGAGGCGCTCGCGATCGGGTTGGCCAACCGCGTCTGCCCGCCGGGCCGCGCCCTGGAAACGGCAGTGGAGCTGGCCGAACAGCTGGCCTCGCTTCCGCAGGCGTGCATGCGCAGCGACCGCCGCTCGGCGATCGAGCAATGGGGGCTCTCCGAGGATCAGGCGGCCGTCATCGAGGCTCGCCTGGGTCGCGAGGTCATCGCCAGCGGGGAGACCCTCGCCGGTGCGGCGCGCTTTTCGGCCGGCGAGGGCCGAGGCGGAGCCGCCCTGTGAGCTCGGCGGGGCCCGAAGACGAGACCCGAGGGCGAGCGACCGTGGCCGCCTTCGATTTCGACGGCACGATCACCCGGGGGGCCAGCACCGTCCCGTTCTTGATCTCGGCCCGAGGTTTCCTGCCGGTTGCGGTCGCGCTGGTGCGGACGCTCCCCGGGCTCCTCCGGGCGGCAGTCATGTCGGGGACCGCCGCCGACGACTACAAAGAGCAGCTGTTCGTCCGCCTGCTCTCTGGGACGCCGAACGAGGAGCTGGCCCGCAAGGGTCGGGCCTTCGCCGCCAACCACCTGCGCCTCCGGCTCCGACCCGAGGTGCGGCGGCGGATGGAGTGGCACCGCGAGCGCGGGCACCTGACCGTCTTGGTCTCGGCCTCTCTGGAGCACTACGTGGAGCCGGCCGGCGAGATCCTGGGGGTCGACGGGGTCCTCGCCACCCGCCTGGCCGTGGACGCCGCCGGCATCGTCTCGGGCCGCTTCGAGGGGAAGAACTGCCGGGGGGCCGAGAAGTACGCCCGGGTGGTCGGCTGGATGCGGGGCAACGGCCTGGCCGGTGCGGGTCAGGCCCAGGCGGTCCTCTGGGCCTACGGCAACAGCCGCGGCGACGCATGGCTGCTCGGCGCGGCCGACCACGCCGTCGACGCCGGCCGACTGGGCAAGCTCGGGGCCCTCCGTCGCTTCCCGACGCTCTCCCGGGTGGACGGTCGTCAACCGGTCCCTCCCCGGGGCGGTCCCGGCCGCTGAGCCACGCCTCGGTCGAAGCGAGCGGACGCTCACCTACACTTTTCGGGTGCGGATCGACCAGGTCCTGCCCTCCCTGGCCAGCCGGGACGCCATCGGCGTGCACGCCCTCGCTCTCGCCAGCGCACTGCGCGCCGCCGGCGTGGAGTCGGAGATCTACTACGGCAGCTGCACCCCGGACGTGGCGGAGCTCGGCCGGCCGATCACCGAGCTCGGCCGGGGCGCCAAGGACCGCTGGCTCCTGTACCACCTCTCCATCGGGAGCCCGATCTTCGACGCCCTGAGCGCCCGGGGAGAGCCCAAGCTCGTCAACTACCACAACATCACCCCGGCCGAGCTCATCGACGGCTGGGCACCGCAGGTCACCCACGAGGCCGCCGTGGGCCGGGCGCAGCTGGCCCGACTGGCGCCCGAGAGCCGCTTCGCCGTCTGTGACTCGGCCTTCAACGAGTCCGAGCTGTTGGCGGCGGGCTACCGCGGCACCGCCGTGGTCCCGCTGCTCATCGACATGACCTCGGCCGGGGCGCCGCCCGACCCCGCCGTCGAGCGACGCCTGGCGGAGGCGAAGGCGGGCGGGGGAATCGACCTGCTCTTCACGGGCAAGATCTCCCCCTGGAAGGCCCCCCACGACCTAGTCAAGATGCTCGCCGTCTACCGGCGCCTCTACGACCCGTCGGCCCGGTTGCACCTCGTCGGAGGGCCGATCGGGGAGCGCTACGGCCCCGCCCTCGAGGCGTTCGTCGAACGGCTCGGGCTCACCGACGCGGTGGACCTCGTGGGCTCGCTCGAGCCCGCCGGCCTCGAGGCCTACTTCCGGGCAGCCGACGTGTACGTGAGCGCGTCGGAGCACGAGGGGTTCGGTGTCCCCCTGGTCGAGGCCATGGGCCACGGGGTGCCCGTCGTCGCGTACGGCGTCACCGCCGTCCCCGAGACGGTCGGCACGGCGGGGATCGTCCTCGACTCGAAGGAACCCCTGCGCTTCGCCGCCGCCGTGGCCCGGGTGGTCTCGGACCAGGAGCTCCGGTCCCACCTGGGGGTGGCGGCCGCGGCCCGGGTCACCCACTTCGACCGGGACGCGTCGGCACGGCGCTTCGTCGAGCTCCTGGTCCGGGCGGCCACGAACGGTGCCACCCGGTAGCCGGTCAGCGACCGGGCCCCCGGGCCCGCTCGACCACCGAGAAGAGGAACCGGACGTAGCGGGGCACGAGCGCGGGCCACTGGTAGTGGGCCTGCACGTAGGCCCGACCGTTCGTCCCAAGCGACCTGCGCAGCTTCTCGTCCCCCACCAGCCGGTCGATCACGGCCTCGAACTCCCGGTAGGAGCCGAACCACAACCCTCCCCCCGAGTTGGTGCAGTGCTCTCGGGTCGGCTCGCACAGCGCGTTCACCACGACCGGCACGCCCTGCTCCCAGGCCTCCATGATCGCCAGTGAGAACGACTCCAACGCGGAGGGTTGGACGAAGGCCGTCGCGTCCCGGAGGAGGTCCCACTTGGTCGGCTCGTCGACCGTCCCGGTCACGACGACGTCGGGGTGCGGCTCGATCTCGGTGGACACCGGGCCGATCATGGCGAGGGCGAGCGGTCCGGGGTGGCGCTCCTTGTAGGTGCGGAAGTAGCGGTCGAGCATGTCCGCCCCCTTGTGGGCGTCGATCCGGGCGACGAAGGCGAGGTAGGGCCGCTCGCCGATGCCCAGGATCTCGCCGCCCCGGCGCCCCCCCTCGACCGGTTCCCCCAGCCCGACGCCCAGGACGACCTGGGGCTTCTCGGCCACCGGATGGATCCGTTGGACGAGCCGCCGTTCGGCCGCGGTGTAGTAGCACAGGGCGTCGGCCCGGACGAAGGCGTCGCCGACCGCCCGGAGGTACAGGGGAGGCTCGTCGTGGGCCGCTGAGTGCAACACAGTCGGCATGGGGGCGGCCCGGATCCCCGCGACGGTCGTCAGGAACAGGTAGGGCGAGAATACAGCGACGTCGGCGTCCGCCGTGCGCAGGGCCTCGAAGAGGCCGGGGACGTCGGGGCCGTTCAGCCGGAGCCAGCGCTCGGACTCCTCGGAGCCGGCCCGTCGAGGAGCACCCCGGAGCCGAGCGTCGAGCTCGAAGAACGCACGGCGGCGGGGCTCTTTCACCTCGAAGCGGGTGACCGTGACACCGTTAAGCGTCGAGGTACCTGCCGGAAGCTGGTTCTCCCAGCTCAGGTGGTCGAGGGCACAGGTGGAGTAAGCGCCGACGTCGAAGCCCGGCTCGAGCGCCAGGTGCTCGGCCAACAACCGGGCCGCCGACTCGGCCCCACCGATGGCGGCCGGGTCGTAGCGCGGGGTGACGAAGACGACCTTCACCGAACCTCGGCGGCCTCGGTCCCCCCCTCGGCCGCCGTCGCCACCACCAGGTAGTCGAGCCCCTCGGGACCCTCGAGCACCGCGACCTTGAACCCGTCCCGCTCGAGGAGGGCGGCCCAGGTCCGCGGACGGAGCGGCCGGCCGGCGGCGGCGTCGGCCTCGATCGGTGCGTCCTCGGACCTCCAGCCGGCCTCCGAGAGCGAGTGCACCACGAGCCGGCCGCCCGGGCCGACGGCCCGGGTCGCCAACTCGATGAGCACGCTCCGCTCCCCCGCCGTCATGACGTCGACCACCCCCGTGAGCACGAGGCCTGCCAACCCGCCGGTCCCCACCGCCCGCAGGTGCTCGAGCACCGGCTCCTGGCGCAGGTCCAGTCCCTCCACCTCGGCCAGGTCGATCCGGCCGTCCCGGGGCTCGACCCCGTAGGCGTCGACGCCCTCGGTCACCAGCCGGCGCACCAGCCACCCGTCGGCGGCGGCGGCGTGCAGCACCCGGCCCCCGGAGCCCGACAGGCCCCGAAGCGCGGTGTCCACCCACCAGGCACCCGGGCCATGGGCCCAGGCAGTCTCGAGGACCGGGGCTGCCGGCACCTGCTGGGCCTCCAGCTGGCGCTGCAACGCCCGGACCCGGTCGTCGAGCACCCGCAGGGTGCGGGTGGCGGCCGCGGTGAACTGGTTGACCTGTGCGGTGACCCAGCCGACGTACCACATGCTGGCCTGCCTGATGCTCCGCTTCACGAGCGTGCCGCCCGACCTCGAGGAGGCGACGGGCACCACCGGGTCGATGTAGGCCGAGGCCTCCACGGACCCGATGGCCTCCTCCAGACCCCCGAAGCGGCTGGCCATCGGCGAGAACCGCAAGAAGAGCTCGTCCAACTCGTGCTCGAGGCGCAAGGGGAGGTCGCCCGAGGTCCGCCGTCGGTCGACCTCCTCGTCGATCTCAGCCATCACCTTGGCCAGGTACCGCTGGGCGGAGGACGGGTCGTCGCCTCGCTCGCTCGTCTCGGGCTCCGGGCTCATCGGCCCACCACACCGGAAGCCTGCTCCACGAACACCTTCACCGGGAGGGCGACCAGCCCGACGGCCTTCGACGGGTTCATCACCTCGATCCGGGCCACCGCCTCCTTCCAGTCGAACAGCTCACCGCCGGCCCGGTGCTCGACCCCGACCGAGAGGTCGTAGGCGCCGTCGGTGAACGGCACCGACTCGTAGCGGAACGAGACCACACCGCTCCCGGCTACCACGTCGGCCGCGGCGTCGAGGTCACCGCTCACCGTTCGCACGAGGACCCCGCCCTTGTCGTCGCGCAGCTCCACCACGAACGACGCCGCCGTCGGTTCGCTGGCCTCGAACTGCAGGGCGATCGTGAGCGGCTCGCCGGTCACCACGTAGGGGCGCTCGTCACTGCCCGGGTACGACAGGCTCACCCCGCTGATCCGGATCGGGTGCGGATGGCCGGCCGGGGGCGAAGCAATCGGCGTGGCGGTTGCTCCCGTCGTCGTCGCCTCCATCCCGAGGGCCAGGATGTCACCAGCCTCGAGGAGGTTCTCCCGGAAGACCCGGACCGCTTCGCCGGGGGGGCCATGCCCGATCATCTTCCCGTCGCTCAGGACGACCGCCTTGTTGCAGATCGCCCGCACCTGGTCGGGCGAGTGGGACACGAAGATGATCGTCCGCCCCTGATCCTGGAACTGCTGCACCCGGTCCAGGCACTTACGTTGGAAGCGCTCGTCCCCGACGGCCAGTACCTCGTCGATCACGAGCACGTCGGGGTCGACGTTCACCGCGACGGCGAACCCCAACCGCACGTACATCCCCGACGAGTAGAATTTCACCTGCTGGTCGATGAACTGCTCGAGCTCGGCGAAGGCCACCACCTCCTCGAAGACCCGGTCGATGTCGGTCTTGGAGAGCCCGAGGAGCGAGCCGTTCAAATAGATGTTCTGCCGACCGGTCAGGTCGGGCTGGAAGCCGGCGCCCAACTCGAGCAGGCCGGCTAGCTTGCCCCGGACCACCACCTGGCCAGAGGTCGGCTGGAGCACCCCGCAGATGCACTTGAGGAGGGTCGACTTGCCCGAGCCGTTGCGCCCCAGGATGCCGACGGTGTCGCCCTCCTCGACGTCGAAGACGATGTCGCGCAACGCCCACAGGTCGGTATAGGGGGTCCGACCGGCGTGGATCACCCGCTCCTTGAGCGAGGTGTACTTCTGGTGGTACAGGCGGAACCGCTTGGATACGCCCTGGATGTCGACGGCAGTGGTCACCTAGAGCTCCTCGGCGAAGTTCCCCGCCAGCCGGCCGAACACCAGCATGGCCCCGACGAAGAGCAGCAACGACACCGCCAGCACGATCGCGTCGGCCTCGACGTAGGTCCACGATGACCAGCCCGGCAGGAGCTGGGCCAGCGGGTGCCCCGGGGTGGTCAGGTGGACGAGGCCGGTCCTGGCGTAGATCACCCGCTCGAAGGTCATGACGATGGGGTTCAGCGGGTTGAGGAAGTAGAGCCACAAGATGTGGTGCTCGGACAGCTTGGGGTAGACGATGTGCTGGTACGAGTAGACGATGGGGCAGGCCCAGAACCAAGCCGACCCCACGACCACCTCGATCAGGTGCTGGACGTCACGCAGGTACACGTTGACCGCGGCGAGAAAGATCGCCATCGCCGCGCAGAACACGAGGAGGGGCACCAGCGCGACCGGGATGAGCCACAGCTCGCCGAACGCCGGTCGCCACTGCAGCCCGGCGAGGAAGAGCACCATGACGCAGGCCTGGAAGAAGAAGAAGACCGAGGCCGAGCCAACCGAGGCCAGAGCCAGGATCTCCCGGGGGAACGACACCTTCTTCACCAGGCCGGCGTTGTTCACGATCGCCCCGGTGGCGGTGAGCACGCTCGTCTGGAAGAGGTTCCAGGCCAAGAGACCGGAGAAGAGCAGGATGACGAACTCCGGGTACCCGTTGCGCAGGGCGACCCCGAAGACCACCGCGTAGACGAGGAGCGCCATGGCCGGGGCCAACAGCGACCACACCAGGCCCAAGAAGGAGTTCTTGTACTTCACCCGGATCTCGGTCGAGACCAGATTCCACAGAAGCTGCCGAGACCGCCAGATGTCGACCACCCGCCTCGACACACTGACGTGGGAAGAGACGACTCGGGTGGCCTTGATCCGCCCGGCCTCTTCGCTCGGGGCCGCAGCCTCGAGCGCCATGATCAGTTCCCGCCGACCTGTGCGCTCGAGCGTTCGATCACCTGGTCGATGAAGCCGTACTCTCGAGCCTCCTCGGCGGTGAACCAGCGGTCGCGGTCGGAATCGGATTCGATCCGATCGACCGGTTGGCCGGTGTGCATCGCGATCCGTTCGGCCATCATCCGCTTGAGGTAGACGATCTGCTCGGCCTGGATGGCGATGTCGGCGGCCTGTCCCTGCATGGCGCCCGACGGTTGGTGCATCAGGATCCTCGAGTGCGGCAACGCGTAGCGCTTGCCCTTCGCCCCGGCGCACAGGAGGAACTGGCCCATCGAGGCCGCCAGCCCGAGGCAGATGGTCGACACGTCGCAGCGGACGTACTGCATGGTGTCGTAGATGGCCAGGCCGTCGGTGACCGAGCCGCCCGGGGAGTTGATGTACAAGGAGATGTCCCGTTCCTGGTCCTCGGCCTCGAGCAGGATTAGCTGGGCGCAGACCGAGTTGGCGGTGGCCTGGTCGACGGTCGAACCGAGGAAGATGATGCGCTCCTTCAAGAGCCGCTGGAAGATCTCGGAGCCGGGGTCGGCGGCTCCACTGGCCGCCCTCACGGACGGCGGGACCAAGAGGCTGGACATGGCCACGAGGCTACCCGGCCCCGGTCGGGCAACCGTCCCATCCCCCGATCGGCGAGGCCGGGCACCCGGGAGCGCCGCGGTCCTGGTCGGAGGTCTGCCAAGACCCCGCCGAAAGGGACGGATCCCTAGACTCCTCAGGGCCGTCCAGGCGGCGCGGGCGTGGCGGAACGGGTAGACGCGCCGGGTTTAGGTCCCGGTCCCCTCAGGGGGATGGAGGTTCGAATCCTCTCGCCCGCACCCATCGGCGCGACGAGCCGCCGGCCCCGGCGTGGACCCGAGCTCGACGGCGACCGAGGAGCAGCACCCGAGGACGGCCAGGGTTGCCCCGAGGATCGCCGTACCGGACGCGTCGAAGCCGGTGAAGGCCAGGGCCGGGACCGCCGGGGTCGGAGTCGAGGTCGAGGTCGGGGTGCCGGGCGCCTGGCCCAGGACCGCCCCGAAGGCCGCCGCGATCTGCGCGTACCCGGTCGCGTTCGGGTGCACGCTCACCACCGTGTTCCCGGCCTGGCAGACCACGAACAACCAGGCACAGGCGACGGCCACCGCCTCGGGGACCGTCCCGAACGGCGAGCCGACCAGTTGGGTGAGCTCGGTGCTCGGGAAGGCGCCGGCCACGTCGGCGACCCGGGCACCGAAGCCGGCGTAGGCGGTCGACAGCGTGGCGTTCAGCTGAGCGAGGACGGCGACTGACTCCTGCGCCGCCCGGTGATGTCGTCGCCGCCGATGTCGATGGTCACGAAGGCCACCTGGCCCTGATGGGCCGAGAGGAAAGCCTCGGCCGCCGCCAACTGGCTGCCCTCGGCGTAGGGACACTTGCCCCCGTGCACGAACGTCGTCGTGATCTCCCCGGGGCACCCGAGATCCACGAGCTCGAGGCCCGGGATCCGGGCTCAGAACGACGCGGCCAGATCGTCCACGTAGCCCTGCTCGCTCGGCGCCCCGAAGCCGGTGGCGAGCGAGTCCCCGAGGGCCAGGTCGTAGTGGGTCGACGGCGACGGGGATCGGGGTCGGCGGAGGGCTCGGGGCGAAGGCGATGGCGGCGGTGGCGAACGTGGTCAGAGTCGGGAGCTCACTGGCCGCGAGCACGCACGCCCCGGGGGTCGAACAGTCCACCTCGGTCCCGCCGACGAGGATGATCCTCGAGACCTCGAAGGCGGCGGTGAACCCGCCACCAGCGTCGGTGGTGACCTCGGAGGCGCCGGCCGCTGCACAATCGGCGGCGGCCGTCGCGCCGGTTGTGCACTCCCCAGAGCGACCTGGTCGTCGGCCCCGAACCCCGGTGCCCACGACGTCGGCCCCGTCGGCCAGGCCGGTGGCCGGGGAGACCGTGATGGCGGGCCGGGAAGTCCGCTTCGGGCCGGCCGACGGTGCTCGACCCGACGGGCTGGGCCGGGGAGGGCTGGAGCTGGGCCGCCCCGGCGAGCGAGCGCCCAGCGAGGGCGATCGACCAGGAGACGGCCGCCACCAGGGCGGCAGCGAAGCGGCGGAGGTACCCTCGCTGCCGGCTCACTTCCCCGAACCCGATCCGAGAGCTCGGAGAAGCTGGCGCAGGAGTCCACCTCGGGTGACCACGGCGAAGCTGCAGTGTAGGACCGGCGAAGGGACCCGTCCCCGCGGCGGCGGCAGGACGTTCGGCCCTGTCGGCCGGGGAGCCAGGTCGTCAAGACTGCTCGGCATGGGCGCCTCGCCGGCCGAGTCGGGGTCCGTGACTCCGTGGTCTCGCCGGCTCGCCGGCGCCCCGATCTCCTGGGGGGTCTGCGAGGTCCCCGACTGGGGACGCATCCTCGCCCCCGACCGGGTGCTGGCCGAGATGGCGTCGCTCGGCCTGCGGGCGACCGAGCTCGGCCCGGTCGGCTACCTCGGCGCCGATCCGGCGGACGTCCGCCGTCTGCTGTCGGCACACGGGCTGCGCGCCGTCGGCGGCTTCGTCCCCCTCGTCCTCCACGATCCGGCAGAGTGGGACCGGAGCCGCGGCGAGGCCGGACGGTCGGCTCGGATGTTGGAGGAGGTCGGCGCCGAGGTCTTTGTGACGGCCGCGGTCGCCGACGAACGCTTTGGTCGGCCGCTCGCCCTCGACAGCTCGGGGTGGGACCACCTCCTGGCCGGCCTGGCCGAGCTCGACGAGCTGTGCGCGGCCCACGGGCTCCGTCAAGTGCTCCATCCCCATGTCGGCACCCAGGTCGAGACGGCACAGGACGTGGAGCGGGTCCTCGCGGCCAGTGAGGTGTCCTGGTGCTTCGACACCGGGCATCTCGCCGTCGCCGGGGTCGACGTCGTCGAGTTCGCCGAGCGTCATGCGGCGAGGGTCGGCCACGTCCACCTAAAGGATGTCCGCAGGGCCATCGCGGGACCGGTCCGGGCGGGTGAGCGCACCCTCGCCCAAGCCACGAAGGACGGGCTGTTCTGCGCCCTCGGTCAAGGGGACGTGCCCGTCGCCACCGTCGTCGAGCGCCTCGAGGTGGCCGGCTACGACGGCTGGTACGTGCTCGAACAGGACGTCGCCATCGATCGCGGCGCGGACCTCGAGTCGGTGCACCCGGCCGACGCGGTGGCCGTAAGCCTCGCCTACCTCGAGGCGCGGGGCCTCGTCCTCGGCCCCGGGGTCGCTCGCGGGTCGATCGAGCCCGAGCACCGGCGAAGCGTCCAAACGACGCGGGGGCCGGCGGCCGAGGACCGCCCGGGATCGCGGTGAACGAGGCCGTCCGCCCCCACTGGCCGGCAGGCTCGCTCCGCCGCGGCTCCTCGTCGGTCGCGCTTGCCCCGGGGACGGCCGGTCTGGCCTTCGTCGGGCTCGAGGTCGCCGAGGTCGACCCCGGCCACCGCGTCGACGTGACCACCGCCGACACCGAGGTGGCGGTGGTGCCCCTGTCCGGATCACTCGAGGTCCACCTGGAGGCGGCCACCCTGCGCCTCCGGGGCCGGGCCAGCGTCTTTTCGAACGTGACCGACTGGGCCTATCTGCCCGTCGCCACCCGGGCCACGCTGAGCTCAGGGGCCGGCTGCACGGTCGCCCTCGCCGCCGCCAAGGCCGAGCGTCGGTTCGCCCCGGTGCGGGTCGACGCCGCCGACGTGCCGGTCGAGGTCCGCGGCGCCGGACCGGCGACGAGACAGGTGACCAACTTCATGACCCCCGAGGCGTTCCCCGACGCCGATCGTCTCATGTGCGTCGAGGTGCTGACCCCCGACGGCAACTGGTCGTCGTATCCGCCGCACCGCCATGACGACGCACCGGAGTGCCCGGTCGACAACGAGGAGCTCTACTACTTCCGAGTGGGTCGCCTGGGGTCCGACGATCCCGACCCCGGGGGCATCGCCGCCCAGCGGCTCTACACCCCCGACCGGTCGATCGACGTGTGCGCGGCGGTCGGGGACGGCGACGTCTTCTGCATCCGACGCGGCTATCACGGCCCGTCCATGGCCGCCCCCGGCTACCCGCTCTACTACCTGAACGTCCTGGCCGGCCCGGGCCCCGGGCGGAGCATGGCCTTCTGCGACGACCCGGCCCATGCCTGGGTCAGGGCGTCCTGGCGGTCGATGGCACCGGACCCGCGCTGTCCGATGACCGGGCCCGAGATCGATCCGCCGTGAACCGGCCGACGCGACCCATGACCGTCGCCCAGGCCACCGTGGCCTGGCTGATCGCCCAGCGGACGGTGCTCGACGGCAGCGAGGTGCCCCTCTTCCCGGGCGTATTCGCCATCTTCGGACACGGCAACGTCACCTGCCTGGGTCAGGCGCTCTCGGAAGCCGGGCCCCGCCTCCCCACCTGGCGGGGCCAGAACGAACAGGGCATGGCCCTCGCCGCCGTGGCGTTCGCCAAAGCGGCCCGGCGACGCCAGATCATGGTGGCCACCTCGTCGATCGGGCCCGGCGCCCTCAACATGGTGACGGCGGCCGGGGTCGCCATGGCCGACCGGCTCCCCGTCCTCCTCCTCCCGGCCGACAGCTTCGCCTCCCGGATCCCCGACCCGGTGCTCCAGCAGGTGGAGCACCCGGGAGTCCCCTCGGTCACCGCCAACGACGCCTTCCGGGCCGTCGCCCGCTACTGGGACCGGATCATGCGACCCGAGCAGCTGGTGCGCTCCCTCCCGGCCGCGCTCGGGGTCTTGCTCGACCCGGGCGGCTGCGGCCCGGCGGTGCTGGCCCTGCCCCAGGACGCCCAGGCCCAGACGTGGGCGTTCCCCGAGGAGTTCTTCGAACGTCGGGTCCATACGAGCAAAAGGCCCCGTCCCGACGAGGACGAAGTCCGCAGGGCGGTCGCCGTCCTCGCCGCCGCCGAACGGCCGCTGGTCGTGGCCGGTGGGGGCGTCCGCTACTCGCTCGCCGAGACCGAGCTGGCCGACTTCGCGCGCCGCCACCGGCTCCCGGTCGCCGAGACCATGGCCGGACGGGGGAACCTTCGGGCGGACGATCCCGCCTGGGTCGGGCCACTCGGGGTGACCGGCTGGCCGACGACGAACCGGCTGGTGCGGGAGGCCGATGTCGTGCTCGCGGCGGGGACCCGGCTGGGCGACTTCACCACCGCCTCGTGGACGCTATTCGCGCCGGGCGCGCGGATCGTCGGCGTCAACGCGGCCCGGTTCGACGCCGAGAAGCACTCGCTCCTCCCGGTGGTCGGCGACGCCCGGGCCACTCTGGCCGCGTTCGACGCGATCGACGCCCGCTGGGCCGCCCCGGCGGCCTGGGCCGAGCGCTGCTCGACGGCGGCCCGGGAGGGTCGGGCGGCGGTCGAACGCGCCATCGCGCCGGCCCCCGGGCGTCCGACCTACGCCCAGGTGGTCGGGGCGGTGTGGCGGGCGGCCAAGGACGAGGACTACGTCCTCACCGCCGCCGGAGGGCTCCCCGGTGAGCTCAACGCGAACTGGCTGACCAAGGCGCCGAACACCTTCGACTGCGAGTACGGGTTCTCCTGCATGGGCTACGAGATCGCCGGCGGATGGGGCGCGTCGATGGCCAGGGGCTCGGGCGAGGTCTACGTCCTGGTGGGGGACGGGTCCTATCTCATGGCCAACTCCGAGCTCTACAGCTCGCTGCTCTCGGGTCACAAGCTCACCGTGGTGGTGTGCGACAACGGGGGGTTTGCCGTCATCGAGCGGTTGGCTCTCGAGCAGGGCGGGGTGGGCTTCAACAACATGTTCTCGTCGATCGCCCCCGGCCGGCCCACGGTCGACTTCGTGGCCCACGCCGCCGCCCTCGGTGCTCACGCCGTCTCGGTCTCGAGCATCGCCGAACTGGAGATGGCCCTCGATCGGGCGCGGGCGCTCGAATCGAGCGCAGTCGTCGTGATCCGGACCGACCCCGACGCCTGGTCGGAGAGCGACGCCTTCTGGGAGGTGGGGGTGCCCGAGGCGAGCGAGCGGGCCGAGGTGCGCCGGGCACGGGCCCGGATGGACGCCGGGAAGGCCGACCAGTGGGTGGGCTCGTGACGCCACGCCCGCTCAGCGTCGGGGTGGTTGGGGTCGGGCGGATGGGTCGACTCCACGCCGGCCTGCTCGCCCACGACCTCCCCGGGGCGCGACTGGCCGGTGTCGCCGACGCCGACCCGGTCGCGGCGGCCGAGGTCGCGACGGCGCTCGGAACCCGGGCCGCGTCAACCGACGAGATGCTCGAAGATCCGAGGATCGACGTCGTCGCCGTCTGCTCGCCGACCGACACCCACGTCGAGCTGATCGCCGGGGCGGCCCGGGCCGGCAAGGCCGTCTTCTGCGAGAAGCCGATCTCCCTCGACCTGGAGCATGCCGTCGGGGCCCTGGATGCCGTGGGTCGCGCAGGCGTGCCGCTCATGATCGGCTTCAACCGGCGTTTCGACCCGGCCCACGAGGAGGTGCGCCGTGCGGTGGTCGAGGGGCGGGTGGGCGTCCCCCACCTGGTGCGCATCTCGAGCCGGGACCCGGCGCCGCCGTCGCCGGGCTACGTGGCCGAGTCGGGGGGGATCTTCCTCGACATGACCATCCACGACTTCGACATCGCCCGGCACCTGACCGGCAGCGAGGTCGTCGAGGTTTACGCGAGCGGAGGCGTTCGGGTCGCGCCGTGGCTGACCGACTACGGCGACGTCGACACGGCGGTGGTCCTGTTGCGCCACGAGGACGGCTGTCTGAGCGTGATCGACAACAGCAGGCAGGCGGTCTACGGCTTCGACCAGCGGGTCGAGGTCTTCGGCTCGGCGGGGATGGCCCGGGTCGAGAACCCGCTCACGTCGCCGACCGTGCTCCAAGACGCCTCCGGCGCCTCGCTCCCCCGGCTGCACCGGTTCTTCCTTGACCGCTACGCCGAGTCCTTCGTCCGCGAGTGGCAGGCGTTCCTCGATGCGCTGGCCACCGGGGCTCCGCCACCGGTCTCTGGGGCCGACGGGCTCGCCCCGCTTCTGGTCGGCCTGGCCGCACGGCGCTCGCTGGCCGAGAACCGCCCGGTGGCCGTCGAGGAGATCCGCGCCGACGCCCCCGCTGCCCAAAGCTGAGGGAGCTGGTTCAGGGCGCGAGGAACTCGAGGAGGAGGCGGTTCACCTGCTCGGGGGCCTCCAGCTGCAGCCAATGGCCCGGCCCCTCGAGGCGTTCGTATCGCCAGCTGCCGGCGACATGTACGGCGGAGCGGGTCATCTGACCTTCGGTGAGGAAGAAGTCACCGCTCCCCCAGACGCCCATGGTCGGCGCCTCCACCGACGGCAGCTCGAGAGGCGGGTCGAGGTAGGAGGAGGCCGGCACGTTGGCCCGGTACCAGTTGAGCGCGGGGGTGAGGGAGTGGTTCGCCTCCAGCTCGGCGATGACGGCGTCGGCGTCGGGATGCCGGCTCCACGCTCTTAACCCCGACCAATCGTCATCGGAGAGCCAGCGCTCGGCGACGCCCTCGAACTGGAAGAGCAACATGTACCACGACTTGGCGTGCTGCTCGAAGCCCTCCGAACGGAACGTCGAGGGGTGCCCGACTGAGAGCACGACGAGGTGGTCGACCAACGCCGGGGCCGCGGTGGCGAGTCCCCAGGCCACTGCGGCTCCCCAGTCGTGCCCCACCACGTGGGCCCGCTCGACGCCGGCGTCGGCCAAGACCGCACCCACGTCGCCGATCAAGTTGAGGAGGCCATAGGCCTCGACCTCGGCCGGCTTGTCCGACGAGCCGTATCCCCGCTGGTCCAGCGTGATCACCGAGAAGCTGGCCCCAGCGAGCGCATCGACCTGGTGCCGCCACAGCCTGGCGGTGTCGGGGAAGCCGTGGAGCAGCACCACCGGGGTGCCCTCCCCGGTGATCTCGTAGTGGAGCCCGACCCCGCCGTTGGCCGCCCGCATGCTCCTCCGATCCTCTTTCGACGCTCCGTCGACCGCGTCCCGGCGCAGGTCGAGGCCGATCGGTGCGGCGCCAAGACGACGAGGGTCCTTCCCCGCGTCGCTCAAGCCCGCGGGACGCGGCGAAGCCGGCCCAGGTGGACCGGCTCCCCGAACTGCGCCTGACGACGCTATGCAGTTGTCACCCCGGGCGCGCGGTCGATTCCTCGCCGCTTGATGTTGGGGCCGCGTTGTCCGGTGCGCTCCGTTGGCAACGCTCCCGCTCACGGCCGATCGACAGACGGCCGGCTGGACCGGCGCTCGGTGCAGATGCCCCGCCGGCTCACCCGGCGGGGCGAGGATTCCCGGGCGGACCACACTCCTCGCTCGAGCTCGTCGACGTCATCGCAAGCTCCCTTTCGTCCGAGGGTCGAGCCGTCTCGGTCCGCCCTCGGTGCCATTGTCCCCCCGCCCCCTGGATTTGTGAAGAGCTGGGAGGGGAAAGCCCGATGACCAGCGACGCTCAGCCGGACGGCGCCGCCAACCGGGCCGCGAGGGCGCGGAAGGCCCGCCCGCGGTGGCTCACGGCGTGCTTCTCCTCCGCTGACATCTCGGCGAAGGTCCGGCCGCCCCCCTCGTCGGGGACGAAGACCGGGTCGTAGCCGAACCCCCCGGGGCCGCGGGGCGACCGGGCGATCTCGCCCTCGACGATCCCGGTCTCCCACAGCTCGGTGTGGTTTGAGAACGACACGAAGGCGACGGCCACGAACTTGGCCCGGCGCCCGCCGCCGGGCACACGATCCAGCTCGTCGAGCAGTTTGGCGACGTTGTCGGCGTAGCTGGCCCCTTCGCCGGCGTAGCGGGCCGAGTAGACGCCCGGGGCTCGCCCGAGCGCCTCCACCTCGAGCCCGGTGTCGTCGGCGACCGCGGCCCGGCCCGTCGCCGCCCGCAGGGAGACCGCCTTCAACCGGGCGTTCTCGAGGAGGGTCGACCCGGTCTCGGGGACCTCGGGCACCCCCGGGGGCCGGGGCACGACGGTGATGCCAGCGGCCTCGAGGATGGCCCGGATCTCAACCGCCTTATCCGGGTTGGCGGTGGCCAGGACGAGCTCGAGGTCGGAAACGCTCACCTGGGAGGCGGCGGCTCGGCCAAGACGGCGCGCTGGGCCTCGACGAGTTGTTCGATCCCCAAGGAGGCCAGAGCGAGCAGTTCGTCGAGGTCCTCACGGCTGAAGGCCGACCGCTCGGCCGTGCCCTGGATCTCGACGAACCGGCCGGAGCCGGTCATCACCACGTTCATGTCGACGTCGGCCCGGGAGTCCTCGCCGTAGGGGAGGTCGAGCATCGGGACCCCGCCGATCACCCCGACCGAGACCGCGGCCACCTCGTCGTCGAGTGGATGCTGGGTCAGGACCCGGGCTTCGCGCAGGCGAGTGAACGCGTCGTGCAGCGCGACGTAGGCACCGCAGATCGACGCGGTCCTCGTGCCCCCGTCGGCCTGCAGGACGTCGCAGTCCACGGTCAGCTGGTTCTCCCCCAGGGCCACGAGGTCGCACACCGAACGCAGCGATCGCGCGATGAGCCGCTGGATCTCCTGGGTCCGGCCCGACTGGCGGCCCCGGGCCGCCTCCCGGTCGACCCGCTCGGGGGTCGACCCGGGCAGCATCGAGTACTCGGCGGTGACCCAGCCGCGCCCGGTGCCGCGCATCCAGGGGGGCACGCGCTCCTCCAACGACGCCGTGCACAGCACCTTGGTCCGGCCCATGGTGACGAGGACCGAACCCGGGGCGAACTCGGTGAAGTCCCGCAGGAACGAGACCGGCCGGAGCTGGTCGAGGGTCCGGCCGTCGTCCCGCAAGGCCCGGCGGTCCATCTCTGCGCTCATGGTGCCCCCTTCGGATCGGACCGCCGAGTCTGCCCCGTCTACCACCCGAGCACCATCCCCGGTGCCGCCTGGCGGACCGGACGTCCGAAGGCCCGCTCCGCCTCGGAGACGAGGTCCTCGGCGCCGATGGTGGGCCAGCGGTGGGTCACCACCAGCTCGGCCACGCCGGCCTCCCGGGCCAGGGCGCCGGCCTGGCGGCCGCTCAGGTGCTTGAAGCGGCCCTCGTAGGCTTCGGTGTACGTCGCCTCGCAGAGAAGGGTCCCGATGGGGTCTCCCAGTTCCGCCGGCGTCCAGTCGGGCCCGGTGTCGGCGGAGTACGCCAGGATTGCCTCGCCCGGTCGGGACCCGACCCTCTCGAAGGCCACCGCCAGCGTCGGCGGACCGTGATCGGTGGCACTGAACCGGCACCGCAGGTCCTTCACCTCGACCTCGAGGGAGGACTGGAGCTCCACCCACCGGAGCGAGCGGTCCCCTCCGAAGTAGGAGCGCTCCCGAAGGCCCGGCGGCGCCAGCACGAGGAACGGCTCGGTCCTTCGCTGCATCCGGGCCCACACGGCGAAGGACTCGACGTCGGTCCAGTGGTCCGGATGCTCGTGGGTAAGCACGACGGCGTCGATGGTCCCGGGGGAGCACACCTCCTGGAGCCGGGCGAACGTGCCGGGACCGGCGTCCAGCCAGACGGTCGTCGACGCACCCTGCACCAGGTAGCCGCTCGCCGCTCCCCCCGGGCCGGCGAAGCTTCCGTCGCATCCGAGGACGGTGAGGGTCCCGGCCGACACGTTCAGAAGTAGATGGTGTTCTCGGCGCGTTTGGTCACGACGTCGATGTCGTCGGTCCAGGTCCCGCTCGACAGGTACTTCCATCCGTCGTCGGCCGAGATGATGACGATGACGGCCGAGACCCCGTCGGGGATCTGCTTGGCACAGCGGATGGCGCCGGCGGCCACCGCGCCGGTCGAAATGCCCACGAACAAGCCGGCCTCGGTGAGCAGCCGCCGGGTGACCTCGATCGACTCGCGGGGTCGAACGACGGTCTTGCGGTCGAGCAGCTGGGCCCCGCCGAGCTGCTCGAAGATCGGCGGCACGTAGCCGTCGTCCAGGCTCCGCAGCCCGTCCACCCGCTCCCCCGCCGGGGGCTCGACCGCCCACACCTCGATCTTCGGGTTCTGCTCCTTCAGGTACCGGCCCACGCCGAGCAGGGTCCCCGAGGTCCCGAGGCCGGCGATGAGGTGCGTCACCTCGGGGCAGTCCCGCCAGATCTCGGGCCCGGTGGTGCGGTAGTGCCCGGCCGGGTTGGCCGGGTTTCCGTACTGGTACAGCATGTGCCAGTCCGGATGTTCCTGCGCCAGGCGCAGCGCCATCGTGATCGCCCCGTTCGACCCCTCCTCGCCGGGCGACTCGATGATCTCGGCCCCCCAGACCTCGAGGAGCTGTCGACGCTCCACCGACACGTTGGCCGGAAGGACCACCTTCAGGTGGTACCCCTTCATCCTGGCCACCAGGGCCAGGCCGATCCCGGTGTTCCCCGAGGTCGGTTCGAGGAGGACCTGGCCCGGCCGACCCGGCTCGAGGATCCCGTCCGACTCGGCTTGCTCGACGAGCGAAAGGGCAACCCGGTCCTTCACTGACCCGGCGGGGTTCCGGCCCTCCAGCTTCACGACGAAACGGACGTTCGGGTTCGGACTGAGCTGGCTGACCTCGACCATCGGCGTCTCGCCGATCAGCTCGAGGACGCTCCGGGCGACGGGCACGGGGTGGGTCAGCCTCCGGCGACGGCTGGCACGATCGACACCTCGTCACCCTCCTTGACCGGGGTGTCGAGGGAGGACAGGTACCGGACATCGTCGTCGTTGACGTACACGTTCACGAACCGGTGCAGGCTCCCGTCCGGGTTGAGCACCTGCTCACCCATGCCAGGGTGCTCGCTGATCAGCGACTGGAGCACCTCTCCGACCGTGGAACCGTCCACCGACACGGTCGAACGGCCCCCGGCCTGGGAGCGAAGAACGGTCGGCAGGCGGACATCGACTGGCACGGCACCTCCCTCTCGGCTCGCCGGTAATAGCCCGGCGAATGTTGACCCAACTGGTGAGGATTGTACCGGGAGCGGCGAGAGGGGTGGTCCTCCCCGACGAGTTCCCGCCCTGGACCGAGGCGCCGGGGTCCGAACGGGGACCCCACGCCCCTTTCTCGGTCAGCTGGCCTGGACCACGTGGGTCCTGATGACCACGGATTCCTCCTCGACCAGGCCGTCGACGATCCGGTAGCTCCGGACGACCGGTTGGACGTCCCGCAGGGACACGATCACGTAATGCCAGCTCGGATCGGGGGCCTGGACGACGTCGGTCGGCGAGGGATAGGCGTCGGTGTGGGTATGGGAGTGGAAGACGCCCACGATCTGCAGTCCGCGGGACTCGGCGTCCCGATCGGCCCGCAGGTGGGCGAGCGGGTCCACGGTGTAGACCCGGGCCGAACGGGCGACGTTCTCGGTCGGGTACCACGCGAGGACGGCGTCGAGCGCCGGATCGCCGGCGATGAGACCACACGCCTCCTCGGGCAACCCCTCGAGGCAGTGCGACACCATCGCCAACTGCACGTCCGTGGACATCCGCAACATCGAAACAAGAGCGTAACGAAACCCAATGAGCAGGGCGGGGACCCGGGACCCGGGACCCGGGCCGGTAGCCTGCGACCGTGGCGCGAGCCAAGAAGACGGTGGCCAAACGGCTCGCCCAGAAACAGGCGGCGACCCAGGACCGGATCGTCGCGTCCAACCGTCGGGCCCGTTACGACTACGAGCTGCTCGAGAGCTACGAGTGCGGGATCGTGCTCCAGGGCAGCGAGGTGAAGTCGCTCCGGACCGGCCGAGCCCAGCTGGCCGACGCCTACGCCAGGGTGTCGGAGGGAGAGGTGTGGCTCTACGGGCTGCACATCCCGCCGTGGCAGTTCGCCACCGGGTTCGGCGCCCACGATCCCGACCGGCGCCGCAAGCTCCTCCTCCATCGTGGGGAAATCGACCAGCTGCTCGGTCGAACCCAACAGCAGGCGCTGACCCTCATCCCGGTCAGGCTGTACTTCAGAGACGGCAAGGCCAAGGTCGAACTGGCCCTGGCCAGGGGCCGGCGGCTCTACGACAAGCGGCGGCTGCTGGCGGCGAAGGAGGCCGAGCGAGAAGCGGCCCGGGTGGCCCGGCGGACCTCCCACTGGATCGAGTCCGGGGGGTACTAGAGCAGGGCGTCGGTGGCCGGGTCGGGGCGACCGTCGAAGTACCGGTCGAGGACCCGCTGGAAGACACCTTGAGCGGGGTCGGCGCGGAGGAAAAGGGCCATCGAGGAACGGAGCTTCTGGGCGTCGAGGGACCCGAAGATGTCGACGGCGCTCACCCCTTCCAGCCCGACCACCGCATTGGCGCATTCGAGGAGCCGGACGCCGAGGACCGGGTGGGCCAGGTAGGCCCGGGCCTCGTCGAGCGATCCGATGGCGAAGTGCCGAGACGTCGCACTCTGACCCAGCCCCGCCAGCTGGGGGAACACAAACCACATCCAGTGGGTCCGCTTCCGCCCCGACCTGAGTTCCTCGAGGGCGCGGTAGAAGCAGCGATCCTCGTCCTGCGCGTCGAGGAATCGCTCGAGTCCTCGGTCAGGCGTCGTCGTCACCACCGCTCGTGATCGGGAAAGTTCGCATGGCCATTTACGCGAACTCTAAGATGTCGGACCATTCGAGGCTTCTCCGCCTCGCGCGACGCGTCGATCGATCGGAAAGCGGCAGTTGGCAGCGCCAGGTCCAGCAGCGCCAGGTCCACAAACAGAGCCGTCCGGAAAGTCCGCTGGCTGGCGGCTGCTCAGAAAGACGATCCACCGGCACCGTCGATCGGTGTTCCTCGGGGTGGGCGCGGGCATGCTCTGGAGTGGCATCCGCGTCTTCATCCCGACGCTCACCGGGGGGGCGATCGACAAGGACATGGCCAACGGGTGGCACCCGGCGAGCCTGCTCTTCTACGCAGGGGCGATCCTGGTCCTGGGCGCCCTGTCCTCCACCTGCTCGGGCTTCCGCCGCTACTTGGCCTTCAAGGTCTCCTACGCCGTCGAGACCGACCTGCGCCAGGCCATGTTCGCCAACCTGCAGGAACTCGACTTCCAGTACCACGACCGTGCCCAGACGGGTCAGCTGATGGCCCGCGCCGCCACCGACCTCCAGCAGATCAATCAGCTCTGCACCATGATCCCGATCACCATCGCCAATCTCCTGACCGTGGTGCTCGTCTCGGTGTTCCTCCTCGTGATCGACTGGAAGCTCGGTCTCTTGGCGCTGTGCTGCCTTCCGATCGTCAACGTCACCGCCAAGGCGTTCTCCACCAGGGTCCACCCGGTCTCGATGGCACTCCAGCAGGACATCTCGAACATCTCGACGGTGGTTGAGGAGACCGTGACCGGGATCCGGGCGGTGAAAGGGTTCGGAGCAGAAGGGAGCCAGCACCGCCAGCTGAGTGGGCGAGCGGACCGAGTGTACGACCGCATCGTGCACCTGGCCCGAATCCGGGGCCTGTTCCAGCCGATGCTCGACGTCATCCCGGCGATCTCCATGGTCGCCGTCCTGGCCTACGGCGGTTTCCTGGTCATCGACCACCGGATCCAGGTCGGCCAGCTGGTCGAGTTCAATCTGTTCATCACGATGCTGATCAACCCGCTCCGATCCCTGGGCCAGATCATCGCCCAGGCCCAGCGGGCGGTCGCCTCCTCGGAACGGGTGAGCCAGATTCTCGACGCGCTGCCTGAGGTCGCCGACCGCCCGGGGGCCAGATCGCTCAGCCCCGGTCCGGGGGAGGTGCGCTTTGATGGTGTTCGATTCGCCTACTCGAAAGAGGGCAATCCGATCTTCGATGGCCTGGACCTGGTGGTGGCGCCAGGGGAATCGGTCGCGGTCGTCGGCGCGACCGGATCGGGCAAGACCACCCTCGCCCGCCTCATCCCCCGCTTCTACGAGGTCGACGGCGGAGGAGTGCTGCTCGACGGTCAGGACGTCCGCGATCTGAAGGTCGCCGATTTGCGCAGAGCGGTCGCCGTCGTGTTCGAGGACACGTTCCTGTTCACCGAGACGGTTGCCGCCAACATCGCCTTTGCCGAGCCCGGCGCGGCGTTCGAGCGAATCGAGCGGGCTGCCCAACTCGCCGGCGCCGACTCGTTCATCGCCGAGCTCCCCGACGGTTACGACACCGTGCTCGGGGAGCGAGGCTTCTCGCTGTCCGGCGGGCAACGCCAACGCATCGCCTTAGCTAGGGCGATCCTGGCCGACCCTCGCGTGCTCATCTTGGACGACGCGACGTCCTCGGTCGACGCCAACAAGGAGCATGAGATCCGCGACGCTCTGAGACAGGTCATGACCGATCGGACGACGATCGTGATCGCCCACCGTCCGGCCACCATCTCGCTCGCTCAACGGGTCGTCCTGCTCGACGAGGGTCGCATCGCGGCCACTGGGACCCACGACGAACTCGTGGCCACCTGCTCCCGTTACCGGGAGGTGCTCGCTCAGGCCGCAGCCCTCGATGCCGCCCGAACCGAACTACGAAACGAGCTCGACGAGGTGCCAAGCTGATGCGCGGCATGGGAGGTGGCCCCGGTTGGAGCCAGGGGGCCGTCGAGGACGAGGATCGGGTCGACGCTGCCGAAGCCGGACGGATTGTCAAACGGACGTTCCGGATGATGAGACCACACCGGACGGGCATGTTCCTCGCGCTCGCCGTCCTGGTCGGGTTCACCTTGACGACGGTGGCCGGCCCCCTGATCGTCGGGTACGCGATCAACCACGGTCTGACCGCTGGGCACTTCAACAAGCGGGTGGTCGTCGCGTCGGCTCTGGTCTACCTGGTGGTCGCCGTCTCGATGGGCGTCCTGGAACGGGGGCAAATCATCCTGGTGAACAAGGTCGGCGAGTCGTTCCTACGCGACCTTCGCAAGCGGGTATTTCGCCACATCCTTTCGCTCTCGATGTCGTTCTTCGACCGGGAGCAGACCGGGCGCCTGGTCAGCCGAATGACCACCGACATCGACGCCCTGGAGAATCTGGTCCAACAGGGCATGGTCATCTTCGTCACCAGTGGACTGCTGTTCGCCGGGGTCATCGTGATCATGGCGGTGCTCTCTCCGCTGTTGTTCGTGGTGACGATGGTGGTCCTTCCGCCGATCGTCGTCGCCAGCCGCAAGTTCCGCCGCGAGTCCAACGTCGCCTACCTCAATGTGCGGGACCGGATCAGTCAGACCCTGTCCACGCTGCAGGAGTCCCTATCGGGGATCCGGGTCGTTCAAGCCTTCGGGCGCGAGGAGTCCCAGTTCGCTCACTTCGTCGACCACAACCAGGCCCAGTACGACGCGAACCTCTACGCGACCAAGCTGTCGGCCCGCTACTTCCCGGTCGTCGAGTTCACGAACTCCGCCGCGACCGCGGTGATCATCGGCTTCGGCGCCCTCCTCGTGCACTGGCACCGAACCTCGATCGGGACGGTCAGCGCCTTTGTCCTGTTCCTCGCCTACCTGATCGACCCGATCCAACAGTTCAGCCAGCTCTTCAACCTGGTCCAACAGTCCGGGGCGGCACTGAAGAAGATCTTTGGGCTCATGGACACCGAGCCGTCCGTGTCGGAACGCCCCGGTGCGGTGGAACTCCCGGACAAAGGGGAGCTGGTGGTCGATCGGGTTAGCTTCTCCTACCGGCCCGGAGAATCCGAATTGGTCCTGAAAGACGTCTCGATCCGGGTGGCCCCCGCCGAACGCGTCGCCTTGGTCGGTCCCACCGGGGCAGGGAAATCGACTTTGGCCAAGCTGATGGCCCGCTTCTACGACCCCGTGGAAGGGACCGTCAGTTTCGGCGGTGTGAACCTGGCCGACGCCACGTTCTCCTCGGTCCGGCGCCGGATCGCCGTCGTCCCCCAGGAAGGCTTCTTGTTCCACGGGACCATCCTCGACAACGTCCGGCTCGCTGACGACACCACCTCCGAGGACGAGGTCAGACAGGCGCTTCGTACGATCGGCTGCGAGCAGCGCTTCGACGCCCTCCCCGAGGGCCTGCAGACCGAGGTGAGAGAGCGCGGATCGCGACTGTCGGCCGGCGAGCGGCAGCTGGTCTCGTTGGCGCGGGCCGCCCTCGCCAACCCCGACGTGCTGATCCTGGACGAGGCGACTTCCAGTCTCGACCCGGGCACGGAGTCCGAGGTCGAACAGGCCCTGACGGCCCTCATGGCCGGTCGGACCGTCATCGTGATCGCGCACCGTCTCTCGACCGCCGAACGGGCCGACCGGGTCGGGGTTGTCGACGCTGGTGGTCTCCTGGAGCTCGGCACCCACGAGGAGCTGGTGGCCAAGGGAGGGCGCTACAGCGCCCTCTACCAAGCCTGGATCGGCCAGAACCGCTCGGAGGGATCGGAGATCGAGACGTTCGGTGCCGCTCCGGAAGGCGGCAACGGCCAGGGTGTCATGGCCTCGGGGCAGACCACTTCGTCCTGACGCTGGCATCTCGACTCGGCGACATTGTCCGAGTCGCGCCCACGCTGACTCCACCCCGAAGACTGCATCTGATCAACGTGGCGGACCGCGGCCGCCGGGTGTAGTACTGAACGACTCGTCGGAAGAGGGACTGCCATGCCGTGGACCGAAGTGAACGGGGCGGACATCTACTACCACGAGGAAGGTGAGGGTCACCCCCTCGTGTTCCTCCATGGGATGAGTTCTTGCGGCGAGGCCTGGTTCCAGCAATTCGAGGCATTCCGTGACCGCTTTCGGGTGATCGCTTACGACAGCATCAACCACGGCCACTCCTCCAACTCCCCGCGCGAACAGCCCGAGCCCGACCGGGCCGACGAACTCGAGGGGTTCCTCGCCGCGCTGGGCATCGAGCGCCCGATCCTTGCCGGCAACTCGATGGGTGGAGGGACCCTGTTGCGGTGGGCGACACGACACCCCGCGGACTCCCGGGCCCTGATCCCCTCGGGGTCGGGGGTCGGCCAACCGGGTCAGGCCGCCCGACGGCGTGCGGGTCCGCTCGACCACGAGACGATCTTCCTTCCATTCGGGGACTCGCTCACCGAGCGACTGAAGGAGGAGCGACCCGTCCTCTACGACCGCTATTACCGGATCCGCTCGACGGCGACCCGGATCGAAGCGCTCCGGTACCCCCGTACGCCGACCGCGGCGAACCCGAGCCGGGAAGAGGTGGCCGAAGGCATCGGCAAAGTGACCTCACCGATGTTGGTCGTCGTGGGGAGCCTCGACGCCGCCGTGCCTTCGGCCGAGCGCCTGCACCAGCTCGTGGACGGCAGCCGTCTCGCCATCATCGACGGCGCGCCCCACAACGTCTACTGGGAGGCAGCCGAGGAGTACAACGCCGCAGTCTCCAAGTTCCTGGAGGAGGTGCTGTAGCCGGCCCGGACAGCCCTAGCGGGGGGTTCCGGGGTAGCCCGTCGCGCTGACTTCCCGGTGGTCAGGAGCTTTCTTCCGAACAAGCCGCTGACCAGCGCGTTTACCCAGGTCAAAGGCTCGCGATCTGCCGGTAGCTGTAGGAGTACCTAGATATGGCATTCATCATCGGCAAGAAGCAGGACGGCAAGACCTACTACTACCTGGCCGAGTCCGCCCGGGTGAACGGCAAGCCCCGGATCGTCTCCCAGCGCTACTTGGGCTCAGCAGAGGAGATCGCCGCCCGCCTTTCGGAGTCCGGTCCTGGCGAGCCCGACCGCAGCCGGCATCTGGCCTTCGGCGACGTGGCGGCGACCTGGGAGATGCTGCGACGCCTGGGAGTGGCGAGGATCGTCGACGAAGTGGTGGGCCCCGACGCGCCGATGCCGGGGCATCGGTCGGGACCTACATCGCGCTGGCGGCGCTCAACAGGGTGGTCGATCCGTGCTCCAAGCTCGCCTTCTCCGACTGGTGGGACAGGACCGCCGGCGACCGCTGGCTGCGGCTCGGCGCCGGAGCGCTCGACCATCGGCGCTTTTGGGACGCGATAAACGTGATCGGCGAAGAGGACCTGAAAGAGATCGAGCGCCGCGTCGTGGCGGCGATGGTCGCCGAGCTCTCCCTCGACCTCTCGGGCCTCGTCTTGGACATGACGAACTTCGCCACCTGGATCGACTCGGGCAACGAGCGCGCCCCGATCACCCAACGGGGGCACTCCAAGCAGAAGCGAGCCGACCTGCGCATCTGTGGGCTCGGCCTGGTCGTCTCCAAAGACGGCGGCGTCCCCCTCGTCAGCCATGCCTATCCGGGCAACAAGCCCGATGTCATCCAGTTCTCCTCGATGGTGCAAGAGCTCGTCGCCCGCTTCGGTGCACTCGGGGTCGATGGCACCGAGGGCGACGGCACCGGCCTCACGTTGGTCTACGACGCCGGGCAGAACTCCGAGGACAACTACGCGGCGCTCGACGGCTCACCGCTCTCCTTCGTCGGCTCGCTCCCCCCCTCGGATCACCCCGATCTCCTCGCCGCCCCAAAGGATCGCTACCGGGCCGTCGACAAGGAGGCCTTCCCCAGACTCGTCGCGTTCGAGACGACCAAGGTTGTCTTCGGCCACGAGCGTCGGCTCGTCGTCTGTCACTCGAACGGCTTGCACGAAAAGCAGTCGCGGGGCTTCGACCAGACGCTGGCGAAGGCCAACCGCCAGCTGGCCGTCGTCGCCGGCCGTCTCGCCCGGGGAAGGACCCGCAAGGCAAGGGAGAAGGTGGAGGCCGAGGTGGCCGCCATCGTGGCGCCGCGCTGGGTCTCGGGTGATCACGTGGTCCCTCACCGGCGAGAGGCCGGCCGAGCTGCGCCTCGGCTTCTCCGTCGACGACCAGGCCCGAGCCGCCCTCGAAGAAGAGCTCTTCGGCAAGCGGATCCTGTTCACCGACAAGACCCCCGAGCAGGCGCCGACGGCCCAGGTCGTGGCCGACTACCGCTCCCAGGAGGCCGTCGAAGGCGACTTCCGCCAGATGAAGGACCCGAAGGTCGTCTCGTTCTCGCCGATGTTCCACTTCACCGAGTCCAAGATCCGGGTCCACGTCTTCTACTGCGTCCTCGCCCTCATGGTGGCCAAGCTCATGGTGCGCCAGGCCGATCGGGCCGGGATGCATCTTTCGGTCCGGGCCCTGCTCTCCAGCCTCGCCGGCATCGAAGAGACCGTCCTGCTCTACCAAGGTGAGCGGGGGCGACCGAGGGCCCGGCGGATGCTCACCGAGCAGGATGCCACCCAGCGCCGCCTCTACGAGCTGTTCGGCCTCGAGAGCTACGCCCCGAAGCGCTGAGTTAGGTACTACGCGGACGGGTCGCAGCCATTCGCCCTGACCAGGACGAACGTCGCTGCGTCACGAGCTAGCCAGGAAGGTTCCGCTAGGTGCACCGGGGTTCGTTTGGCCGTCAGGCACCGTCGGCTGAGCAATGTCACTCGACCGTCCCGAATCCATCGTTTTGACCCGGCTCGCTGCCCCGTTCTCAACCTGGCCGTCTGGAGGAGATTGGACGAGGGGGGTGCTCGCCTACGAGGCACTACCCCGGTTCCGACTCCCCTTCAGCACCGATACAATTGCGGTGCACCCAAAAGGGTGCCTCGTAGGTAAACCAGGGGGTGAATGGTCTCGACTCAGGTTGTCGAGGTGAGAGAAGCGAGCCGTGGTGCCCGGAGCCACGTTAAAGAGCCGGGAACAAAAATAAACGCCGAGCCTGTGCTCGCGCCCGCTGCTTAAGTAGCGGCGTCCGTCCGTTCTCAGCCCCACAGGGCGGTCACGGGCGTCATTTCGTGGGGCTCACCCGAACGGCTGACCCGGTAGGTCTTCGGGGAAATTCTTGACCGGATACGGGGAGCTTGGCCGCCGACGGCTGAGCTCCCCCGACAACTCTTTCGTCGGCTGCGCTCGGAGAAGGCTCATCGAGGTGCCTGGGGACGCGGGTTCGATTCCCGCCACCTCCAAGAGTGCTCAGGCGGTAGCGTGAGCACTGTTGGAGGTGCGCCGTTCGCCACATAAAGGTCGTAGATGTGGCGCGCCCATTCGATGGCATCGCTCACCCGGACGCCCGAAGGCTGGGGCTTCGTCCACAACTCGAGGTTCTCAGGTCGGTTGTCGTCGCGAACACCATTGATGTGATGGACAGACTCTCCCTCCACGAGATATCTCCCGAGTAATCCTTCAGCCACGAGAGTGTGTTCGAACACGTAGGGGCTGCCGGAATGGGTTCGGGGGTGGCCGGGGACTCGAACCATTATGTAGCCCGCCTTGTGGCGGGTGCGCCCACCCTTCCAGCTACTGTTCGCTTCCGCTGCCTCGGTGCGGCAGGATCCACATGAGCCAGACTTGGATTGCTTAAGGCTCCCGCAAGGGCAGAGATCCCTTGAGCGGCAAGAAGGGCAGCGCAGATGCCGACTCGATGGCGTGAACTCTCGGCCCGCATTCCTTACATTTGCGTATCCGCATGCCGAGGGACCATACCTTCACGGTGTGACAGCCGGACAACGTCGTCCGACACAGCCATTGCTCGTGACCGAGGCATCCGACCTCGAGATGCGCCGTCGAGGACCCGGAGCAAGGCCGGCATCGCGCTTGCCGCGGGCAGCCACCGCCACCCGCGGAGCGGACGGTTCAACCGCATCCCCAACAGGAACACGACGAAGTCGCCGTCGATGTCGGCGGTGTAACGGCCGGGGAGGACCCTCACCTCTCCGCCATCAGCTCGTCAGCGCGTGCGGCCGTGGCTTCCCGGACGCCGGTAAGGAACTGTCCGATAGTGACGAGCTCCTTGGCCGACAACCCCTCGGTGATCCGGCGAGTGCGCGCTGCCAAGGGGCCGAACGTGGTGGCAACCAGACGTTCGGTCCGACTCGACGGCTCGACGACGAGCTGCCGACGATCGGAGGGATGCGGACGCCGAGAGATAAAGCCCGACGCCTCGAGGCGGTCGAGCACGGCGGTAACCCCACCGGTGGTGAGACCGAGTTCCTTCGACAAGTCCGTCGGAGAGACCGACCCGATCCGGTGCACGACGTCGAGCGCCCGGGAATCCGTCCGGTTGAGCCCGAAGGTCCGAGCCGCGGCCGCGTCCAACCTGTCGAGTTCGGTCCCGAGCAACCGCACCTCGGCGATCACCCGTTCTACCGCCGTCGAGCGATCCGGGGACTGCTTTGGCCCGGCTGCCCGGGAAGTCGACACTGTCCGGGTCATCAGCAGCTGACCACGGTCGATACCAGCGGTACATAGTCGCGCGCCGGACCTAGCGCCAGCCTCAGAGCGACGGCGAAGACCCACATCGTCTGCAGGGCGGAGCGCAGGCGAGCCGGTGCGAGGCGCGGGTGGCCGGTCGGCACGACGAGGCTCGCCGTGAGCTCGTAGGTCCGGTTCTTCGAGAGCGAGCGACCCCCGACCAGGAATTCGCCGGCAGCGGTTCGTGTCAGCCCCAGAAGCTCGGCCTCCCAAGCCCCGAGGCAGACGACCGAACGCGCGCAGAGCTGACCGACCTCGACGACGACGGCCGGGCCACAACACCAGACGTCGGTCGCACTCACCCTGGTCACCCAGCGACCGTCCAGGCCGGCACCGAGCCCGAGCACCATGAGGGCATGGGCGGCCCGCCGGCGGGTCGCGCTCGGTTGGGCCATCGCGTCCTCGACCAGGGTCAGGATCTCGTGGGCCCGGTACGGCGGGGCGAGCTGGCGTCTCGGGGTGGCCTTGGCCCGGGGTTCCCAGGGGGCCTTGGTCGTGAGAAGTGGGCAGACCCGCCGGAGCACCGCCCGGTAGGTGCCAGCCGATCGTTCCTCGCCGATCGACCCGATGAACCGTTCGACACTGTCGGGGTCCAAGATGACCTCGCGATCGAGCGCCATCCCCTCCCCCGTTGCCCAGAGACTGAGACGCAGCAGCTGGCGCCGGGTTCGTCGGTCACCCGCCTTGTCACCCGGGCCGAGGTCCCGGGCCAGCGCTTCGACGAAGTGCTCCACGGGGGTCGCAGGCCGGCTCACGCCGTTCGCCTGGGATGTCAATGTCTTGGTGTTGCCGGCGGCTCGCCTCGGTGCGGACACCGCGAGACCTCCTGCTCAATAAGCGAGTAAGGACTGGGTGTTGGGACTCCGATCTACGCCGGTGGGGCGAGGTGGCCGAGGACGATCCAGGCGCCGCGGATCACTTCAAACTGTCCCCATTGAAACCGGATTCCCCCAATCGCAGGCGGACGGCAAGGGGGGTGGCCCGTCAGCGCCAGCTTGCCTTGCGGCCCCGGCGTCGCGAGGATCGGTTCGACCCGGCGGCCCGGACATCGGATGCCTTTTCGATATGCCGTGCGCCTGCTCCGGGTCCCGTGACGGCCCTCTCGTGGTGCTGACCCTGACGCGAGCGGGGTTCGCCCCCGTGGATATCCAGAGAGGGGACGTCGGGCGATGAGACCCCGCCTGGAAGTCCCAGCCTGCGCTGGATGAGCCTGGTCGCGGCGAGATGCTCGGTCCCGACCAAGGAGACGACGATCCCGTTGGCACCACCTCGACCGGTGCGGCCCGATCGGTGAACGTAGTCGATGGCGTCAGCAGCGGGATCGAAGTGGACCACGAGCGGCACGGCATCAACGTGGATCCCGCGCGCTGCGACGTCGGTCGCGACCAGCACGTCGAGCCGGCCGGCCCGAAACGCACCCAATGCCCGCTCGCGCTGGCTCTGGCTTCGGTCCCCATGGATGGCTGCTGACGCAAGGCCTGAGCGGGCGAGGCGCTCCGAAAGGCGATCCGCACCGCGCTTGGTGCGACAGAAGACGACCGCCGGGCCGCTCGCGCTGACTACCTCAGTCGTCACGGCCACCCGATCGTGCGGCTCCACGCGCCAGAAGTGGTGGGACACGTCCCCCCGATGGGCATCGCTCTGGGCGACGTCATGGCGTATCGGGTCGTGCTGGTAGTCACGGATCAGCTTGTCAACCGGGCCGTCCAACGTGGCCGAGAACAAGAAGGTCTGGCGCAGGGTGTGGGTCTCGTCGACCAGGCGGCACACCGCCGGGAGAAAGCCCATGTCGGCCATCCGGTCGGCTTCGTCGATGACCACGATGTCCACGTGCGACAGATCGACTGAGCCCCGGTCGATCAGGTCGGTGAGTCGGCCAGGGCACGCGACGAGCACGTCGACGCCGCGACGCAATGCGGCCACCTGCTTCCCATAGCCGACGCCGCCGTAGAACGAGGTCACCCGTGCGCCGATGGCCCTGGCCAGGGGGGCCATCACCTCCTCGATCTGGGCTGCGAGCTCACGAGTGGGGACGAGGATCAGGGCGGTCGGATGCCGGCGACCCCCTCGGCCGACACGAGGGGAGGTCGCGAGCCGGGAGAGGACCGCCAACCCGAACGCAAGCGTCTTGCCGGCGCCGGTGGGCGCCTTGCCGCACACGTCGCGCCCGGCAAGGCCGTCGGGGAGGGTGGCCACCTGGATCGGGAAGGCGTTGACGATCCCTTGCTTTTCCAGGGCCGCCGCCAGCGCCGGGGAAACGCCGAGGTCCGAGAAGCGAGCAGGCGCCAAGGGAGGGGTTGATGTGCTCATGAGACTCCAGTCGGTCAAGGGGGATGGCCGACTCGATGTACGTCTCGTGGGCCTGGCTGGCGCCGTCTCTGCCAGCCGCCGACGGGGAGGTCCCCGCGGCATAGGAAGCACCATACCCGAGCTGGAGGGCCAGGAGAGACCGCCCCGATCCGGAGTCGGCTAGCGTGTGCTGGAGCACGACGCCAGCGCGTGCCCGGCTCCGACGGCAAAAGGCAATCGGGTACCGCTCAGCGGCGACGATGCCCCTCGCATCGATCCGCCGGGGCTTTCTAGAGACGAGGGCGGGTGCCCAGCAAACGTGCGCAGATGCCCGATGATGACCTGGTTCGCTTGTACCTGAGCGAAGTCGGTCGTTACCAGCTTCTCACCAAGGACGACGAGGCCCGGCTGGCCCAGGCGGCCGAGGCAGGCCGCGAGGCTCGCGCTGAGCTGACCGCAGACGAGCCGCGCAATCCTGCCCGGGTTCGTGAGCTTCGTCGGGCCGTAAAGGCGGGCGACGCCGCGGTTGAGGCCTTCGTCAACGGCAACCTCCGCCTCGTGGTGTCCATCGCAAAGAGATACCAGGGCGCCGATCTGCCACTGCTCGACTTGGTCCAGGAGGGCAACCTCGGTCTCATGCACGCCGTCGAGAAGTTCGACTGGCGAAAGGGCTTCAAGTTCTCCACGTACGCCACCTGGTGGATCCGTCAGGCGATCACCCGGGGCATCGCCAACGGCGGCCGCACCATCCGGCTGCCGGTGCATGCCAGCGACCTTCTCAACCAAACCTTGAGGAGCCGGGCCCGTCTTGAAGCGCAGCTCGGCCGGCGGCCGAGTGTCTCCGAGTTGGCCTCCGACCTCGAAGTCAGCACCGAGAAGGTTGTCGACATTCTCTGTCACACGGCGACGCCCGGCTCACTTTCTGAGCCATTGGGCCCCGACAGCGACGCCGAGCTGGGCGACACGCTCGAGGACCGAGGAGCGGTGTCGCCACCCGAGGCTGCCGCAGCCGCCCTGCTGCCGGGCGAAGTGGCGAAGATGCTGGTCAGCCTCGACGATCGGGAGCGAGAGATCATCCGACTCAGGTTTGGCTTGGACCGCAGCGAGCCCCGCACCCTCGAAGAGGTTGGCCTCTGCTTCGGTCTCACCCGCGAGCGAATCCGCCAGATCGAAGCCCGCGCCATGTCGAAGCTGCGCCATCCCACCGCCAGCGGAGATCTCCATGGGCTGCTGACCAGCGACTACCGGTGAGGGTGGCCAGCCGCCAGCCAACCGTGCGCACTCGCCGGCGCGCCTGCTGGCCCGCAGCCTGGCCGGCGCCCAGACCGAGTACAGTCGCGTCGACGCTGGTCACACCCAGCGTGGCCTTTTCGAGAGATCCCCGAGTCGGCCCGATCCGAACGGAACCTCTCATCTTCCACCGCCAGATCGAACTCCGCTGGGGGCGTCCTTCGTGGTCGCGCCGGCCGAGGGTACCGGTTGCGTCGTGGGCAGCCGGGCAAGAGGGGGCACCGTGTCGCTGAGGATGTCCCGGTGAGCAGCTCCGCCGGCAAGCGACAGCGTGAGCGCCAGAAGCTCGAACGGGCTCAGCACAAAGCGAGACGCAAAGCCGTTCGACAAGCGGCCCGCCCCGACGAGGCAGATGCAGACGGGATGTCGGATCGAAGCGTGCAGGAGCCGATCGACGAGCTGCGCGCGCTCCACCGGGCCCTCGAGGACGACGAGGTGGCAGCGGAAAACTTCGACGAGCGCCGCGGCAGGCTCGAGGCGCAGTTCGATCGGCTCCCGCCGTGACCGGCTGGCCGGTCGGCCATAAGGCCCCGTCGGACGGGAATCGTCGTGCCTAGGCGCACCCAGGCAAGAACCACCCCCAGACGTTCGGCGGCGCGCGAACGAGACCGGATGCCGAGGCGGCAACGACCGGCGACTCGGGAAGTAGACGCACAGGCTCTCGCACTACGCCAAAGTGGAGATTCCCTTTCGGCCATCGCCCGCAGGCTGGATCTCTATCGAGCGATCGACGCCCACCGAAGCTTCGTACGAGCCTTGGACGCGTACAACGGCGACGATCGGCGCCAGCTCGTCGAG
Source organism: Actinomycetes bacterium (assembly GCA_021791895.1). Classification (GTDB taxonomy): domain Bacteria; phylum Actinomycetota; class Acidimicrobiia; order Acidimicrobiales; family RAAP-2; genus Palsa-461. Next base: position 72,677 of record JAJYVS010000003.1, on the reverse strand, counting down.
GGTGTGAACGAACGCCTCGACCGGCTCGAAAAGCGGATCCGCTTGGGAGACGCCGCAGATCCCGAGAAGGTGAAGCGCCGGCTCATGTGCGTCGACAACTTCCGAGAGGCCCTGCGGCAGTGACGCCTACGCCGTCGGACACTTCCTGCGCCCTCTGCGGTGAGCAAGCCACCGACGCGATCGAGCCATCGCGCCGAACGTTGGCTCGTGGTGTCGACCCGAGTGATCCGTCGTACTCGGTGACTGTGATCCTGCCCGACATCGCGCTCTGTGCCGAGCATGCTCTCGACGTCCGTCAGGGCGGGCGACTTGTCGGATGGTGCGACGACCCGCGCTGCCGGACCTACGGAGAGCCCGGCAAGCCGTCTGCCTGCGGCCGCCCTTACGAGAAGTTGGGTCCGAGCAAACGGACCTGATCGCTCCAATGTGGATCGAGCCAACAACAAACAAGAGAAAGAGAAGAGAACATGCCAACTGGAACGGTGAAATTCTTCAACAGGGACAGAGGCTTCGGCTTCATCACCCCGACCAGCGGGGAGAAGGACGTCTTCGTGCACTACTCCAACGTGGCGGGAGACGGGTACAAGAGCCTCGAGGAAGGCCAGCAGGTCGAGTTCGACGTCGCTCAGGGCCGCAAGGGGCCCGAGGCACAGAACGTTCGGGTGCTCTAGGTCCTCATGATGCTCGGCAAGGCACGCGGCCCAGCTTCATCGCACAGCAAGGAGGACGCACGTTCGTCCCCTCACAGCCAATCCCTGGTGGCTCACGTCACCGCATCCCGCACAGGAGGGCGCGTGGCGACGGCCACCATGCCAAGAGGAGCTCCGGACTTCTCGACGCTGACCGCGCAGGTCCGGGCCGCGGGGCTCCTTGATCGTCGGCTGGGCCGCTACTCGCTCGTGATCGGTCTCACGCTCGCTGCGTTCGCCGCTACCTGGGCGGCCTTCTTCGCTCTCGGCGCCTCATGGGCCACGCTCGGTGTCGCAGTGCTGCTCGGCCTCCTCTCGACCCAGCTCGGCTTCATTGGCCACGACGCCGGCCACCGGCAGATCTTCGCCTCCCGGCGGGCCAACCGGCTGCTCGGTCTGGTCATCGGTAACGGATTGATCGGGCTGAGCTTTGGTTGGTGGGTTCCGAAGCACAATGCCCACCACGCCTACCCCAACGAGATCGACCGTGACCCAGACATCGGGATCGGGCTGATTCGCGCCCCGAGGGAAAGTGAGCGAGGGAATCATCCGCGGCGCCTCTGGGGGTGGATGGCACGTCGGCAGGCCGAGCTCTTCTTCCCCCTCATGCTGCTGCGCAGCACCGGCCTCTACGTTGCCGGCATCCAGGACCTCGCTCGCCGGCGTGATCGCGATGCTGTTGCGGAGCGACTCTTGCTCGTGGCGCACGTCGCGCTCTACCTGACCGCCATCTTCTGGGTGCTCTCACCGCTTCAGGGCATCGCGTTCTTGGCGGCTCACCAGGCAGTCTTTTCGCTCTACCTCGGGTGCAGCTTCGCCCCCAACCACAAGGGCATGCCGCTCGTCGATCGGGACTGCGAGACGAGTTTCGCCCGACGCCAAGTCGTCACCGCTCGCAACCTCACCGGCGGGTGGTTGACCACCTTCGTCTTCGGCGGCCTCAATTACCAGATCGAGCACCACCTCTTCCCGGCCATTCCCCGGCCCAATCTTGCCCGGGCCCAGCCCCTCGTCCGCGCGTTCTGCATTCAGAACGGCTTCGGGTATTGCGAGGAGAGCCCGATCAACTCCTACCGACAGGCGGTGCGCCAGCTCCGCCTCGGCGCTGGCATTGACGCGCCCGCGCTGGACCGCCGACCTCTGGGGCACCGGTGATTGCGCGTGTGGTCGCGGAAGCGTCCCTTGACGTACGCACCGAGGCGCTCCCATCGAATGAGAACAACCGCTCGAACCAGACGACACGTCCACGGTCGCTGCCGGATAAGTGGGCGGCTGCTTTAGTGCCTCCGACACCGGCGAGCACGCTTCGTCATCGAAGGGGCCGGCAAGACGATCAAAGAGAAGCGTCAGGGAAATGAAGGCCAAGGAGCAGAGTTGGTACGATCCCGGCTCGTCGAGAGGGACGCCACGGTGAAGCTCGACCTCCTGAGCCTTCCGGTCAGCGACTGGAGGCGCTCGCGCGATTGGTGGGTTGCAGCGTTCGGGTTCGAGGTGGAGTTTGCGCTACCAGACGGCGGAGCAGTCGGCCTCGGCGTCACCGCTCATCAGGACGAGGCCGGTCCAGAGCGGCCAGGCCACCTACGCCCTTCAGGTGGATGATATCGAGCGGGCCTTCGTCCAGGCGGTGGCTCTGGGCGCCAAAATGGTCGCTGCGCCCGGAGCCCAGTTCTGGGGCTACGGCGCGGTAGTGGCTGACCCCGATGGCCACCTGCTCCACCTCTGAGATGAAGCGTCGATGGCAGCCCACTGACTGACCCAAACGCGCGGCGTGCGGAGTATCCCGTTACCGGACGTCAGCCTCAGAGGGAGCCGGGCAGGGAACGCCTTCTGCGGTCTTGAGACCTCGTACGGCGATTCAAGGGCTTGTCGGCACCGCCCGACGGCGTTTCCAAATCTCAACGGATCTGATGGATCCGCCCATCAGTCCCCCAGGTGCCGTCCGCCGTCAAGACATCTGTCTCCAAGCGATCTGCCAGAGCGAGACATAGGCGGTCGGCGAGCGAGAGGCCTTCATGTCGGATCCAGCGCGATGCTGCCCACTCGGCGTCCGACACGGTGACCGGCTCGATTTCCAGGCCATAGACGGTCAAGAGCGAGCGCGACAGATCCCAGTTGCGGCCGTGCGCTCTGATCTTTTGGGCAATCTCGGACCAGTTCGCTGCACCACATGCTCCACCCGACTCAAGAGCTGCCTCTACCATCGCCGCTCCATCTTCACCCAGGAGAAACGCAAGGAGAGCGGAGGCGTCAAACACCGTCACGCCGCATCGTCCGCAGCAGCTTCAGCCCGACGCTCGGCGAGCAGCTCCCCGACGAGGTCCAGGCCCGCGAGATCCGCCCTCACGCGCTCCTGAAGTTGGCTGCGGGTGAGCAGCACCAACCCTCCCGGAGTCTCCAGGAGAACGAGAGGAGAACCTTCCTTCAGCCCGAACCGTTCCCTGAGCTCGGAAGGGATCACCAGTCGACCCCGATCTCCCATCGTCACAGTGTATGTCCCACTCATCGATTTATCATACCAACTGGTGATCAGTTGTGGGAAATCTGTGTGCGCCGACGAGCGCGCTCGGGTGTGAGGCGGGATTCCGATCGATTGAAGGCGAGCCCGGTCCGAAGGGGCGCCCCCTCATCTGCTGGGTTTCATGGACGCCTCGCGCCAGAGTGTTCGGAGCCCTGTCCTCCCGGACGCACCCCGCCGGGTCCCTTCTCACGCGGCGCGTCATCCGTACGGGCGCTACTCGTTTGCAACCGCGACCACCGAGGACCATCCGACGGCCCCCACAACGTCGTACATGGTGCACAAGCCGATGGCGACTCCATCCTCGCCGAGATGATTGGCAACCTCTACGCCGATCCACTCGGACGCCGGCGGACGGCGGATAGTGAGCGTCAGGTCGGCGTTGATGAACTGGAGCCCAGCGGTCCCGGCGTTGGCGAGGGGATTGGGAAGGTCAGCGGCCAGGGCGACCCGGACGTTGCCGGTCAGGTCCTCACCGGACACCAGCTGCCAGTTGTCCCTCATCCAGACCTGCTTTCGACCGGACGACGAGAAGACGTCAGGTGTGACGGGCCGGAGCTCCCACCCGGCGGAAGCCGCCCGAGGAGGAATGATCATGTCGGGGTGGGGAACGTCCCACTCTGGCGCGCTCCATAGCTCGCCCGCAGGATGGGCGCTCGTTCGCAGGGCGACTGAGGATGCTCTGGCCACCTCGTTGCCGACACAGGTGATCGAGACATCGACCGCCCGCACCCGCCGACCGTTCCGCGCGAGGGTGCTGGTCACTTGGAGCGCCTGCATCGGCGGGAACCGGAACATGTCCAGGGTCAACCGGACGAGACGGTAGTCGCTCGTGGTCTCCCGCTCGATCTCCCGCGCCGCCAGGCCGGCCAGAAGCCGCCCGTGGAGCATGTCAGCCGACCACGGGCTCCTGGCCTCAGGCACCGGGATCAGACCAGCACGTGTCTCCTCGAAGAATGCACCTGACATGTCGGGATTATGCCTCGTGGCCCCCAACCGCCCAATCCACGGCACACGGTCGGAGACAGGTCCCAGCGTCGACGTCCTCCCGCTGGTCACGACCGGGCGCGCGGGTAACGCCAGCTACACAGAGTGGCGTCGGTTCTGTTTCGACATCTCGGCGAGTGAGACAAGTCGTCCTGACTCCGTCACCACACTCAGAACGACCAAACGCCGGCCCGAAGAGCGCCGCTCTCTCCTGTAGGAGGGTCCGAGGTATCTAGCATCAGCTTCCCAACCGATCGTTCCTTCACTGGAGGAGCTGACCAAAGCAGAGAATTCGTCCGTCAAGGTCCCGCACGTACAAGTCACGCCCGTGGTAGATCTCGCGGTTGGCGGGTTCGACGACGATGTCTGCACCTCGATGGCGAAACTCTGCAGCCAAGGCGCCGAGGTCGTCCACCCAGAAGTACGCGTCCAGGAAGTCCGGGGGTCCGTCATCACAGGTCTGGCGACATGCGCCGGTGAGCTGCTTCAACATGACGTTCACGCCATTTCGGCTGAGGATGACGAAGCTTGGCGGGTTGCCATAGAAGGTGTCGAACTGGAAGCCGAGCACCTCTTGGTAGTACTCGGCGGTGGCGACGAGGTTCTCGACCACGAACGAGGGCGAGACCTGGTGCAGCCGAGCCTGGGTGGTGGCATCAAAGGTGGGCTACTTCTCGTCGGCACAAGTGTTCGGCTTCGCCGAGGGCGAAGGATCCCCTGCCTACCTTCCCATCGATGACGACCACCCGCTCAATGCCTCGCGGCCGTACGGGATGTCGAAACGCCTTGCCGAGGAGATGTGCCGGGCTTGGACCTCCCGTACCGGGATTCCGACGATCGTGTTCAGGCCGGTGATGATCGTGGATGACGACAGCCATCGCCCTATTCTCGCCACAGACCTCGGAGTTCGGCGCGTTCGTCCATGTTGACGACGTGGCCACGGCCACCCTGCTTGCTCTCACTGCCGACATCAAGGGACACCACCGACTGACGCTCTGCGGACCGGAACCGTTCGACACCACCCCCGCCGCGAAGACCCTGGATGGCGAGCGCCCAGGAGCTGGGACCGGGCCTGAGCTGCGGCCAGCGCGCGGACGGCGATGATGTCCCTCAGTGCGAGGGAAAGAGGCAAGGGACTGGAGTGCGGTCGACCTCGACTGACCGCCGAGTAGCGTTGGAACGTGAATGACGAGGACCAGTCCCAGAAGAGGTTCTTCATCCGGTTTCCGGAACGATTCGAGGATCTGTCCGAAGAGGAGCAGGAGCAGGCCGTCGTCGAGATGGCTCGGGACGCTCAGCGCGCCCAGCGACTGACAGGGGTCTCTTCGATCGAAGCTGGTCACACCTGAATCGCGGCGTGTCCTGACCCCAACGAGAGAGCGATCGGCAAATTCGTGAACGAAGTTGCGCTCCGTACAGTCGGGGACGCGGCCCTCGACCGGTTTATCGAGACATTCAACTCCCGCGATGCCGCATCCTGGGCGGCCAGCCTCTCGTACCCGCACGTACGTGTCTCGCCACGGCAGCCCACTGCGGCAGTCGCTCCAAGTGAGCGGAGTTACGCAGAGGCGGTGAACTATGACGCCGCCGATGCGATGGGGTGGCACCACTCCGCTTGGGACCAGAAACAGATTCTTGCCGTTTCACCGGTACAGATCCATGCCTCGGCGCAATGGTGCCGCTACAACGCTGCCGGTGAGCGCATCCTGCCCAACAACGTTTCTTACGTGATCACCCAGGTCGACGGCCGATGGGGGATCCAAGCCCGATTCGGGGTCGACTCGGCTTTGCCTGATGATCCGAACACGGCCGTCGGCCGTGCGAAGGCAGCGTGGCGCCGACTGCGGGAGGCGATGGCCCGGAGTGATGCCGAAGAGCTCGAGCAGGTCGTTCGGCTCCCGTTCAATCTCATCGGGGTTGGACGGATCACCGTGGCCACCACGGCCAACGAGGTCGTGGATCATCTCGGGGGGGTCGGCACCGCCACCGGCGAAGCAGTGGATTTGCAGGTCGGCCAGTTCGGCGTCAATCTCGGCGCCGAGCTGCGAGAGGAGAACGGCGACACGTGCCATGCGCTCCTACTGGTTGTGCTGAGCGACCAAGGAGCACGCGTCTCGGCAATCTCCCTCCTTCGAGGTGCTCACGTCGTCCGCGGCTGACCCGGAGCGGCAACTTCCCTACTAGCTCACTCGGCTCGGCCGTGTTTGATCCCAGACGCTCTCCCGAGTGGATGATGCCCCATGTGCATCTGCCGTCCGGTGGCCGACCGATATCCGGCCTCGATCGCCCATGACAGCGCGACCACACCGGCTATGAGGACCCCCTGCCAGCGAGTCCTTGCTGTCGCGAGAGTTTGGTCGACCAGCATGATGAACGCGCCGGTGCATGAAACCATGACGAGCGCGCAGGCAGCAACCGGCCCCCTCTGGTCTGATCGACAAGGCGGAAGGCAGCGAGATTGACGGCGGCAAACACGATGACAAAGCCCACCTTTCCCATCGTTGCGATGGCATCGAGCGATACGACGTTGACGAGGATCTGCGAGAGCACCGCGAAGAGGATCATGCCCTCAAGTGGCTGGTTGCGGATAACTCTCCGTGTTTGGCAATGAGATAGGTGAATCGACCCGAGCCGTAGTAGGTGGCGTTGATGGCCGAAGAAGTGGCAGCAAGCGCGGCGACGGCGATCACAGTTAAGCCGGCGTAACCGGTCATAGCCTTCGCCGCGTAGGAGAGTGCCGCGACACTGTGGGCGGCGAGAGTGGCTGGTGCGAGGTGTGCGAGCGTGACCGCGGCAATCGTCACATAGAGGAGCATGACGACCCCCGTGCCACCGAAGTAGGCAACGGGAAGTGACCGCTTTGGCGCGCGACCTTGCAGTGCGGCGTTCGCGATCAGCTCAAATCCCTCGCCATTGAGAAAGATCACCATGGCCCCCGCAACCAGATGGACCGGCCCCACCCAGCGGCTGGGGCGGATCGACGACCAGTGACCACTGAGCGCGACTCAAAAGAATCACGTAGCTCAGGCAGAGAAGGACGCTCAGGTCGCCTGTGAGCATGCCGGAGCCGAAGGCGCGATTGAGGAACTCATACGGTGCCACCGACACTGGGGGGAAACGGAGTGCGAGGCGAACATAAGAGACAGCAGCGAGGATCGCAACCAACCCGGCTACGTCGAACGCGATCGGAGCAGCGTCGTGAGTGAGATTGATGGTGAGACCCATGACCGCGCAGATGCCGCCACCCACCATGCCGCCCACCCCGATTGACAACAACGCGCCGGTGCCGAGCGGTCCCCCATCCTGGTCTCCGTCGGAAGCCACTCGCTGATCACCTTCGGTGTCGCGGCTGGCCATGAACAACCAGTCTTTCTCAGCGCTGATGGCGTCAGCTCCCATACCCCGGTGAGCAGACTGGGAATCTCCTGTCTGGTCCTGTCGAAGAGTGGTGAACGTCCCGGAAGGCTTTTAGGGAGAAGCGCGAGGGTCACGCCGGTACCGGATCATCTTCCCGCGCACAACCCACGGAGTGAACGGATCGTGGCTCCGTCTCCAGCAGGAGGAGATCTCACCTCCAACTGGTCGATGGGCCCGCGTTCGACGCGCCGGACCCTCCTGACGGAAAATACGGGGGTGACTGACATTCCCGAAATCCACGGTACCTGCCCCGCTGGCTTCGAGCCGGTCCATGAGGCCTTCGAGACCAACTTCCGCGAGCACGGTGAAGTGGGAGCGGCCTTCGCACTCTCCATAGACGGGGACCCAGTGGTCGACCTGTGGGCCGGGTGGGCCGACCGAGAGCATACGCGTCCGTGGTCGCGGGACACCCTGGTCAACGTGTACTCGACCACCAAGGGAATGACTGCCCTGTGCGCGCACATTCTGGCTGACCAGGGGAAAGTCGATCTCGAAGCGCCGGTGACGGAGTACTGGCCAGAGTTCGGGGCCGCTGGCAAGTCGTCAATTCCTGTTCGCCAGCTGCTCACCCACGAAGCCGGACTTCCGGTCGTCGACGAGGACTTGCCCCCTGGTGGTGCTCTCGACTGGGGACGCATGGTCGGGGCACTGGAACGTCAGGCACCTGTGTGGGAACCCGGCTCCAAGCAGGGCTACCACGCCGTCACCTTCGGTTGGCTGGTTGGCGAGGTGGTGAGGCGAGCCGCTGGTGTGGACCAATTCGGGGACTTTCTTGCCCAGGCGGTTGTCGAGCCTCTCGGCCTCGACATGTACGTCGGAACTCCCCCTTCGGAACATCATCGGGTGGCGGATCTGGTGAGCGAGCTCCCCGGAATTTCACCATTGGCCGCGGAGCCGCCGGCCAACGAGACGCCCGAGGCTAAGGCGATGCGGGAACGGATGCAGGCGATGATGACACCTGGCTCGTTGGCCTCCCGATCACTTGGCCTCGCCTCCGTTCCCCACGCAGCCCACAACAACAGCCCAGAGTGGCGGGTCGCGCAGCTCCCGGCAGCGAATGGGCACACCAACGCTCGCTCTCTCGCTCGGATGTACGGCACCCTCGCCAGAGGGGGGGAGCTCGACGGGATACGGCTGATCAGTCCAGAGGCGGTGCGGAGGGCCGCCAGCGAACAGGTCCGTGGCCCTGACGCCGTCTTGGTGGTCGAGACCCGCCGTTCGATGGGATTCATGCTCCCCGTACCAGGGCAGCCCGACAACCGCGGTCCCGCGTCCTTCGGTCATGCCGGAGCTGGCGGGTCACTGGGCTACGCCGACCCCGAGCGGGGAATCGGCTTCGGTTACACGATGAACAAGATGTGGAACCTGGCGTCCTTCATGACGCCGGACCCCCGGGCTCAGTCCCTCGTCGCGGCCGTCCACCGCTGTCTCGACGCCCGCTGATTCCAACCAGCGACGTGCCAGCCCTCTTGGTAGTGCCCTCGAAACCTCGGCGTGGGTTCAGTTCCCACAGCCGTAGATAGAGTGCCTGCATGGCCAGAATCGTATTCCTGGGAGCTGGCAGCACCGTCTTTGCGCGCAACTTACTTGGTGACATCCTCAGCTATGAAGAGTTGGCCGACTCTGAGATCGTGCTTCACGACATCGACCCCGGGAGACTCGAGACCTCCGAACTAGTGGCCCGCCGACTGGCGGACGCCCTGCACGCGCCGGCCAAGATCAGCTCCTCTGGGGACAGACGCGCCGCGCTTGAAGGTGCTGACTACGCCGTGAACATGATTCAGGTTGGAGGCTACGAGCCGTGCACGGTTACGGACTTCGAGGTTCCCAAGCGCTATGGCCTCCGGCAGACCATCGGCGACACCCTTGGGATCGGAGGAGTCATGCGTGGCCTCCGGACCATCCCCGTGATTCTCTCAATGTGTTCGGATATGGAAGACCTGTGTCCAGACGTCTGGTTGCTCAACTACTCGAACCCGATGGCCATGAACTGCAGAGCCGTCAACCGTGCCACTCGCATCCGCAGCGTTGGCCTGTGTCATAGCGTCCAGGGGACCGCCTACGAATTGTCGAGAGACCTCGGCCTCGCATACGAAGACATCAACTACGTCGCAGCGGGAATCAACCACATGGCGTTCTACCTGACCTTTCAGCTCGATGGTCAAGATCTCTATCCCAGGCTCCGGGAGTTCGCCGAGTCGGACCGAGTTCCCCCTCACAACAGGATCCGCTATGAGATGCTCCTCCGACTCGGCTACTTCGTGACCGAGTCGAGCGAGCACTTCTCCGAGTACGTGCCATGGTTCATCAAGCGAGATCGTCCCGACCTGATCGAACGGTTCAACATTCCCCTCGATGAATACCCGCGCCGTTGTTTGGCCCAAATTGCCGGCTGGGAGGCCGAAAGGGCGCGATTGGAAGGAGACGCGCCCGTTGAGGTCCGCAAGAGCTTCGAGTATGCGGCGACGATCATTCGTAGTATCGAAACGGGGAAGCCCAGGGTCGTCTACGGCAATGTCGCGAACGAAGGGTTGATCGACAACCTCCCCGAGGGGTGCACGGTCGAAGTCCCTTGTCTCGTTGACGGAAACGGCGTGCAGCCAACCCGAATCGGGCCCCTGCCACCGCAGCTCGCCGCGGTCATCATGAGCAATGTCAACGTCCAGGAGCTGACCGTAGAAGCTGCGCTCACCGGTCGACTTGACCACGTGTACCACGCAGCGATGATGGACCCGCACACCGCGGCTGAACTTGACCTCGATCAGATCACCGAGCTCGTCGATGCCCTGTTGCTCGAGCATGGAGATTGGGTTTCAGCCATGAAGCAGACCGATCCGCCCACCGTGTGATTTGCGAGACATTCTTGAATAGTTCCGGCACGAGGAGGTGTCATGGAAGAGCTCTCCAAGCGAGCCCGGAGGTTGGCCATCGCCGTGGAGCCAGTGGCTGGTCAGGTCTATTTCTCGCCCGAAGCGCACGCCAACTATGAGCGGCTGGGATTCGGTCCTGGTCCTGGCGACTTTGCCGGAGTCGCGGCGCCGGAGATGGCTTCGTACTTCACCTCCCGTGGATCGGTGATGGGGCAGGTTCCCGGTGAGCTCGTCGCTGCGGCGTTCGGGGTTTTCAATCCGAAGACAGTCATCAAAGGGGTCAACCACGGGTGGTCCCTCACCGACGCCCGAGCCATCTGCGCAGCTCGCGACGCGGGTGCCGTTGCGCAACTCGTCCGGATCGTCGGGACCGAACCCGAGGGCGTCGAGCGCGCCAACGCTCTCCTGGCGCGCGCCACTGAGAAGTTGCGGCCGGAGGGACGACCACTCTACTCGGGCATGGCGTCGCTCGACTTGCCAGACGAACCTATTGGCGCTGTATGGAGGCGCGCTGACCTGCTCCGGGAGTATCGAGGTGACTCGCACGTCAATGCGTGGACCACAGCTGGAGTCAGCGCCTGTGAGATTTGTCTGCTCACCGAACCATTCTGGGGTCTGCCGCTTCGCAGTTACAGCCGGACGCGTGGTTGGACCGACGCTGATTTTGACACCGCAACCGAACACCTGATGGAGAGGGGGTGGCTGAGAAAGGATGGACTCACTGATGAAGGTTGGACCGCGCGGGAGGGTATCGAGCGGGACACAGATGTCCAGTGCCAGCTTTTCATCGAAGCCCTCGATGACGACCTCGACGAACTCATCGTAATCCTCTCGAGCTGGGGTGCTGCGATTCGAGAAGCCAAGGGATATCCGGCATCAGGCCCGCAAGATCTCGCCGACGCGGTAAGGCGATCGTAGGAAGGGTCCAAACGTCGACCCGCTCGGGCGGCCACGCGACCGACACCGAGGACGCTGGTCGTCGCGGAACCTGCCGAACCATGCGGTTCCCGTGAGACTGGCTAGATCCCCCTCAGCCGGTTGAGGACGTGCGGAAATCTGGTTGGTGCTTGCGGATTTCGCGCCGGGCGATCGTCATTTTGTGGACCTCGTCGGGACCATCGGCAATTCGCAACGTTCGCATGTGGGCGTACATGTGTGCCAGCGGAAAGAACTGGGTGACCCCTGCAGCACCATGCACCTGAATCGCACGATCGATGACCCGGAGGGCAATGTTGGGAACGGCCACCTTGATCCCGGCGATCTCGGTGGCAGCCGATTTGTTTCCGGCCGTGTCCATTAGATGTGCGGTGCGGAGGACATACTCCCGGGCCATGTCGATCTCGATACGTGATTCGGCAATCCAATCCTGGATAAGGCCCTTTTGGGCGACCAGCGAACCGAAAGTACTGCGTTCGAGAGATCGCTTCACCATCAGTTCCAGTGCCCGCTCCGCAACTCCGATGCTTCGCATGCAGTGGTGGATTCGGCCTGGACCGAGACGGGCCTGGGATATCGCGAATCCTCCGCCCTCCTCACCGAGCAGATGATCGGCCGGAACCCGGACGTTCTCGTAGATGACCTCGGGGTGACCTCCCCGATCCTCATAACCGAATACGTGCGGGTGACGTCCGAAGGAGAGTCCGGGGGCATCGCGGGGTACCACGATCATCGACTGCTGCCGATGTCGAGACGCACCAAGGTCGGTCTTGCCCATCACAATGAGCACCTTGCAACGTTCCGCCAAAGCACCCGAGCTAAACCACTTTCGCCCATTGAGCACGTAGTTGTCGCCGATGTGTTCGATCCGCAGGCCGATGTTCGTCGCGTCGGAAGAAGCTGCGTCAGGTTCGGTCATGGAGAATGCCGAACGGATTTCGCCCTCCAGAAGCGGGGAAAGGTAGTCGCGCTTGACGCGATCGGAGCCGTAGAGATTGAGGATCTCCATATTGCCGGTGTCGGGCGCGTTGCAGTTGAGCGCCTCGGACGAGAACCCGACTTTGCCCAGTTGTTCAGAAATCGGCGCGTAGTCGAGGTTGGTGAGCTTCGTTCCGGGAGCATCGGGCGACAGATGAGGAAGAAACAAATTCCACAGCCCTCGTTCCCGGGCGGCTGCCTTCAACTTGTCGAGGAGCGGCGGGTACCCGTGGGGCCCGACTTCCTCCATCTGCTCGTAGTACTCGGCTTCGTTCGGATAGATGTGATCGGCCATGAACCGACGCACTTCTTCCTGTAGGGCCAACCCCTGCTCACTGAACTGATAGGGCATCACTGAGCTCCGTCAACTGTGATCGGTCGTAGACCGTGGATTCAACGGCACGATCGTACGCCGATGTCGCCAGCCCCAGGTCTGCCATTCGTGACCAGCGCTATTCGACCAGCTGCAAGCTCTCAGGACGAGCAGCCGCGACGATCCGGCCGGACCGGCTCCCCTCGAGGGCGATCTCTCTTCCCACGGCACAAAGGGACAATCAGGGCGGGTCCTGACCCCTTGACACCATGGACAACCGATACTGGACGAAGTCCTCCCCGCTCTGACTTCGCCGATCCCCCACACGTTCCCACCCGAGATGCTCGTAGAACGCGGCAGCAGGAAGGCCGGGCATGGTGACCAGCACCAACTCATCGAGTCCGGCCTGCACCCCAGCGTTTTCGGCTGCGTCAAGAAGCGCCCTCCCGATGCCACTGCCAGCCAGTTCCTCCCGCACCATGACATGAGTGATCTCGCCGACCCTTTGTGGCGCGCGCTGAACGGCCATGAGGTCGTCGGCGCCACTCCTTTGCCGATTCCGATTCTTGCGAACCAGGTCCTTTGCCCCACTGACACCCATGCGCAGCACCCCGCGCGTATAGCGGCGACCCCGGGTGATGAGCAGTTCACGGGCGAAGCTGCGGTGAGTCACCGCTTGAAAAAGGAGGAGAAGGGAGAGCTGAAGGCCGTGGCGCTGGACCATCGCCCGATAGTGGTGGGCCGGTCGAGTTGAGCCAAGTAGCACACCTACGACCCGATCCTCGGCGTCGACGGCGGCCAGGGCGATCGCATCGTCACTCTCGATCCACGCTCGGTGATATCGGCGAAGAAATCGGGGACCGGCTCGAGTGAGAAACTCGGTCCGAAGGACCTCGAGATGAATGGTGCTGCTCTGTCCAAGATCTTCAGGCTGCAGCGGCCGGACGATCATCGTTCAGATATCCGTCGAGGAAGGCCGGAGAACCAACGCCTCGAACCGGTTCGTGCCCGACCTTCTGCGTTGAAGAGGTCGACTGTGCAGCCGGAGCAGCAGCGCAACCTGCCGACGGCGTCACTGAGATCAGTGGCGGTTCTTGAGGAATCGCCGGAAGTTCGAGCACCGTGGGATCAATCGCATTCGCCATGGCGGTTTGACCAGCGGCATTCGGATGGAGATGGTCACCGGAATCGAAGGGTGGGAACATCGCTGTGGCGTCACACGCTCCGTTGTAAACGTCGGCCACGACTGGAGCAAGGTTGATGACACCGTCGAATGCGCCGGAAGTGAGAATCCAGGTATTGACCGCTTCCAGCGCAGCCTGCTGAGCAGGTGACCAAGAAAAGACTCCAGGACTTCGAGGCAGAAGTGTCACCCCGATGATTCTGAGCCCACTGCTATGTACCGCGGTGATCGCCTGCTCAAGACCCGTGATCAGCTGCTGAGCGGTGTCCCCAAACCAGAGATCGTTGGTTCCAAGGAACAGCACAACTTCCGACACACCGGACTGATCCAGTGCATCCGGCGCAAGGCGAGAAAGACCCGACGGTCCGCCGCCGGTCATGTCGTCGGTCGGAACGTCTGACGTCAGAGCATTGGCGGTGATGCCTTCGTTGACCACTGCACGCTGTTCCGAGGCGGGCAGAGCATCGATTCTCCGTTGAAGGACGCTGGTCCAGCTCAGCGTCGTGTTGTAACCGTCAGTGATGGAGTCGCCGACGACGACAATGCTTCCTTGGCCAGTGAGTTGGAGCACGTCGACGGCGTCAATCCATCTCGGGTCTGGGCTGGTCACATCGAGTCCAGCACCGGAAAGTGATTGGGTGAGATTCCCCCCACCATTCGGAGTGAAGAACGAAACGGGCTTCATCATCGCGCAGCATGGATGGACCGAAACGAGGTCCGTTCCGCTCACATAGATGCTGACGGCGAGCGTCTCCTCGCTGGTCACGGCCATAGAAACCGGATCGCTGTAGACGTCCTGACCAACCGGAATCGTCACGCCAGGCTGCCCTCCAAACGTCAGGTCCGCGAGGGTCCCGGCCTGGATCGCTGGTCCACCAGCACTGACTCCGATGGTTCCCGCGCTGATCACCAGAGGCTCATTGCCGAAGAAGTTCGAGATGCGAACTCGCACTGCTTGCCCTCCGACCCCCACAGTTTCCAGATCCCGGACGGTCACGTTCGAAGCCACGCCGTGCCCCCAGGCCATACCGGAACCCCAGGCGACACGCCATACCGGGGTTGGGGGTGGAGGGACCGGCGCATTCGTCGTCGTCGTAGTCCTGGTTGGGATCGAGGAACCGTCACCTTGGTGCCGCTTCGGCGTCCCGATGACCCCAACAACCACGACGATCAGGGCAGCAGTGAGAACGACGCCCAGGAGTGCGGACAAGGAGCGGAGGAGGCGGTAGCGGCGGGACCGAGGGCGCCTGGGAGCGTGTCTGTATTCCGTCACTCGATTCAGAGCTCTTGGACGTGTCCCATCTGGTAACCCGAGCCTGCCCTATCTATCCTCAGCGCGGTCGGCTGGCGTGATCCGTCGTGGAGGTTCCGATAGTCTCGCACTTCGCGGCAGCCAGGTGGAGTCAACCTACCGCTCGACCAACCGGCCAACATGGACCGACCTGGCGCGTCTCCCGAGACACCGCACGGACCGCCTCTCAGGGGGTCCGTCCTGGAACCAGGGTTTGACGGTGGCTGCACAACGTGTTTTCCGATTCTGACTTCCAGACAGAATCGCACCATCGGTTTCTTGGTCAAATATCGCTTTCGGATTCCGCGACCCGGACGTTCCGCACCAAGAGTGCATGGAGTCTTCAGAACGATCCGTGATCGAGGGTGCGTTGCCCGCTCAGTGATTCGAAATCGTATGCAGTCTCTTCATGGAGGCTCAGGTCCAGGCCGACATATTCTTCGTCGTCACTCACGCGCAGACCAATAGTCTGCTTGATCGCGTAAGCGATCCCCGCTGTAACCACAAACGAGTAGAGGCCCACACAGAGACAGCCCAGCGCCTGGTCCCCAAGAAGTCCACCGGATCCACCATAAAAGAGACCGTTCCGCCCCAACGAAGCCGCAGTCCCGAAGAAACCGACCATGAGCGTCCCTATCAGACCTGCTACTCCATGAATAGCGAGCACATCAAGGGAGTCGTCGACACCGACCCGGAACTTCAGACTCACGGCAAACGAAGCGCACGATCCGGCCAACAAGCCGATGACGGTGGCTCCGAACGTGTTGACGAATCCGCACGCAGGGGTGATGGCCACCGCACCGGCGATGGCCCCGCTCACGGCCCCGAGCGTTGTTGGCTTTCCGGTCCTCAATTTCTCCACGCCGAGCCATGCGAGGAGGGCCGCCGCGGTGGCCGTGTTGGTATTCACGAAGGCGAGACCGGCCTTGCCCGCGCTCAGCGCAGAACCTGCATTGAAACCGAACCAACCGAACCAGAGGATTCCGCCACCAAGAACGGTGAGCGGCATGTTGTGCGGCCGCATGCTGGTGTGTGGCCACCCCCGTCTTCGACCGGAGACCAGAGCCAGGGCCGCGCCGGCCACTCCAGCATTGATCTCGACGACCATTCCTCCAGCAAAGTCTTCAGTCCCCATCTTGGAAAGCCAGCCTTGAGGGGAGAAGACCCAGTGCGCGATCGGGGCATAGACGAGAACCGACCACGCGACCACGAATACCAGGAAGGCACCAAACTTGACCCGGTCTGCGGAAGAGCCGGTCAAGAGGGCGGGGGTGATGATCGCAAACATCATCTGGAACACCACGAACACCACCGGCGGGATGGTCTGAGTCCTCGCCCCCGTATAGCCGGGAACTGGCTGGTGCAGGTGGCCAAGTCCGGCGAAGTGAAGCGTTCCGATCAGCCCGGCGCCTCCTAGATCCGGTCCGAAGGCCAGGCTGTACGTCACCCAAACCCACAGCAGGCTCACCACGGCCATCACCGCGAAGTTCTGCATCGCCATGGCCAGGACGTTCTTCCGACGGACCATCCCGCCATAGAAGAGGGCCAGGCCGGGGGTCATGAACAGAACGAGTGCTGCACTGACCAGCACCCATGCGGTGTCACCTGAGTTGTAGTGCAACCCCGTTCCTCCCCACCTTCAGCCGTCTGACGCTAACCAGGAGCCCGGGGCTGCACCCAATCCGCCGCTCCCGACCACTGACAGGCATCGATTCAGTCCAAGTGCTGACGGCAGACTCGGCACCTGGAGCACACGATCGGGGCCTGTCCCACTGGAACAAGCCTCGTTCGGCCGACCCTTCACCAGAACCCCGAACGCAAGCTAACCGCAAAATGGGATTTCCTTCACTGGATGACGCCATCTCGAGACTCCGCTCTTGCCGAGGCCCGTGATCTGGACCTGATCAGCACACCGGTCCAACCTGACACAACCGAGCTCTGAGCCACCAGCCACCTGCCCTGACCTTCGAGCGTCGTCAAGACGGCCTGCCGGCCGATGCGTGCCTTGCGGGACGAAGTGGGCGAAAGAGATCTCAACCTCGAACCATTGGATCGAGTAGGCACGTTCGTCGGACTCTGCGTCGGTCAACTCGAGCGCGATTGGTACAACGACGCTGATCGAGCGGTCAGACTGTCATGGTATGACTGCCGAACTGCGCCGAATGAGGTCGGGTGACCTCGACGAGTGGATCCGCAGCCTTGTGGTCCCCTTCCTGGCCCAGGTGGACGAAGAGTCTCTTCGACACTGGCGAGCTCACCTCGAGGTCGAGCGTGCGTGGTCCGTCCTCGACGAGGGTCGCAGCGTGGGCACCTGTTGCGTGCTCACCAGAGACGTTTCCCTGCCCGGTTTGGCTGACGAGCCGTGCCCGACGAGTGCCATGGCCGCCATCAGTGCAGTCGGCGTCCACGCCACGCATCGTCGACAGGGGCTCTTGCGGCGGATGATGGGGGCGATGCTCGCCGACGCCATGGACCGCGGTGAACCGATCGCAGGACTCTTTGCGTCTGAAGCCTCGATCTACGGCCGGTTCGGATTCGGATGGGCCACCTCGTCCGTGCGCCTGACGCTTCCTCGTCGGACGACACGCATCACCAACCGAGCAGCCGATCTCGACCTGAAGCTCTGTGACCCCGAGGAGGCGGGACAGCACCTGCCGAAGCTGTTCGCAAGGCTGCGCCTCGGGCGACCGGGCCAGGTGGACCGGAACGAGCCGTACTGGTCGGACATGTTCGTTCCGAGGACGCACCCAAGCAGGGGCTCTCAACGCTTCTTTGCTGCTTGCGACGAGGGATACGTCAGCTACCGCTCCCTGCCCGGCTCGTTGTCCGAACCGACCGTCCTGCGTGTCGACGACCTCTTCGGCGCCACACCTGAGATCGAGGCCGGCTTGTGGCAGTTCGTCCTCGGTGTCGACCTCGTCGACTCGATCGTGGCTAATCGTCCGGTCGATGAACCTTTTCGATGGCGACTCGAAGATCCGAGGAGCCTTGCAGTGACGGCGCTAAATGACTCCTTGTGGATTCGGATCCTGGATGTTCCCGCGGCCCTCACCTCTCGACGCTACAGGTCGGAAGGGAGCCTGGTGTTCGAGGTCGAGCCCGCGCCGACGTGGGTGAATGCGGACGGAGAACCGGAGCCAGACCCCGCTGCCGGACGGTGGGTTCTCGAGGCCGGACGCACCGGCTCGAGCTGCCGGCGAGCGTTGGCCAGCGAGCAGAGTGAACTGCGACTGGGTGTCGCGGATCTCGGCTCGGCACTTCTCGGCGGACAAGACTTGATCTCGCGTTCCGCGGCGGGCCGGGTGCAGCAACTCGTTCCTGGTTCCCTGCTCAGGGCGGACACCCTCTTCGAGACGCGCCCACTCCCCTTCTCGTCAACCGGCTTCTGAGCGGCCCGAGCTCCTTTCCGTCTCCGACGGACACCGAGCCTGGTGAAGAACCCCGAACTCAATGCACGGGATCAGCGCTTGGCAAGCTCAGCAAGCAGCGCTCGTGTCCTGTTGCGGGACTGGGAACGATCTGCTCCGACCACAAAGGGCGCTGCCCACACGTCGGTTGCCCCGGCATCGAAGAGTCGCACGATCTGCCGTTCGACCTCGGCCTCGTCGCCAACGACCGCGGCTTCGGCAGGTGACTCGATGCCACCATGCTCGAGGATGCGCTGGTAGTTCGGCAAGGTCCCGTATGCCGCGAACTGTTCTGCAGCTGCAGCACGTGCTTCCTCCACGTCGTCGTGGACCGCGACTGGCAGCCCCGCGACGATCCGAGGTGCCGGTCGTCCCGACCGTGAAGCTGCTCGCGTGATTCGAGGGGCCACATGGGACGACACGGCTTGTGCGTTGGCCATCCAGAGGACGGTGCCATCAGCCTGTTCGCCAGCTATCCGCAGGAGGATCGGTCCGAGGGCAGCCACCAACACCGGGATCTCCCCAGCCAGCAAGGGTTCGATCGCTGCAAGATAACCCTCGATGTGCTGGCCAACATGTTCGTAGGAGAACCCAAGACGCTCGACGACCATCTGGTGGGACGGTCCGATTCCGAGGGTTGCCGGACGTCCGATCGCCGACGCCACGGCCTTTAGGCGACTGGCCTGCAGAACGGGGTGGCAGGTGTAGGTCTGCAGCACCGAGGTACCGAGTTCGATCGAGTTCGTCGCCCTTCCTGCCAGGGCCATTTGCACCAGCGGATCGCCACCAGTGGCCCCGGCAAACCAGAGGCTGGAGAACCCTTCGGACTCCGCCTGCTTCGCCTGCTCGATCGCCCGATCGGCGGTGCCGGATCCCCCACTGAGACCGATTCGCATGGCCGGGGAGCCTATCGACCCTTCCGTCGGCCCACACGCCTCGGCCACTTCCATCCTGGGAGCTCCGGACCCACCGCAGCGAATGCCAGTCGACCAGGAAAGGACGCGACCCTGGCGCTCGTCGCAGCATTCACTCGATACGCTCGTAAGCATCGATCTGGAAGTCCGGAGGGAGAGGATGCCTCAAACGATGACGGAAACGACCGGGGTGTCGGCCAAGGCCCCCGGGGACTTTCTCGTGACACCGCACTTCGATGTGCTCATCGTAGGGGCGGGCATCTCCGGCATCGGCGCCGCCTGCCACCTCGGCACTCAATGTCCCGACAAGAGTTTCGTGCTGCTGGAGGCCCAGGAGACGTACGGGGGA
The DNA here is from genome assembly GCA_021791895.1 of Actinomycetes bacterium. Classification (GTDB taxonomy): domain Bacteria; phylum Actinomycetota; class Acidimicrobiia; order Acidimicrobiales; family RAAP-2; genus Palsa-461. The sequence continues at coordinate 52,828 of JAJYVS010000003.1, read as the reverse complement.
ACGTGGTGGACCCACCGGTACCCGGGGGTCCGATCCGACAGCGACCTGTTCACCTTCGGTTACCGGTTCAAACCGTGGCTCGGAGCGCCGATCGCCTCGGCAGAGGAGATCCTCAAGTACCTCGGCGAGGTGATCGAGGAGAACAACCTCGCAACGCACATTCGCTACAGACACCGAATTGATTCCGCCTCATGGTCGAGCGACCTGCGTCGGTGGACGCTCGACGGAACCCGGATCGACACGGGCGAAGAGCTGACCTTCACCTCCGACTTCTTGTGGGTGTGCGGTGGTTACTACCGTCACCAAGAGGGCTACACGCCCGATTGGGAGGGATTCGAGAACTACCAGGGAACTGTCATCCACCCGCAGCGCTGGCCAGAGCACCTGGACTACGCCGACAAGCGCATCGTCGTCATCGGGTCGGGAGCGACGGCCGCAACCCTCATCCCGGCAATAGCCGAGCAAGCGGAGCACGTGACCATGTTGCAACGGTCGCCAACGTTCTACTTCGTTCGACCGAACGTGAACGAACTGGCCGAGACCTTGCGCGAACTCGACATACCCCATGAGTGGACCCACGAGATCGTGAGACGAAAGATCGCTCAGGACATGGATGCCATCACGAAGATGTCCTTCGAGCAACCCGACTTTCTACGCGAAATACTGCTCGAGTCAGTGAGGCCGCTGCTGCCCGAAGGTTTCGACGTCGAGCGGCACTTCAGCCCTTCCTACCGTCCTTGGCAGCAGCGAATTGCCGTGCTCCCGGAGGGCGATCTCTTCTCCTGGGTCAGAGCAGGGAAGGTCTCCATCATCACCGATCAGATCGAACGATTCAGCGAGCACGGGATCACGCTCGCATCCGGAGAGTTCCTCGAGGCGGACATGGTGATCACGGCGACCGGTTTCAACATGAACGTGCTCGGTGACATCGACTTCTTGGTCGACGGCGAGGCAGTCGACTTCTCCGATGTGGTGACCTACCGGGGAATCATGTTCACCGGGGTGCCAAACCTCGCGTACGTGTTCGGGTACTTCCGGTCGAGCTGGACGTTGCGAGCCGACCTGATCAGCGACTTCGTGTGCCGCCTGCTCCGGCACCTCGAGTCGCTCGGCGCGACGATGGTGACTCCGGCCCTTCGACCTGAGGACTCGACGATCACGCTCGGACCTTGGGTCGACCCCGAGAACTTCAACCCCGGATACTTGACCCGCTCCTTGCACCTGTTGCCGAGGCAAGGGGACCGCGATCCCTGGCGGCTGCTGCACGAGTACTCCGTCGAAAAGGAGGTCCTCCCCGGCGCCGACCTCGACGACGGAACCCTCGTCTTCAAGTAGCTCCGGAGACCAGGATCGGGCCCTTGTCGCCGCGGCGCGACGCAGGCTCTGCTGAACCCCTCGTCGAGCCGTGCCGGCGGACACCATGGCCAAGCAGCGGCCCGACTACGATGCATGAGACAGAGGAACCCGGTTTGGAATCCGGGATGATCACCGACGGAGTCACATGACGACGAACCCGGTCAGCGAGTGGGAGACGGACTTCGATGTCCTGGATCCCGCCTATGTCAAGGACCCCTTCCCGATCTGGGACCAGTTGCGGACGAGTTGTCCGATTGCCCACACGACCCGCCGAGGTCGGACCTGGTTGCCAACCCGCTACGAGGACGTGAACTCCATCGCCCACGACATCGCGCACTTCAGCTCGAGTGACGTGGGTGTCATTCCGTTCAAACCCCCCGACGGGGAGGAGTTGGACGAGAGCGAGGACCCCCTCGAGTACGGGTTGCCGCCGATCTCGGCCGACCCGCCTCTGCACACGTGGACTCGACGGTTGATCCTCCCCTGGTTCTCCCATCGCCGCGTTTCCAGCTACATCCCGATGACGAGGAGCATCTGCGAGATGCTGCTCAGTCGCTTCTCGTCCTCGGGCCATGCTGACGCTGCGGTCGACTACGCCCAGCAGATCCCGGTTCGGGTGATCGCCCACATCCTCGGAGTTCCAGAGGAGATGTCTGACACCTTCACCGGGTGGGTGCGCGACGTCCTCGAGTTCGCCGAGAACCCGGAGAAGCGCAGCGACACCAACGGGGCACTGGTCCAGTTCTTTCTCGATCAGCTCGAATTGCGCAAGAAGGAGCCGGGCGACGACTTGATCTCGTCGCTCCTTCAAACCGAGGTCGAGGGTGAGCCGGTGGGAGACGGTGTCATCCTCGGCATGGTGGTGCTCCTGCTCATCGCCGGCGTGGACACCACGTGGAGCTCGATCGGCTCCTCCCTCTGGCATCTGGCGACCAACCCCGAGGACCGGAAGCGTTTGGTCACCGAGCCCGAGATCATGCCCCTCGCGATTGAGGAGCTGCTCAGGGCGTACTCACCGGTGACCATGGCCCGAGTCGTGACCGAAGACGTCGAGTACCAGGGTTGCCCCATGCAGGCCGGGGACAAGGTACTTCTCAGTTTCTCGGCCGCCAACCGGGACCCCGAGGCGTTCGAGGAGCCAGAGAGCGTCGACCTTGGCCGAAAGCACAACCGCCACCTGGCGTTCGGAGCGGGGATCCATCGGTGCGCCGGTTCGAACCTCGCTCGCATGGAGCTCCAAGTGGCCGTGGAAGAGTGGCTGAAGGTGATTCCCGACTTCCGGCTCTCCAACCCCAAAGAGGTGACCTGGGCTGGCGGCCAGGTCCGGGGACCACGCGTCTTGCCCGTAGAGTTCTGACCGGCCCCCACCCTGGATCATTCATGCGAATCCGCGTCAACCCTGACAAATGCCAAGGTCACTCCCGATGCATCGGACTGGCCCCAGATCTGTTCGACGTCGACGACTACGGGCTGTCATCAGTCAAGGTCGACGTCGTACCCGAGCATCTCGAGCAAGCGGCGAGGCTCGCTGTCGACAATTGCCCGGAGTACGCGATCGAAATCGTCGAGGAGTAGCCGACCCGCGCTGATCCGAATCAGCGGGGCAGGTGCCGGTCCGAGATGATCCGCAGCTGAATCTCCGAGGTCCCTTCGAAGATCTTGGTCAACCGCGCGTCGCGCCAGTACCGTTCGATGGGCAGATCGGTGGTGTAGCCCGCTCCTCCGTGAATTTGCAGCGCTTCGCTGGTCACCCGTTCCGCCATCTCACTGGCCAGGTACTTCACCATCGAAGCCTGGGCATCGACCTGGCGCCCAACCTCCGCATCGGCGGCAACCTGGTACATGAGCGCTCGACAGGACTCGACCTCCGCGGCCATCTTGGCAATTTTGAATCGAATGGCCTGAAACTCCCCGATCGGTCGATCGAACTGCCGACGCTGCTGCACGTAGCCAATCGAGTCTTCGAGTGCCCCTCGTGCCAGCCCGATGCTCCGGGCGGCCGTGTGGACTCGAGCACTGGAAAGCCCGCGGCTGACATTTCTGAACCCCGAGTTCGAATCACCGCTGGGTCGTTCCTGCCCCAGCAAGGCGTCACCGGGCACTCGGAGATCGCTAAACGAGAGCTCCCAGGTCTTCCAGCCGTGATAGCCGATCTTGCGGATCGGGTTGCCGCTGATCCCCGGGGGGAAGCCGTCGCGCTCTTTGGGGACGTAGAAGTTTCGGATCCCGGCGTGCCGGTTCGTCGGGTCGAAGGGGGTCGTCCGAGCCACGACGATCAAGAAGTCCGCCTGGTCGGCGAATGTGCACCACATCTTCTGGCCGTTGATCAGCCAGTCGTCACCGTCTCTCTCGGCCCTCGTCCGAATCGAGGCGATGTCCGAGCCGGCATCGGGCTCCGACAGGGCGAACGCTCCGAGCCACTCGCCGCGAGCCACCTTGGGCAACAGCTCCTCTCGTTGCGCCTCGCTGAACCCGCCACCGAGCCCGTTGCCCCTGGCGATGATGCTGGCCACGCTCATCCACGCGCGAGCGAGCTCCTCGGTCACCAGGCAGTACTCGAACAGGCCGAGCCCGAGACCCCCGTAGCGCTCGGGGATGAGGATCCCGAAGAACCCCATCTCAGCCATCTGGGTCCGGATCCGCTCCGGGATCAGGCCCTGGACCGGGTCGAGCTCATTGGCCGCCGGCAGAACCTCTCGCATGGCGAACTCGCGGGCGAGGTCCCGAATGGCGAGTCGCTCCTCGGTGGCATAGGCCGCCGGGATCGACGATGGAGCGGCGGGCAACAGGTCCACGGTCGCCCTATCGTAGGACATTCCGTCGAGAGGCAACCGAGGAGCTGGCACGCGAGATGCCTGCCGAACAGGAAAACCCGATGAGCACCGCCCCTCGTCACTGCGGTGTCGGAGTTCTCGGACCGCGAGCGCTCCGGCCGGCCATGACGAGTCGACGACGGTGAGCGACTTCGACCCCGGCGCCTTTGCCCTCGCGAGGCGCGGCCACCTCTACGAGGACTTCGAGGTCGGTCAGAGATTCGAGCACCACTGGGGCCGGACGGTCACGGCCGGGGACAACTCCCTGTTCACCACGGCCACCTGCCATTGGAGCCCCATGTACCTCAACGCCGAATTCGCCCGCGGCCACAACCATCCCGACGTCGTGGTCAACCCGATGCTGGTCCTCTGCACCGTCGTGGGGTTGTCGGTCGAGGACCTAAGCGAGGCCGGCGGCCCTTTCCTCGGCCTGGAGCAGTGTCGGTTCCACCGATCCGTCTACCCTGGCGACACGCTGACGGCCTCCTCCGAAGTGGTGGCCAAGCGACCCTCCCAGAGCCGCCCCAGGATGGGCACCGTCACCTGGCGAACCGAGGGGAGAAACCAGCACGGCGACGTCGTCGTCGACTACACCCGCACCAATCTCGTCGCGATGCGAGCCGGCCGGACGTGAGTGAGACCGCCCGGCTGACCGGCGATGCCGCGTACTTCGAGGACTTCGAGGTTGGGAGTCGCGTTCGACATGTTCGGGCGGCCACGATCGGAGAGCTCGAGGGGGCGATGCTGGCGAAGCTGGTGATGAACACCGCGCAGGCCCACTGGAACGAGCACTACCTCAGCGGATCGCCGCTCGGATCGGGCCGGGTCGTGTTCGGGTTGCTCACCGCTTCGGTAACCATCGGGCTCGCCAGCCAAGACACCGCGGAGAACGCCCTCACCGAGCTCGGTCTGGACAACCTCCGGTTCCGGGCCCCCGTGCACCATGGCGACTCGATCTCGGCCTACAGCGAGGTGCTATCCGTGGGACCGGCCGACCGGGACGATGCCGGCGTCGTGACCTTCCGCCACTGGGGGGTCAACCAGGACGGGGTTGTGGTGTTCGAAGGCGAGCGGTCGGTGCTGATCAAGCGGCGGAGCCACTGGGGGACCCGATGAGCGCAAGAGCGGACGACCACCGGTTGCTCCACAGGTCTGCCGCCCCCATGGCCGGCGAACCGACCGGGCCCCTCCGCGGCGTCCGGGTGGTGGACCTCACCCAGGCCCTGGCGGGTCCCTTCTGCACCATGCTCCTCGGCGACCTCGGGGCCGACGTGATCAAGGTCGAACCCCCCCAAGGCGACATTCCTCGATTCGGGGGCCCGTTCATGGAAGAAGACGCCGAACGGGCATTCGGCGGGTACTTCGCCAGCATCAATCGCAACAAGCGGGGGATCGTGCTCAACCTGGCCGAGGAGCAGGACCGGACGATCCTGCTCGAACTGGTCGACCGCGCCGATGTCCTGGTGGAGAACTACCGGGTCGGGGTGATGGACCGCTTCGGGCTCTCCTACGAGCAGCTCCACGAGCGCAATCCGAGGCTCGTCTACGCGGCCATACGCGGATTCGGTGACCCGCGCACCGGAGCGAGCCCCTACGCCGAGTGGCCCTCCTACGACGTCGTGGCCCAGGCGATGAGTGGCGCCGTCTCCATGACCGGGACCACCGACGGCCAGATGGTGCGCATCGGGCCGAGCATCGGCGACCTCTATCCGGCGACGGTCGCCGCCCTCGGCATCGTGGCCGCCGTGCACCACGCCCGGGCCACCGGAGAAGGGCAGTTCATGGACCTGGCGCTCTACGACGCACTCGTCGCCCTCTGCGAGGCCGCCGTCTACCGGTACTCGTATGCCGGCTTCGTCACCGAACCAGTCGGCAACAGCCACCCCCAGCTCTCTCCCTTCGACCTCTACCCCACCGCCGACGGGCTCTGTGCCATCGCGGCACCGACCCCGAACCATTGGCAGCGCCTGTGCGAGGTCATCGGGCGGCCCGACCTCATCGACGACGATCGGACCCGGACCAACCGTGAGCGGGTGGCCAACGCCGGGTTCGTGCGTGCGGTCATGTCCGAGTGGACCTCCGCTCGCACCACCGGACAGGTGCTCGAGGAACTGGGCGGCACGGTCCCCGTCGGCCCTGTTCATCGGGCGCCCGATCTCTTTGCCGACCCGCACCTGCAGGCGCGTCGGATGTTCGTTGCCGTCGAGCACCCGGGAAGCCCTCGCCCGGGCGTCTTCCCGGCGCCGCCGATCCACTTCAGCGCGACCCCGTCCTCCGTCCACCGGCGCGCGCCGAAGCTCGGCGAGCACACTGAAGAGGTGCTGGCCGAGCTGGAAGGGAGGGACCGATGAGCAGGCCGTTCCGGCTCCGCCGTTCGGAGCTCTCGACCCCGGGCACGAGCGAACGGATGATGGCGAAGGCGGCGCAGAGCGACGCCGACCTCGTGTTCTTGGACCTCGAGGACGCGGTGGCCCCGGCCGAGAAGCCCGGAGCCCGACCGTTGATCGTCCAAGCCCTGACCGGGCTGGACTGGGGAACCAAGACGAGGGCGGTCCGGGTGAACGGCACCCACACCCCCTGGTGCCACGACGACGTGGTCGACGTGGTGACCGGGGCCGAGGGGGCGCTCGACCTGTTGATCGTGCCCAAGGTGAAGGCGCCACGCGACATCTGGTTCGTCGAGACGCTCCTCGACCAGCTGGAGGCCAAGCTCCGCCTTCGGGCCGGAGGCATCGGGATCGAGGTCTTGATCGAGGAGACGGAGGCATTGGCCCGGGTGGAGGAGATCGCCGGGTGTTCGAGCCGACTGGAGGCCCTGATCCTCGGGGTGGGTGACCTCTCGGCCTCCCAGGGGATCCGGACCGGGCACATCGGCGACGCGGCGGACCGGTACCCCGGCGACATGTGGCACTACGCCAGGAACCGGATGATCGTGGCAGCGAGGGCCAACGGCCTCGATGCCATCGACGGACCGTTCGCCAACTTCCGCAACGACGCCGCCTATCGCCGGGAGGCGACCTGGGCGTCCACGCTCGGGGCCGTCGGCAAGTGGGCGATCCACCCGAGCCAAGTCCCCATCGCCAACGAAGTGTTCTCACCGACCGCCGAGGAGACCGAGCGGGCTCGCGCCGTCGTCGAGGCGGTCGCCAGCGCCGAGGACGCAGGAGAGGGCGCCGCCAACCTCGGCGGGGTGATGATCGACGCCGCGACCGCTCGGATCTTCGCCGCAGTGCTCGAGCGGGCCGACCGGATCGCTGCGCTTCGGGGTTCGACGGACACCGGACCACCAGACTGAGCCGACGCACCGACCGGTTCAGCCGCGGGCCGCCTCCATCAGCGGACGGACGTTGTCGAGACCCTCGAGGGCCTCCACGAGCTCGGCGATGCGGGTGGCCCGTCGGCCGGCAAGCGGAACGGCAAGGGCCTCGAATTTCCCCCGCAGTCGCCGGGACTGGGCAGGCAGGTCGGTCTCCGGCACGGCCACGTCGTGGGCACCATGGAGCAACCGCCCGTCTCTCGTCCTCACCTCGACCGGGGTCGGACCCCCGCTGGGTCGATCGGCGACCACGGTGACCCGGTTCCGCATGGCCACCAACGCCGGATCGCGAGCTTGCGCGTCGCCGAAAACCCCGATCGACGCGGTATCGAACCCTGACAGGACCAGCGCGGCGGTGTGACGCAGGCTGAACTTCGTCTCCAGACCGGTGCTCGGATGCTCGATCGCACACATGCGCATCTGGGCCGCGTCGGCGTGGATGGTGACCGTCTCGACCTCCTCGGGGGTCAGCTCGGCTGATGCCCTGATGCGCCGGAGCGCCTCGATCGAAGAGTGCGTCTCGTAGCACGCGGCGTGGTACTTGAAGAGATGGGATCGCAGATACCAACCCCCCTTCGGCTCGGCCAGGCCACGGTCGGCGTCGAACGACGACGAGTGGGTCTCGCCGAAACCCTGGATGGTCTCGATCGACTCCCGGGCCGCGGTGAACCCCCGATCGGCCAGCCGCGCCGCGAGCAGCCCGGCGGTCGAGGCCAAACCGGCGTGCAATGGCTTGCACATGGTCCCGAACATCGACTTGAGACCGGCCGCCTGCGTGGCCGCGATGCCGATCGCCATCTCGGCCCGATCTGGATCGAGGGCGAGGAGTCGTGAGCACGCGACCGCGGAACCGAAGGTGCCGGCAGTGGCCGTGGCATGAAAGCCGCGCTGGTAGTGCTCACCGCCGAGCGCCCTGGCCACGGCACACTCGGCCTCGTACCCGGCGACGAACGCCGTCAACACCTCGGAGCCCGAAGCTCCTCGCTCCTCGGCCAACGCGAGAAGGGCGGGGAGGATCGGCACCGTCGGGTGCCCGAGCATCGCCTGGTTGACGTCGTCGTAGTCCAGCGCGTGCGAGGCGGTGCCGTTCGCCAACGCGGCGTCCCGGGGGGTGAGCACGAGGGATCTTCCGAGCACCGTCGCCCGTCCGGACCCGGCGTCGGCGGACAGCTCGTCGGCGACGATGGTGGCGGCGTCCTCCCTCGAGCCGGCGAGGGTCACCCCGAACCAGTCGAGCACGCACTGGCGGGCGAGCTCGGTCACGTCGGCGGGGAGGTCTTTGGCCCGGAGCACCATGGCCCGGCGGGCGAGCTCGCTGGTGAAGGGGGATCCCACTACGGACCACCCAGGTGGCATCCGCCGGTGCAAGAGCTCGTGAAATTCATGACCGGCCTCCCCGCCCCACCGATTCGGCGGCGCCGCGGGTCCGCAGCACCTGGGAGCGCTCGAGGGCGTCGATCTCCGCCTCCGAGTAGCCCACCTCGGCTAGGACCTCCCGGTTGTGCTCGCCGATCGACGGGGCGTGCCGGCGGACCGACGCCGGCGTGGCGCCGAACCGGACCGGCGACGGGATGAGCCGGTAGGGGCCGGCCTCCGGGTGGAGCCCGACCGGAAGGGCGTCGATCAGGTCGTCGAGGTCGGCCATCGGGGTCGCGGGGATCCCCGCGGCCCGGCAGATCGCCAGCCACGCCTCGGTCGTGCGTTTGGCGATCAGCTCCCCGAGGGTCGAGTAGACGAAGGACGTGTTCCGGTACCGACCCTCCCTGGTCAACCTGGGATCACCGAGAAGGTCCTCACGCCCACCCTCGAACAGGAGGGTCTCCCAATGGCCCTCGAGGTAGGGAAACACGGCGATCCACCCGTCGGCCGTGGCCTGGGGGCGACGATGCGGGGTGAGGATTCGCTGATAGCCGGTCGTCCGAGCGGCACGATCCTGACTGCTGATGGCCCCCGCGCCGTGCTCGACCAGAACGAACGCGCGGACCGCGTCGGTCATGGGGACCTCGACCTGCTGACCCTCCCCGGTCCGCTCGCGGTGGAAGAGCGCGGCGAGGATCGCGTAGGTCAGGGTCAGGCCGCTCACCTTGTCGGCGAGCAGGATCGGCACCATGGAGGGGTCGCCGCCGGCACGGCGCATGACGTCGGGCACGCCGCTGGCCGCCTGGATGATGTCGTCGTAGGCGGGCTCCTCGGCCTCGCTGCTGTCGGAGGGGAACCCCTGGGCCCGGCAGAAGATGATGTCGGGACGGACCGCTTGGAGGGCCCCGTAGCTGATGCCGAGGCGCTCGAGCGGCGCCGGCCGCAGGTTGGTGACGACCACGTCGCAGGTCGCGGCCACCCGGAGCAGGGCTTCGAGCCCTTCGGGGGCCTTGAGGTCGAGAGCCAGGTTGCGTTTGTTGCGCAGCAGGTTGAGTGAGACGTCCGAGAGCTGGCGAACCGGCCCCGGTCCCATCGCCCGATTGGTATCCCCACGTCCGCTCTCGATCGCGATCACGTCCGCCCCGAGGTCGCCGAGCACCTGGGTGGCAAGAGGGCCCATAACCACCGAGGTGAGGTCGAGGACCCGCACCCCGTGCAGGGGTCCGGGCGCAGCGGGACCCTCCGGAGCGACCTGGTTGGGCACACCCGGAACGTAGTCCGGGCGGCCCGGCAGGGTCGGGGCCGCTGCCGGCCACCCGGGTACCGCCCGATCGGCGGGCCGGACGACGCCGACGTGCTGGCCGGCCCGGCGGACCTTGCTCTGCCGACCTCGGTCAGCTATCTGGCTGATTCCCTCTCTTGACCACATAGTTCGATCAACTAGCTGGCACTCATATGATGAGAGTGCTAATATTGAAGTGCCTACCGCGAGGCGGGCGCGAAACCACAGTGCGACACAGGAGGTGACGGTCATGGCTCTTGTGCGGACGGACCCGTTCCGAGACGTCGACCGGTTGTTCCAGCAGCTCTTGGGTGGCCAGAACACCACACGCTCGATGGCGATGCCGATGGATGCGTATCGCAAGCGAGACTCGTTCCTCATCAGCGTCGACCTTCCGGGCGTGAAGCCCGATTCGGTGGACCTGACGGTCGAGGAGAACGTCCTCACCATCAAGGGAGAGCGACCCGCTCCCCCCGTCGCCGACGACGTCGAGTCGGTGATCGCCGAGCGTCCCTACGGGACCTTCATGCGTCAGGTCTTCCTGGGCACGAACCTCGACACGGAGCACATCCGGGCCGAATACGACGACGGCGTGCTCACACTGGTCATCCCGGTGGCCGACCACGCCAAGCCCCGGCGGATCGAGGTCAGCACCAACTCCCGACCCGAACCGCTGTCGGCCTGACCCCGTGGCGAGCCGGGGGCACCTCTCGTGTCCCCGGCCTCGCCGCCCAAGTCGATCGGCGCCCGACCGCCGGTCACGTGCCCCGGACGGACTCACACCCGGCCCTGAGGTCCCCGCGGGGCTTCAAGGGGTGGTCCGCTGCGTGCCGACCTTGAGCTCGCGGAACGGGATTTCCCGGTCGATCTGGGGCTCCTTGGGCAGTCCAAGCACCCGTTCGCCGATGATGTTGTGCTGGATCTCGTCGGTGCCGCCGGCGATGGACGACGACGGGCTGGACAGCGCGATCTGCTGGATGGACCCACCCCCCAGCTCCTCTTCGACGCTGCGCAGGGTTCCATAGGGACCGAGGACCGCCTCCCCGAGCTCGCGGGCCGACCGCATCAGGTCCGAACGGGCGAGCTTGCGAACCGAACCGTCGCCGCTCGGTCGCCGGCCCAACCGGACCGACGCCGCCGATCGGAGCCCGGAGATCCGTCCCAGCTCCTGCTGGATGTAGAGGTCCACGATGCCCTGCCGGGCGACCGGGTCGTCGGCCAGCCCCCGGGTTCGGGCGATGTCGGTGATCATGGCCGCCAGGTCGGACCCGTAGGCGGCGCCCTCCCGCGGACCGCGAACGGCTCCGCTCACGACGTCGCCGGCCCGTCGCTCGAGCAGACCGGCCTTCTTGCCCGGACTCGCACCGAAGGCCGACATGAACCGCTCGAACGCCAGCGTCGTCACGGCCACCGCCCAGCCGTCGTTCACCTCGCCGACCACCCGGTCCGCCGCCACCTCGGCGTCGGTGAAGAAGACCTCGTTGAAGCCGTGGGCGTCGTTCATCTGGTGGATCGGTCGGACGTCGACTCCGGGCTGGTCGACGTCGATGACGAAGTAGGTGAGCCCGCGGTGCTTGGGCACCTCGGTGTCGGTGCGCGCCACCAACATCCCTCGGTCGGCCCACTGGGCCCCCGACGTCCACACCTTCTGGCCGTTGACGATGAACAGATCGCCGTCGGCCACCGCCTTGGTCTGGGCGCTGGCCAGATCGGACCCCGAACCCGGCTCGGAGAAGAACTGGCACCAGAACTCCTCGCCACGCGCCAAGGCGGGCAGGAAGCGTGCCTTCACCTCCTCGCTGGCGTGGGTGAGCAGCGTCGGGCCGCCGAGCATTTGGCCGAGACTGGAGGGAGGACCGAGTGCCCCCACGTCGGCGAAGGCCTCCCGGACGGCACCGCTCAGCACCGGGTCCAGATCCCGACCGAACCACTCCTTCGGCCAGGTCGGGAACCCCCAACCCGAGTCGGCCAGCACCGCCCACCACTGCTGCACGGTCAGCTCGGGATCCCAGTGGGCCCGGAGCCAGCTCCTCGCCTCGTCTCGAGTGGTCTCGATGGAGTCAACGGCCTGGGTCGTCACCCTGTCCCTCCCCTATGTTCGGGCCCGCAGCACCGGGGCCTACCCGATTCTGCCCCGACAACGCGATCCCGGCAACGTTCTCAGCCTCGGAACGACCCGGCGGGCCAGGGCCGAGGCCGCCCGGCGCCGGTGGCTTGACCACGCGCCGAGCTCACGCAACGATGCCCGGGTCGCGCTGGGGACCCGAGATCCATGCCGACCAGGGGAAAAGGGCGAGATGACATCTTGTTGGGGCCGAAGCGAACGATCGACGGCCCCTGAGTCCGGCCGGTGACCGCGGACCAGCCCGACCCGATCCGCCCGGATGCCGCCGGGGCCGTGCCCCCGGGGTGGGTCCGGGTCGATTGCCACCTGCACACGGTCCGCTCGGGCGACGCGGTGACCACCCTCGACCAACTGGCCGAACGGGTCGAGCGCACCGGCCTCGACGTCGTCTGCATCACCGACCACCACGCCATCGACGCCGCCACCGAGGCGCTCGAGCGCGACCTCGGGGTGCGGGTCATCGTGGGCGAGGAGATCCGAACCCCGGCGGGCGAGCTCATCGGCCTGTTCCTCGACGAGCGCATTCCCTACGTCCTCCCGGTCGACGAGGTCGTGGCGCGGATCCGGACGCAGGGCGGCGTGGTCTACGCACCCCACCCGTTCGATCCCATTCGCGCCGGCATCCGCGAGGTGAACCTCTCGAGGTTGTGCGAGGCCGGCGACCTCGACGTGATCGAGGCGTTCAACGCCAAGATCGAAGACGACGCCCACAATCGGGCCGCGTGGCGGGTGGCCACCGCCTACGGCCTCCCGGTGGCGGCCGGTTCCGACGCCCACGATCCGCCCGGGGTGGGCGCCGCCTGGGTGGAGATGCCCGACTTCGACGGACCCCGCGACTTCGTGGACGCCCTCCGCCAGGGGCGCCTGGTTGGCGAGTACCGGCCGCACGCCCCTCGCTTCACCCCGCTGCGCCAGGTCGGTTGAGCGGACCGGCCAAGCTCCGGTCGAGCCGTCACCTTTGCCCTCACCCGGTCGGGGCGACACAATGACAGGCGGTTCGGTGACCTGATCGCCCTGTGGTCGGGTCGGTACGCAGGGAGGGCCCATGGCAGGGATGCTGGATGGACGAGTGGCAATCGTGACCGGTGCCGGTCGAGGCATCGGGGCCGGGGTCGCCCGGCTCATGGCGGCGGAGGGGGCCAAGGTGGTCGTGAACGACCTCGGCGTCGCCCTCGACGGCACCGGAGCCGACAAGGGTCCGGCAGACGAGGTGGTCGAGGAGATCAAGAAAACGGGCGGCGAGGCCGTCGTGAACGGCGACGACGTCTCCGACTTCGCCGCCGCCGAGGCGATGGTGCGCCAGGCGATCGACACCTACGGGCAGCTGGATGTCCTGGTGAACGTGGCCGGCATCTTGCGCGACCGCATGGTGTTCAACATGAACGAGGAGGACTGGGACTCGGTGATCCGGGTCCATCTTCGCGGCACCTTCAATACCGTCCGCCATGCCAGCGCCTACTGGCGCGAGCTGCGCAATCCCGACGCCCATCACCGCATCATCAACTTCACCTCGGGGTCGGGACTCCACGGGGCACCCGGGCAACCCAACTACGCGGCGGCCAAGATGGGGATCGTCGGGCTCACCTACTCGTGCGCCAACGCCCTCGGCCGCTACGGGGTGACTGCGAACGCCATCGCCCCGGGGGCCGCCACCAGGATGACCGAGTCGATCCCCGAGGGTCGCCGGCGGGCACCGGCTCCCCAGAACGCCACCGACGAGCGCTCCCCCGACAACGTGGCCCCGGCCGTCGCCTACCTGGCGTCGGAGCGGTCGGACTGGTGCACCGGCCAGGTGCTGTCGGCGCGGGGCTACGAGATCGGCCTCTACAACGTGCCCCAGGTCATCAGGCAGATCGCCTCGCCCGGACCTTGGGACCTCGAGACTGCCGCCCGCATGATGGAGTCGTCCTTCGCCCCGGCGCTGGGTCAGCGCGGCGGGGGGTTCGGTCAGGGCCAGGGTCAGGGCAGCGGCGGCGGCAGGAGCTGAGCCGGCCGCTCAGCCCGGGTCGGGCCGGGGACCGAGCCGCGCCAGCACCGCGGCGGCGTCGAGGACGGCGCCGGTGCACGTTTCGGGGCGCTGGAGGGACAGACGGACCACCGCTTCGGCGTCGTCGCGCTCGGCGTCTTCACCGCCACGACCGCCTGACCCCTCCACATCGGCGGAGGGCTCCTCGCTCGGCACGAAGACGTTCACGGCGATCCCGTTGGCGGCCTGCTCCTCGGCCAGCCCGATGCTGAGCTCCTCGACCGCCCGACGGGTCGCCCGGTAGCTGCTCGGCGCTCCGGGCTCGGCCGAGACGTTCACGATCGACCCCGAGCCCTGCCCGAGCATCGTCGGGATCACCGCCCGGCACGACGAGAAGACCCCGTTGAGGTTGACCTCGACCAGCCGACGCCAGTGCCGGGGCTGGATGCTCGAGATCTCGCCGGAGGCGCGCGCGGCGGCGTGGTTGACCAGGATGTCGATGCGCCCGTAGCGGTCGCGGACGGCCCGAACCATGTCCTCGATCGCGTCGGGGTCGGCGACATCGCAATGCCACGACAGGGCCGAACCGCCGGCCGCCTCCACCCGCGCCGCAGTCTCCTCGACGGTGCCGGTCGGGTCCGACCCTTCGCGTTGGGCCACCGCCACGACGATCGCCCCCTCGCGCCCAAAGGCCAGCGCGCATCGCCGGCCGAGCCCCCGCCCGGACCCGGTGATGACGGCGACGCGCCCGGACAGACGGTTCGTCTCGGTCACCCTGCCTCCTTCGTCCACGTCACCGCGTCGGACGCCAACGCGGCGCCTCGGTCCCGGCCCGGGTCGCTATTCTGCCGGGCAGTCCAGCTGCCCGAAAAGGTGCGGACGCGCCGCGAGGAGGCTCGATGCCGATCGAAGCACTACCGGTCCCGGGCTGGCCCGGCGTGCCGCCGAGTCGCTGAGCCCGATGCCCGTCGACTGCCTGAACCCCATGGTGTGGCTGGCGAGTTCCGGTGAGGTGCACGCGATGGTGGCCGGTGGTGTCGACCACCTGGTGGACCTGCGGGCGGAAGCCACGCCGGGCAACTCACCGACGCCGGTCGACCACATCCCCATCGAGGATCTCGCCCGTGACCAAGACGAGCCGATCCTGACCGCGGCCCGCCGGGTGAAGGAGCTGGCCGACGCCGGCGTGGTGGTCGGCGTCTACTGCCAGGCCGGCGTCTCCCGGACCGCCGCCGTCGCCATCGCCTATCTCATGCTGGAGGGGATGAGCCTGGACGAGGCGACCGAACGGCTCCGTGACTGCCGACCCAACGCCCTGCCGGCCCTCGGCCTGTGGCGCTCCCTCGAGGCGATCGAGACCCGGCTGTACCCGACCTGACCGACGGAGTCCGACCGCTGCCCGGACGGCCAGCCTTGACCGTCCCGGCGCTCCGACGCCATCATCGCGACCTCAACACCGAAGGCCGCAGATCACAAGGCCCGCCACCCCGAACGGGCGTGGCACCCGTGGGACCGCGACCGCGAGCGAACACGAGGGCGGACATATGCCGATCGACCCGAACGCAGCCACTGGAGAATGGGGGGATTGGACCGAGCGCTCCTGGACCTCGAAGGACGCCCTGCTCTACGCCCTCGGGGTCGGAGCGGGCGGCCCCGACCCGACGGGGCACGAGCTCGCCTTCACGACCGAGAACTCCCGCGGCGTCGAGCAGCTCGTCCTCCCGACCTTCGCGGTGATCGTCGGCGGTGCCGGGGGAGGTCGATCCCGGCTCGGCACGTTCAACCCGGCGATGCTGGTCGACGCGGGGCGGCGGATCGAACTGCTCCGCCCACTCCCGGTGGAGGGGAAGATCAGGAGCCGCGGACGCCTGGTCGGCGTCTACGACAAGGGTTCCGGCGCCCTCTTGGCCAGCGAGTCGGAGTCGGTCGACGCCGAGACCGGCGAGCCGCTCCTGCGCCTGGCCTCGAACGCCTTCATCCGGGGGGAGGGTGGATTCGGCGGCGACCGCGGGCCGAGCGGGGACGAGAACCGCCCCCCCGAGCGCGAGCCGGACCACGTGGTCACCTACGAGACCCGACCTGACCAGGCCCTGCTGTACCGCCTCTCGGGCGACCGCAACCCGCTGCACTCCGATCCCGAGTTCGCCAAGGCGGCGGGGTTCCCCAAGCCCATCCTCCACGGCCTGTGCACCTACGGGTTCACCGGACGGGCCCTCCTGCACTCCCTGTGCGGGTCCGACCCGGCTCGGTTCGTCAGCATGGAGGGCCGGTTCTCCAAGCCGGTCTTCCCGGGCGAGTCGTTGACCGTTCGGATGTGGGTCGACGGGGACCGTGCGCTCTTCACGACCGAGTCGAGCAGCGGACAAGTGGTCATCGACCGGGGGGCGTGCACCTTCAGGTCCGCCTGAGCGGGCGCGGGCGGTCGCCCGCGTCGCCCGGCAGACCGACGGGCGCCCGACATTCTCGGCACTGACCCCGCCTCCGTCGGGCCGCACTGTCCCGGCGGGCCCCGCGCGGGCGGACCGTGCCTACCCCTCAGTCTCCCAGAAGGCGCGCTCGGGGTCCATCGGCGCGAGCGCCAGGCGGTCGCCGGCCCCGAACACCATGGTGGCCCGTTCGGTCGCGTCGTAGGTCGGCCAGTCCGGCAGGCCGCTATGCCCGGGCCGGCCGGTCCGGGCGAACGCCAGCCAGGCGTCCATCATCCGCTCGCTCAGTGCCACCGTCTCGGGGCCTGTCCCGGCGAAGCGATCCATGCCCGGGGCATCCAGGGTTCCCAGGACGAAGGGGATCTCGAGCGCGTGGCACGAGCCGAGCGCCCCCTGCATGGCCGGCGACTCCCAGCTGAACAGGTAGCAGTACGTGTCGGCCCGCCTGGCGTGGGTGGCGGCGGCCCGCACCGAGCCCGCCCGGAACATCCGATCGGTCTCGATGGCCGACCAGAGCTCGCGCGGATCGGTCGGTTCCCCGCGTTGCGCGCGGGCCCGCCGGTAGGCGTCGATCGCCCCCTGGGCGCTCAGACCGACCCCGTTGAGATCGAACGCCCGGTCGATCCGCCGCAAGAGCAGGTCCTCGTCGGGACGCCGGTTCTTCGGGTCCCCCACCATGAACAGCTTGGCCTCGTCACGGTTGGTCCCGATCAAGAGCGGCACCGGTGCCGACATGCCGGCTTCGAAGGCCTCGGCCGGGCTGACCGGCACACTCGTGCCATCGACGACCGGCGTGAACGCGAGACCACCACCGGCCCGCGTGGCCATCACCCCGCCCTGCGCACCGAGCAGGGCGGCGACGGGGACCGCCCGGAGCTGGTTGGGATCAGTGCAGCCCAGGTCGGCCAACAGCTTGGCCGTGTGCTCCTCGGCGTTCCCCATCGCCGCGGCCACCGGAGGACCGCTCTGGGCGATCGCCCGGTGGAAGAGGCCGCGAGCCGCAGGCATCACCATGAGGTCGCAGACCGACATGGCGCCGGCCGACTCGCCGAAGACGGTGACATTGGACGGGTCCCCCCCGAAGGCGGCGATGTTGTCCCGCACCCACTCCAGGGCGGCGACCTGGTCGAGCAGGCCCCAGTTGCCCTGGGCGCCACCGAACTCCTCGTCGGCCAGGTCCGGGTGGGCCAGGAAGCCCAGCAACCCGAGCCGGTAGTTCATCGTGACCACGACCACGTCGCCACGCTCGGCCATCGCGGCCCCGGCGTAGAGGGGGGAGGACCCGGAGCCTCCGGTGAAACCCCCGCCGTGGACCCAGACCAGCACCGGGCGGGTGGCACCGTCGATGGCCGGTGCCCAGACGTTGAGGGTCAGGCAGTCCTCGTCCTGGTCCTCCGGGGCCTGGCCGGTGAGCGAACTCGCCGGGGGGTTCTGGGGTGCCGAGGGGCCGTGGCGCAGTGCGGCGCGGACCCCGCTCCACCCCTCGGGCCTGCGGGGGGCACGCAGACGGAGCTCGCCGACCGGGGGCCGGGCGTAGGGGACGCCGCGAAAGATCGCCAGCGCGCCGGCCTCCTCACCCTCGAGCCGCCCGGATGTCGTCTCGACCGTCGTCGTCATGGTCCCTCCCCGTCCGTCGACCGTTCAACCCTAGGTGCGGTCCGAATGCAGCGCCCGGGCGTGGCCGAGCGCCCACGTTCCTCTTCGACCTGGTCCTCCCCGGACCAGGGGCCCTGAGGGCGACGGAAGGCTCAGAGGCCGCAGTGACCGGCCAACCGATCGACGAACACACCGAAGAGCTCGACGGGAAGGTCGTGGCCGACGCCCGGGAGCATCCACAGCTCGGCCCCGGGCACTGCCCGCGCAGTGGCCTTCCCACCGCTCGGATCGATGAGCGGGTCGCTGTCGCCGTGGATGACGAGGGTCCGCATCTCCAGCTTCTCCAGGCCCGGGGTGCGGTCGGGAGACGCCAGCACCGCCATGAGCTGGCGCGCGACGCCGTCGGGGTGGAAGGCACGGTCGTAGGCGAGCCCGGTCGCGTCCCGGATGCGGTCCTCGTGCAGCGGGTACCCGGGCGAACCGGTGATCCGCCATGCCGCCAGCGCCGACTCGATGGCGCCCTCCCGGTCCGTCGGCGGCTCCGCCAGGAGCGCCTGCATGGCCGCCTCGTTGGGCGAGCCGACCGAACTGTCGCCGGTGGTCGACATGACCGAGGTGAGGGTCGCGACGAGGGAGGGGTGCCGGATCGCCAGGCTCTGGGCGATCATCCCCCCCATCGACACCCCGAGGACGTGGGCCGGACCGATGCCGAGGGCCCTGAGGAGCGCGGCCGCGTCGTCGGCCATGTCGGCGACCAGGTACGTCGGCTTTTCGCTACCCGACAGGACGCCCAGGGCGTCGGGGACCCCGGACTCGTCGAACCAGCTCGACAGGCCCGCGTCTCGATTGTCGAACCTGATCACCCGGAACCCCCGGTCCGCGAGGATCCGGATCAGGTCGTCGTCCCACGAGACGAGCTGGGCCCCGAGGCCGTGGATCAAGAGCAGCGGCGCCCCCCCGGGGTCGCCGATCGCTTCGTACTCGATGGTGATTCCGTTGGCGCTGGTCGATGGCACGGGTCGAATCTACCCAGGTGGCGAGGCGCGCTCCCGACGGCCCGAGGCGCGGGTCCCTGAACGGGCACTCAGCCGGTGAACAGGCTCGGGACCGGTCGCGCCGGCGTCACGCTGAGGAAGGGACGGACGTGCGTCTCCATCAGCCCCTCGACGACGTCCCTCGCCCCGGGATCGGCCAAGAGATCGAGGTCTTCGTCCGGATCCTCCCGCAGGTCGAAGAGCTGGCAGGGGCGACAGGCGTCTTCGTCGACCACCAAGCGATACCGGTCGGTCTCGAACGAGGCGAAGCCCCAGTTCTCGCTGATCGCCACGGTGCGCGCTTCGGCCGTCGCTCCCTCGAAATAGGGCACGAGCGATCGGCCTTCGCTCGCTTGGATGGGCGGGGCGCCGGCCAACGCCCGCACCGTCGCGGGCACGTCGAGGTGCTCGACCAGGGCGTCGACGACGCCGGGGGGGCAACCCCCCGGGGGCCGCACCACCAGAGGGACCCGGACGGCCGGCTCGTACATGACGCACTTGGACATGAGGCCGTGGCTGCCGGCCATCTCCCCGTGGTCGCTCGTGTAGATGAACCAGGTGTCCTCCAGCAACGAACGCGCCTCGAGAGCCGCGACCATCCGCCCGATCTGTTCGTCGATCACGCTGATGTCGGCCGCGTAGGACCTGCGCATCCCTCGGATCGCGTCGGGGGTCATGGTCTCGGAATCGGACAGCCAGAGGAACGACTCGAGCAGCGCCCGATATCGACCCGCCCCCTCCAGCCGGGGGCGGGTCGTCGAAGCAGGCATCGAGACGTCCAGGCCGCGGTAGCGATCGACGGCCTCCTTCGGTGCGTCCCAGGGGTCGTGGGGTCCGGGGAACCCGACGAAGAGGAAGAACGGCTGGTCCCGTCGATAGGCCTCGATCCAGCGAACTGCCTCGAGCCCGTGCCACACGTCGACGTAGGAGGACAGCGGGATCGGCATCGGGGTCGAGTCCCACATGGGCACGGACTTGGTCGCGTTCTGACCGGTCTCGTTGTCGCCCTGGTAGCTGCGCTCCGCCATGTGGCGGCGATAGACCTCGAGCAGCCCCTGGGCCTCGAGGTGCTCGGTGTAACGGTTGGAGATGTCGCCCGGGAACTTGTCCCCCGTCTCGTTCACCTCCGAGAAGCCCAGCTCGCGCAGCCGGAAGGCGAGTTCGTCGATGTGGTGGGCCGACAGGAGCTCGTCACGGTACAGGTGTGCCTTTCCCAAGAGGGCCGTGTGGTAACCGGCCTCCCGCAGCGCCCAGACATAGGTCGGCGACCGGTTCGAGATCTCGGACCAGTTGGTGTACACGCCGTGGTCGCGGACGTAACGCTCAGTCATGAACGAGGCGCGGGCCGGCATACACAAGGGGCCCTGACAGGACACCTTGGAGAATCGGATCCCCTCGGCGGCCAGCCGATCGATCGACGGGGTCAGCACGGTGAGATCGCCCGCGCAGCCCAACATGTCGGCCCGGTGCTGGTCGGACATGACCACCACGATGTTCGGTGCCCTCTCTGTCAATGGCCGGCCCTCTGAGGGTGAACCGCCAACAAGAACCGCTGCCTCATCGCTGACTCACGGGGCTGGTCCCAAGGTCGAGGCCTGCCCCCGCACCCATGGACGGAGGACAGCGGCACCTCCGGCCGCACGCTCCTCGCCTTCAGGAGGTCCTGCATCGCTCGACCTTCGCCGCGGCTCCTCGCCCGCTCCAAACCGAAATCACCTGCGTCTCAATGCCCGCCGCGTGACGGCTGACGTCGCGGTGCCGATGGGGTGTCGAACGTAGAGAGCTCTTCGGATGGATTTCGGAGTGAGCTGGCGCTTGGCGCTCCGGAGGGGATGGAGCGTACGGCGCACCTTGCGGGGAACGAACCAGCGGAAGACGGCCATCCCGACTACCTCGACTGCTGTGTGGTTCCGCAAGTCGGGCACATCTGGCACCCACCTTTCACACCGAACGCCTGTCGCACCGAACTCTGTCGCACCGGACGCCCGTACCGGACGAAAGTGGCCCCGATGGCGACCACCTCCATCACAGGATCCTAAGGGGGCGAGAGAGATCGATGCGTAGGACCCATGACCGAGAAGAGCTTTGAGGTTCCATCCTCCCGGAAAGAACGCGAGCTCGTCGTCGATCGAAACCGCGCCCTGGTGACTGGCGATGACCGGGTACCTCGAACCCCTTCCACCTCGGTTGGTCAGGTGTGCCGGATCCACATGCCCCCGTCGACGACCACGACCGCGCCGTTGGTGAAGCTGGACGCCGGCATGGCGAGGGAGAGTGTCATGTGCGCGACTTCCTCGGGGGTCCCATAGCGGCGTAGGGCTACCTTGCGCCTGGCGTACTCGTCGCGCCGCTCCTCGGGGATCGCCGAGGTCATGTCGGTCAGGATGGGACCCGGGCAGACACAGTTCACTGTCACGCCGCGCCGACCGAGCTCCACCGCCAGGCTCTTGGTCAACCCGATCACCCCGTGCTTGGTGGCGGTATAGGCGGGGAGCCCGGCCGTGGCCACAATCCCCTCGGTCGAAGCGATGTTGATGACGCGGCCCGCTCGCGTGGCCTCGAGGTACGGGAGGGCGTAGCGGACCAGGCGGATCTGGGCGGTCAGGTTCACCGCGATCGTCCGCTCCCAGCCCGCCTCGAACTCGTCCTCCGAGCACGAGATCGGCGTCGGGACGGCGATGCCGGCGTTGTTCACGACGACATCGACGCCGCCGAAGGTCCCGACCACCGCATCGACAAGGGCCTCCAGCTGTGTCCGGTCCCCGACGTCCACCGTCCAGCCGCGCACCTGGTGACCGGCCCGCTCGATCTCCTCGACCACTCCATGGACCCGCGCTTCGTCGATGTCGACCACCGCGACGTTTGCCCCCTCGTCGGCGAACAGGTGCGCCGTGGCCCGACCCATGCCGGCACCGGAGCCGGTGATGATGGCGGTCTTGCCGCGCACGCTGCGCTCGAGGGACGTGAGACGGGGCATCGGGACTCCTCAGCTCTTGGGGTCTGGAACGGGTGGCCGATGGCACGCCCGAGGAGCGGACGCCCTGGGATCGGAACGGAGGTTCGAAGCCCCGCTCACAGGCCCCGTGGCATGACACTCCGACCCATCTTGGTCGTTCAGGTCGCCCCGGGGGCAAGCGGAGCGTGCTGGCGCGACGACCGATACGCGTTTTTTGGACCGGTGGACCGTAGCGTTGGGGGGTGTCGGCGAGCCAACCTCGGACCTCCTCGGCCTCCCGACGGCCCGCAGTCGGGAGTGACGTCCCGGTGAACGAGGCCGGCTCCGGACGGCGGGCGACGACGTCGTCGGTGATCCTGCTCGTCCCCGACTACGTCCCCGCACTCGGGGGCACGACCACCCAGACCCGGATGCACGCGGCCGAGTTCGCCCGCCGGGGGTGGAATGTGACCGTCCTGACCCGGAGGGTCGGCCTCGGGGGTTCCCGCGACGAGGTGGACGGCATCGCCGTCCGTCGGATCGGTCCTCCCCGTCGCGGGAACCTGGCCAAGGCCATGGTCATGGTCGGCTTCTGGTTCTGGTTGCTCCGTCGGCGGCGGGCTATCGACCTCGTGAGCGTCGTCATGGACGCCGACTTCGCGGTGAGCGCCTGGGCCGCCGGGCTGGCATCCTCGAGCGTGCTCACCTGGGCCACCCGAGGTGACGCCACCAGGTTCCTCAAAGGACCTAGGGCCGGCTTCCGACGACACGCCCTCCGTCGCTGCGACCAGGTGGTCCTGACCGAGGACATGGGTGCCGAACTCGCCGAACTCGGGTTCCCGGCATCCGAGGTCATCGCGGTCCCGGTCGACATCGACCGGTTCCAGGTCCCCGGGGATGCCGTCCGCCGCGCGGCCCGCACCTCGCTCGGCCTCGAGGACATGCCGGTCGTGGTCTCGATCGGCCACCTCCAGGAGCGCAAGGGGACCGACCGCCTCCTCGAGGCGGTCCGCCTGCTCCGCGACCGGGGTACCAGAGTGACGCTGGTGCTGGTGGGCGGACCGGTCGAGCCCGAGGATCACGCCTACGTTTCGGCGCTCCAGGCGTTCGTCCACTCGGCGTCGTTGGAGCACGAGGTGCGGTTCGCCGGCGCCCAGGACGACGTCGTCCCGTACCTGTGCGCGGCCGACCTCTTCTGTCTCGCCTCCCATCGGGAGGGGATGCCCAACGTGCTCCTCGAGGCCATGGCCAGCGGGGTGCCCTGCATCGCGCCGGCGAGCGCCGGGGGTGATCGCCTGCTCGCCGGAGGGGCGGGGCTGATTCCACCCTCCAACTCCCCCGGCGACCTGGCCGACGCGATCGAGCACCTCCTGGCGGACCCCGACGAGCGATGCCGGATGCGTCGGCTGGCGCTCGACCGGGTCCGACGATCGCACACGATCGTCGGGATCATCGATGCCTACGAACGGTTGGCCGCACACCCCGGACGTGACCGGACCGAGGACGGGGGTCGCTCCCCCGACGCCCCTCATAGAGGAGCGCACGCGCCCGAAGTCTGAGGCGCCGCATAACGGCCGGAGTTCGCGAACAGTTCATTCCTCCATCACGAACCAGTCGGGTCCGGTAACGGCGGCTTCGCAGGTTTCGGCAACGTCGCGGAGATCGACCGCATCGGTCACGCCTGACCGAACCGGGCCAAGCTAGGAGGACTGCGGGACGTGACGGAGGGCAACTTCGGCAGCGCCCTGCGGCGGGATCGGGGGCGCGGCTTCCGAGGTCGCCGTTCCGCCCCTGTCGCCGTCGGGATCGGCGCCTTGCTCGCGATGCCGCTCGGACTGCTGGCCGGCGGCTCGCCGCCGGCATCGGCGTCGGGACAGGTTCCCCTGGTCGTCTACCCGGCGCAGGGATACGACAAGGCCGAGACCCAGGCCTTTTAGAAAGCCACCGGCATACCGTCGAATGGCCTCTTTGAGCTGCCACCCGCGGTAAAGAGACGAGGAGTGTCGGCGCAGCTGGTGCAGGACCTCGAGCTGGTTGTCGGTGAGCTCGGCCTCGTCTTTGAGCAAGGCCCACCGGGTGCTTCCACCACGGAGCCCTCGGGTGCTCAAGGGCCCGGAACTGGTTCCAGAACTCCCGCCGGGCGGCCCCCAGGGCGTCGTTGGCCAGGTTCACGAGATGGAAGGGGTCGACGCACTGGACGACGTGGGGCGCCTTGGTGTCGCTGGCCAACTTGTAGGCCCCGCCCATGTCCAGGCTCACGCACTGCAGCCGGGCCACACGGGTCTCGCCGAGCTCGTCGTAGAAGGCCTCCAAGACACGGTGGTTCTTGCCTCGCCCACCCAGACCACTGCGCCCTCGCGGTCGTGATCGGCCACGACGCTGAGGTAGCGGTGACCCCTTCGGTAGCTGACCTCGTCGACCCCGATCCGGTAGAGCTCGTGCAACCTGGAGTCGTCAATGGTGTCGGCCACCACGTCGATCACGATCTTGGCCACCGCCTCTTAGCTGACCAACAACAGCTCGGTGATCGTCGTCTTGTCCGTCCGCTGGGCCAGCCGGGTCACCACGTCTTGGAAGTCGCGCGAATGCCGGGAGTTGGGTCTGGCCCAGCGGAGCTCCTCGGTGCGCACCCATTGACAGCGCGCGCAGTCGATGCGAACGATTTCGGCCTCCAGGAAGCACCGATGGGCTCCGAGATCGAGGTGGCGCCAGCGGCGCACCGAGCGGTCGTAGACCGATCAGGTCTTCCACCCGCACGGACAGCGGTACCTGGCCCGCCGGCGCCGGACGCCGACCACGACCCCTTCGGGGGCAAAGGTGACCAACACCACGGTGGCCCCGACGAGGGCCAACATCTTGTTGAATGCAGTGGTGACGCGCGCGTGTTCCTCCTCGCACGCTGGACTTTTGGACGAGACCACACGTACGAGGGCGACGCGTGCGCGTCGCTACGCGAAAAGGCCCCGGCGATTGCCGGAACCGCTTTCATGGTTGCTGACGGGACGCCGACACGGCAGGCGTCAAGGGTGCGCTGCGTCAGCCTCTGGCTGCCGGTTAGCTCGATACGCCAGAGCGCTGAACCGGGATCAGTGCTCGCGTCGCTGCCCGATCACCTGGGCCGCGCGGAGCTGAAGGTGTGGACCTCGGGAAGTCCGAGCTCGACCAGGCAGACCAGGATCTTCGTGCGCCCATCCGGTGCGAGGATCGTAGAACCGTCCCCCGAGGTCCATCTCGTCGCCGAGGTATCGGACGCCGCCTTCTGCGGCCGGGGATACGAGCACGCCCTCGCGGCCCCGGGCACTGCTGACCAAGATCTTCGCCGGTTCTCGCTTTGCGAGGGGCACCGCAGTCGGCGTGATGCTCGAGGCCGACGGATGTCTTCTCCTTGAAGCAGGCGAGGCTCCTTCGGAGCGCAGCATGCGGGGGTACGTGGATCCCGCCGAGCAAGTGGTGGAGGAGGCAGGTGCGCTGGCTATCTCGGCACGATGGGCATCGAACGATGTCACCGGGCACGAGGTCGTGGCGGAGAACAGTCCGTGATTGGGGGGTCGTCCACACTTCGGAGCGGTCGTTTGGCGACCACAAGCCAGAGATCCTCGGACAGCGCGCCGACGACGGCACGATCGCCGTCGGTCCGACCGCTGGAAATGGGCGCACCTTCAGGGCCAGGACCAGGACCGACACTTCCGGGGGGCTGCTCGCGATCGAGCCCTCGGCCGTGGTGGCCGGCCCAAATGGTATGCCGGAGCGCCACGTGAACGGTATGGTCGAAGACGTGGCGTTCCGGGGGCAAGGCGGCGAACTTGTCATCCGGCTCGATAGGGGTGTACAAGTCCGCAGTGTGGGAGCGGAACAACGGCCGCTGTTGGGTGAACGAGTCGGTGTGCATTTCGAACCAACCAACTACGACGTCTTTGACAGCTCGACTGGCTCGGGACGGATCGAAGCTGCGAGGGCCCTGAACATGGCAACCGTGGAGTCGCCATGATGCTCGCCGCCTCGTCTCCCGCCACCACCTCGTTGGTCGGGCTCCTGATCGCGGTCTTCGCGGCCAGCATGGTCGAGATGGTCGAGGCCTTGACCATCGTCGTGGCCGTTGGCACCACGCGGGGCTGGCGCAACGCCCTTCGTGGGGCGGTGGCCGCCCTCCTCGTGCTCGGGGTCCTGGTGGGCGCTGCCGGGGTGGCCCTGGTCAAGTACACGCCGATCGACACCCTGCGGGTCGTGGCCGGAACGGTGCTGCTCTTGCTCGGCCTCTCCTGGCTCCGCAAGGCAGTCCTGCGCTCGGCCGGTTTGATCGCCCTCCACGACGAGGACGCCATCTTCAGCCGAACCGTCAAGTCCCTCTCCGATGGCCAACAAGTGTCCAAGACCCAGGACGCCCAGGGCTTCGTGGTGGCCTTCAAGGGGGTGTTCGTCGAGGGCATGGAGGTCGTCCTGATCGTGATCGGCCTCGGCGCCAGCCAGCATCGGATCGGTTGGGCCGCCCTCGCCGCCGGCGCCGCGGCACTGCTGGTGGCCGGCGTCGGTGCCCTGGTGGTCAGGCAACTCTCCGAGGTCCCCGAGAACCTGCTCAAGACCGTGGTCGGCGTCATGCTGACCAGCTTCGGCACCTTCTGGATCGGTGAGGGTGCCGGCATGCGCTGGCCGGGATCCGACGCCACCCTCGTCGTGTTGGTGGCCGGGTTCGCGGTGCTGACCGTGCTCCTCATCGGCTGGATGCGGCGGACCAGCCATCCGGCCCCCGAGATCGCCAAAACTAGGGACCCGGTGGCCAGTTGAAGGCCATCAGCCGTGCCGTCGTGCGCGCTGCTTTGGCCATCTGGGACTTCCTGGTCGGTGACACGCCCGAGGTCCTGGTCATCACGCTCGCCATCGTCGGCATCGCCTTCGCCGTCCGTGCCCACGACAGCGCGGCGGTGATCGTCCTGCCGATCTGCGCCGCGGCTGCGCTCATCGGGGTGGTCCGGCTGGGCCGCATGCGGATCGACGCCAAGCGCTCCGAGTCCGAGCCCCACTGAGGCCCCGCACCACCGGCCACCCATTCAACGGTGCCTTCGTGCTCCGGCGAACCCCCTGAGCGGGTGCCGCCTTCGAGCGGCTACAGGCGCTTCTTGGCCGTCGAGACCAGCCGTTTGGCCAGTGAGGACGGAAAGACTTTGTCGTAGGCGTTGAACGAGATCTGCTCGCCGAACTTGCCATTGATGAAGAAGATCTCGGTCAACAGCGCCGTGACCGAAGCGCCTTGGGCGTTGATCGGGATCCTCATGGTGAACCCGGCCGCATTCGAACCGACCACCCCGCCATCGGCCGAGGTCACCGAGATGTGGCCGACCTTCGTGCCCTGGCCGGCGGACCCCAGGATCTTGGACTTGAAGCTCGAGGTGTTGGCGAGCGTGGTCATGCATCTCGGGGTCTTCGCATCGGAGATGGCGGCGTACTGGGCATTGGCGCTCTGGGCGGAGGCGAAGACCGAGATGCTGCCCTGCACCTCGAGCGATCCGTCCTTGTTCTGGAAGTAGGGGCTGTTCGCTTCGGGGGCAGTGCTGACGACGAGCTTGGTCGGCACGTGCAGGCACCGGGCCAGCTGCTTGGCCCCCGGGAAACTGCCCCCCTTCCCGGTCGTGACGTTGTTCTCGGCCTTCCATCCACTCGGTAGGTCCGAGAGCCGAAGCAGATGCTTCTTGGCGAACGCGAGGTCCTTGGCGCGATTCGAGCTCGCCGCAGCACCGGCGCCCGCCCACAGCGTCGCGGTCCCGGCGGCCAGGCCCAACGCAAGGACGCACGAAATGACCCCCTGAACCAGGGCGCGGGGTCTCGTCGCTCTCATCGTCATGCGCGCCACACTCCAGGGCATTCGTCGGATCGCCGACCACCCTAGAGCCCGGTCCCCGGCAGGTGCCGGTCGGACCCGACGGAGCACCCGGGTGACCTCGGGATCCTCCGACCCGCTCGGCGAGGCTGTTCTCCCTTGTCAACGCCCACCGGGACCGGGGACGACCAACCGCGCCGCCGGGCCGGCGACGCCTGGACCGGGACCACCCCGGCCCGGATCAGTCCCTCGTCCGTGGCTCCCGCCGCAGGGTCCACAGCGGGGGGCCGTGGCGCACCGGATGGAGCTCCTCGACCGTCTCGTAGCCGAAGCGCCGGTAGTAGGCGAGGTTCTCCTCCTTCTGGGTCTCGAGATAGCTCGCCAACTGTTCGCGGTCGGCCATCGGGTACACGTGCTCCTGGAGCGCCCCGCCGATGCCGCCGCGCTGGACCGACGGGTCGACCGCCAGCAGCTGCAGGTACCACAGATGCTCGTGGGGATGCGCCTTGTCGATGGCCCGCAGGTACTTGCTCCCCTGGACCAAAGCGGGCGGGCGGGGCACGAGCGCCCAGAACGCCGCCAGGGCCTGGCGGAGCTGAGCCCCGGCCGGCAACGGGTAGCGACCGGGCCGCACGAAGGCGGCGACCCCGACGAGACGGCCGCTCGCGCCGCGCACCCCGAGGACCAGCCCACGTTCGCCAAGGCAGCCGACGGATCCCCTGGTGTAGATCCGCAGGCCCCGGCGGCGCAGCCGTCGGTCGGGGCTCAAGAACGTGAAGAAGGGGTCCTCGGAGAACGCCTCGGTGCCGACCGCCGCCACCTGGTCGAGGGTCTCGGCGTCGAGAGTCAAGGTCTCGACCTTGATCTCGGGTTTGCTGGCATCGTCCACCGCACCACTGTCGTCGCTGCGGCGCCCCAGTTCAAGGCCGCGTTCCATCGGGTCGCAACGCCCCGGTCCCGGTGGGCCAGCCAGAGCGATCGCCGCCGGCCGGGCGCCGTCGGCGGCGACGCGCCCGGAGGTGACGTGAGCACAGGCGTCGTCAGCGAAGCTGCGACGGCGGGGGCGGCGTACCAGGTCGATGACTTCGTAGTCGCCGGCGAAGTCATGGGGTCACGATCGGACCGCGCGACGGTCGCGGTCCCTCCAGAGCGGTGCCGTTGCAGGGCGCCGAGGGTGGAACCAGGCTCAGAGTGTCCGGGCAGACCCCCCGTCCACCAGGATCTGGGCCCCATTGACGTAGGCCGACGCGTCGCTCGCCAAGAAGACGCAGATCCCCACCATGTCCTCAGGCTGGCCGATGCGACCCATCGGATTCGTCGCGGCGAGCCGCTCGGCCACCCCGGATGGCCACGCCCGGGCGACATCGGTGTCGAAGGGCCCGGGGAGGACGACGTTGGCACGGACCTTCGGGGCGAAGGCCCCGGCCAGGCCGAGGGTCAACGCGTTGAGACCGGCCTTGGCCATCGCGTAGGGGAGGTCGCCGGGCCCGGGACGCCAGGATCCGACCGTGCTGACGTTGATGATGGAGCCCCCGCCGGCGGCGTGCATGCGGGTCCCGAAGAGCGCACAGAGCCGGAACGGACCCTTGGCGTTCACGGCATGGGTCTTGTCGTAGAGGGCCTCGGTCACCGACGTGAGATCGCCGTAGAGCGGCGAGAGGCCCGCGTTGTTCACGAGCACTTCGCAGTGGCCGAAGGCCTCGTAGGTGGCCTCGACCAGCCGGTCACACTCTTCCCAGTGGCTCACGTTGCACGACAGCGGCAGGACCCTGCGACCGGTGGCCGCTTCGATCTCCGTCGCCGCCTCCTTGCAAGCTTCGAGCTTGCGGCTCGCGACCACCACATCGGCACCGGCGGCGGCCAATCCCTCGGCCACCGCCCGGCCGATGCCCCGGCTACCCCCGGTGACCACGGCGACCCTGCCGCTCAGATCCATGCGCTCGGTCACCCGGTACCCCATCAGCATCGCCCCCGCTCCCCCAGCACGCCGAAGCCGTGACCCTAATTCGCCTCGGGGCCCCCGGTGCCGTCTTGCGCCCGGACCCGAGCCGCACCTCGCCGCCCGGTGCGACCGGCGTCCGGCAAGCGGCCCGGCGGCGCTTCCATTTGCCGAGGGGGCCCCACGTGCCATAGGAACGAGCCATGCGCTTCGGTATCTGGCCTTCACCCATGCGTGCGTTCGACGAGATCCTGGACCTGGTCTCCCACTGTGAGGCGACGGGCTGGGACAGCGTCTACTTCGCCGACCACTTCATGCCCAACGCCCCGGACACCACCCCGACCGACGGCGACACCCTGGAGTGCTGGGCGGTCATCGCGGCCCTCGCCGCTTCGGTCCCCCGACTCACGCTCTCACCCCTCGTGACGAGCGTCACCTACCGCCATCCGGCCGTGCTGGCGAAGACGGCCACCGCGGTCGACCGGATCAGCCACGGCCGCCTCGTTCTCGGGGTCGGCGCCGGGTGGCAGGAGAACGAGCACGCCGCCTACGGGATCCCGCTCGGGACCGTGGGCGAGCGGTTGAACCGGTTCGAAGAGGCGGTGCAGGTCCTGGTGTCGATGCTCAGGAACGACCGCACCACCTTCCAGGGCTCCTACTTCTCGCTGTCCGACGCGCCGAACCAGCCGGCACCGGTCAGCCAACCGCTCCCGCTCCTCGTGGGCGGCGGAGGGGAACGCCGCACCATGCGCATCGCCGCCCGTTATGCCGACCAGTGGAACTCGTGGACCAGCCCCGAGGTGCTCGAGCACAAGGTGACCGTGCTCCACTCCCATCTGGAGGAGGCGGGCCGGGAACGGAGCGAGATCAAGGTCTCGACCCAGGCGCTCTTGTTCCTCTCGACCGACGAGTCCTGGCTCACCGAGCGGCGGGCCGGGATGGGCGGCCAGCCGGTCATCGTCGGGACCCCGGCCGAGGTCGTCGACATTGTCGGCCGCTACCGCGACGCCGGGGCCGACGAGCTGATCATCCCCGACTTCACCCTGGGCGGGCTCGAGCGGCGCCGGGACACCTGCGACCTGTTCATGGAGGAGGTCGCCGCCCACTTCCGTTGAGCCGCCCGCGCCCCTGGGCCCCGTTGCCCACGATCGCGCTCAGGGGCGCCAGGTGCCATAGACGAAGCTCGGTCCGGCGTCGCTCGGGTCGTCCGAGTCGATCATCCCGGCGAACACCCGCTCGAACCCGCACTTCTCGAGGGCCCGCCACGAGTGACGGTTCTCCTGCTGCACCGCGACGACGAGTTGGGGCACCTCGGGGTAACGCGCCCAGGTTTCGGCGACGAACGCCGAGATGACCCGGGGACCGAGACCGCGGCCGATCAAGTCGGGCTCGCCGATGAGGTAGTCGATGCCGACAGCGGGCTCGGTGACCCCCGCCGAGCGCACGGCCCGTTCCCACTCCGGGTAGTCGGCGACCAGGTACCGCTGGATCATCCCGACAGGGCGGTCCTCGACCAGGGTGACGAAGACCTCGGTGGGGTCCAGCGCGTCGATCGACGGCCCGTAGTGGGCCTCGAGGGAAGCCGGATCGTGGGGGTCGGGCCACCACCTCGCCACGTGCTCCCGTTCCAGCCACACGGAGAGGAGCGCGAAGTCGCCCCGACAGAGCGGCCGAAAGGCGATCACCCGCGACCGCGGGTTCCGACGGCTGGGCTCACCCGGCTACCTCGGGGCCGTCGGCATCTCCAGCTGCGGCGGCGGCGACCGCTGCGGCCACATCCTCGTTGGAGGCCCCCGGCCCGAGCACCGCCGCCACCCCCAACTCCCGCATCGCCGGGAGATCCACCTCAGGGACGATGCCCCCGACCACGAGGGGGACCGGACGCCCGACCGCGGCCAGCGCAGCGATCACCGCCGGAGCGATCGTGAGGTGGGCGCCGTTGTGCATGGACACGCCGACCACGTCGACATCCTCCTCGATCGCCGCGACGGCGACCATCTCGGGGGTCTGGCGCAGGCCGGCGAAGACCACCTCGAATCCGGCGTCCCGCAGGATCCGCGCCACCACCCGCAACCCGCGGTCGTGGCCGTCGAGACCCACCTTGGCCAGGAGCACCCGCACGGGGCGCTCGTCGCCCACTAGACGAAGGACCGTTCGAGCCAGGTCCCGAACACGTCCTCGAGCGCCGCCATGGCCTCGCCAACGGTGACGTGGCCGGCCGCCGCTTCGATGAGGGCGGGCATCAGGTTAACCGTGGGGTCCGCCGCCTCCACCCGCAATCGCTCGAGAGCGCGGCGGACCGCCTCGTCGTCCCGGTCCCGCTTGAGTGCGGCCAGGGCACGGAGCTGCTCGGCCTCCACCTTCGGGTCGATGTAGAGCGTGTTCGGGACTTGATTGTCGCCGTCGGTGTAGCCGTTCACCCCGACCATGGTCCAGCGTCCGGCCGCGAGCTTGGACTGGAACTCGTAGGCCGCGTCGGCGATCTCGCGACCGAACCACCCGTCCTCGATGCACGCGATCACCCCGTCGAGCATCGAACCGGCCCCGACGTCGTCGAGGTGCGAGAAGATCTCCTCGGCCCGGGCCTCGAGCTCGTCGGTGAGCGACTCGACGAACCACGATCCGCCGAGGGGGTCGGCCACGTGGGGCACCCCGGTCTCCTCGGCGATGACCTGCTGGGTTCGCAGCGCCAGCCGGGCTGCCCGGTCGGTCGGCAGGGCCAGCGCCTCGTCGTAGGCGTCGGTGTGCAGGCTCTGGGTTCCCCCGAGCACCCCGGCCAGGGCCTCGATCGCCACCCGGGCCAGGTTGACCTCGGGTTGCTGGGCGGTGAGGGAGACCCCGGCAGTCTGGGTGTGGAAACGCAACTGCATCGACCGCGGGTCGCGGGCGCCGTAGCGGTCCCGCATCCAGCGGGCCCAGATGCGCCGGGCCGCCCGGTACTTGGCGATCTCCTCGAAGAAGTCGATGTGGGCGTTGAAGAAGAAGCTCAGCCGGGGGGCGAAGGCGTCGACCGGGAGGCCGTGCCCGAGGACCGCCTCCACATAGGCGAACCCGTTGGCCAGGGTGAAGGCGAGCTCCTGGGTCGCCGTCGAACCGGCCTCTCTGATGTGGTACCCGGAGATCGAGACCGGATGCCACCGGGGGAGCTCGGCGGTGGCGAACCGCACGAGGTCCGAGACGAGTCGCACGCTCGGCCGGGGCGGGAACACGTACTCCTTCTGGGCCTGGTACTCCTTCAAGATGTCGTTCTGGATCGTCCCGCTGAGCTCGGTGCGCCCGACGCCGGTCTTGTCGGCCACTCCGATGTACATGGCCATGATCACCGGTGCGGCCGAGTTGATCGTCATCGACGTGCTGACCGAGCCGAGGGGAATCCCCTCGAAGAGGGTCTCCATGTCGGCCAGCGTGTCGACGGCGACGCCGGCCCGTCCCACCTCGCCCTTGGCCAGTGGGTCGTCGGAGTCCCGACCGAGCAGCGTCGGCATGTCGAACGCCGTGGACAGGCCGTTGCCGCCGGCCGCGAGCAGCTCCTTGAAGCGGCGATTGGTGTCGCGCGCCGTGCCGAAGCCGGCGAACTGACGCATGGTCCAGAGCCGGGACCGGTACATCGAGGGGTAAGGTCCGCGCGTGTAGGGCCACTGCCCGGGGAATTCGCCGTCGTCGGGGCCGTAGACGGCGTCGAGCGGCACCCCCGAGATGGTCTCGAACGGGACGTCCCGAAGGGGCGATCGGGCGTAGCCCGCCTCCCACTCGTCCTTCTTGCCCACCATCGCGATGTTAGTTTCGGCCGGTGCCCGGCCCCGCCCCGCGGCCCGGCTTCGGACCGTCCCTGCGAGCGCCCCGGTGACCGGGACGGCGCCGTCGGGTGCCGACGATCCCGCCAAGGCGACCGGAACCGAGTTCGACGACCTCGCCGCCCTCTACGACCGCACCCGGGGCGGTGAGCCGCGCGGCGACGAGTACGCCGCCGACATCGACCGGCGGATCCCGCCGGGCGACGGGCCGATCCTCGAGATCGGCGTGGGGACCGGCGTGGTGGCGCTCGGCCCCCTCCGGCGGGGTCGCCGGGTCGCCGGGCTCGACCTCTCGGCGCCGATGCTCGACCGGGCGTTCCCCCGGCTCGGCCCGGTCCTCGTCCGGGCCGACGCGTCGGCCATGCCGCTGTCGACGGCCAGCGCCGCCCACGCGGTGTCGGTCTGGGTCCTGCACGCGGTGGACGACCCGGTGGCCCTCTTCGCCGAGGCGGCCAGGGTGATCCGTCCGGGCGGTCGCTACGTGGTGTGCTCGGCCCAGCACCCCCACCCCGACGACCGGGTGGGCCAGGTCATCTCGGACATGGCCCGACGGGTCGACACCCTCCTCGGCCACCCCCGGCCCCGGGGCGTCACGGCGGACGAGGTCGCTGGGTGGGCGGCGACGGCCGGGTTCACCGCCACGCTCGAGCACCTCTCCCGGGCCTGGTGGGCGTCCCCGGCCGACGAGCTCGAGGCCATCGAGCGGCGGGCCTGGCCGGCGATGCGCCGGCTTGATGACGCCGCGCTCGCCAAAGCGACCGCCCCGGCGATCGAGGCGCTCGCCTCGATGTCGACCGCCGAGTCGCTGCGGCGGGCCGTCGTCGACCTGCTCGTCCTCACCCGTCCTTGAGCCGGTGGGCCGACGGTTCCTCGCCAGCCAGGACCGTCTCGACGAGCTCGGTCACCTCGGGCGTCGCCGCGAGCTCACCGGCCACCCGCTTGGCCCCGATGGAGAGGTCTCCATCCCCGAGCAACCCGACGATCGCTTCGGCGAGTCTCGGCGCGTCGCGCCCGTCGACCACACCGGATCGAGCCTCCGGTCGGCGTTCGAACAGCGCGCCCGCGCCGGCTGAGGCGACGCGCCGGGCGTTTTCGAACTGGTCGCTGAACAGCGGCACAGCGAGCACCGGCACACCGGCGGCCAGCGCCCCGAACGTGGTCCCGGACCCGCCGTGGCACACCACGGCGTCGGCGAGCTCGAGGGCCTCGGACTGCTCGACCCACTGCTCGACCCGGACGTGGTCGGGGAGCGGACCGAGCTCGGAGGGGTCGAACCGGCGTCCGACGGTGAACAGGACGCTGGCACGGAGCTCCGAGACCGCCCGCAGGACGGTCCGCAGCACGTCGGCGGCGATGGACATGTGGCCGAGGACGGTCCCGAAGCTCACGTAGAGCCGAGGGCCACCCACCGGGGGCCACCAACGGCCGGGGTCGTCGGCGACCGGACCGGCCGCCACGTGGAAACGCCCCGTCGACGCGAACGCGGAGGGGTCCATTGAGGCGGGGAATCCGCTCAGGTACCACGAGGCCATCAGCTCGTCGGCCAGGCCGGTGCGCCAGCGCTCCAGCGCCGGTGCCGCCACCCTGATCGAGGCGGCCTCGACCGAGGCGAGGGAGACGGCGACCTGATGGGTCGGGATCCCGGCCGCGAGGGCCAGCACCGCCGAGGCGTACTCACACGGCTCGCGCCAGACGAGCTCGGGTCGCCACCGGTCGAACAGCTCCTGCATCGGACCCAACATGGCGGCGGTCGCCAGCCGGCCGAAGAGCTCCCGGTTGGCCAGCTCCGACGCCTCCCTGGGCGGGGCCAGCGCCAGGCGCTCGCGGATGGGCGCCACCTCGGACTCGGGCGGCTCTCCGCACGGCCAGAACCGCTGTCCGGCCGCCTCGACCAGCTCGGCCAGGGCCGGTGGCCCGGCGACGAGCGTCTCGTGCCCGAGGCCCTCGGCGGCACGGAGGAGGGGAAGCAACGGGTTCAGGTGGCCCGATCCCCCGAGCGAACACGCCGCCAGGACTCGCATCGTCCCAGCCTACGGGCGCCCCTGCGAACGACCCCCGAGCGGCCGGGTCGGCCCGGCGGGCCGCTCCCTGCGGTCAGCCGATCCGGCGTTCCAGACCCCGCCAGTAGGGCTCGCGCAGCTCGCGTTTCAAGATCTTGCCCGAGGGGTTCCGGGGCAGCACCTCGACGAAGTCCACCGAGGTCGGGCACTTGAAGTGGGCGATCCGCTCCCGGGCGAACGCAATGAGGTCCTCCTCGTTCAGTTCGGCCCCCGGCCGGGCCACGACGACCGCCTTCACCGTCTCGCCCCAGCGGGCGTCGGGAACCCCGATCACCGCGACGTCGGCGACGTCGGGGTGGTCGGCCAGCACGTTCTCGACCTCGATCGGGTACACGTTCTCGGCGCCGGTGACGATCATGTCCTTCACCCGATCGGTGAGGAAGAGGTAGCCGTCGGCGTCGAGGTAGCCCGCGTCCCCGGTGCGCAGCCACCCCTCTGGGGTGATCGTCTGGGCGGTCGCCTCGGGGTTGCCCCAGTAGCCGACCATGTTCTGGGGCGACCGGGTCCATAATTCCCCCACCTCGCCGGCGGAACGCGCCTGTTCGCTCGCCGGGTCGACGATCTTGAGCTCGACCCACTCGAAGGGCTTGCCGGCCGACCGGAGCAGGGGTGCACGGGGCCCGTCGGGGTCGTGGTCGGCGGCGGCCAGCTGGGTGATGGCGCCGGTCGTCTCGGTCATCCCGTAGACCTGGAGGAACGGGCAGCGGAAGGTCGAGATAGCCCGCCGGAGCGTCTCGTCGGTGATCGGCGAGGCGCCGTAGATGATGGAACGGAGCGTCCCGAAGTCGCGCTCGGCCGCACCCGGCACGGCGCAGAGGGCGGCGAGCATGGCCGGGACGAAGAAGGCGTTGGTCACCCCCTGCGCGCTCAGCGCATCGAGGACGTCGGGCGGGTCGAAGTCACGCAGCAAGACGGTGTGGCATCCCTGCGCCATCCCGATCAGGGCGTACCCGGCCCCACCGATGTGGAACGTCGGGAGCACGACGATGCTCACCGAGTCGCCGTCGAGTCCGAACATCGGCGAGGCGGCACCGGCCAACATCTCCATGTTGGCGTTGGTCAACATCGCGCCCTTCGGCAGGCCGGTGGTCCCCGAGGTGTAGAGCTGCAACGCGACCTCCTCGGGGAGACCCACATGGCCGGGGTCGTCGGCCACCCGATCCGCAATCCAGTCGCGATAGCGCAACTGGTCGGGCCGGACGTCGCCGAGGACCACCGTCGTCTCGACCGCGGCGCAGAGGTCGTCGGCGCCGTCGGCGAGCTCGGCGTCGATGAGGAGCAACCGTGCGCCGGCGTCCCGTACGATCTGGGCCATTTCGCCCGGGTGAAGGCGCCAGTTGACGGCGACGGTGACCACCCCCAACTTCGCCGCCCCGAACAACAGCTCGAAGTACTCGGGCCCGTTCTTGCCGATGAAGGCGACTCGGTCACCCGCCCCGGCCCCGTCGGCGATCAGGGCGGCGGCCACGCGGTTCGAACGGTCGTCGAGCTCACCCCAGGAGATTCGCTCGGATCGATAGGTGATGGCCGGATCGCTGGCCCGCCGGCGCCCGCTCGACCTCACAACTTCGGCCAGGCTCCATGCCGGGACGTTCACTGCACCCCTCCCCGCGCGACCGACCCATCGAACGATGGTCCCGCTCGGCCGTGTCCGGTGATCCTACCGACGGCTCTCGGGGCCGGGCGGTGCCTCGCCAGAGACCGGGGTTCGCGCAGGCCGCGTCCGCTCAGGCGGTCGCGAGCCGCCGCTTGGCCTCCTCGTAGAGATCGGCGGGCAACGGCCCCTTGGCGGCGGCCTCGAGGTTGGCCGCCAGGTGGTCGGGGTTGGCCGTGCCCACGATCGTGGTGTGGAGATCGGGGTGGCTGATGGTGAAGCGCAGCATGAACTCCATCTGAGACATCCCCTCGAGGAGGTCGTCCAGGCCGGCCCGGTCGAAGCGCTCACGTCGGGCGACATAGGTGGCCCGAAACCGTTCCGGGAGCCTCTCGATCGTCTCGGGCCGGGCCGAGGGAACGCCGCGGGCCACCCCGCCGCGGATGATGGTGCCCGCCCCGGCCCGGGCCGCTCGCGTGATCACCTCCTCGTGCTCTCGCTCGAGAGCGGAATACGGGATTTGGAAGACGTCGAAGACGCCGCTTTCGATCTGCTCCTCGATGTTGGGGAGCGTGCCCGACATCCCGATGAAGCGCACCTTGCCCTCCTCCTTCAAGGCGAGGAGTTCGGCGATCGAGTCGTGCTCATGCAGCGTGCCCATCGACGGGCTGATGTGGAACTG
This sequence comes from Actinomycetes bacterium, assembly GCA_021791895.1. Taxonomy (GTDB): domain Bacteria; phylum Actinomycetota; class Acidimicrobiia; order Acidimicrobiales; family RAAP-2; genus Palsa-461. The sequence goes on along the minus strand of JAJYVS010000003.1, from coordinate 14,739 downwards.
GACCGCGTCGAGGTGATCGGTCCGGAGGCGCCGCAGGCTTTGCTCGACCCCGGCCCGCACGTTGTGCCGGCTGAAGTCGTGCTCCCCGAAGGTCGGCGCACCGTCCTCGCTGACCGCACAACCGCACTTGCTCGTGAGCACGAACTCGTCACGCCGGCCGGCGATATGGGTCCCGATCAGCTCCTCGGACCGGCCGTAGTCCGGGGAGGTGTCGATCAGCCGGATACCGGCGTCGAGGACCTGGTTGAGGAGCCGTCCGGCAGTGGCATCGTCGATCTCCCGCCCACGGCCCCCCGCCGGACCCCGCAGCTCCATCGCCCCGTAGCCGAGTTTGGAGACCCCGAGCCCGGTACGGCCGAGAGTGGAAGCAGGAAGGCTGGTCATATCCCCTTCGTACCAGACGAATCGGACCGACGCCCTATCGTGCCCGAACATGACCCCGGGGCACTGGGCGGCCTGGCACGCCGCCTACGACGACCCGGATTCGTCGATCAGCCGACGCCTGGCCCACGTCCAACTCCGGATCCGCCAGGCACTTGATGGGGCCGACGCCGGTCCGATCAGGGTGATCAGCATGTGCGCCGGCGAGGGCCGGGACCTCCTCGAGGTGCTCCCCGAGCACGAACGGCGCGACGACGTCTCGGCCCGCCTGGTCGAGCTCGACCCCGGCCTCGCCGGCCGGGCCAGCGCCAAGGCCACCGATGCCGGTCTGTCGGGAGTCGAGGTGGTCGTGGGCGACGCCTCGAGCACCTCGGCATACGAGGGTGCGGTGCCCGCCGATCTCGTGCTCGCCTGTGGGATCTTCGGGAACGTGAGCGTCGCCGACGTCCGGCGCACCGTCGGTGAACTGGCCCACCTCTGCGCCCGAGGGGCCACCGTGATCTGGACCCGCCATCGGCTCCCCCCCGACCTGACCGACTCGATCCGGTCGTGGTTCGGGACCGGAGGGTTCGAAGAGCTGGGTTTTGACACTGAAAGTGGTTACTCCTTCGCGGTGGGGACCCACCGGCTGGTGGCAGAACCGGGCCGGTTCCGGCCTGGGCAGACCATGTTCCGTTTCGCCGGTGACGGCGCCGACTCCCGCTTCTAGCGGGAGAACACTGCCGCTATACAGGAGTAACACGGTCCGACCATCCCCGGGTCTCGTGAGGCGGACTGGAAGACTGGACGCTCCTCGGCTTGGAGAACGCCATGCGTGGTCGGATTCGCACCCGAATCATCCCGTTCTCGATACCACCTACTGTGGTCATGCTGTGGGTCGCCGGCGGGTCCGCGACCGCCGCCGGGCGGCCAGCGGGCCGGGCCGGAACCCGGCCCGCTGGGCCCCGAATGCTCGGCTTCCCCGAATCCTGGGGCTTGAGCAGCCGCGGCGTGACCGACATCGGCGCCGGGCTGCTCATCGTGCTCCTGCTCGTCATCACCCTCGTCCTGCGGGTCCGGCGACGCCGACAGGTCGAGCAGGTCACGCCGGCCCCCGCCCAGCTCCATGCCTTCCCACGCACCGCCGAGGCCTGGCGGGGTTCGGGGGTGACGGAGGAGCCGACCGGATCGCTGCCCAAGTTCGAGGCGAGTTCGGTGGTACTGCCCGCGACACAGGTCACACCGGGCTGGCACCGGGTGCAGGGCGATCCCGACCGGCTCGCCTACTGGGACGGATCGACCTGGAGCGCCTACCGGCAGTGGGACGGTCTCCACTGGGTGGATCCGGCCAAGCGCCTGGGATGACCGTCGGCCCGAGCTGACGGCCCCGGGCGCCGGTACGTTGGGCGGGCATGTCCGCCGGCCGTCCCGATCCGCTCCCCGGGGTCGACGGCCTCCTCGCCGAGCAGCTCGACTACTACCGCCGCCGGGCTTTCGAGTACGACGAGTGGTGGCAGCGCCTCGGACGCTACGACCACGGTGCGGACCACGCGGCCGAGTGGGAGCGCCAGGTCGGTGAGGTCGAGGACGCGCTGGAGGGGTTCGCGCCGGGGGGCGACGTCCTGGAACTGGCCGGCGGGACCGGTTGGTGGACCGAGCGACTGGCCGGCACGGCCAGCACCCTGACCGTTCTGGACGCCTCGGTCGAGACGCTCGAGCTCAACCGCCGACGGCTCGGCCCGAGAGCGGGCCTCCGCTACGTCGTGGCCGACCTCTTCGACTGGGAGCCCGACCGGCGCTACGACACCGTGTTCTTCTCCTTCTGGCTCTCCCACGTGCCCCGACGCCGGTTCGCCCCGTTCTGGGAGCTGGTCTGGAGATGCCTCAGCCCACAAGGCCGGGTCTTCTTGATCGACAACCGGCGGGGACTCGAGGAACTCCTCGTCGAACACCACATCGTCGAAGAGGCCGACGGCGTGCAGCGCCGGACGCTCAACGACGGATCGGCGCATCGGGTGGTCAAGGTGTACTGGGAACCGGCCGAGCTGACCGCCCGGCTCGGCCTCGAGGGCTGGGAGGCCGAGATCGGCGGGACCCGTTGGTTCATCTACGGCTCCGCCCGGCCGGCAGCGCACGCTCGTCGGTGACGACGACGACGGTCGAGGCGTACCCGGCGGTTGGCACCGACATCGGGTTCTCGAGAGGGGGGCATGGGAGAGCTGAGGGTCGATCTGTTCGCCGCGCTGGACGGGTTCGGCTCCGGCGGATCCCAGCCCGCCCCGTACTGGGGCTAGGGCGGACCGGGTCGGTCCGCCTGGGTCGAGCACCAGCTCGCCGAGGAACACGTCATGGTGATGGCGCGACGACGTACCGGCAGCTGGCCGCGCTCGGGGCCAACCTGGCGCGCATGGCCGAGCTGGACAAGATCGTCTTCTCGAGGACGCTGACCCCAGCTTCGACGTGGACGAACACCATGGTCATCGACGCGCCGATCGGGTCGGCGATGCCGTCGCTGAAGGCCGACGGCACGCTGCCGATGCGCACGGTCGGCAGCGTGTCGCTCGTGCGCAGCCTGTTCCGGCTCGACCTGGTCGACCGCCTCCGGGTCATGGTCTTCCCGACGATCCACGGTGCGCTGGGCGAGGGCCCGGTCTTCGCCGACCTGCCCGGGCATCGCCTGCGCCTCCTTGGTTCCGAGGTCATCGACGACCGGCTGGTGCTCCTCGACTATCTGGTCGGCGAGGACTCGTCGCGGGCACGCCCAGGGGCTCGGTCCCGGTCGACGGCGTCGAGACGCGGCCCTCGTCACCGGCGCCTTCGAGCGGGGACCCCGTCGGTTCGCCACCACGCCAGCACACCCAGCCGACGTGCCCGGCCGGCACCGGGACGGCGCTCGCCCGGATCGCTCGCCGGGGGTCGTCACCCCAAAGCAGCGGGGAGACGAGCTCGCGGGGCACGTAGCCGACCGGGTCGCCCAGAAGCTTGGCCAGTGCCTCCTTGGACGACCACAACGAGGTGAGGAAGTGGTCGCGCTCGCCGACCTGGTCCAGCACCGCCCACTCCTCGGGGGAGCAGACCAGGTCGGCGAAGGCCTGGTCGCAGTACCCGACCCGTTCGATGTCCACCCCGACCTCCCGGTCGTGCCACGCGACGAGCGCGAGCGGGTAGCGGTACGAGCGCGACCAACAGCCAGCGGGGCACCGCGCGCTCAGCTCCCGTGCCCACCGCCGCAGGCCGGCGGGGTCGAGCGAGCTCGTGCGGGCGTCGAGGACGAGGACCCGGGGGACGCGCCGGGTCACGCCGTCCGGACCGGGATCCCGCTCCACCGGGTCATCGGCGGGAGCCGCTCACCTCGGAGGACCACCGAGCGGGCTCCGACCGTGCATCCGGCCCCGACCTCGGTGTCGAGCAGCACGACGGCGTGGGGCCCGAGCGTCGCGTCGTCGCCCAGCGTGGCCGGGCCCATGCGCAGCAGTCGGTCGTGGAACAGGTGGGTCTCGATGCATGCCCCCCGGTTGATCGCACACCCCGCCCCCAGATCGACGAGATCGAACTCGGTGAGCGACAGGGTCTCGAGCCAGACGTTCGGCCCCACAGTCGCGCCCATGGCCCGGAGGTAGACCCCCATGAGCGGGGAGCCGAGGACGGTCGTGAGCAGCCACGCCCCGGCCAGCTGCTCGTGGAGCGAGTTGATGATCTCGTCCCGCCAGACGAAGCCAGACCACAACGGGTGCTCCCCCGGTTCGTACCGGCCGATCAGGATCCACTTGGCGAGGACGGTCAGGCCGGCGGCGACCGCGGCCGCGGCCACCAGGGCCACCGGGGCGCCGGCCACCAGGCCGAACCACCCGGCCCCCTTGGAAAGCACCTCGAGTGCCAGGAACACGACCGCACCCAGCGCCACCGAGACCGTACCGGGCAGGAGGATCCGGGCCAGCTCGGTGGCGCCACGGGCGAGCACCAGCCGGGGCGGCGGGTTGGTGGTCCGCATCGGGTCGGTCGGATCGACCACCCGCGGCAGCTCGAAGGCCGGCGCCCCCAGCCACGATGTCCCCGCAGGACTCGACAAGGGAGGCGTGGAGAGCACGCCGACCAGGCAGTCGTCCCCGAGGCTGGTGGAGGGTGCCATGACGGCGCTGTTGCCGACGAAGGTGCGGCTCCCGACCTCACTCCGACGCACCTCGAGCCAGCCCCACCCGGAACGAGAGCAGGCGAAGACGACGTCGTCGGTGAGGAAGCTGGTCTCGCCCAGGCGCACCAACGGGAGCAGGCCGACGGCGGTGGAGACTTCGGTGCGCCGACCGACGTCGACGCCGAGGAATCGCAGCCAGCTCCTCGTGTACACCGTCGAGTAGAGGGGGAACAAGACCGAGTGGGTCTCCTCCATGAGCGAGCCGTGCAACCACAGGGCCCACGCGGTCCAACCGTCGCTCCGGTGCCAGCCCGGCCTGATCGTCCGGGACACCAGCCGACAGGCCGACCCGATCACGGCGGCGTAGGTCGAGAGGAACACCACGGCGAGCAGCGGTGCCAGCTCCAGCGCCAGATACATCGTGTGGGCCCGGGAGTTGAACCCGCCGAGGGCGCCCAGGATGAGCAGACTGGGCACGGCCGACACCCACGGCAGCACCGAGACCAAAGCGAGGCCGAGGGTGTACCTGGCGCTCCACCGGCGGTTCGCTGGCCTCGGTGCCCGCTCCGCCGGCCAGCCAGCACCACTCGGACCGTCGGGTCGGGCCGGCGACCCCGACCAGCGCTCGCCCGAGGGGACGGTGCCCGTGATTACGCTGCCCGCCTCGACCTCGGCGTCGGCCCCCACCCACGCGCCCGGCATGAGCACGGCTCGGGTGCCAACCCTTGCCCCCGGACCGATCTCGATCTCCCCGACGACGAGCTCTCCTCCTTCGACCCACCAGCCGTGCAGGTCGACGTCGGCCTCCAGGGTGGCACCGGCGCCGATGCGGATCAGGCAGGCCGGGGAGGGCAGGGTTCCGAGGCTGGCCCCGGGACCCACCGGGACCCCGAGCGCCCGGGCGTAGCGGAGGGCCATCGGCGTGCCCTCGAGAAGGTCGAGATGGTGGGTGTCGGCCAGGCGCTCGACGAACCAGATCCGCCAGGCCAAAGAGCCGTCCCGGCGATACCGACCCGGTGTGAGGCCCCCGAGCAGGACGCGCCGGGTGGCAATCACCAACAGCGCGTTGCCCGGAGCGCTGCCCACCAACAGCCAGGCGAGGACGAGGGGCACCCAGCCGATGCGCAAGCCGATCCCCACCAGCTGGTCGAAGGCGAGCATCGCGAGGACCCACTCGAGGCCGCCGATCGAGAAGAGGACCCCGGCGCCGAGGAGCTGGAGGGCACCGAAACGTCGGCCCCGGGTCGGCTCGGACGTCGCCCGACCGGCCAGCTGGTCGAGGTGGTCGAGGTGGTCGGCGAGTTCGCCGAGGCGGCGATGCTCGTAGACGTCGGCCACCGCCGCCGCCGGGAAGCGGGAACGCACGGCCGAGACCAGCTTGGCCGCCGCCATGGAGGTCCCACCGAGCTCGAAGAAGTCGGACCGCTCGTCGATCGGTTGGGTGCCTAGCTGTTCGGCCCATCGTTCGGCCAGCCAGATCCGCGTCCCGGCCAATGGCGCCGTCTCCTCCCCGCTCGCGTCGGGCGGGGGCGGCCACGGGAGAGCGGCCCGGTCGACCTTGCCCGAGGTCCTGGTCGCCAGGCGGTCGAGGACAACGACCAGGGGGGCGACGCCCTCGGGGAGCCGGTCGGCGAGGAACTGACGGACCGCCACCGGGTCGACGGTGCCGGTGACGTAGCCGACCAGGATCGAGTTGCCGGCCGGGGTCCGGCGCAGCGCCGCGGCCGCGGCCCGCACCCCCGGCGCTGCCGCCAGGTGCGCGTCAACCTCGGCCAGCTCGATCCGTCGGCCGGCCAGCTTGACCTGCTCATCCCGGCGCCCCAGGAACTCGAGACCCTCGGGGCCGAGCCGAACGAGGTCCCCGGTGCGATAGGCGCGCTTCCAGCCGAGGGAGGGCAGCGGCGCATACCGGCTGGCGTCGAGGACCGGGTCGAGGTAGCGCGCCAGCCCGACCCCGCCGAGCACCAGCTCTCCGCTCTCTCCCCTCGGCACCGGTTCCCCGTCGTCGCCGACCACCGCCAGGCGGTGGCCGGCGATAGGGCGGCCGATCGAGACCCGCTCGCCCCGGACGATCGGCGCCGCCGTGGCGACCACGGTGGCCTCGGTAGGACCGTAGGTGTTCCAGACCTCCGGGCCGCCGGAGGCCAGGCGCCAGCCGAGCTCGTCGGGACACGCCTCACCCCCGAGCACGACGAGGCGGAGCCGACCGAGCGTGTCGGGATCGAGGAGCGTCGCCAGCGTGGGAACGGTCGAGAGCACGGTCACCTTCCGGTCCACCAACCACGGGCCGAGGTCGTCACCCGAGCGCACGACCGATCGCGGACACGCGACCAGGGCCGCGCCGTTCCGCCACGCGAGCCACATCTCCTCGCAGCTGGCGTCGAAGGCCACCGACAACCCGGCCAAGACGCGGTCCACGCTCTTCACGCGAAGGAAGGTGGCCTCGGCGTCGACGAAAGCGGCCGCCGACCGGTGACTGACCGCCACCGCCTTCGGCGGTCCGGAGGAGCCGGACGTGAAGATCACCCAGCACTCGTCGGCGGCCCCAGGTGGACCAGTGCGCCCGCCGCCACGGCCTCTCGGCTCGACCCCTCCGGGGCCGATCAGCGCGACGACATCTGCGCTCGACAAGACCGTCTCGGCGCGCCCCCGGGGGTCGCCGTGCTCCACCGGCACGTAGGCGGCACCGCTTCGCATCACCCCGAGCACGGCGACGTAGAGCTCGGCCGTCCCGCTCGGCACCCGCACCCCGACCCGGTCCCCGGCGCCGATCCCGAGGTCGGCCAACCGGTCGGCCACCCGCCCGGCCTCGTACCAGAGCTCGTCGTAGCTGAGGCGCCTCGTCTCGTCCTCCAACGCGAGGTTCGAGCCCCACACCCGGCGGGAGGCGTCGAAGACCTCGACGAGGGTCCGGGAGGCAGGCGCCTCGGGCCCCTCGAGCACCGAGACCTCGGGGTCGCCGCCGCATGCCTTCGGGCCATCCTGTGTCGGAGCTGAGAAGATCTCGGCCCCGACAAGCCCGGAGAGCATCAAACTTCCTGATTGGGCGCTCATCGACCTCCTCGTCCCACAGAATTCTGGGAAATCGCTGAGATTCTATGAACGGCCCCATGACAAGTGCATGACAGGACCGAAATGATCCCCGGCACCACCTCCAAGGCCCGGCCGCGGGCCTGCCGAGCTCGAACTGATTAGGCATTCGAATAGTTCGACCGGCTACACTTCGGGCCGAGATGCGAGCATTCGCCACGATCGGCGCGTCCGGGCGCGCCCCCCGGGACCCGTCGGGACCCGAGAGCCTGCGGGGCCTGGTGCGCGGGGCCGAGGGCGGTGGGTGGCTCCGGCGGCTGGCGCCGCTGTGGTGGGCACATCGCCGGGTGATCTCGATCGCCCTCTTGGCCTCGGTCGTCTCTGCCGGTGCGCACGCCGTCGCCCCGCTCCTCCAGAAGATCGTGATCGACAGCGCGATCCTCCACCACCGTTACGCGATCGCGCCGCTGCTCCTGATCATGGCCGGGGTTTACGTGGTGCAGCTCGGGGCGGGCGGCCTCCGGCGGTTCACCGCCGGTCGGGTGAGCTGGGACACCAACTACGACCTGCGGAACCTCGTCTTCGAACATCTCCAGGGTCTGGATTTGGCCGGGCACGACCAGCTCCAGACCGGCCAGCTCGTGTCGAGGACGAACTCGGACCTCAACCTCATCCGGACGCTCCTCACCCAGCTCCCGATGGTGTTGGCCAACCTCCTCCAGTTCTTCTTGGCCGTGGCCATCATGATCAGCCTCTCGCCCCTGTTGACCGTGGTCGTCCTGCCCGTCGCGCCGCTGCTGTTCTTCCTCGCCTTCCGGATGCGGCGGGTGGTGTACCCGTCGAGCTGGGAGATGCAGGCCCGCATGGCCGAGATGGTCGGGGACGTGGACGACGCGGTCAGCGGGGTGCGGGTCGTGAAGGGCTTCGGCCAGGAGGAGCGTGAGCTGTCCCGGGTGGTCAGGGCCCTCGGCCGCCTCTACGGCTCGCGCATGCGCAACTGGCGGCTGCGATCGGTGCGGACCTCCACGCTCCAGACCGTGCCGGCGCTCGGGCAGGTGGCCGTTTTGCTCCTCGGGGGCTGGATGGTGTTCCACGGCGAAGTGAGCGTCGGCACGCTCATCGCCTTCTTCGCCTACCTCACCCAGCTGGCCGCACCGGCCCGCCAGATGGCCGGCATCCTGGTGACGGCGCAACAGGCCCGGGCCGGGGCTGAACGGGTCCTCGAGCTGCTCGACTCGTTGCCCGAGGTCGTGGAGAAGCCCGAGCCGGTCGACCTCGGCCAGATCCGCGGCCGGATCAGCTTCAACCGCGTCTCCTTCGGCTACCTGCGCTCCGAGCCGGTCCTCGACGGCTTCGAGCTCCAGGTGGAGCCGGGCGAGACGGTCGCGCTGGTCGGCGCCTCTGGGTCCGGGAAGTCCACCGTCGGTCACCTGCTCCCCCGCTTCTACGACGTCCAGCAGGGAAGCGTCCAGGTCGACGGCATCGACGTCCGGGACGTCAGCTTCGACTCGCTCCGGCGCCAGATCGGGGTGGTCTTCGAGGACGCCTTCTTGTTCTCCGACACGGTACGGGCCAACATCGCCTACGGCCGGCCCGAGGCGACCGACGCCGAGATCGAGGCGGCGGCCCGCGCCGCCGAGGCGCACTCGTTCATCGCCGAACTCCCGGACGGCTACGACACGATCGTCGGCGAGCGCGGGCTTCTGCTCTCGGGTGGTCAGCGTCAGCGGGTCACCCTGGCCCGGGCGCTGCTCACCGACCCGAGGATCCTGCTCTTGGACGACGCCACCTCGTCGATCGACAGTCGGACCGAAGAGGAGATCCACGCCACCTTGCGGCGGCTCATGGTCGGGCGGACGACGATCTTGATCGCGCACCGGCGCTCGACGCTGCACCTGGCCGACCGCATCGTCGTGCTGGAGGACGGTCGGGTGGTCGACGTCGGGACCCACGAAGCGCTCATGGGTCGTTGCACCCTCTACAGCGAGCTGCTCTCGGGACCCGGCGACGACGCCGAGGGTGAAGGGGTCGAGCTCGGACGACACGTCGGGTCCGCGACCCCCTCGGTCACCGCGTCGGCGTGGACCGGCGCCGAGGCGGTCGGGGCGGCGGCCCTGCCCGCACCGGGGAGCATCGCCGCCGCCCCCGCGCCGGCCGGCCGGGGCATGGGCATGGGGATGGGCGGCGGAGGCGGCGGTGGGGGTGGCGGCATGCGGGCCGGGCTGTCGGCCCCCCCGACCCCCGAGCTCATCGCCGCCATCGACACCCTGCCTCCGGTGCGCGACGCCCCCGCCCCGGCACTAGCCCGGGAGAACCAGAAGCTCCGCCAGCCGTTCGGGTTCGGCCGGTTCCTCCGCCCCTTCACCCCCCAACTCGCGGTCGGGGTCCTCCTCGTGGTCATCGACGCCGGTGCCGGGCTGGTCGGGCCCTCGTTCACCGGCACCTCGGTGAACAGCGTGTTCCTCCACCACGCCCTGGGGACGCTCTTTGTGCTGTCGAGCCTGTTCTTCGCCGTCACCATGGTCGACTGGGGCGACATGTGGGCCGAGACTCTGTGGACGGCGCGCACGGCCGAGCGGATGCTCTACTCGATGCGGGTCCGGATCTTCGCCCATCTGCAGCGCCTCGGCATGGACTTCTACGACCACGAGATGACCGGGCGCATCCTGACCAGGATGACCTCCGATGTCGACACCCTGTCCCAACTCCTCCAGTCGGGTCTTCTGAACGCGCTCGTCTACCTGGTGCAGTTCATCGGCGTGATCGTCATTCTCTCCACCCGCAACGTCCACCTGCTGCTCCTGGTGCTCCTGGTGGTGCCGCCGCTCGCGATCGGGACGGTCTGGTACCGGGTGCAGTCGACGCGCGCCTACGACCTCCAGCGGGACCGCATCGCCGCCGTCAACGCCGACCTCCAGGAGAACATCTCGGGGGTCCGGGTGACTAAGGCGTTCCGGCGCGAGACGCACAACCGGGGCAACTTCGTCGGCCTGACCTCCGGCTACCGGGACGCCGGGCTGCGCTCACTCAAGATCTCGTCGATCTACTTCTCCCTCGCCGCCTTCTTGGGGAACCTCGCGATCCTCATCGTCCTCGGGGTCGGCAACCAGGAGATCCACGCCGGTTCCCTGTCCATCGGGAGCCTTACCGCCTTTTTGCTCTACCTCACGCTCCTGTTCGCGCCGGTCCAGCAGCTGTCCCAGGTCTTCGACACCTACCAGCAGGCGAGCGCCGGGCTGCGCAAGATCCGTGGCCTCCTCGACACCCCGGTCGACACCCCGGTGGCCCCCGACGCCGTGGTCCCGGGCCGCCTGAGCGGCAAGGTCGCGCTGCGCGGCGTCCGCTTCACCTACTCGGGTGCGGCGGTCGAGGCGCTGCGCGGCGTCGACCTCGAGATCTCCTCGGGAGAGACGGTGGCCTTGGTCGGCGAGACCGGGGCCGGCAAGTCGACGGTGATGAAGCTGATCGCCCGGTTCTACGACCCGACCGAGGGCGCGGTGCTCGCCGACGGGATCGACCTGCGCCAACTGGACCTCGCCGCCTACCGCCAACAGCTCGGCTACGTCCCCCAGGAGCCGTTCCTCTTCCGGGGCACGATCCGCGACAACATCGCCTACGGCCGCCCCGACGCCACCAACGCCGAGGTGGAGGCGGCGGCCCGGGCGGTCGGCGCCCACGACTTCATCGTCGCCGTCGGCGGCTACCTGAAGGAGGTCTCCGAGCGGGGCCGGTCGCTGTCGATCGGCCAGCGCCAGCTCCTGTGTCTGGCGCGGGCCCAACTGGTCGACCCCGCCATCCTGCTCCTCGACGAGGCCACCTCGAATCTCGACCTCGCCACCGAGGCCCGGGTGAACCGGGCCATGGGGGTGGTGGCGAGCGGCCGGACCACCGTCCTCATCGCCCACCGCCTCCAGACCGCCCGGCGGGCCGACCGCATCCTCGTCCTCGACGGCGGGCTGGTGGTCGAGGAGGGTCGCCACGAGGAGCTGGTGGCGGCTGGCGGCCGCTACGCCGAGATGTGGCGGGCCTTCGACGTCGAGTCGGCCGAGGTGGCCTGAGGGCGACGTCGGCACCGACGGCGACCGTCGGGATTCCGATCGACGCGCCCCGTCGCGTCGACGACGGACGCTCAACGACGGGCCGTGGCCACCAGGTCCCGCCGGGCCCCGGTGCGCAGCGGCGCCACCTCCACTTCGACGAACCCCACCTTGGTCAGGATCCCCGCCAGTTCGCCGGCCCCGAAGCAGGCGAAGAAGCGCCCGGCGAAGTCGTCGCCCGGGAGACGCCGGCCCTCGTAGATGCCCTCGATGAGGGTGATGAGCACGAGCCCCCCGGGGGCCAGGGCCCGGCGCAGGTCGGCGAGGGCCGCCCCGAGCCGATCCTTTCGCAGGTGGAGGTAGGAGTGGCGGGCGAAGGCCCCGGCCAGCACCCCGTCGGCGAACGGGAGCGCTTCGAGGTCGGCGCGCACGAGGGGTCGGTCCCGGCGCCGGGCCAGCTCGAGCATGGCCGCGGCGGCGTCGACGCCGACCACCGGAGAGCCCAGCTCGGCCAGGTAGCGGCCGACCCCGCAGCCAAGGTCGGCCACCGGGCCCCGGCCTAACCGCCGGCGTAGCTCGAGCCCCAGGCCGTCGGGGGCCTCGCCCCGCCGGGCCAACCACTCCGTGGCCCGGTGCTCGTACACCGCCACCGTCTCGGCGTCCATCGCCCGACGCTAGGCGACGACCGGGCGGGGACGCCGGTTCCCGGCCGCCGGCAGGCTCAGTGGTCGGGTCGCTCGGTGTGGCGCAACACCAGGCTCGTCTGGGCGCCCAGGCTGACCACGCCGCTGCGAACCGGACGGGGGAAGATCCCGATGGGACGGAGCGTGCTCACCAGCTCCTCCCACCGGCCCGGCCAGTCGATGGTCGGCAGCGTGTAGGAGCGGGAGCTGTGACCGGCGTTCAAGAGCACGAGGAGCGTCTCGCCCCGCTCGGCCCGCCCGAGGGTGTCGACCTCGTCGGCGGCCCGCCCGAGCAGGAGCATGCCGATCGAGCGGTTCTCGGGGTCCGACCAGTCGGCCTCGGTCATCTCCTGGCCGTCGGGACGAATCCAGGTGACGTCCTTGGTGGCCCCGCCGCCGACCGGCTCCCCATCGAAGAAGTTGCGGCGGCGCAGGATCGGGTTGGTCTGCCTGATGGCGATGAGGTTGCGCACGAAGTTGGTGAAGTCCCGGCCGGTCGCGCCGACGTCCCAGTTGAGCCAGCTCGTCTCGTTGTCCTGGCAGTAGGAGTTGTTGTTGCCCAAGTGGGTAAGGCCGATCTCGTCGCCGCCGAGGAGCATCGGCACCCCCTGGGAGAGGAACAGGGTGGCGAGGAGGTTCCGCTTCATCCGGTCCCGGACCCGTTGGGTGCGGACGGACTCGGTGGGCCCCTCGATCCCCCAGTTGCGGCTGTAGTTCTCGTCGGTCCCGTCGCGGTTGTCGTCGCCATTGGCCTCGTTGTGCTTGCGGTCGTAGCTGACGAGATCGCCCAGGGTGAACCCGTCGTGGCAGGTGACGAAGTTGACGCTGGCCGAGGTCCGGCGGCCGCCGGCGGCGAAGAGCTCCCGGGACCCGGTGAGGCGCGACGCCAGCTCGGGGACCTGGCCGGCGTCCCCCCGCCAGAACCGGCGGACGCAGTCCCGGAAGGCGCCGTTCCACTCGGACCACCCGGGCGGGAACCGCCCCAACCGGTAGCCGTCGGGACCGGCGTCCCAGGGCTCGGCGATGAGCTTGACCGTCGAGAGGATGGGGTCCTGCTGGATGATCTCGAAGAACGCGCTCGGCTGGCCGGCCTCATACCCGCGCACGAGCACCGGGGCGAGGTCGAAGCGGAATCCGTCGACGTGCATGTCGGTCACCCAGTACCGGAGGCTGTCGGTGATGAGGCCCATGGTCCTCGGGTGCAAGATGTTGAGGCTGTTCCCGGTGCCGGTGAAGTCGAGGTAGTAGCGGGCCTGGTCGGGGACGAGCCGGTAGTAGGTGGCGTTGTCGATCCCGCGCAGCGAGAGCGTCGGGCCGAGGTGGTTGCCCTCGCCGGTGTGGTTGAACACCACGTCCAAGATGACCTCGAGGCCCGCCCGGTGCAGGGTCCGGACCATCGACTTGAACTCGCTGACCTGCTGGCCGAGGGAACCGGTGGCGTAGCCGACATGGGGGGCGAAGAACCCGATCGAGTTGTAGCCCCAGTAGTTGGTGAGGCCCCGGTCGACCAGATGGCGGTCGGCGACGAAGTGGTGCACCGGCATCAGCTCGACGGCGGTCACCCCCAGCCCGAGCAGGTGGTCGATCACGGCATCGGAGGCGAGCCCGAGGAACGTGCCGCGCAGGGGCTCGGGGACCCCGGGGTGCCTGACCGTCATGCCCCGCACGTGGGCCTCGTAGATCACGGTCCGGCTCCAGGGCGTGCGCGGCGCCCGGTCGTCACCCCAGCTGAACGCGGAGTCGATGACCTGACCCTTCGGGACGTGGGCCGCGGAGTCGCGCTTGTCCATCGAGAGGTCCTCGTCGGGGTCGCCGATGGCGTACCCGAACAACTCGTCGGACCACTGGATGCGCCCGGTCAGGGACTTGGCGTAGGGGTCGATGAGCAGTTTGTTGCGGTTGAAGCGGTGGCCCTGGTCGGGGGCGTAGGGCCCGTCGACCCGGTAGGCGTAGAGGACCCCGGGCCGCACGTCGGGCAGGTAGGCGTGGAAGACCCGGTGGGTCGACTCGGTCATAGAGACGGTGGCGGTCGGCGCCGCGGTGTCGGGCTCCTCGAACAGACACAGCTCGACCGAGCTTGCGTGCTCGGAGAAGAGGGCGAAGTTCACCCCTCCGCCGTCCCAGGTCGCGCCGAGCGGATGGGGGTAACCGGGCCAGACCCTCATGGCCGCTCCCCCTCGGCCGGGCCGGCCGGCCCGCTCCGATAGACGCAGAACCCGAAGGGCCCGAGGGTGATCGGCTCCCCGGTCGAAACGATGTCCGGGAGCCTGGGCACCTCGCCCGTCGCCGTGAGCTCGGCCGAGTCGAGCAACCGGCGCCAGCGCCTTTGGCCCGGATCACCGGCCGGTGCCGGCGCCGCCGCCGGCCCGGGACCCAGGTTGAACAGGCACGCCACCGAGGCGGAGGGGTGGCTGCGGGTGACGGTGAGCACCGTGTCGTGGACCGAGGCCGAGACGTCCGAGGACCCGGAGCCGGCCAGCGCCGGCTCGGCCCGCCG
>JAJYVS010000031.1 GCA_021791895.1 Actinomycetes bacterium | reverse complement strand
ATGATGGCGTTCATCGAGCGCCACTCCGAGACCGACAAGCCCTTTTGCTGGGTCTACGACGCGAAGGTCGCCGCGTGAGTGACGTTCAGGGAACTTCCGCGCGCCGGCACTAGGCCGGCGGCAGTCACCCCGGCGACGCCGCCAGCCCCGGGGTCGGTCCCATCCGGGCCAGCTCGGCCTCGACCGCGACCCGATGGGCCTCGAGGTCCGCCTTGGCGGCCGAACGACGCCACCGCCCGGCGAGAAGGAACACCGTGGGGAGGAAGGCGATCTGACCGCCCACGCACACCCACCACCAGCGCCGCCACTGGGCCGGCGCCTCGGCACGGGCGGTGAGGACCTCCGCGCCGTGCGCCTGCAGGTAGGCGCGGTCGGCCTTGGGGACCTTGCTCAGGGCCACCAGCCGGGCGACCGCGCTCGAGGACGAGACGCCGCCCTCGACCTCGATTTCGTGCAGGGCTTCGGCGATGGCCGCGGTGTCCGACGGGTTGGCCCGCAGCGTGGCCAAGGTGGCCGGGTCGATCTGGCGGAGGGTCTGGACCTGCTCGGGGTAGGTGGTCTCGATAGCCAAGAGGCGCGGCCCGTAGTTCACCACCGGGCTGACCGAGGCGACAACGTAGGGGATGACGAGGAAGGAGATCGCCACCACCGCCCGGAGCACCCAGCCCCAGACGGCGAGGCCGGTGGCCACGAGGGCCGGGTTGCGCCGTTCGAGGGTCTCGGTGAACGCCGCCATCCACGGCGAGTAGGCGAAGCCCCGCGAGGCGGAGAGGACCGAAATGATCACGATGAAGGTGTCATAGGAGGTCTGCGGGTGGGTGGCCCGGCTTCCGAACACGATGGTCATCACGATGGCCACGGCCGTCCCCGCCACGACGAAGGGCTTGCGCACCCCGACCGTGTCCGAGAGGACGCCGACCACCACCACCGTCACGGCGTCGGCCGCCCAGAACCAGTTGCCGAGCCCGTTCGCCTGGGCCTGGGTGAACCCGAACACCGAGGTGAAGTAGATGACGAAGAACCCGACCGCCGCGTAGTAGATGAGGAGGAAGACCCCGACCCCGAGCGAGGGGAGGAGGACCTGGGGCCCGAGCATCTGGCGCCACGGACGCTCGAGGGCCGCGCGGACGTCGATCCCGCGGGCCCGGGCCTCGAGGAGGGCCCGCTCCCGGATCGAGACCATGAGCTGGTCCCGCAGCGAGGGTGACAGCTCCCGCAGGGTGAAGAAGGCCAGGATGAACACGCCGAGCCCGGTCAACCCGGCGATGTGGAACTGGTCCTGCCACGCGTGCAGGTGGGGCAGGGTGTTCGACGCCACCTCCGAGACCAACAGGCTGCCCAGCACCGGGCCGAGGGTCCAGAAGCCCATCGCCCGCCCCCGGCCGAGCTGGGGGGAGAAGTCCCGGACCAGTGCCGGGGTCGCCACGAGCACCATGCCCTCGATGAACCCGACCACCGAGACCAGGGCGCCGTATTCGAAGCGGCCCGCGGCGTTGGGGACGCCGAGCGTGGTGGTCAGGCTGGCCGCCAGCAGTCCGTAGAGGGTGATGTTGGCCCGACCCCACCGGTCGGCCAGCCCGGCCACCAGGCTCGCGATCGAGCCGGCCGCGTTCGAGACCACGACCACGCCCAGGTAGAAGCGAAACGACATCCCGAAGAACGCCAGCACCGACGGGGACACCGCACCGCCGACGTACTGCTGGTAGTACACGACGACGGTGGTGAGGACGACGACCGTCAGGTAGCGGTACCGGGCCGAGGATGCCGGGTAGCGGTCGAGCTGGCGGCGCCAGACCCCAACCTCCCCGGCCGGGTTCACGAGGTCATCCCGCCCAAACCGACCAGCCCCCGGGCGAGCTCGATCTCCCCCATGTGCCGGAGTCCGTGTTGGTAGATCCAGCACTCCACGGCGTCGAGGACGGTGATCCCCTCGCTCCCGGCCACCCGCGCGCTGAAGGTGCTCGCGATCTGGTCGGGGAACGGCCGTCTGATCACGATCCTCGTGAGCTCGGCCGGATCGAGGTCGGCCAGCCACGACTCGACCCGGTCGAAGACCAGGTGCAGGTAGTCCTGGAACGCCCCGTAGTCGCCGATGCGCTGGTGGATCATCTCGGCCACGCTCCGGTGCTTGCCGTGGTCGGCGATGGCCGGCCGCACCCGGGCCTCCCAGTCCTCGTTCCAGGTCGGGGTGAGCCCGGTGATGACCATGAACGAGGTGTCGATCATGTTCGCGATGTGGAACAGGCTGAACGCGATCGGCAGCACGCCCTCGCGCTCGAAGTGGTTCACCTGGTCGATGTCCATGGTCCCGAGAGCATCGGAGTACAAGGAGTGCAGGGCGCGGACCCGCCGTTGCAGCGAGTCCAAGATGAGCTCGGTCATAAGGACCTCCGTTGGTCCGGTGTGGATCCGACCGTCAGGACCAGTCAACTTCCGGGCTCGCTCGAGCGTCAACTCCGGTTGCGACGCCGGCCACTTCTTGGTTAGACCCTGGGCGGCGGCCGTCCCCCCCCGGGGGGGGGCCGCTCTGCACGAGGGGACCACAACGACGTTGATCACCAACCAGGGCTCGGTCCGGCGCGAGGTCGTCATCGACGCGGGTGCCGAGGAGCTGTGGGCGATCGTCGGGGACCCGGGCCGGGTCCAGGAGTGGTTCCCGGGGATCGAATCGTCCCATCTCGAGGGGACGGCGCGGACGATCACGCTGTCGAGCGGACAGGTCGTCACCGAGACCATCGTGACCCGGGACCCGCTGCAGCGGCGTCTCCAGTACTCGAGCGATGGCCCGATGTGCCGTCGGCATCTCGCCACCCTCGACGTGGTCCCGATCGACGAGGGGCGATGTCTCGTGGTCTTCGGGACCGACGCCGAACCGGCGGCGAGCGCCCTCGCCCTCGGCGGTGCCGCCGGGGCGGCGCTCGAGAACCTGGCGCGGCGATTCGAGGAGGCCCGGTGACCCGGCGCAAGGTGCTCTTCGTGACCACCGACCAGCAGCGCTACGACACCCTCGGCTGCAACGGCGGGACGCTGGCCCGGACCCCGGTGATCGACCGGCTGGC
This sequence comes from Actinomycetes bacterium, assembly GCA_021791895.1. Taxonomy (GTDB): domain Bacteria; phylum Actinomycetota; class Acidimicrobiia; order Acidimicrobiales; family RAAP-2; genus Palsa-461. The sequence goes on along the minus strand of JAJYVS010000031.1, from coordinate 28,615 downwards.
CGCCCAAGGCATCCGCTACGAACGGGCCCACCCCCAGTCGGTGGTCTGCATGCCCTCGCGCGCGACCCTGCTCACCGGGCAGTACCCGACGACCCACGGGGTCTGGATGAACGGCGTCCCGCTCCCGTTGGACGCGCCCTCGGTGGCGGAGGTGCTCCGCCTGCACGGCTATCGCACCGCGCTCATCGGCAAGGCCCACTTCGAGCCGTTCTTGGACCCCTTCCTGCGGTTCGCCGAGAACGCCCAGTCGCAGCTCGGTACCCGGCCCCCCGGCGGATCCCACCGGGGCTTCGAGCACCTGGAGCTGGCCGCCCACGGCAGCGTCGGACCGCTGCACTACGCCCGCTGGCTGGCCGCCGAGCACCCCGAGACGGTGCGGGGCTTCTATCAGGCCTTGGACGCCGAGCTCGCGGTCAACGACCGGGGCGGCGGCGACACCGGCGCCCCCCAGGTGAAGGTGAACCCGGTCCCGCGCGAGCTTTACCACACCGACTGGGTGGCCGATCGGACGATCGCCTGGCTGGACTCGCTCCAGGGCGACGACGACTGGTTCTGCTGGATGAGCTTCCCCGACCCCCACCACCCCTGGGACCCGCCCCAGTCCGAGGTGGCCCGGATCGACTGGCGCGACGTTGCGCTCCCCTCGGGCTTCGGGCCCTCGGCGGCCGAGCGGGAGCGGGTCATCGAGGCCAAGCCCCGGCACTGGCGGCTGTGGTACGAGGGGTCGCTCGTCTCCAACTACGAGGCTCCTCCGCGCTGGGTCCCGGCGACCCTCACCGCCGACCAGGTGAGAGAGGTGAACGCCCGCAACGCCGTCGAGTGCGAGTTGATCGACGAGGCGCTCGGGCGGGTCCTCCGGCGCATCGAGGAGCGGGGTTGGGGGGAGGACCTCGACGTCTTCTACACCAGTGACCACGGCGAGTTCCAGGGGGACTTCGGACTGCTGTTCAAGGGCCCCTACCACGTGGACGCGCTGATGCGCCTGCCGCTCGTCTGGCGCCCCGCCCCCTCGAGCGGGTCGGCAACCGCCGTGGTGAAGAGGCCGGTCGGGCTGCTCGATCTGGCCCCCACCTTCTGCGCCGTCGCCGGGGTGGAGTCGCCCGAGTGGATGGACGGCGCCCCCCTCCCCACCGACGACCGTGACGCCGAGGCCAGGGGGTTCGACCAGGTCGTCACGGAATGGGACAGCGAGCTGCTCGGGGTGGACGTGCACCTGCGCACCGTCTACCGCGACGGGTTGGTCTGCACCGCGTACGGTCCCGGGACCGTGCACGACGGCACCGAGGGCGAGCTGTACTCGACGCTCGAGGATCCGACCCAATCGGTCAACCGGTGGGACGACCGAGCCTGGCGCTCGACCCGCGAGCACCTGCTCGAGGCGCTCCGTGCCCACCGCCCACGCCCCCACGTCCCGAAGCTGCACCTCGAAGCCCCGGTCTGAGCGGGGCCCGGGCCGTTCGGGGCTTCTTATCGAAACCACCAGGGTTTCTTATCGGGCCGTGCCACCATGGGATCGTGGTAGCCGCAGACGGCGACGCGGAATCCCCGGTCGAGCCGGCGACGCCTGCCCCGGAGGCCCCGGCCCCCGAGCCCACCGGGGAGTACCCGGCCGAGGACGCCGGGTCCCCTCCCGGCGCGCCTCCTCACCCCGGAGGGCCACCGCCGGGCTGGGCCGGCTGGGCGCCACCGCGCCCCGGACCGCCCTCGGGCCCCCGGGGGCCGCTCCACTCCGCCCTCCTGGCCTGGGTGGTCGCCGGGGTCCTGGCCCTGGCGGTCGTCGGCCTGTCCGTGGGGCTGGCGACCACCACCTCCGGACCGATCCGGGTCGTCGCCCCGGCCGTGCCCGAGCCGTCCGCGGGGGACCCCGGGACCGGCGGCGCCTTCGGGCCGGGTTCGGGCGGCACCTTCGGGCCCGTCGACTTCGTCGCGGCCGGGACGGTCGCCAGCCTGACCGGGAACGGCTTCACCCTCACGACCGTGGCCGGACGGACGGTCACGGTGAACGAACAGACCTCCACCACCTACTACCAGGGCCCACTGCCGGCCTCGTCCGACATCGTCGTGAAAGGGGCCAGGGTGGCGGTCGAGGGGGCCCGCAACGGGGACACCGTCACCGCCGATCGAGTGTTCGTGTTCGCCACCGGGCGCTTCCTGCCGAACGGCCCCTGAACGAACGGGGGCGGCCGGCCCTCAGCTGCCGTAGGGCCGGGTGAGGACCTCCATGTTGTGTCCCGAGGGGTCCTCGAAGTAGAAGCCCCGTCCGTTGCCGTTGATCTCGTTGGCCCGCTGGTGCCCGGGGTCCGCCCAGTAGCTGAGGCCACGGGCCTTCACCCGATCGAAGATGGCGTCGAACTCCTCCTCGCTCACCAAGAACGCGTAGTGGTTGTGGGCCGGGCCCCAGCGATCGTCGTAGTCGAGGCTCACCCCGTTGGCCGTCTCCACGCAGACAAAGGGCCCGAAGGCCTGGGGCGGACCGAGTCCCAGGATCTCGGCCAGGAATTCCGCCGCCGCTCGCTTGTCCTCGACCGGGACGATCGTGTGGTTCAACTGGATGGACATCGCGCCTCCCTCCCCCGCGGAACCGGTCCCAGTATCGCTCTGGGCGACCTCGCCCGTCGTGCGTCGGCTCGGCCCATCGGGTGCCGCCGGGCCGGGGTGCCGCAGGACCGCAGCGGTCGGTACTGTCTGGGACCGGGCAGCGGGCCCAGGGGGGGACATGCGATTGTCGGGTCGAACGGCCGTCGTGACCGGAGCGGCGAGCGGCATCGGCCGGGCCATGGCACTGCGGTTCGCGGGCGAGGGCATGGCGGTCGTCCTAGCGGACGTGGAGGCCGAGCCCCTGGCCCAGATCGAACGGGAGCTCGCCGCCGGCGGGGCCGGCGTCAGCGCCCACCCGACTGACGTCTCGGACCCCAAGGCGGTCGACGCGCTGGCCGACGCGGCGGAGGCCCGGTTCGGACCGATCCACGTGGTGTGCAACAACGCCGGGGTCTCGGGCGGCGGCTCCCCGATCTGGGCCACGACCGAGAACGACTGGAGCTGGGTGCTCGGCGTGAACCTCATGGGCGTGGTCCACGGCATCCGGACCTTCGTCCCCCGGATGCTGGCCCACGGCGAGCCGGGCCACGTGGTCAACACCTCGTCGGTCCTCGGCCTCTCCACCGGCGGCGGTTCGATCTACTCGGTCACCAAGCACGCCGTCACCCGGCTCTCCGAGGGACTGTGGCACGACCTGCGGGCCGCCAACTCGGCGATCGGGGTCTCGGTTTTGTGCCCGGGGATGGTGGCCACCCGGATCGTCACTGCCGAGCGCAACCGGCCGGCCCACCTGCAGGACGCGACGGCGGACTCCGAGCGCGAGACCCGGCGCCTCGCGATGCAGGAGCGCTTCCTGGCCGACGGCATGCCCCCAGAGCTGGTCGCCCAGATGGTGGTGGAGGCGATCGAGGAGGGGCGCTTCTACGTGCTCACCCACCCCGACCAGATCAGGCACCAGGTGGAGCAGCGCATGCGGGCGATCCTCGACGGGTCGGAGCCGGCGGCCGCCGAACCACTCGTCGCACCCCGGCCGAGCGCCGACACACAGGAGAAAGGAACGCCGTGAAGTTCGGACTCTTCTACGAGCTGCAGTTGCCCAAGCCCCCGGGAGCCGCGACCTGGGACCCCGACGCCGAGCGACGCATCTACCACGAGATGCTCGAGCAGGTGGAGCTGGCCGACAAGCTGGGCTTTGACTACGTCTTCGAGGTGGAGCACCACTTCTTGGAGGAGTACTCCCACTCCTCGGCCCCGGAACTGATGATGGCCGCGCTCTCGCAGCGGACGCGCAACATCCGTCTAGGTCACGGGATCGTGCTCACCCCGCCGGGGTATAACCACCCGGCCCGGGTGGCCGAGCGCCTGGCCGCCCTCGACATCCTCTCGGACGGACGGGTCGAGTTCGGCAGCGGGGAGTCGTCCTCGGACATGGAGCTCGGCGGCTTCGGGGTCGACCGCAGCCGCAAGAAGGCGATGTGGGAGGAGGCGACCCGCGAAATCTGCACGATGATGACCCAGGAGCCCTATCAGGGCTTCGAGGGCGAGTTCTTCTCCATGCCGGCCCGCAACGTCGTCCCCAAACCGCTCCAGAAGCCCCACCCGCCGCTGTGGGTCGCGGCGTCACGGCGGGAGACCACCATGGTCGCCGCCCGCCTCGGCATGGCGTCCCTCGGGTTCGGCTTCGAGACCCCCGAGGAGCTCGGTGACCGCTCCGAGGAGTACTGGCGCCTAGTGCGCGAGGAGTGCTTCCCGATCGGCCACGCCATCAACCCCGGTCTGGCCGTGCTGTCGACGTTCATGGCCGCCGAGACCGACGAGGAGGCCGTCCGGCGGAGCGCCGACGGTCCGGGCTTCTTCGCCTACTCGCTCGGCTACTACTACAGCCCGCTCACCGGAGGGAGCCACCAGCCCGGGGCCACCAACATCTACGACCGGTTCAACGAGCTCCCGAGCGAGCAGCGTGACGGCCGCGGGCCCCTCGTCGCGGCCCGGCTCATGTCACGCGACCAGATCGCCGCGGAGGAGCCCGAGGACGAGGTGCAGCGGGCGTTGTTCCGGGCCGCGAGGAGCGGTCAGGCGATCGGCACCACCGACACCATCCGGCGCAACATCAAGGCGTACGAGCACCACCACCTCGACGTGCTGGTGCTCGTGGCCCAGTGCGGGGACCGCAAGCACGAGCACATCATGGAGTCCATCGAACGGTTCGGGACCGAGGTGCTCCCCGAATTCAAGGAGCGCCACGAGTCCGAGCACCGCCCGTGGCGGGAGAAGCAGCTAAGCGGCGTCGATCTGCCGATCAACTCGTCGATCTGACCGATGGCCCGCGCCGAGAAGATCAAGGACGCCACGCTGCGTTCGGGGGTGGAGGAGGCATACGGGCAGCTGCGCGCCGGGGACCCGAGCGGCGCCGTGGCGACCCTGGCCGACGCGTTCGGCGATCTGCTGGTCCGTCATCCCGAGTTGCTGGAGTTCTCGACGACCGTGCGCGGCCGGGCCTTCCCCCTCGTCGCCCGGTGGCCCGCCTTCGGCGCCAACCTCGTGCTCGACCCCGAGCGCGCCGCGCCGCCGCGCATCGAGTTCGTCCGCCAGCGCTTCGCGGTCTCCGAAGCCCTGACCTACTACGAGTTCCTGGTCGACCTGGCGGTCGACCAGGGGCTGTGAGCGGGGCGATGGCCCAGACCGACGGGCCGGTCGAGGTCAGGACCACACGGGGGACCCTGCGCGGGACGGCCTCGGGCGGGATCGCCGCGTTCCGGGGGGTCCGCTACGCCGAGGCCCCCGCCGGCGCGCGGCGGTTCGCTCCCCCGCGTCGCGCCGAGCCCTGGGAAGGGGTCGCACCGGCGCTCGAGTTCGGGCCGGCCTGCCCCCAGGGCATGGGTTCGGCGCTCCCGCCCGGCGCCCCGGCCAGGTCCCCGGTGTTCGGCGGGCTGTTCGGGCCCGGCGCCCACGGCACCGACGAGGACTGCCTGCGCCTCAACGTCTGGACCCCGGGCTGTGACGGCGAGCGACGGCCGGTCCTCGTCTTCGTGCACGGGGGGGCGTTCCGCCTCGGGACGAGCACCGCCCCCACCTACGACGGGTCCGGCCTGGCGGCACGGGGCGACGTGGTGGTGGTCACCCTCAACTACCGGCTCGGGGCACTCGGGTTCCTGCACCTCCCGGAGCTCGGCGCGGCCAACCTCGGGCTCCTCGACCAGGTGGCGGCGCTCGAATGGGTCGCGACCGAGATCGCGGCCTTCGGGGGCGACCCGGCGGCGGTCACGGTGTTCGGGGAGTCGGCCGGGGCGAAGAGCGTCGAGTGCCTGTTGGCCATGCCGGCGGCGCGGGGCCTGTTCCGGGCCGCGGTCCTCCAGAGCACCTACGCCCCGTCGATGGACGCCGGGGTCGCCGAGACGTTCGCCAGCACCGTCGCCGACGCCGCCGGGGTCGGCGACGACCAGCGCGCCCTCGTCGACCTGCCGGTGGACACGTTGCTCACGGCGGTGGCCCAGGTCCAGCTGCGCTCGGGCCCCAACCTGTGGAGCTCGGGCATCGGGCCGGTGGTCGACGGGGCGGTGCTCCCCCAAGACCCCCTGGCGGCCGTGGGGTCCGGATCGGTGCCCCCGGTGCCGCTCATCGTGGGGACCAACCTCGACGAGGCCCGCCTGTTCGGCTCCATGGCCCCCGGCTGGCTGGACATCTCCGAGGACGCGCTGGAGGAGCGCCTCGGCCTCGTGCTGGCCGGGGTCCCCGACGCGCCGGCGGCCCGCGAGGTGGCCACCGTCTACCGCGCCGCGCGCTCGTCCCGGGGTCAGGGATGCGAGCCACCCGACATCGTCTACGCCGCCCAGACCGACCGGCTGTTCCGCCAGCATTCGATCGCCCTGGCCGAGGCGCACGCGCGCCACCAGCCCGACGTGTGGATGTACCTGTTCACCCGGCCCGCGCTGAGCGACGGCCGGCTCGGGGCCTGCCACGCGCTCGAGCTTCCCTTCGTCTTCGGCACGCTCGAGGGCCCGACGGCACCGCTCACTGGCACCGACGCGGCCGCCTCCGAGCTGTCGGCGGCGATGCAGGACGCGTGGCTGAGCTTCGCCCGCTCGAAGGTGCCCGAGGCCGGGGTCGGCTGGCCCCGCTACGAGGGGTCCCGCCGGGCGACGCTCGAGATCGGCGGGTCCCCCCGGGTCCTCGACGCCCCCGAGGAACCCGAGCGACGGCTCTGGGCCGGGAGGACCGGGGCCTGACCGGCCACGCTCAGGCCGACTGCAACCTCGCCCGGACCTCGCCGGCCAGCTCCACCGATCGGACCGCGGCCTCGAGCGGGGCGGTCATGGTCCGGATGATCACGTCGGTGAAGCCGATCTCGGCGTACACGGCCAGCTGCTCGGCCACGCCCTCGGGGTCCCCGTAGGCGACGGCGTCACGCGGGAAGCCGCGGTACCCGGCCTCCATCAACCGGTCACCGACCGCCCGAGCCTCGGCCGCGGTCTCGGCGACGAAGACGTCCTTACGGATCGGGAGCCGGACCGGCTCCCGCCCGTGGCGGTCACAGGCCTCCCGGTAACGGGCCAGCTTCTCGCGCGCCGAGGCCGGCGTGAGGTCGGCGTTCGCGTACCAGCAGTCCCCGAGACGGGCCGAGCGTTCGATGGCCCGGGGGCTGTCGGCACCGACCCACCACTCGGTCCCCTTGGTCGGGACCGGGGCCACCCTGGCGTCGGCGAAACCGAACGTCGTGCTCGAGACCGTCTCGCCGTCGAGCAGGGCCCGCACGAGCCCGATGCCCTCCTCGAGCCGCCGGACCCTCTCGGAGGGGGCCACGCCCATCGCCCGGAACTGGGCCGAACCCCCGCCGAGCCCGGTCTGGACCACGAAGGGTCCGCGGGCGATGTCGGCCAGGGTGCCGATCTGCTCGGCCATGAGCACCGGATGCCACAGGGGCACGAGGAACAGACAGCCGCTCGGGCGCTCGTCCCACTCCGCCAGGACCCGGCCCAGCATCGGGGTGTTCTGGAGATAGGGCATCGGTCCGGTGGCGTGGTGGTCCCCCACCGAGAGGACGTCCAGCCCCCCGTCACGAGCCGCCCTGGCCTGAGAGACGACCGAGGCCGCGCCGTTCCGGTCGCCGGCCCGATAGGCCGTGCCCAGCGAGATCCCGACCCGCATCACGTCCCCCTTCACGAGCCCGGTGCCGGGTTGGCCACCCGGCATGCCCGGCGCCGCCACGGCGCCGGGCTCCGATTATCGCGGCCGACGGCGCCGCGACCTACCATCGCCCGGTGGCCGAGATCGAACGGGACGGCGTCCACCTGTACTACGAGGTCCACGGTCCGCGGGAACCACCGGGGCTCGGGACGATCCTCTTGACCCACGGGTACTCCTCCTCTTCGCACATGTGGCAGCCGAATCTGGACGCGCTCGGGGCCGAGCACCGGGTCGTCGTCTGGGACCTGCGGGGCCACGGCCGCAGCGACTCGCCCGGGGATGTTGGCCAGTACACCGAGTCCCTGGCCGTCGAGGACATGGCCGCCATCCTCGACGCCCTCGGGGTCGACCGGGCCGTCGTCGGCGGACTGTCCCTCGGCGGCTACCTCTCGTTGGCCTTCCACCTCGCCCACCCGGACCGGGTCCGGGCGCTGATGCTGTTCGACACGGGCCCGGGCTACCGGCGGGACGAGGGACGGGAGGGGTGGAACCGCTCAGCGATCGCCCGGGCCGAGGCGTTCGAGACCCGCGGCCTCGACGCCCTGGTGAGCCGGGCCGAGGTGAGCCAGCGCGTGCACAAGAGCGCGACCGGGCTGGCCCTCGCCGCCCGGGGGCTCCTGACCCAGCACGACGGCCGGGTGATCGGGTCGCTGGGCACGATCGGGGTCCCAACCCTCGTCCTCGTGGGCCAGGACGACGAGCCGTTCCTGGCGGCGGCCGACTACATGGCCGGCCACATCCCCGCCGCCACCAAGGTCGTCCTCGCCGACGCCGGCCACGCCAGCAACCTCGACCAGCCCGAGGCTTTCGACCGCAACGTCCTCGACTTCCTCCACGCGCTCCCCGCTGGTTGACCCTCGGCCGGTCGGCACCGAGGACTCAGGTGGTCGGTCCCCCGAGCCAGCCCCGACCCCGGAATAGGTCGAGCAGGACCGAGACGGCGAGCAGCTCCAACCCGATGCCGAGCACCCAGAACGCCCAGGCGCTGTCGACCACGTGGTTCACGAGGAGCGAGAAGTTCTGGCCGAAGAGCCCGGTCAGGAAACTGAGCGGCAGGAACACGGCGGCGATGATCGTGAGCTGCTTCATGACCACGTTCAGCCGGTTGGACACGGTCGAGAGGTGGGTGTCCATGGCCCCGGTCAGGTCACGGAAGCACCGCTCGTCCTCGGGCGTCATGCCGGGCAGGTCGGTGACGTCGCCGATGATGCCGGCGAACATGTCCCGCTGGGGGTGACCACCTTGCGCAGGGACACGAGGGACCGCTTCATGGCGAACAGCTCGCCCAACTGGGCCTCGGTGGGCGCCTGCAAGATGGCGTCCTCGAGCTCGTCGATGCGGTCGTCGAGACGCGCGAGGACCGGGAAGAAGCTGTCCACCAGCTGGTCGACGACCAGGTAGAGCACCGCCGTCTGAGGTGGGGAGAGCTGGTCGGCGCGGTGGCGGCCGAGACGCTGGCGGACCTGGTCCAGTGACGCACAGGCCCTGGTGGACGGTGACCACGTACTTGTCGGTGTAGAAGAGGTGGAGCTCGAGCGGCCCCCAGCCGTCCGGCTCGGTCCCGTAGACGACGAAGTAGGTGAAACCTTCGTGGTCCTCGATCTTCGGGCGCTGATTGAAGTGCTCGGCGTCCTCGACCGCCAGCGGATGGAACCCGAAGCGGTCGGCCAGGAGGAAGGCCGCCTCGGTGTCGACGCCGTCGAGGTCGAGCCAGAAGAACTCGCCCCCCTCGAGCCGTTGCGCCACCGCGTCGGCGTCGCCTTGGACGGCCGTCCCGTCGCGGGTCATGATGGTGCCGGTCGCTCCCTCATTGTGCGACCGCACTGCGCCGACGCCGGGGATCTCGCCGGTGGCACGCAGAATGTCCACATGGAACCGGACCTGGTCGACTACGGACCGGCGGTCGTTCTCCTCGTTGTCGACCTGCAGAACGACTTCGCCGATCCCAGGGGCGCTCTGTACGTGAAGGGTGGCGAGAAGCTGGTCGCGTTCGCCAACCACCAGATCGAGCGGGCCAAGGACGCGGGGTCCACCGTGGTCTACACCCAGGACTGGCACCCGCCCCACACTCCGCACTTTGCGCAGGACGGCGGAACCTGGCCGGTGCACTGCGTGGCCGGTACCTGGGGCGCCGAGTACGTCCCGGGTCTCTCCGTCGTCGGCCCCGCCGTCAAGAAGGGGACCGGCGGTGAGGACGGTTACTCGGGGTTCTCGGTCCGAGACGTCACGACCGGCGAGGTCGCCTCGACCGATCTGTCCGGGCTGCTCTCGGACGTCGGGGCCCGGGTGATCGTGGTGTGCGGGCTGGCCCTCGACTACTGCGTGCGGGAGACCGCACTCGACGCCAGGCGCCTCGGCTACGAGGTGGTGGTCCTCCTCGACGGCGTCCGTCCGGTCGAGGTGCACCCCGGTGACGCCGAGCGGGCGATCGACGCCATGCGGGCGGCCGGCGTGACGTTGCGCTGAGTACGGTCCCCCGGAGCCGGCGACGGCTCGTCGGCCACCCCTCAAGGGGCAAGGGACCGGGCGAGCACCGCTTCCCAGTCCTTCACCGTCTGGCGGGCGAACCCTGCCCGCCGGTGCCCGCCGCGGGGTCGCCGCCCGGGGGTCGGTTCGATCGCCGATCGATGACCCTCGTCGCCGGGTTTTCCCGGGACCGTGACGGTCGGTAGGGTCGAACGGCCATGGCGGGCCACCGGGACAGCAACGGCACGCGGCGCGACAGCCGGGACGTCGCCGCCGCGGTCGCCGCGACCATCTCGAGCTCGCTCCCGGTCTTCCTCGCCGGTGCGCTGGCCGTCCAGATGCGGGCGAGCCTCCACTTCGGCACCACGGCGTTCGGCATCACGATCGCCGTCTACTACCTGGCGGCCGGCACGAGCTCCATCCCCCTCGGGCGCCTGTCCGAACGCCTGGGCGGTCTGCGGACGATGCGGCTGGCAGCGACCGGCGCGACCGTGGTGCTCGGACTGTTGGCGTTCGCGACCCGCTCCTGGCCCATCCTGGTGGTGCTCATGGTGGCCGCCGGCGTGGTCAGTGCGGCCATGCAACCGGCGGCCAACGTCTTTCTGGTCCGACGGGTCCTCCCCGAGCACCAAGGGCTGTCCTTCGGGGTCAAGCAGGCCGCCGTCCCGCTCGCCACGTCCCTCGCCGGGCTGGCCGTGCCGGCCCTGGCCCTCACGGTCGGCTGGCGCTGGGCCTTCGCCAGCGCGGCGGTGTGGGCGCTCGCCACCGCGCTCGGGCTCCCCCGGGTCGTCCACACCGATCAGCGCCCGGGCTCGCCCCTCGAGCAACCCGACGAGGACCACCTGCCCCGCCGGGCGCTGGTGCTGCTCGCCCTGGCGCTGGGCATGGGCATCGCAACGGCCAGTGCCCTCACCGCGTTCCTGGTCAGCTCGGCGGTGGCCAGCGGGGTCCCCCACGCCGATGCCGGGCTGCTGGTGGCGTTCGGCTCGTTCGGCGCCGTCGGGGCCCGGGTCCTCGTCGGCTACCGGGCCGACCGGCGCTCGGACGTCGGTGGCCGCTCACATCTGACGATGGTGGCGGCCATGCTCACGGTGGGTGCCGCCGGGTACTGCGGCCTGGTCCTGGCGGCCCGGGGTCATGGCCTGCTCGCCTACGGGCTCGGCACCGCCATCGTCTTTCCGGTGGGCTGGGGATGGAACGGGCTGTTCAATTTCGCCGTCGTGCGGATGAGCCCTTCCCGGGCCGGCCACGCCACCGGGATCACCCAGACCGGCGGGAGGATCGGGGGGATGGCCGGGCCGTTTCTCTTCGGCCTGGTCGCCGAGCACGCCTCGTACTCGGCCGCGTGGGCCGTGAGCGGCAGCCTGATGCTGTTCGCGGCGGGGACGGTCCTCGTGGCCCGGCGGATGCTGGAGCCCGGGGCGCCCGCGGTTTTCGACGCCGAGCTGGCCGTCCTCCCCGACGCCGGCACCGGCGTCTGAGCTCGGGCTTCGTCGTCAGCCGGCGCGCCCGCGACGCGGGCCACGACCCGGCCGGCTCAGGGCCCCCACTCGGGCGGAGTCCGAACCAGGCTGCGGTCGATCTCGGCGATGTTCGTCGCGCCGACCAGCCGCATGGTCCGGTCGATGTCTTCGCGCAGCAGGCGCAGGACCCGGTCAATCCCGGGGCGCCCCGCCGCGGCCAGGCCGTAGGCCCATGCCCGACCGACCATCGCCGCCTTGGCCCCCAACGCCACCGCCTTCACCACGTCGGCACCGCGCCGGACCCCGCCATCGAGGTAGACCTCCACCCGGCCGTCGACGGCACCGACCACCCGGGCCAACGCGGCGATGGTCGCGTCGACCGAGTCGAGCTGGCGACCACCGTGGTTGGACACGACCACGCCATCGGCACCCACGTCGATCGCCCGGCGGGCGTCGTCGGCCGTGAGCACGCCCTTGGCCAGGATGGGACCGTCCCACTGCTCGCGCAGCCAGCCGAAGTCCTCCCACTTCGCCGGGTAGGCGAGCCAGTGCAAGAGGGCCTCCAGGCTGGTCATCGTCTTGCCGCCGAGCTCGAGCGACGTGGTGTTGATGAGGTCGAGGCTGAACCGGTCCCTCGCCGCATCGACCAGCCAGCGGGGGTGCGGGAGCACCCGGGGAGCCATCTTCGTGATCGTGCGCCGATCCAGCCGCAGCGGCGGCGACAGCCCGTGGCGCGAGTCCCGTTCCCGGTTCCCCGGCATCGGGGTGTCCAGGGTGACCACCAATGCCCGGTAGCCCGCCTGCTGGGCCCGGTCGACCAGCTGCTCGGCCCCGGCCCGACCGCCGAGGAAATAGAGCTGGAACCAGGCCGGTCCGGTGGCCGCCGCGGCCACCTCGGTGATCGTGTGCCCCGACATCGAGCTCAAGGTGGCGAGGGTCCCGGCGGCCCCGGCTGCGCCCACCGCCGCGAGGTCCCCGGCGGGGTCCATCATTCGGGTGAAGCCGACCGGACTGAGCAGCAGGGGCATCGACACCGGGGTGCCCAGCACGCTCGTGCTCAGATCGGGGGAGTCGCCGGTGACGGCCCCCACCCGGGGAAGGAAATGCACCAGCTCATAGGCGTTGATGTTGGCCCGGAGGGTGGTCTCTGCGCCCGCGCCACCCTCGATGTAGTCCCACACCGGTCCGGGCAGCCGGCGATGAGCCAGACGCCGGGCGTCGGCCACCGTCTTGATGCGGGTGGCCGCTCGGGCCTCTCCTATCCCCATGGTCCCGTCCCCATCGACGCCACTCCCGGTCGGTCCGTCATGGGGACGAACCTAGAGCGCGCCAACCCCCGGGCGCCCGTCCGGGGTCCCCAAAAGCCGGGTGAAGGATGTTCCCGGGTCACCCGGCCACGGAGTGGTCCAGGGCCCCCCGGGTCGCTCCGACCAGGGCCGGCAGCGCCTCGGCCGGGAACGGCATGACCGAGCTGGCGTTGATCTCACAGAGCACGTAGGTGTCGGCGCCATCCGCGGTCTCGGGCCCGAAGAGGAAGTCGGCGTCCCAGAGCGCGGGGAGCCGGTCCGTGCCGATCTCGAGCCGGCGCTGCATGGCGGGGAGCCACTCCTCTTCCAACCGGCTCCGCAGGACCTGGAGGGCCGGCTCCTCCGGTCCGTACATGACCTTGCGTGACGGGAGCCCCATGATCTGCTCGGCCGACGGGGCCCGATCCGGATCGAACCCCTCGGCCGCCCGCTCCTCGGGTGAGAGCCCCCTCGGATACTGGCGGGCGAAGCCGACCACGCGGTCTTGGACCACGTAGCAGCGGACGATGCCCTGATCGATGCGGCGACAGAACGCCTGATCGACGAGTCGTCCCGTCCCCCCGTAGGCGGAGAACGCCGGCGCTCGCCCGGCCATGAAGCTTCCGAGGACGACCTCCTCGGCGGTCTCGTCCCGGACGAGGGCGTGCTGGACCACGACGATCTCGTCGGGCGCCGGCGTCCGGGCGCCGGGCCGGCCACCGGGAACCATGACCTTCCAGACCCCGCTTCCCGCGTTGCCGCGGTCGGCCTTCAGGACCCGGATGCCGTCGGCCCCGAGACGGGGCGGGAACGCCCGCTCGAATTCTTCGTAGGTCGTGTACAGGTGGATGTCGGCACCCCAACCGAGGTCCTTCGTCGTGTAGAGCACCTCCTTCGTGCCCATCTTGGCGATGACGTCGGGGTGGGCGGCGACCCAGACTCCGGCATCTGCGACCTCCCGCAGGACGGCGTCGAGGACCGACCGATCCCCGTCGCCGGCCACCGGGTCGACCCACACGAGGACGCCGCTGGCGGCCAACAGCTGGTCACGGACCTCGCCCGCCCACTCGTCGGCGTAGACGACCGGGACGGCGCTCAGGCCGCCATCCGCCAGGGCGGTGAAAATCGGAGCCAGGCGGGTGTTGGCCGGGGTGGCGCTCCGCCGCAGGTCGGCGTCGCCCCGGAAGACGACGGCCACCGCGCGAGGTTCGCTCATGGAATCCTGCTCACGCCGGAAAAGTAGCGAGGATCGGGTTGGCGGGACAAGGCTGGCCGCAGGCCCGACCGCTCCCGGCGGGGCCCGCGACCGGAGGTTGCCCATGACGTCGCGCGACACCGAGCGCCAACCCCACCCCGCCGACCCGGTCCTCGACGACGACGTCGTGCTCGGAGTGGTGCGGGCATGGGTGCCCGACGCCCAGATGGTCAGCGCGCTGGACGAAACCGGCGGGGAGGCACGGGTCTACGTGGTGGACGACGAGATCGTCCTCAAGACCCAGCGACCCCACCGGGTCCGGGGGCGGACCAGCCTGACCAAGGAGGCGTTCCTCCTGAACCACCTGGCGGCCGCCGACCCCACCCTCCCGGTGCCCCGGCCCCTCGGCAACGGCGAGCATCAAGGGATCGAGTACCTGGTCATGACGCGCATGCCGGGGAACGCCCTGGCCCGGACCGAACTCGCCCCGGCGGCCCGAGACGCCGCGCTGCGGGCGGCCGGAGCCGCGGTGCGGCGGGTCCACGCCGTTGACCAGGAGCCGCTGTCCGCGAGCGGGCTCTTCCCCGGCGACTCGGCCCCGGCCGACCTTCCCGGGCGGATCGGCGAGTCCCTGGGCCGGCTGCTCCCCAATCTGGCCGAGAAGGACGGCTGGCCGGCCGAGCTGGCCCCCGAACGCGTCCTCCAGCTGGCGGTGGCGGCCGCACCGACCGACACCGCGCCGGTCGTGCTGCACTCCAATCCCGGCCCCGAGCACGTCTTCGTCGACCCCGGGACCGGACGCTTCGTCGGCCTGATCGACTTCGGTGACGCCTACCGCAGCCACCCCGCGTTCGACCCCCGGACCTGGGTTTCCCGCCCGGACTCGGACCAGCTCCTCGCCGGGTACGTGGAGGCCGGGCCGGTCGGGCCGGGATTCATGGTCGCGTGGCACCTCGGCCTGCTCATCCAGGAGGCCACCTTCGCCGCCTACGGGTGGCAGGAACCGGGGCCGGCCGCGGCGAACATCGCTCGGATCCTCGACCAACTCGACTGAGCGGTCGGCCGCCGGCGCGGAGACCTTGCCCCGCCTCCACCTCAGGTGGGCTCTCCCGGGACCGGTTGGCCCGCCTGCTGGAGGCGGTCGTCGTCCTCGACGGCCGCGCGGCCGGTGGCGACGGGGTCGTCCGGTGCCGACCGGGCCCGCTCCTCGGGCGGCAGGATCTTGTGGAAGGCCAGCCAGTAGACGATCACATTGGCCCCCATGAACGCCGCAGCGCCGAAGAGCGGTGCGTCCTCGAGCACCGACATGAGGGCGCCGCCGATGGCCGGGCTGATGCCCGAGGTGACCTGGGACGGCAGCGAGCCCAACGCGGCCACCATGCCCCGCCTCCCCTCCTGCGCGACCCCCATCACATAGGACTGGCGCGCCGGCAACCCGAGGGAGTTGAGGGCCATCCGGAGGCCGTAGATGATGCCGGCCCAGATGAAGTCGGGCGCCCAGGCCATCACCACGAGCAGGCCGACGGTGACGGCCCGGGTCACCGTGACCGCCATCACCGCCCCGACACGGCGGGCGAGGTGGGCGGCGCCGAGATAGGGCAGCGCGGTCGCCAGGTTGATCACCGTGTAGAGGATCCCCAGCTGACCGGCGCTCACCCCGAAGCGGACGTGGAACCAGTACGTGAGCAGGGGGCCGAGGAACCCGAACCCGAAGCCGTTGAGGGAGTTGGCCAGGGCCAGACGGCCGACCAGCTGGCCCGTCCGGAGCGTGGGGGATCCTCCGGGTTGGCCGTCCGACGGCGGATCCCCGGTGGACCCGGTGCCGGCGGGGGAGGTGGCGCTCGCCGCCGGGGGGCCCTCGGCAGCGGCCGGACGGGCGACCCGGCCCCAGCCGCTGCGGCCGTCGCGCAGGGCCAGGCTCGCGACGACGACGCCGACCGACACCACCGCGCCCAGGACGAAGACCAGGCGATAGGAGGCGAGGAGGGTCCAGCCCGAATGATGGAGCCAGTCGGGGACCCAGGCCACCAGCGAACCCAGGGCGCCGGCCATCACCCCGATGAAACCGATGAACCCGAAGGCGGCCGTGCGCCGCTCGTGGCCCGCCGACTCGGCCAAGAGGGGCTGCTCGGCCGGGAACACCGGTCCCCAGGCCCCCCCACTGCCGGCCCCGCCTCCCCGGCCCACCCCGCCGAGGCCACTGGCGATCACGATGAGCGGAAGGCTCGTCGTGGCCGCCATGACCAGCCCACCGAGCACACCGACCCCGCCCAGGAGCACGAGCATGCGCCGCGGCCCGAACCGGTCGGTGCCAAGGCCCACCACCAGGACGAGCAGGGCGGACATGACAGTGGCGCCGCTCAGGATCCCGCCGACCACCGCGCTCGAGTAGCCGCGGGCGTCCAGGTAGAGGGGGAAGACGACCGTGAGGAAGGCGACGCCGAAGCTGCGCAGGGCCCGGGCGGCGTACAAGAACCGCAGGTTCTGCTGCGACGGACCCTTCTCCGCCTTCGACGGCCGCGACGCTCCGGCCGGAACGGCGCTGTCCGGTCGTCCGATCGGCTGGTTCCCGTCGATCCCCTTCGCGCGCCATCCCCGGACCACCACGTGACAATCCTGCCAATTTCCCTACTGGATCCGCAGGTCCGGAGCACCGGCTCGCGGACCCAGGACCGGCAGGCGCCGCGCACGGGCTGCAACGACACTGACCTCCTTGACACACCTGAGGTCTCGCGCCATGAGGCGCCGCTTGGCACACTCCGCCGGCCGGTCCGCCTAGGCGACTACCCGCACAAGCGGACGATTGAGTTGTCGTGTCGCGCAATTCAGTGCATGATTCCGCGCCCAACCCTGAACCCGACCCCGAGGGCACAACCTTGGACAAGCTTGGACAAGCTTGGCACCCTCATCCGCGAGGTTGGGTCAGCTCCAAAGGACGGGGTCAAGAAGGTTCGTAGCAGGGGAACGGCAAGAAGAAGGAGTCCGACCTGCTTATTTCGCGGTCGGTTCGGTTCAGGTGACCCGTCGCCCATCGGTTCCCCTCGCCGCGATCCCCGACCGAGGTCCACCGATCGAGTCGAGGGCGAGCGTCCGGAGGACTGCCGCCAATGCCCGACGGCCCGGTCTCGGCCGACGGGTCGGCTCCGCCTCCTGTTCCCCGCCTACCCTCCGCCGGTGCGGGTGCGGCGCTCGTCGAGGAGCTCACGCAGACGCCGATACTCCTCGGCGTCGATCTCCCCGCGGGCGAGCCGCTCGTCGAGGATCCGGGTCGGGTCTCCACCGGTGGGCGGTCGCTCGTTGTGCCGCCGGAGCGTCGTCACGAGGTACCAGATTGCCCAGATGACAAAGGACCAGAAGGCGACCATGACCAGGGCGCCGAACAGCCAGCCCCACCAGTGGACGCCCCCGCCCCAGTACCACATCATTCGAACCACCTCCCGGGCTCGGACCCCTCGCGGGCCTGATACCAGGCTCTTCTGCCCCGGTCTCCGGGCATAGGTCCGTTGGTCCCGGCCCCCTAGAGACGAATGGCCCTAGTCGTCCTCGGGTGGCTCGACCAGGCTTGGCCCATGTCCGTCGTCGGGCCGGTCGCCGCTGCGGTCGCCGCCACCATCCGTTCCGCTCAGGTGCCAACGAGGCCACGGTCATGACCTCCGCGCCCCGCGGCCGACCCCGGCGTCGCCTGTGATCGGCGCGCTCGCGGCCGGCCTGCTCATGGCAGCGGGGCTCGGCACCGGGCTCGCGGTGTCGCTCAGCGGTCACTCGAACGAGCAGCCCACGGACGCCACGGCGGCGCCCTACGACTACTACCGGGCGATGATGGGGCGGTTCGGCTGGTGATCACCGCCCGGGGGGCAGTCCTCACCGATGCCGATGATGACCGGCGGTCTCGCCTCCGACGGCGCGGCGCTGTGGTCCCTCGGCGAGTCGACCTCGGCCGGCATGCACGTCGGCACGTTCATTTTCACGGCCTCGAGAGCGGGTACCGACGAGCACCTCTGCCCGGTCCCCGACCACGCACAAGAGGGCATGGCGGGCGGCTTCGTCGTCTCGAACCGGAGCTGACCCCGAGAGGACGATCCGGTGATCCTCTCGGTGCCCACAAGCCCCCGGCGGGTGCGAGGCCCGGTGTCGGCTGCAGATCGGCACGGCACCGCGGACCTGATACCCATGGTGGGTAGGCGACCGTGGCCCGCCGGGCCGCCACGTCGGGAACGGTTCGGAGGTGCGTCGCCGTGCAGGGCTTTGGCCTGGATCGTTACCCGGAAGGATCCCGGTGGTGATCTGATGGTGAGCACGGTTTTGACCGCCGTGCCGATCCGGACTAATACAGGGGTAGGGTATAAGCGAACGAAGGAGTCGTGATGGCCGAGACGATGACCTACAGCGTGCCGGGGATGAGCTGTGACCACTGCAAGCACGCGGTGTCGAGCGAGCTCGGCGCGGTGGCCGGCGTGGCCGGAGTGGAAGTGGACCTCGACACGAAGCTCGTCACCGTGACCGGCGAGGGCCTCGACGACCAGGCGCTGCGCGCCGCCATCGAAGAGGCCGGGTATGAGGCGGCATGATGTCGACGCCGACCGCCACCACGGCGGACGGATCCCGGACCCCGGCGGCTGAGCGCCCCCAGCGAATCGAGCTGGCCATCTCGGGCATGACCTGCGCGACCTGCGCGACCCGAATCGAGAAGCGGCTCAACAAGCTGGACGGTGTCGCGGCGAGTGTGAACTTCGCCAGCGAGCACGCGTCCGTCGCGTTCGACGCGGCCCGGGTCGGCGTCGAGGAGCTGATCGGCGCCGTCGAGGCCGCCGGGTACGGGGCGGCCCTCCCCGAAGCCGTCACCGACGGGGACCCGTCACGCCCCTACCGCTGGCGCCTGGTGCTGGCGGTCGTCCTCAGCGTCCCGCTCGCGATCTTCGCCTGGGTCTCCGCCTCCCGGCCGCCCGGCTGGGAGTGGGCCTCGCTCGTGCTGGCGACCCCGGTCGTCTTCTACGCCGGCTGGCCGTTCCACCGGGCGGCGGTGACGAACGCGCGCCACGGGGTGGCGACGATGGACACCCTCATCTCGGTCGGCACCCTCGCGGCATGGGTCTGGTCGACCGTGGTGCTGGCGGCGGGGATGTCGACCAGCGTCTACTTCGACACCGCCGGCGCCATCACCACGCTGATCCTGCTCGGCCGGTACCTGGAGGCCCGGGCCAAGCGCCGGTCGGGTGAGGCGATCCGCGAGCTCCTCGAGCTCGGGGCCAAGGAGGCCCGGGTGCTCGCCGACGGCGTCGAGGTCCTCGTCCCGGTCGAGACGCTGGCCCTGGGCGACCGGTTCGTCGTCCGTCCGGGCGAGAAGATCGCCACCGACGGCGTCGTGGAGTCGGGCAGCTCGGCGGTCGACCAGTCGATGCTGACCGGCGAGTCGCTCCCGGTCGACGTGGGCCCCGGGGAGACCGTGGCCGGAGCCACGGTCAACACCTCGGGCCGCCTCGTCGTCCGTGCCACCCGGGTCGGCGCCTCGACCGCCCTGGCCCAGATCGCCCGCCTTGTCTCGGAGGCCCAGGCCGGAAAGGCACCGGTCCAACGGCTGGCCGACCGGGTCTCGGCCGTGTTCGTGCCGACCGTGATCGCCGTGTCGGCGCTCACCCTCATCGGCTGGCTCTTCGTCGGGGGCGCCGCGGCCACGGCGGCCTTCACCGCGGCGGTGGCGGTGATCGTCATCGCCTGCCCGTGCGCGCTCGGCCTCGCCACGCCGACGGCCCTCATGGTCGGCACCGGACGTGGCGCCCAGCTCGGCATCGTCATCAAGGGCCCCGAGGTCCTGGAACAGACCCGCCAGGTCACCACCGTCGTCCTCGACAAGACCGGAACCCTGACCGAGGGGAAGATGACGGTCGCCGCGGTGGTCCCGACCCGGGGGTCGGACGACGGGCGGCTTTTGCGCCTGGCGGCGGGGGCCGAGGACGCGAGCGAGCACCCGATCGCCCGGGCGATCGCCGACTACGGCCGGGAGCGCCTCGGCACCCTGCCGGGCGTCGAGTCGTTCTCGGCCCGGGCCGGGCTCGGGATCGAAGCCGTCGTCGACGGCCACGCGGTGGTGATCGGCCGGCCGAGCCTGCTCGGCGACTGGGGGGTGCGTCTCCCCGACGAGCTCGCCACGAAGGTGGCCGAGCTCGAGGCCGAGGGGTCGACCGTCGTCGGGGTCGCCGTCGACGGGGAGGTCGAGGGGCTGGTGGCGGTGGCCGACCGCATCAAGGCGACGAGCCGCCAGGCCGTCGCCGAGCTGCGCGGCCTCGGCCTCACCCCGGTGCTGCTCACCGGGGACAACGAGCGGACCGCGCGGTCGGTCGCCGCTGAGGTGGGCATCGACCGGGTCCTCGCCGGGGTCCTGCCCGAGGACAAGGCGGCCGAGGTCGTCCGGCTCCAAGAGGCCGGCGAGGTGGTGGCCATGGTGGGCGACGGCGTGAACGACGCCCCGGCGCTCGCCCAGGCCGACCTCGGACTGTCCATCGGGACCGGCGCCGACGTGGCCGTCGAGGCCTCGGACATCACCCTCGTGGCGGGGGACCTACGGGCCGCGGCCGACGCCATCCGCCTGTCGCGCCGGACCCTCTCGACGATCAAGGGCAACCTCTTCTGGGCCTTCGGCTACAACGTCGCCGCCATCCCCCTGGCGGTGGCCGGGCTCGTCAACCCCATCGTCGCGGCGGGTGCGATGGCGTTCTCCAGCGTGTTCGTCGTGACGAACTCGCTGCGCCTGCGTCGGTTCGCCTCGGCGGATCACGGGCGATGACCGACACCGCCCCCGCCGACGCCGTCCCGGGGGCCCCGGCGGGGACCCCACCCCCGTACGGGTATGTGGCCGCCAAGAACAAAGAGGCCCTCATCAACCGGATGCGCCGGATCGAGGGCCAGGCCCGAGGCATCGAGAAGATGATCACCGAGGACCGCTACTGCATCGACATCCTCACCCAGATCGCCGCGGTGAGCACCGCCTTGGAGACCGTCGCCGGCATCCTCCTCGACGACCACGTCCACCACTGCGTCCGCCACGCGCTCTCCTCGGGCGACGAGGCGGTGGCGACCGAGAAGACCGAGGAGCTCCTCCAGGCCGTCCACCGGTTCATCCGGACCCGGTGATCGGAACCGAACGCCGGTTGGCGGAGTCCGCGCCCAAAAGATCCCGGCGGCTCGCCCGGTCACGCGTCGGCCAATGAGTCCTTCACGCCTTCCCGTTGCGCTCGCGGTGCGCGCACCCCGGCCAGCAGCACGGCCGACGCTGGCCCTCCTCGAGCTCCTCCTGGGTCCGGCGGATGCGCCGTGCCCGCGTCAGCTCCCGCCGGGCGTCCTCGACCCAGCAGATGAACTCGTTGCGGGCGAGCGGGGTGATGTCCTTCCAGGCGACCAGAGCCACCGGGTTGCCGATCAACGCTCGGCGGAGATCGGAGGGGAGTTCGTGCACCACCCCACCGGGCACCTGCCGACCGCTCACCGGCCCAGGGTAGCGGCCACCGAACCCTCGACGGCCCTGCCCGGCGGCTCATATCGGCCGATCTACCGCCCAAGAAGCCCGAAGTCTCACCGCTCCGCCATCGCACCCGATCGACGGTTGGGGGCTCGACTGCCGGACGCTGGGTGTCCACGAGCGGGTGCGCGCCTTCCGGCCTCCTAGCCGACAGGGACGCTGCTCCCAGCAGCTGCCCCCTGCAGCCGGCTGGATCCCGCCCTATTCGGCGCGTGACCGTGACCGCCGATGTCCTGGGCAACCCCGTCCCGGCGAGAAGTGTCCGGGACCCGTCAACCCCCGCGCGGGAGCAGGTCGAAGTAGGCACCGTCGAGGGGCCGGAGGACGTCGAAGTGTCGGTGGTCCAGGCTGGCAATCGCGCGCGTCCGGTGCCGCTGAGCCAGGACCACGATCGATGCATCCGCCACTCCGATCTTCTGGTCCCGATAGCTGGCGATCACCCCATGGGTGCGGCGAAGCCCCTCTTCGTCGATCACTGCCAGGTTCCACGCTCCGCCGGCCAGTTCGGCCAGCACGGCCAGCTCGTGGTCCACGCCGTGTCGGGTGGCCACGAGGTAATCGAGCTCGGCCACCACGTACGGAGAGACGACCAGCGCATCGGCCGCGGCAAGCACCGCTGACACCGCGTCGTGGTCGGGCTCGGAGGCATCGAAGAACGCCAGCAGGGCGCTCGTGTCCACGATGACCGGAGGCACCTTCAGCGCGCCCCGAAGCCGGCAAGCAGCTGCTCGGCGTGGCGGGCGATCGGCTGCCCGCTCGAGTACAGGGCGCCACGAGGCCGCGGGCGAACACCACCGACCGACACCCGAATCGACTCGCGGATGATCTCTGCCTCCGACACCCCGCGCTCAGCAGCAGCCCGCTTGACCGCCACCTTCAGCTCCTCCGGCAGGTACAGCGTCGTCTTCTCCATGGAATATATGGTACCACCGGTGGTGCCAGCGCCACGTCTGCGGCGCGTGATCCGCTGATCGGGATCAGCCCTGGAGGCGGGCCTCCTGTGCGATGGCGTCGAGCGCAGGCGTCATCTGGGGCTGTCCGGAGCAGATCAAGGTAAAGGGACTGCACGACGAGTTCGGCCCAGTCCCTTCGGATGGCTCCAGCACCCAGATCGACCCTCCGGTGACACCGCTCGTGCGATCGGCGTACATCGCCTGTAGCGAGGCGTCGATGACGGCGGCCTGGTGCTGTGGCGACCCTCCCGTACGCCCGTTCAGCGGGGAGGTCCCGTCGTCCCCGCCGAACTCGCCGATGAAGATCGGCTTGCCCTGTGCTCCAGCGATCACGGTGTTGAGGAAGTTGGTCGCGATGGGTTCAAGGGTGCTCGGGTCGGTCGAGTTCAGTTCCGCCGCGCTGCCAGCGATGTCGTCGAGGTACATGTGCGCCGTGACGTAGTCGGCCAACGGAGCCACGAGTGAGGTGTCCGCCGGGTCGTTGTAGTTCCAGCGCTCACCTGGATGGATCGCAGCGGTGCGCCACCCCGCGATAGTGACCGGTATCCCTGGAGCTTCGGCGTGGATGGCCGCGACGTCGGCTTGGAGCATGGGAATGGTGGTCGAGTTCACCAGCGGCTCGTTCACCGCCTCGATGCCGACGAGGTTCGCCGGGAACCCGCCACACTGCTGCTTGATGTCGTTGAGCATCACGTCCTGGTTGGCGATGAACTGCTGGGTCGATTCGATCGGTTGGCCGGGCTGAGGGAAGTTCGGGCTCAGCGGCTCGGGTAGCCAGTAGCCGGAGAACTGGCCCTCGGGGCCGAGCACGCCTCCGGTGAGGAGGATCGCGTCGATGTGAGCCGCCGCCAGCTCGCCGAAGACCTCCTTCCACCCAGCGGTGCCCATTTCCTTGTTGATGTCGCGCTGCGCGTCGTCGGCGATGAGCCGCACGACATGGACTCCTTCGCTTCGCAGGAGGCCGACCAGAGCGGGTCCGGTCGGCTGGTCGCTGAGCCCGGGGACGAGGTTCGCCGGCGAGACGTCGAACCCGATGCCGAAGCCGCTCATGGGAGGCCCCAAGGCCGCCGCTGCAGTCGTCGAAGTCGTCGGCTGTGCCGGCTTGCGGGCCGTGGTGGACGTGGCGCGCGACGAGTTCGGCTCGCTCGCACAGGCGGTGAGAAGGGCGCCCGCCAGCAGCAACGCCGCCATCGGGACCCACCACGAAAGGCCCACCTTGTTCCGCACGAGCCGGGGCGCCATGGGCGGGATTGTCCGTCCTGCGCCGTGCGGTTGCACGGATCCAGCCTCACAGACGCGCACCCCGAGAGATGGCCGCCGCAAGCGCAACGGGACCAACAATGACGGCGCGAGCTCTCCGACCTACGGACCGCAGAGGGTCCGTCGTGACCTCGGCGACATCGTGGCCGACCCCGTGTACTCAGCCAACCCCGCTGACTGGCAGCTGCCCCTCCTGGCGATGAGGTCGGTGCCCTGGTTCAACCGCGAGTACTTGGAGGCATCGCCAGCCCGGTGAGGACCGTGCGGTCCCGGGCCATACCGTCGAGGCTCACGTGGACAGGATGCTCACGCACATGGCCGCCGCGTCGGCCCCGATGGCCCCGCCGCCGTTGTGGCACAGGGCGACCTTGGCCCCGGCCACCTGCCGCTCCCCCGATCGACCCTGCAGCTGCTCGGTCACCTCGACGATCTGGGCGAGACCAGTGGCACCGACCGGGTGTCCCTTGCGGAGCAGGCCCCCGGACGGGTTGACCGGGACCCGGCCGCCGAGCCAGGTGTCCTTGGAGTCGATGAGCTTGCCGCCCTCACCTCTCGCGCACAGGCCGAGCTGCTCGTAGGCCATGAGCTCCGCCGGGGCGGAGGCGTCGTGGCACTCCACCACGTCGAGGTCGAGCGGACCGACGCCGGCCTCCTCGTAGGCCTCGGTGCTGCACACCTCGACCAGTCCCGGCTCGTCGCCCTTGCGGTCCCATCCCGACCGCAGCACACAGGACACCAGGTGGACCGGGTTCGTGATGCCGAGCCGACGGGCCGCCTTCTCGCTCACGATGACCGCGGCGGCGGCCCCGTCGCCGATGGGAGAACACATCGGCCGGGTCAGCGGCTCGGCCACCATCGGCGCGGCCAGGACGTCGGCCACGCTCAGGACATCGCGGAACTGGGCCCGCGGGTTCAGGCTGCCGTGGAGGGAGTTCTTGGCCGAGACCGCGGCGAACTGCTCAACGGTCGTGCCGTACCGGTCCATGTGGTTGCGGGCCGCGCTGGCGTAGATGTCCATGAACATCGACCGCTTCTCTCCGGCACCCTCCCCGGCGCTCTTCGCCCCGCCGGCCTTGGCCGACGCCTGCAGTCCCTGCAGGATCGACTGGAGGGCCTCCACGTCCACCGCCCCGGAGAAGGCCGAGAACGACCGGGCCTTGTCCGGGTGGTACAGCTTCTCCACCCCGAGGGCGAGGACGACGTCGTAGATGCCTCCGGTGACCATGGCCGCGGCCTGCTGCAAGGCGGTGGACGCGCCGGCACAGGCGTTCTCGACGTTGACCACGGGGAGCCGGCCGATCCCGATCGACCGGAGCACCACCTCGCCGCGGATGCACTCCTGTCCGGTGATGAGACCGGCCGCCGCGTTGGCCACGTAGGCGGCCTGCAGCTCGCCGGGGTCGATCCCGGCATCGGCCAGCGCCGCCTGGGTCGCCTCGGCCCCGAGGGACTTGAGACCCCGATCGAGGTGCTTGCCGAAGGAGGTCATGCCCACTCCGGCGATCACCGCGCGCATCCTCATAGCTGTCTTCCTCTTCTATTGGTGTGTTCCGTTGGTCAGCGCTCTTGTCGGTCAGGACCGGGTCAGAAGAGGCCGTGCCCCTTCAACCCGAGCGCCTCCTTCAGGTAGTCGAGCTCCGCCTCACGGTAGGGCTGGGGGGCCGGAGCGGTGAACATGCCGTCTTCGGTGAGCTCCTCCACCACGTCGTCGGACCGGGGGAACGGGTTCCCGAACCGGTTCAGGTGGAAGAGCTTCTCGAAGGGCTGCCGGGGACGTTGGCCGCCCGCCTCGGGGCTCTCCGCCGGATACCCGACCGTCTGGAGGAGCAGGACCCGCGCCGTGTCGGGCAGCCCGAGGGTCCCCTTCAGCTCCTGGGCCTTCGGCGTCCCGAGGCAGCACGTGCCGAGACCCTGTTCGAAGGCCATGAGGGTGGCCTGGGCGATGCCCTGCCCACAGTCGACCTCGCCCAAGCCCGGCTGCTTCAGGCCCTCCCGGATGGAGTCGAAGAACGGGATGAGCTTCTCCTCGAGCGCCTCGCTCTTCTTCGGGCCGAACCCGAGCGCGCCGGCGGCGAGCAGCTCGCGGAGCCGGTCCCCCTGCTCGTCGACGGCAGCGGTGTCGAGGTACCAGACGATCACGACCGGGGCCAGCTTGATCTGGAACCCGGCCACCGGGGCGAACAGCGCCTCGAGCACGTCGGAGGGCACCTGCTCCCGGATCACCACCACCGCCCGGAGACTCTGGACGTTGCCCCAGTGCGAGGCCAACCTCGCCGCCTCCAGCATCCGCTGGATCTTCTCCATCTCCACCGGTTGGTAGGGGCGCAAGAAGCGAACCGACCGCCGCCTGCCGACCACCTCACGCAGCTGCACCGAGACTTCCTCCTCTCACAGTCGGGACGCCGCCACGATGCCGAGCACCTCGTTGCAACCGTCCTCGATCATCGACGCCCGAGCGTCCCGGAGCAGCTTCTCGACCGGGTACTCCCGGCTGAGTCCGTTCCCCCCGAACATCTGCACGGCCTCGCTCGCCACCTCGAAGGCGGTCGAGGTGGCGAACACCTTCGACGCCATGGAGTACTGGACGAGGGGCGGGTGGGTGGAGTTGAACGAGGACACCTGGCGGGCAAGGGACCGTGCCGCCTCGACCTTCATGAACATCTTGAACAACCGGCTTTTCACGCTCTGGTGCTCGAAAATGGTCGTGCCCCCCTGGACCCGGGTGTGGGCGTAGTCGACCGCGTGTTCGAAGGCGGCGCGCGCCACCCCCACGAAGCAGGTGCCCATCCCGGCGTTGGCCATGGCCAACACCGCCTCGAGCGTGAGGGGATAGGTGTCGGGCCCGACCACCAGGTGGTCGGCCGGCACCCGCACGTCGTCGAAGAAGATCTGCCCCTGGTTGAGCGCCCGTTGACCCAGCTTGTCGAGGGGCTTGCCGCGGCTCACGCCGGGTCGGTCCAACGGGACCAGGACCACGCAGCCGCCGGCCAGGCCCTGGTCGCCTTCGAGCGTGCAGAACAGTGCGGCCGCGGTGGCGATCGAGCCGTTCGAGACCCACGCCGACTTCTGGCCGTTGACCACGACGTCGCCCCCGACCCGCCGGGCCACGCAGTTGGCCCGGATGCTCGGGTCACGGAAGTGGCGCTCGGTGAAGGCCAGCACGTCGCTGCCGTGGTCGGGCTCGGTCACCGCCCAGCAGCCGATCGAGTCCTTGAACTCCTCGGCCAGCGCGGGATTGCCGGACATGGCGGCCAGCATGCGGGGGAAGCCGGCGACCCCGAGGCTGATCGCCAGACCTGAGTCGCCCCACCCCTGCTCCTCGCTGATCGCCGCCCGCAGCTGGGCCCGGTCCTCGGGCTCCGGGCCGACCTCGGCCTCCAGGCCGTCGAGCCCGAGCTCGGCGTGGCGCTCGAACATCTCCCACAGCCGCGAACCTGGGGCGATGACGTCGGCGGGGTCGGCCAGCTTGTCGAGGGCCGTCCCGATCGGGCGCATCACCTCCTCGGCGAACTTGTGGACGACGTCGCGGATCTCCACCTCGGTCTCGCGCAGCCCTCCGATGTCAACGGTCGGCATGATCGCCTCCCCCCAAGAGCCCAGTTCCTTGTTGACGCTACGGTGCCCGAGGGCCCGTCGAATAGGGGCCTTTGGCCCTAAACATGGGGAGAAGCGGGGGTCCTTGGCCCACGTCTTGTCGGTCGGTCGGGGGCATGCTCAGCTGTCCCCAATGACCGACCAGCCCGAAGCCGTGGTCCTCTGCGGCGGGTTCGGTGCGGCCCGCTTCCTGAGCGGTCTGCTGGGCGCGCTCGACGACCCGTCTCGCCTCACCGTCGTGGCCAACACCGGCGACGACGTCGAGTTCCACGGCCTGCGGATCTGTCCCGACCTCGACTCGGTCCTCTACGCCCTGGCCGGGCGCTTCGACGAGGAACGCGGCTGGGGCCCGGCCGGCGACAGCTTCTCGGTACGGGCGGCCCTCGGCCGCTACGGGCCCGAGTGGTTCAACGTCGGCGACGAGGACCTGGCCCTCCACCTTCGCCGCACCGAGCTGCTCGACGGCGGGGCCACCCTGACCGAGGCGACCGGGATCCTGGCCGGGGCCTGGGGGATCACCTCGAGCCTGCTCCCGGTCAGCGACGACCCCATCGCCACCGTGATCCGCACCGAAGCGGGGGACCTGACGCTCCAGGACTACCTGGTGGCGCGCCGGGCCGAGCCCCCGGTCCACGGGGTCGACTACCTGGGCGCGACCGAGGCGGCGGCCGCGCCGGGGGTGGCCGAGGCCATCGCCTGGGCCGAGGTCGTCGTCGTGGCGCCGAGCAACCCCGTAATCAGCATCGGGCCCATGCTGGCGGTGCCCGAGGTCCACGGCGCGCTGACGGCCCGCAGCGGGCCGACGGTGGCCGTCTCGCCGGTCGTGCTCGCCAGCGCTCCGCGCACCGGTCCCGAGATCCAGCGCTACCAGGCCCGGGAGCGCCTGATGGCGGGCGTCGGCCTCGCCCATCGCCCGGCCGCGGTAGCCGAGGCCTATGCCTCGTTCATCGACGCCTTCGTGGTGGACCGACGGGACACCGGAGAAGTTCGGGAACTGGCCCGTCGGGGGTTGCCGGTCCTGTCGGCCGACACGCTGGCCCCGCCGGGTCCGCCCCGCCGGGAACTGGCCGTCCAAGTGCTGGACTTCGCCCGAGCTCTGCTCGCTCCGCGACCACCAACCGGTCGAGCAGCTCGACCGTGGCCCGATAGAAGGGGTGGGGCTC
>JAJYVS010000030.1 GCA_021791895.1 Actinomycetes bacterium | reverse complement strand
CCACATAGTTGTACTCATAGACCAGTCGATTGTCCTTGACGAAGAACGTCCAGCCGGCGAACCGCCCCCCGAGGGCGAGCAGCACCCCCTCTTCGGAGGCGTCGCTCCGGTCGATCTCGGCGGTGATGGTGTAGTTCCGGTTCCGGGTCGGCCCGGCCGCCTGGGGGTGGATCCCCGACATGCCGGGGTAGTACACGAAGCGGTTCGGACCCGCTTGCCGGGTGGTCCGACCCACCCCCCGGTCGTCGAGCGGCAGCACGTTGTGCCGACCGGCCTCCACCCACCACCGCTCGACGAGCTCGACGAGCTTGTCGGGGTGGACGTCGGCCAGGTCGTCGAGCTCGGAGAAGTCCTCGTCGATGTGGTACAGCTCCCACCGGTCGTCCTCGAAGGGTGCCGGTCGGACCACGTGCACGTCGCGCTGGTGACAGGCGACCGCCTTCCAGCCGTCGGCCCAGATGGCCCGGTTGCCGAACATCTCGTAGTACTGCACGGTCTTGTGGGTCGGGGCGGCGGGGTCGGTGAACGTGTAGGCGAAGCTGGTCCCGTCGATGGGGAGCTGGGGCTCACCGGCCAGCATCTCGGGCGCCTCGACGCCGACCACCTCGAGGATCGTCGGCACGACGTCGGTCACATGGTGGTACTGGGAGCGGATGGAGCCCGGGTCGGTGACGTGCCCGGGCCAGCGCACGATGAGGGGATCCCGCACCCCGCCGGCGTGCACCCACCGCTTGTACCACTGGAACGGTGTGTTCCCGGCCTGGGCCCAGCCGATCGGGTAGTGGTTGTAGGTGCTCGGGCCACCGATCTCGTCGATGCGGGCCAGGTTCTCCTCCATCGTGGTCGCGATGCCGTTGAAGAACATCCATTCGCTCAAGAGCCCGTGGTCGCCACCTTCGGCGCTGGCCCCGTTGTCTGAGAGCAAGAAGACCAGGGTGTCGTCCCGCCGACCCAGGTCGTCGAGGGTGGCGAGGAGCCGCCCGATCTGGTCGTCGGTGTGGGTGAGGAAGCCGGCGTAGACCTCCATCATGCGGCTGTAGAGGCGACGGGCGTCCTCGCTCAGGTCCTCCCACGCCGGGACGGCGGTGTCACGGGACGCCAACCCGGCGCCGTCGGGTGCGACGCCCAGCTCGCGTTGACGGGCGAACCACTCGGCGCGGGTCACGTCCCAACCCTTGGCATAGCGACCGGCGTAGCGCTCGATGTAGGCCGGCGGTGTGTGGTGGGGCGCGTGCCCGGCACCGAAGGCGACGTAGGAGAAGAACGGCTTGCCCCCGGCCGCAGCCTGCTGGTCGCGGATGAAGGCGATGGCGTGGTCAACGATGTCGGCGGACAGGTGGTACCCCTCCTCGGGGGTCGCCGGCTGCTCCACCCGGTGGTTGTCATAGATGAGATCGGGGTTCCAGTTGTTGGTGTCCCCGCCCAAGAAGCCGTAGTAGCGGTCGAAGCCCCGACCGAGCGGCCAGTGCTCGAAAGGACCGGCCATCGTCTGGTGATCCGCCGTGACCAGGTGCCACTTCCCGGTCGCGAACGAGTTGTAGTTGTACTCGGCCAGGATCTCCTGGAGCATCGCCGCCTTCTTGGTCACGAATCCCCGGCTGTTGGGGTAGCCGTTGGTGAACTCGGCGATCGAAGCCATCCCGACGGTGTGGTGGTTGCGACCGGTGAGCAGACAGGCACGGGTCGGGGAACACAGCGTCGTCGTGTGGAAGTTGTTGTAGCGCAGGCCCTCGGCCGCCAACCGGTCCATGTGCGGCGTCGCGATGTCGGATCCGAAGCAACCCAACTGGGCGAAGCCGACGTCGTCGAGCACGATCATCACCACATTGGGCGCACCCTCCGGTGCGGTCCGCTCGGGGGGCCACCAGGGCGTCGACTCGCGCCAGCTCACGCCGATACGGCCACCGAAATTGGGCTCTGCCATGGTCACTGTCCGTTCCCTCCCATCTCTCCTTCGGCCGGGCCGGGGCCGCGAGGCGCCACCTCCCGGGCTGGCGCCGCGGGTCGGGCCCGGCCCTCCCAGTACGGGTCGCGCAGCAGCCGCTTCTTCAACTTGCCCGAGGCTTCGCGCGGCAGTTCGGCGGGGAGGTCGACGGTCCGCGGGCACTTGAACGAGGCAAGGCGGTTCCGGCACCACTCGATCAGTTCCGTCGCGCTGGCCGCCGGGCCCGGACCGAGGGTGACCGCTGCCTTGACCGCCTCTCCCCATTCGTCGTCGGGAACCCCGAACACCGTGCAGTCCTCGACGGCCGGGTGCTCGGACAGCGCGGCCTCCACCTCGGCCGAGTAGAGGTTGACGGCACCCGAGATGATCAGATCCACCCCACGATCACCGAGGTAGACGAACCCCTCCCCGTCCAGCCAACCCACATCCCCCACGGTGAAGCGACCGTCGGGCAGACGGCTCGCCCGGGTCTTCTCGGGATCGCCGAGGTACTCGGGAGCGCCGTCGGCCCGCCAGAAGTACAACGTGCCGACCTCCCCGGTCGCGAGGTCCCGACCGTCTTCGCCCACCACCGAGACCTCGAGGGCCCGATTGGGCCGGCCGACGGTGTCCGGATGGGTCAACCACTCCTCGCTCGTCGCGATCAGCGGCCCGGTGCCCTCGCTCGAGCCGAAGCACTCGATGATCACTGGACCGAACCAGTCGATCATCGCTCGTTTGACCCATCCCGGGCAGGGCGCGGCGCCGTGGCACACCGTCGCGAGCGAGGACACGTCGACCGCCTCCCTGGCCGCGGCTGGAAGCCGCAACATCCGGATGAACTGGGTCGGGACCAGATGCGTGCTCGTGATCCGGTGCTCGGCGACGAGCTCGAGCGCACGGGCGGCTTCGAACCGTTCCATGAGGACCACCGACTGGCCGGAGGTCATGGCGAACATCGTGTGGGCCGGGGGGGCGGCGTGGGAAAGGGGGCAGGCCACCAGATGGGCGCCACCCTCGCGGTAGCCGTAGAACTCGCCCGTGCGTCGGTCGCGGTTGACCACGTCTCGGATTGAACCCCGCTGGTCGGACCGCAGGATCCCCTTCGGCCACCCGGTCGTCCCCGAGCTGTAGAGGACCACCCCGCCCCCGGGTTCCTCGTCGGCGAACGCCGCCGGCTGACTCGACATCCACGCTTCGAAGCTGCTCCCAGCGACCAGCAGGTGCGGCACGCCGGCGGTAGCCGCCGTCTCCCGCGCGACCTCCTCGTCCTCCGGATCGGTCACGAGCAACCTCGCCGTGCTGTCCGAAAGGATGAAGGCGACCTCGGGGGCCGCGAGATGCCAGTTGAGCGGGACCAAGCTGGTGCCGGCCCGGATGTTGCCGAGCAGGATCTGCAGCACCCACTCGACCCGGTTCTGGGCAAGGACGGCCACCCGGTCCCCCGGTCCGAGGCCGAGCTCCCGCAAGCCGTTGGCCACCCGACAGGCGGCGACCTCGAGGTCGGCCCAACTCCAGCTCCCTGTCGCCGCGACGACCGCCGGCGCGTCAGGTTCGACCGAGGTGCGCTCGAAGAGGGTCAGCGGCACGCGGTCAGTCCTTTCCGACGGGGGTACGACCAGGTGGTCGAGGTCCGGGCACGGCACTGGGCACCGGGGCCGGGTTCGCCCGCGTGCTCACCCATGGTGCCCGGCGGCGGCTCCGCCGTCTGCGGGGGGCCGGAGCCCGGCGAGCATCCGGACCAGCACCTCCTCGGCGTGACGGTCGAGCTCCTCGGCGGGCATCCCGAGCTCCGCCAGGAAGTTGTCCCGGAAGATGCAATAGCCCAGCTGGACCGAGATCGACACCGCGTGAACCGCCGAGAGGTCGAGCGACGGGTCGAGCTCCCCGGCGGCCCGGTCGCGCTCGAGCTCGCGCAGCCCTGCGTCGAGCGTCGGGAAGACCAGCAACTCGTCGTCGCCGTCTAGCGCCAACAGCGCCTCCACCCGGGCGAACACCGGGTCCTCCACCGACTCGCGGAACAGGATTCGGCGGCGCTCGACGAAGGGCAGGGAACGCAGGGCCTCGATCACCCGGTTGCGGCTCGACCGGATCGTCCGCAGGGCCGCCCTGATCAGGGCCCGGCGGGACCCGTAGTACTGATAAACGAGGGCGCGGTTGATGCCGGCCTCGGTCGCCACCTCCCGCAACCTGATGCCACCGAGGATCCCCTCCCGTGCGATCAGACGGAGCGCCGCCGCCTCGAGCTCGGCCTCGGTGGCCCGACGGTCGCGACTGCTCTTGCGGACCGGAACCCCGGGGTAACTGAGTGACTCGAGCGGGCCGGGCCGGGCCGGTCCGCTCACGACGCCCACACTGTCCTCCGCCACGGCGTTCCCCCCGATGAGTCGTCAAATTGTTAGCTCAACGACCACTTTTGTCCCAACCGGACCGGCACGCCCGAGGCACCGGGCGTCCCGAGACCGGACCGGGGGTCGCCGGGCGTTAGGATGCCGCGCCCATGTCCAAGCGAACGGTGAAGCGCAAGGCCCGCAAGAAGAACAAGGCCAACCACGGCAAGCGCCCCAACGCCGGACGGGGCTGACCGGTCTGAGAGCCCCGACGCCCGTCAGGCGTCCGACCCCGGGCCGCGCCACGCCACGCCACGGTCGTTGAGCAGCGTCATCAGCTCGCTCGGCACGTCGGTGATGACCCCGTCGACCCCGAGGTCGACGAGACGGGCCATCGACTCGCGATCGTTGACGGTCCAGACGTGGACGGCCACGCCGTGGCGGTGGGCGGCGTCGACGAATCGACGGTCGACGATGACGATGTCCTCGTAGCGTTCGGGCACCTGGAAGGCGACCGCCCGCATCTCGGGGGGCTCCTCGTCATGGGTGACCGCACGCCAGAACTCGGCCGTGGTCAGGGTGCCCGCCGAGGTGGACACGTCGGGCGCATAGGAACTGAAGGTCTCGGTGGTCGCGTCGTTGAACGAGGTCACGATGACGTCGTCGGTCCGACCGAAACGGGCCAACAGGTCAGCGACGGCCCGCTCGTAGGGGGCCACCTCGGGGGCCGACTGCTTGATGTCGAGGTTGAGGATGATGTCCGGGAAGGCCTCGAGCACCTCGGCCAGAGTGGCGATCGTGAACTCGGGGTCGGTGGCGGCGCGGCCGCGGTAGGGGTACGCCGATGCCGGAGCGTCCACGGTGACGTCGGCGCCGGGGATGAACCAGTAGGCCGAGTCGAGGGCCTTCACCTCGGCCAGGGTGAGCTCGGCGATGGCGCCGGTCCCGTCGGTGGTGCGGTCCACGGTCGGGTCGTGGCAGACCACGACGTGGCCGTCGCTCGTGCCGTGGAGGTCGAGCTCGATCGCCTGGGCGCCGGCGGCGACCGCATGGCGCATGGCGAACAGGGTGGAGGACGGCCACTCCCACGCACCCCCCTGGTGGGCGTAGGCGAGCACTCGTCGTTCGAGCCAGGGTCGGGCGTCGGTCACGCCCCAGATCGTAGATATCCTCGAAACCCCGTGATCGATCACCTCCTCGTGGCCGTCATCGACACCCTCCACCGCTCGTTCGACCGGGCCCTGTTGCAACGCCAGGCGGTCGAGGAGCGTTTCCAAATCGACGTCTTCTTGGGGGACATCTCTTTCGAGACCTCCTACAGCCTCCCAGGCGAGGAGCATCCGGCCCGCGTGCGGGCCGACCTGTCCATCGACTGGCCGACCTGGAGCCAGACCGCCTACCGCAGCTGGTCGATCGGCGAGCCCCCGAGCGAGCTGCCCGAGGTCGTCGTGGAGGTGGCGTTGCGGATCCAGCGGCTGGCCGAGCCGCCGACCCTGGAAACGGTCACCGCTGTCCTGCCGGCCGAGAGCCCCCACCTCGGTCCGGACGCCCTGGTCCGGACCTCGGCCACGGTCGAGCAGGTCCTGGAGGACCCGACCGGCACCGGCGCCGGCGCCGCCCCGGTGCGCTGGGCGGTCGAGGCCACCTACGAAGGGTCGATCCGCTTCGAGGAGCACCACCTGGAGGACCCGACCACCGTCGCCCCGATCATCGACGGCCTCACCCGCTGGGTCTCCTCGGTGCTGGTGCGACTGGCCGACCTGCCGCTGGCGTTCCTCCCGCCCGACCCCAAGGAGACGGCGTAGCGCCGACGCT
The DNA here is from genome assembly GCA_021791895.1 of Actinomycetes bacterium. GTDB lineage: Bacteria > Actinomycetota > Acidimicrobiia > Acidimicrobiales > RAAP-2 > Palsa-461. Next base: position 26,697 of record JAJYVS010000030.1, on the reverse strand, counting down.
CAGTCGCCGGCCACCTGGGGGAGGGCGGTCTTGGCCTCCCGGGCCAGCCGATGCACCACCTGGCGCTCGACCACGAAAGCCACGAGCGGGACGAACCCGGCGGCGACCATGGCCCCGAGCTGGAGCAGACCGAAACGTGCCCGTCGGGCCAGGTCGGCCGCCGCAACCAGGTAGACGATGTAGAGCGCACCGTGGATCGGTCCCACGATGTGGACCACCGCCGGCAGGTTGGCGGCATACTGCAGCGGCACGCCCACGAAGACCAGGATCATGAGGCCGATGCCGACCACATAGGCCATGACCCGGTAGCGCAGGATCGCCCCCTTCAGCGCAGCCACCCCCTCACGGGGCGGCCCGCCAGGCTCTCGGCCGATCCACGAGTCGCAATCCTAGGTCCGACCCCGGCGGCGTCAGGGTCGCCGCCGTTCAGAGCAGCCCCCTGGCCGCGGCCAACGCCCGGAGGTCCTCCTCGGGCCGGGCCCCGAAGTGGCTGATCACCTCGGCGGCGCAGAGGCCACCGAGGGCCGCACATCGCGCCGGGTCGGCCCCGTGGGTGAGCCCGTAGAGGAAGCCGGCGGCGTACAGGTCACCGGCGCCGGTCGTGTCGAGCACCCGCTCGACCGGCTGGGCCTCCACCGCCACCGACCCGTGCGGGGTCGTCACCACCGAGCCCTTCGGGCCCCGGGTGGCCGCCACCAAGAGGCCGGTCTCCTCGGCGGACCCCAGCGCGGCGTCGAAGCCCGACGCGCCGAACAGGCCGACCAGCTCCTCCTCGTTGGCGAAGAGGATGTCGAGGTCGTGGTGGACCAGTTCGAGGAACTCGTGCTGGTGGCGCTGGACGCAGAACGGATCGGAGAGCGAGAGGGCGACCGACGCCCCGCCCTCGTGGCCGGCCTCGATGGCCCGGCGCATGGCCTCGATGGCCGGGGGCAGGTCCCACAGGTAGCCCTCCAGGTACACCACCTGGGACCGGGCCACGAGATCGAGGGGCACATCGGCCGGCTCGATGGTGGTGGACGCCCCGAGATAGGTCGCCATGGTCCGCTCGGCGTCCTCGGTGACGAGCACGAGACAGCGACCCGTCCCCACCCGCTCGTCTCCCGGGCGGTCGCCGATCGGCTCGAAGGTGACCCCGCTGGCCCGGATCTCCTTGGCGAAGACCTCCCCCAACCGGTCCCCGACAACCTTGCCCACGAACCCGGCCGACCCTCCGAGGGAGGCCACCCCGGCCACGGTGTTGGCGGCCGAACCGCCGGACCTCTCGACCGACCCCTGCACCCCGGTGCCGATGGCCTCGGCCCGGGCCCGGTCCACGAGGGACATGGAGCCCTTGATCAGCCCTAGGGACGAAAGGTCGTCCTCGGTGGCCCGGACGATCACGTCGACGAGCGCCGAACCCACGGCGACGACGTCGAGGACCTCGGCGACGTTGGCTTGAGGGTCCGGCCCCCGGACAAGGGCCTGTCCGGCGGGGTCCGGCACGGCGCCAACGGTAGCGGGCGGACCGTGGGGTCCTCGGCCGCCGGGCCGCGACACAACGGGGAGGGTCGCGGACCCGGGGGATAGGGTCTCGGCGATGTCCTCTGAAACGAACGCCTCTCCCGCCGCGCCGGACGGACCGTTCCGCCTCCCCAGAACGGCCACCCCTACCCACTACGACCTGACCATCGAGGTCGACATCGCCGACGAGCGGTTCTCGGGCGACGTGGCGATCACCCTCGACCTCGAGCGAGCCGTCGAGACCATCACCCTCAACGCGGCCGACCTCGATGTCGAGGACGCCGAGATCGAGCTCGCAGACGGCGCGGTCGTCGGGGCGACCGTCGACCTCCAACCCGAGCAAGAACGGGTGGTCTGCACGTTGGCGCGTCCGGTTGGCCCGGGACGAGGAGTCTTGCGCTGCCGGTTCTCCGCCGGGCTGAACGAGCGCCTGCGCGGCCTGTACCGCAGCACCTACGTCGATGCCGAAGGGCGGCGTCACACCATCGCCACGAGCCAGATGGAACCGGCCGACGCCCGTCGGGCCTTCCCCTGCTTCGACGAGCCCGACCGCAAGGCGGTGTTCGAGATCACTCTCGTCGTCGACGAGGCCATGAGCGCCTACTCGAACTCCCCGGTCGCCGAGGTCCAGGCCATGGACGGCGGTCGCAAGGCGGTGCGGTTCGCCCCGACCATGGTCATGTCGAGCTATCTCGTGGCCCTGGTGATCGGCCCGTTCGAGGAGTCCGAGCCGCTCGAGGTGGGTGGGGTGCCGGTGCGGGTCGTGCACGTCCCGGGCAAGGCCGCGCTCGCCGGCTACGCACTCGGGGTCGCCCGCCACGCGTTGGCGTACTTCGCCGACTACTTCGCCATCCCCTACCCGGCAGACAAGCTCGACCTGGTGGCGGTCCCGGACTTTGCCTTCGGGGCGATGGAGAACCTCGGTTGCGTGACCTTCCGCGAGACGGCGCTCCTCGTCGAGGAGACCCAGGCGGCCCGGTCCGAGCTCGAACGGGTGGCCGACGTGGTCGCCCACGAGCTCGCCCACATGTGGTTCGGCGACCTCGTGACCATGCGCTGGTGGGAGGGCATCTGGTTGAACGAGGCCTTCGCCACGTTCATGGGGACCAAGTGCGTGGACGCCTTCCGACCGGACTGGGAGCGCTGGGTCAGCTTCGGTATCGAGCGTGAGGCGGCGCTCGCGGTGGACGGCCTGCACACCACCCGGCCCATCGAGTACCCGGTTGGCTCGCCCGAGGACGCCGAAGGCATGTTCGACGTCCTCACCTACCAGAAGGGCGGCAGCGTCCTGCTCATGCTCGAGCAGTACCTGGGAGAGGAGCTGTTCCGAGACGGTGTCCGCCGCTACCTGTCCGACCACCGCTACGCGAACACCGAGACGGCAGATCTCTGGGACGCCCTCGAGGCTGTCAGCGGCAAGCCGGTGCGCGCCGTGGCCGACTCGTGGATCCTCCAGGGCGGTCATCCGGTGGTGAGCTCCCTCGGCGGGCAGTTGACCCAGCAGCCCTTCGCCTACCGTCCCAGCGACAAGCTGAGCTCGATCGGGAAACGCTGGTCGGTCCCAGTGCGGGTCCGCTCCCTCGCCGGCGGCGAGCCGGTCAACGTCCTGCTCGACGGGCCCTCGGCCCCGATGCCGGCCCTGGCACCCCCCCTGCTCGCCAACGCCGGTGGCTGGGGCGCCTATCGCAGCGCCTACGACGAGACGCAGCTCGGGGCACTGGCCGCCAACCTGGCCGCCCTCGCCCCGCTCGAGCAGGCCAACCTGTTCTCCGACACCTGGGCGCTCGTGCTCGCCGGGCGGACCCCCTTCGGCCGCTTCCTCGACCTCGCCGAGCACCTGGGCGAGCAGACCGAGCCGACCGCCTTCTCGACCGTGGCCGCTTCGCTCGCCCTGTGCCGCCGGGCCGCCGACGAGACGGCAACCGAGGCGCTGGCCGAGACGACCCGGCGCCTGCTCGGGGCCCGGTTCCGCTCGCTCGGCTGGGATCCCTCCGCCGGCGAGGGCGAGCGCACCCCCAGCCTTCGAGCCTTGCTGCTCGCCACCTTGGGGACCCTGGGCCAGGACGATGAGGTCCGGGCCGAGGCGCTTCGTCGCTTCGACCGGGCCAACGCCGGTGGCCCCCCGCTCGACCCCAACCTCGAGGCGGCGGTGCTCGACGTCGTCGCCGACCACCTCCGGCCCGGGGACTACGACGTCTTCTACACCCGCTACCGGGAGGCGAGCACCCCCCAAGAGGAGCTCCGCTACCTGAGCGCGCTGGCGGCGTTCCCCGATGCCGTGCTGGCCACCCGGACCCTGGACTTGGCCTTGAGCGAGGTCCGGACCCAGAACGGCCCGTACCTTGTAGCCGGACTGCTGGCGAACCGTCTCGGGGGGCCGACGGTGTTCGACCGGCTGGCCGAGCGCTTCGACGCCGCACTCGAACGCTTCCCAGTCAACAGCCACTCCCGCATGCTCGGGGGGGTCCGGATGCTATGCGGCGACCGGGCCTTGGCCGAACGGGTCACCGGCTTTCTGGCTGCCCACCCCCTCCGGTCGGGTCAGCGCACCGTCGACCAGACCGTCGAGCGTCTCTGGATCAACGTCGAGTTCCTCGAACGTGAGAGCAGCCGGCTGGCCGCGACGTTGCGGCGCGGGCCGGGCTCGAGCGACACCTAAGCGCCAGGCGAGTCCCGTTCGTGGACGTGGCCACCGTCGCCAGCGTCTTCGGCCTGGTGGCCCTGGCCGAGCTCCCGGACAAGACGATGATCGCCAGCATCGTCATGGGGAGCCGGGGCCGTCCCGTCGCGGTCTGGATCGGCGCCAGCGTCGCGTTCGCCCTCCACACCGCGCTGGCGGTGGCGGCCGGGAGGTTCCTCCAGCTGGTCCCCCACACGACCTTGGAGATCATCGTCACCACGGTCTTCGGACTGGGCGCGCTCTACCTCCTGGCCGTCCCCGAACACGTCGAGGAGGAGCGCGGCGGGCGTGAGGGGGCCAGGCGCTTCGGGGTGGTCGCACCGGGCTGGCGGGTGGCGTTGACCGCCTTCGGGGTGATCGCGCTGGGCGAGTTCGGCGACCTCACCCAGCTCCTCTTGGTGAACCTCCAGGCCCACGACAAGTCGACCGGGTCGGTGTTCCTGGGCGGCTTCCTGGCGCTGAGCGCGGTGGCCGCCCTCGGGGTGTTCGGCGGCCGGGCCATCGTCCGGATTCTGCCGTTGGCGGTCATCCGCCGGGCCGGCGGGGTGGCCCTTTTGGGCTTCTGCGCCTACGGGGTGTACACCCTGGCCACATGAGCGAGTCGACGAGGTCCCGGCGCGACCAGTTGGTCGCCCTGGCCAAAGAGACGAGGGGGTTCATGCCCGACGACGAGGGCGAGGCCCTGCTCGAGGCGGCGTTGCGGGCCGGTCGGGCGTTCGACAAGGCGACGTTCCTCGAGATCGGTGCCTGGTGCGGGAAGTCCACCATCTATCTCGGCTGTGCCGCCGAGGCCACCGGGGCGGTCCTGTTCAGCCTCGACCACCACCGTGGATCGGAGGAGAACCAGGCGGGCTGGGAACATCACGAGCCCGACCTGGTCGACCCCTCCGACGGGCGCATCGACACCCTCCCCCACTGGCGCCGGGCGGTGGCCGTCGCAAGCCTCGAGTCCTGCGTGGTCGGGGTGGTGGGGGACTCGCCGACGGTGGCCAGGTGCTGGCGGACTCCCCTCGCCTTCTGCTTCGTCGACGGCGGGCACGGCGAAGAGCCCGCCTGGGCCGACTACCGGGGCTGGGCGCCTCTGGTGGCCGAGGGGGCGTGGCTGGCCATCCACGACGTCTTCGAAGACCCGGCCGACGGCGGACGCCCCCCCTACGAGCTGTGGCGCCACGCGCTCGACTCGGGCCGTTTCGTCGAGGACGGCCACGAGGGGAGCCTTCGGGTGCTGCGCAAGGCGGCGGGCGGCCGCCGATGACCCCTCGTCAGGGCCGGGCGCGGGCTGAGCAGTCGCCGGTCCCCCACGAGCAGCTGGACTCGGGCAGGTCGAGCGGGGCGGGCAGACCTTCCCCCCGGAAGAGGCCCGCGGCCGGGGTCGAGCCGCTCAGCGCGTCGGCAGCGAGCACGACTGCCGCCGCCGTATAGGTGGTCCGCTCGGCCGACGGGAAGGTCAGCTCGTCGGGGTAGACCATGCCGGTCCAGTACGAACCGTCGTCGAGCCGCAACCCCTGGGCCGCCGCGAACAGCTCCCTCGCCACCGCCTCGAGCCCGAGCGCGTCGAGGGTCAGCACGCATTCGGCTGTCTCGGCCACGGTCACCCAGTCCTGGCTGGCGACACAGCGCACGCCGAGCCCGTCGATCACGAACCGGTCCCAGCCCGACGCCAGCCGGTGAAGGGCCGCCTGTTCGCCCAGGGCGCCGGCCAGGGCCGGGTAGTACCAGTCCATGGCGTACTCGTGCTTGGGCGCGAACGACCGGGCGTGGTGGGCGACGGCGTGACCGAGGCGCCCAGCGGCGAGCTCCCACTCCGGCCGCTCCTTGCCCAGGCACTCGGCGATGGCGACCGCGCAGCGCAGCGCGTGGTAGATGGACGATGACCCGGTCAACAAGGCGTAGGACTCGCGGCGACCCGAGGGGTCGACCGACCAGGTCACCGAGCCGTCGGGGCGTTGGTGGTGGAGGACGAAGTCGATCGCCGACTCGGTCATCGACCAGTAGCGGGCAAGGCAGTCGAGTTCGCCGGTCACGAGATAGCGGTGGTAGAGGCCAGTGGCGACGTATGCGCAGACGTTGGTGTCCACGCGGGCGTCCTTCACCGAGTCGGCCAGGTAGTAGTTGAACCAGCTGCCGTCGGCGAGCTGGCGACGGGCCAGCCACTCGAACGCGGCCTCGGCGGCGTCGTGCAGGCCACAGACCGACAGGGCCATCGCCGCCTCGAGGTGGTTCCAGGGGTCGCTGTGACCTCCCTCGAACCACGGGATCATCCCGTCGGCGCGCTGGACGGCGGCGATCGACTGCGCGCTGGTCAGGACCTGCGCGGCCGACAGCACGCCGTCGACCTCGGGGATCCGAACGGAGACGGAACGATCGGTCACGCCGCGCTCATCTGGCGTGGTCGGGGTCCGACACCGTTGGACCCGGCCGCGTCGAGGGCTCCGGGCTTCTCGAAGTAGACGACCAGGCTCTTGCCGATCAACGGGCTGAGGACCCGCTCGAGCGCCCGGGTGAGCCACGGTCGCTTCTCGATGTCCCAGACCAAGAACCGGTGGAAGGCGGCGACGGCCCGGTTGGCGTCGTTGGCCGGCCCGACCAGGCAGCGGAGCCACCAGTAGGGGGCGTGAAGGCCGTGGGCATGGTGCTTGGCCGTCGGACGCAGGCCGGCGGCGGCGACCCGGCGCACCAGCTCGCCACGCCGGTAGATGCGGATGTGGCCGCCTTCCACCTCGTGGTAGGCGTCGGACAGGAACCAGTTGACCACCTCGGGTCCGCACCGGGGCACGGTCACCGCCATCGTGCCGCCCGGACGCAGAACCCGGGACAGCTCGAACATGGCCAACCGGTCGTCGACGATGTGCTCGAGGACCTCGGAGGCGACGATGCGGTCGAAGCTGGCGTCGCCGAATGGCAGGGCCAACGCGTCGGCCCGGACCCCGCCCGCCCGAACCTGCTCGGGCGCGAGCTCTCCGGCCTCGACCATCCCGCCGAGGACCGCTCGGACCTGGGCCACCTCGTCCGCCCCGGCGTCGAGGGCCACCACCTGCGCGCCCCGGCGGGCGGCCTCGAAGGCATGGCGGCCGAAGCCGCAGCCGAGGTCGAGCAACCGGTCGCCCCACATGACCCCCAGGCGGTCGAAGTCGGCGGTCAGCACGACAGCGCCCCGGGCAGAGGACGCCCGTCCAGCATGGCCTCGTAGCAGGCCGCCGTGCCCTTGGCCGTCACCGCCCACGTGAACTTGGCCATCACCCGCTGGCGCCCCGCCGTCCCCAGCCGTCGGCGCAGGTCGGGGTCGTCGAGGAGCCGGCCGATCGCCGCGGCGAGTGACCCTGGATCACCGGGGGGGACCAGGAGGCCGGTCTCCCCGTCGCGGCCCACCACCTCGGGCAGCGCCCCGCCCGTGGTCGCGACGACCGGCACCCCGCAGGCCATGGCCTCGACCGCTGGCAGCGAGAAACCCTCGTAGAGCGAGGGCACCACCGCCACCTGCGCCTCGCCATAGAGGGCCGCGAGCTCCCGGTCGCTGATCCCGCTCACGCACCGGACGACGTCGCCGAGGGAGAGCCGGGTGATAGCCCGGTCGACCCGGCCGCCCGGACGGGGCCGCCCGATCACCACCAGCTCGATGTCGCGCTCGGTCCGCAGCTTGGCCACCGCCTCGAGGAGGGGCACCAGGCCCTTCAACGGCACGTCGCTCGAGGAGGTCACGATGAGTCGGCCCGGGACCGGGTGCACATCGGGCATGGGCTCGAACACGGTGTGGTCGACCCCGACCGGGACGACGCTCATCCGTTCGGGTCGGACGCCCAACTGGTCGGTGATGTCCCGGCGGGAGGACTCCGAGACTGTCACGACCGCCGGCAGCCGGCCTGCCACCCTGACCTGCATCCGCAGGAACCCGAACCACCGCCTGGTGGTGAACCGTTGCCAGAAGTTGGTGGTGTGGTCCAGCGCCAACTGCCGGTCGACGGTGATCGGGTGGTGGAGGGTGGTGAGCAACGGCCAGCCGTCCTCGATGAGCTCGAGCATCCCCGAGCCCAGGCACTGGTTGTCGTGGACCAGGTCGAAGTCGCCCCGGCGGTCCGCCAGCACCCGGGCGATCCGGCGCGAGAAGGCCAGCGGCTCGCCGAAGCCGGCCGAGCACATCACGGCGAACTCGACCGCCGAGGCCCAGTCACGGAACTCCCGGGGGTGGGGGACCCGGAAGGGGTCGGGGTCCCGGTACAGATCGAGGCCGGGGACCGGGGTGAAGCCCACACCCTCGTCGAGCTCGGGCCAGGGCTGGCCGGCGAAGACTTCGACCGAGTGACCCAGGGCCACCAGCTCACGGGTCAGGTGACGGGTGTAGACGCCCTGGCCCCCGCAGAGCGGGTTGCCCCGATAGATCAGGAAGGCCACCCGCAGCTTTCCGGGCTCCGGCGGCCGGGCCGCGACGGGCCCGGGCACGGTGAGAGTGCGGCTGCGGGCCCAAGACTCCGCCGTCTGACGCCAGATGCGCCGGGGGCTCTTCATCTGCGAGGCCCCCTGGCCACCCCGACCATGGCGGAGAGCCTTCCCCGGCCCGGGGGTCCGGCGCAAACAGCTCGCCCGCCCCCCCGGTGCCGCTCGGCCGCCCCACCGACCGTGGACGGGACGAAGCCGCAGGCCCGGGGCCGAAAGGCGTTGGTCAAGCAGCGAGGCGGGGCGCCGGTGGCACTACGCTAGGCCCAAAGCAACGGGGATCGCGCCCCGACCCCGAGGATGGAACTTCTCATGGTCACCGACATCGTCCATCTTTCCGATGTCGTGCACCGGCCGCTCGTCGACAGCTCTGGCGACCGGCTGGGGAAGATCGAGGACCTGATCGCCCGGCTGGGAACGAGCCCGCATCCGCCGATCGTGGGGACGGTGGTTAAGGTTGGCAGCCGGGACCTCTTCGTCCCCATCGACCAGGTCAGTGACCTTGGCGGCGACCAGGTCCGCCTGCTCGGTCAGGCGGTCGACCTCCGGCGCTTCGAGCGCCGGCCCGGTGAGCTGCTGTTGGCCCGGGACCTCCTCCGCCGGCACTTCATCAACATGGTCGGCGGCCGGCTCATCCGGGCGACCGAGATCGAGCTGGCCCGGGTGGCGGGACGCTGGGAGGTGGTGGGTGTCGATGCGGCGACCGGCACGGTGCTGCACCGGATCGTCACGGCCCGACGCCACCATCACGAGCACTCCGGGAAGATCGTGGACTGGGCCACCATCGAGCCGTTCGTCGCCCATGTCCCCTCGGCCCGGTTGCGGATCCCCTACCGCAAGCTGGCCCGGCTGCACCCGGCCCAGATCGCCGACCTGGTGGAGGCGGCGTCGCACCAAGAGGGCGAGGAGATCATCGAGGCGGTCGCCGCCGACCGGGAGCTCGAGGCGGATGTCTTCGAGGAGCTCGATCCCGAGCACCAGGTCGAGTTCCTCGAGAGCCGCTCGGATCCCGAGGCGGCCCGGGTCCTGGCGGGGATGGCCCCCGACGACGCCGCCGACCTGATCATCGAGCTCGACCAGGACCGTCGGCTCCCGATCCTGAACCTGCTCCCCCAACCCCACCAGGCCAAGGTCCGCTCGCTGCTGAACTACAACCCCGAGACCGCCGGCGGGCTCATGTCACCGGACTTCGTCTCCCTCCCCCGGTCGGCCACGGTGGCCGACGCTCTCCGGGCGGTGGCCACGAGTCGGGCCCCGAACGAGGCGCTCGGGGTGGTCTTCGTCCTCGACGACGACGCGAGGGCGTCCGGGGCGGCCTCGCTACTGAGCCTGGTGCGCGCGGCACCCGACGCGACGCTCGGATCGGTGGCCCAGCCGAACCTGGCCCACGTCCACGCGGACTGGGACCTCCCGGCCATCCTGCGCAAGATGTCCGATTACAATCTCACCGTTGCTCCGGTCCTCGACCCGGAGCATCGTGGCGTGCTCGGTGTCGTGACCGTTGACGACTTGCTGGAACTTCTCCTGCCGACGGGATGGCGCCGAGACTACGGGCCGGCAGCCGCCGAAGCCTGAGGCCGACCGAGGAGCAAGCACTGAGTACCAGTCCCGTCCCAAGACCAAGGACACGCATGCTCCCGGCGCGTCTCGAGGAGGCCCACCCGCCGACCTTGCGCTGACGCTGCGGGCGTGCGTGTCGCAACGGACGCCCACGGACAACGTGAGGGAGGCGATCGATGACGAATCGGGTCCCGGGCGACGACCGCCCGACTGCAGTCCTCGACGAAGCCCACTCGGGCGACATCGAGGGCGCCTTCGGCACCATCCGCCAGCACGACGAGGTCGAACGGCGGTCGTGGCGGGCCCGGTTGCTCGTACTCCTGGCCATCATCGGACCCGGGTTGATCGTCATGGTCGGCGACAACGACGCCGGCGGGATCTCCACCTACGCCCAGGCCGGCCAGGACTTCGGCTTGACGCTCCTGTGGACCCTTCCCCTCCTGATCCCAGTGTTGGTGGTCAACCAGGAGATGGTCGTCCGGCTGGGGGCAGTCACCGGCGTCGGTCACGCCCGGCTGATCATCGAGCGGTTCGGCAGGTTCTGGGGGGCGTTCTCGGTCGGCGACCTGTTCATCTTGAACTTCCTCACTATCGTCACCGAGTTCATCGGGGTTAGCCTGTCCCTCGGCTATCTCGGAGTCTCGCAGTACATCTCGGTCCCCATCGCCGCCGTCGCCCTGATCGCCATGACGGCGACCGGGAGCTTCCGACGATGGGAACGCTTCATGTTCGTTTTCATCGCCGCCAACTTCCTCGTCATCCCACTGGCGGTGTTCCGCCACCCCGCAGCGGCGCCGCTCTTCCACGGCCTCCTGGTCCCCGGGGTGCGAGGGGGGTTCAACTCGACGTCGGTACTGCTGGTCATCGCCATCGTCGGTACGACCGTCGCCCCGTGGCAGCTTTTCTTCCAGCAGTCGAACATCATCGACAAGCGGATCACCCCCCGGTGGATCAACTACGAGCGAACGGACACGGTGCTCGGATCACTCGTCACGGTGTTCGCCGCCATCCTCCTCACGGCGATCACCGCCGCGGCGTTCGCCCACACCCCCTTGAGCGGCCACTTCAACGACGCCGGCGGTGTCGCCACTGGTCTGGCGCACTACGTGGGCAGGACCGCCGGCGTCCTTCTCGCGGTCATCTTGCTCAACGCGTCCATCATCGGGGCGGCATCGGTCACCCTGTCGACGTCCTACGCGTTCGGTGACGTCTTCGGGACCCGCCACTCCCTGCACCGCGGTTGGCGGGAGGCGAAGCTCTTCTACGGGATCTTCGGCGCCCTCGTGGTGTTGGCGGCGGCGATCGTCCTCATCCCGGGCGCCCCGCTTGGCGTGATCACCACGGCCGTCCAGGCGCTGGCAGGCGTGCTCCTCCCCAGCGCGACCGTGTTCCTCCTGCTGCTGTGCAACGACAAGGACGTGCTCGGCCCGTGGGTGAACCGAATGTGGCTCAACGTGGTGGCCTTCGTGATCGTCAGCCTCCTGCTCATGCTGTCCCTGGTGCTCATGGTGACCACGTTGTTCAGCGGGATCGACGTGCGGGCCCTCTCGGTGGCCCTTGGCGCGATCCTCGGCGTCACCTACATCGCCGGGGTGGTCTACCTGGTACTGCGCCGCCGGGCCGGGGCCGGACCCGAACACGAGGCCACCGAGCGGCGGGAGACCTGGCGGATGCCCCCGTTGAGCCTGCTCGGTCGGCCCCAGTGGTCGAGGGGCAAGGTCCTCACCATGTACGCCCTGCGGGGCTATCTGGTGATCGCGGCGCTCCTGCTGCTGGTGAAGGCGATCCGACTGGGGTAGGTGGTTCGGCCCGGGCGCCGGATACGGTGCAGGGCATGCTCGCCGACTATGCCGACTACGACCAGGCGATCGGCCTCGACTGGTACGCACTCGATCCGAACCTCTCGTCGCTGCTCGATCGGTACCTGCCCGATCCCGAGGACCGCAAGTTCGCCGAGGAGCACGTCGCCGAGTACGGCGAGCTGGTGGGCAAGACCCTAGCCGCCCGGGCCGAGGTGACCGACGCCAACGGGCCGGTGCTCGAGCGCTACGACCGGTGGGGCTACGAGGTCGGCACGGTGGTCCACCACCCGTCCTGGACCCAGAACAAGGCCGATCTCGTGCGCAGCGGCTTCGTCGGCCTGGAGCGGCGCACCGGGCGCCCGGTGCCGGCGGTCGTCACCGCGGCGCGCTCGTACCTGCTCAGCCAGTGCGAGACCGCCGCCTACTGCGCGCTCGGCATGACCGGGGGTGCCGTCGACATCGTCGAGCGGTACGCGCCGTTCTCGGTGCGGGACCTCTTCGTCTCCCGGCTCACCAGCCTCGACCCGGCGGAAGCCTGGGAGGGCGGGATGTTCCTGACCGAGCGTCAGGGTGGCAGCGATGTCGGGGCGAACACGACCAGGGCGGTAGCCGACGGTGACGAGTGGCTGCTCTTCGGGGACAAGCACTTCTGCTCCAACGTGGATGCCGACGTCTTCATCGTGCTCGCCCGGCCCGAGGGGGCGCCCGAGGGGACCCGGGGACTAGCCACCTTCATCGTGCCCAGCCGACAGGAGGACGGCTCGCCCAACGGTTTCGCCATCAAGCGGCTCAAGCCCAAGCTCGGTACGGTCGGCGTCCCGACCGGCGAGGTGACCCTCACCGGGGCCAGGGCCTGGCTCGCCGGGGGCGACCGGGCCCAGGCCGACCAGCGGGCGGCGCGTGACGGCCGGGGCATCAACCGCATGATGGAGATGGTCAACTCCAGCCGTTTCGGGGTCGCGCTGATGGGGCTCGGCATCCATCGACGCTCCTTCCTCGAGGCGGCCATCTACGCCGCCCGCCGGACCCAGTGGGACCAACGCATCGACCGCTATCCGCTGGTGCGCGAGACCCTGGTCGACCTGCTGGTCGACCTCGAGGCGGGCATGACGGTGACCTTCGAGTGCGCCGGGGCCCTTCGGAGCGCAGACGATCCCGACGAGGCCCGGCTGTTGCGCCGGGTGCTCATCCCGCTGGCCAAGATGCGCTGCACGCGGGTCGCGCTGTGGGCGGCGTCGAACGCCCTCGAGATCTTCGGGGGAAACGGCTACATGCACGACTGGCCAATCGCCCGCCAGCTCCGGGACGCCCAGTGCCACACCATCTGGGAGGGAACCGAGAACATCCTGGCCATCGACGTCCGGCGTGCGATCCGGGGAGATCAGGCTCACGAAGCCCTGGGGGCCCGCATCGACCGCTCGTTGGACGAGGCGGGCAGCCACTGCCTCCTGGCCGAGGCGCGAGACGTGGTGGCCGGCGTACGGCGGGACACCTGGGAGGCGATCTCGGCCCTCGCCCACGCCGAGGAGGATTTGGCCCTCCTCAAGGCACGCGGGCTCGCCGAGCTGCTGGCCGACACGGCCGAAGCGGCACTCTTGCTCGAGGAGGCGGGCGCGAGCCTGGCGCGCGACGGTGACGCCCGCAAGACCGTCGTGGCCCGGCGTTTCGTGACCCGCAAGCTGGCGCAGCGGCCCCTACGGGGGCTCCTCGACGAGGACCGGACCGTGATCGATTTGTTCGAACCGCTGATCCGCTACGGCCGCATCGACCCCGCCGATGTGGTCAGACCCACGAGAGCCTGACCGGGAAGCCTCAGAAGCGGGGCACGTAGGCACCGCGGCCGAGCGCGGCGCTCTCCAGGTCGTCCATCGAGTCGTCGACGCCCCCGAGCACCTCGGTCACCCACGGGAGCCGGTCGCGCAGGATCCGCTCCACGCCACCTTGGAGGGTCGCCGTGCTGATCGCGCAGGAGCTGCAGGCGCCGGCCAGCTCTACCTCGACGATCCCCCGCTCGACATCGGCGTTGACCAGCACCAGGTCTCCACCGTCGGCCTGCACGGCCGGGCGCATGAGGTCAATCAGGGCCTGGAGCTCCCCCAGACGCTCGGCCCGCGCCACATCATCCAGCGCCACCGGCCCCTCGGGGCCCTCGAGCTCGTCCATCGCGTCCTCGGTCATCTGCGGTATCCATTCTGCCGGGATCTGACCGGCTCCGGCGCGGGAGGGGTCGTCAACCGCCGAACTCGTGGAACGCGTCGAGCGCGCGGGGCCCCCAGACGGTGGCCGGGCCCCCGTTCATGAGGATGGCCACGCCGACCGTCTCGGCCACCTCAGCGGCCGTGGCCCCCCGACGCACCGCAGCCCGGGCGTGCGAGGCGATGCACCCGTCGCACTCCCGGGTGATGGCGATGGCCAGGGCCATCAGCTCCTTCACCTTGGCGGAGAGCTCCCCCTCGCCCAGGGCCGCCTTGTGCATCTCGGCGTAGCCGGAGGCCACGCCCGGGATTGTCTCCTGCAGCTCCTGGTACGAAGCTCGAACCGCGTCCATCACCTCGTGGTAGTGCTGCGCCACCGGCCCTCCTTCACACGGGTCCCGACGCTCACCAGTGTGCCCCGACCAGACGGGGTGCGGCGACAGGCCCGAGAGCCGGCCCCTCAGCCGTCGGGGGAGGGGCCCCGCGACCGGACGTCCTCGACGTGGGCGAAGGCCTCGCGCAGCTCGGTCATCCAGGCCTCCTCGTTCTTGGCCACCAGGCGCACGCACCAGGCCAACGCCTCGCTCCGACTGCGGGCGACCCCGGCGTCGATCAAGGTGTCGAGGACGTGGCGCTCGGGCATCCGGAGCCGGGTCATGACCGGGACGCTGGCCGAGGTGAAGATCTCGAGGGTCTCTCCGCAGCGAGCACCCCACGAGACGACCCGGTCGAACTCGCCCTGCGCCTCGCCGGCGATCCGCACCCGGTGGTCCCTCGTCTCCTCGCGATGCCCACCGATCCGCGCCGCCTCGGCCGTCGCCCGGTCCTCGGCCGACGATCCGGTCGGGAGCTCGACCGACGCCAGCCGCCCGACGATCAGGATCTCGTCGGCGTCGACGGTGACCAGGGGCGCTTCGATGTACCAGTCGCCGGGGAGCCGTCCGGTCATCCAGGCGACGATCCGCTGGCGCTGTTCAGGGGTCGTGCGTTCCTCGACCCGCCGACCACGGCCGCGCCCCCCTCCTCGTCGGGCGCCAGGCGGTACCCAGGGCGGCCGACGGCCCCGCCAATTCATGGGCTCGAAAACTCCACCGGGATCAAACATAGTTACATAATTACATGTAACTCAAAAGCTGACAAGGGCCGCCCAGACCAACCCGGCGCCTTTAGGGCTCCTCCTCCTCGGACTGAGGGGCGTGACGGAGCTTCTCGTCGATCATGTTCACGACGGTCGGGTCGAGCAGCGTCGTGACGTCGCCGAGCTCCCGGTGCTCGGCCACGTCCCGGAGCAGGCGGCGCATGATCTTGCCGCTGCGGGTCTTCGGCAGCTCCGGGGTGAGCAGGATCTGGCGGGGCTTGGCGATCGGGCCGATCACCGACGCCACATGGGCACGCATGTCGTCTACCAGCTCCCGGCCGGCCTCGCCCTCGGGCCCCTCCCCTCGCACGGTGACGAAGGCGACCACAGCCTGGCCAGTGGTCGGGTCGGAGGCGCCCACCACCGCCGCCTCGACCACCCCGGGATGGCTCACCAGCGCGTGCTCGACCTCGGTGGTCGAGATGCGGTGTCCGGACACGTTCATGACGTCATCGATGCGCCCGAGCAGCCACAGGTCGCCGTCCTCGTCCCGCTTGGCCCCGTCGCCGGCGAAGTACCGGCCCGGGAACCGTGACCAGTAGGTCTCGCGGTAGCGCTCCGGGTCGCCCCAGATCCCCCGAAGCATCCCGGGCCACGGCTGGGTCAGGATCAAATAGCCGCCCTGACCGTTGCCCACCGAGACGCCGTGGTTATCGACGACATCGGCGCCGATGCCCGGGAACGGGGCCATCGCCGCGCCCGGTTTGGTCGTGGTCACGCCGGGCAGCGGAGTGATCATGATCCCCCCCGTCTCGGTCTGCCACCAGGTGTCGACGATCGGGCAGCGGTTCCCCCCGATATTGCGGCGATACCACATCCAAGCTTCCGGGTTGATGGGCTCGCCCACCGAGCCGAGGACCCGGAGACTCGACAGGTCGTGCGAAGCGGGCAGCTCCTCACCCCACTTCATCAACGTCCGGATGGTCGTGGGGGCGGTGTAGAGGATCGAGACCCCGTAGCGCTCGACGATCCGCCACCAACGGTCGCGCCCCCCGGCGTCCGGGGTGCCCTCGTACATCACCGAGGTGGTTCCGTTGGCCAACGGCCCGTAGACGATGTAGCTGTGGCCGGTCACCCAGCCGATGTCGGCCGCCGTCCAGAACACGTCCTCCTCGGGCTTCACGTCGAAGACCAGCCGGTGGGTGACCGAGACATGGGTGAGGTAACCGCCGGTCGTGTGCAGGATCCCCTTGGGCTTGGCGGTGGTCCCGCTCGTGTACATGACGTAGAGCGGATGTTCGGCATCGAAGGCCTCGGGGGTGTGGGCGGGGCTCTGACGATCCACGAGCTCGTGCCACCACAGGTCACGCCCCTCCTGCCAGGCCACCTCCTGACCGGTCCGGCGGATCACCAGCACGCTCTGCACCTCGGGGCACTGCTCGAGGGCTTGGTCCACGTTGACCTTGAGCCCCGAGGGAGCGCCCCGACGGAACCCGCCGTCGGCCGTGATCACCGTTCGGGCGCCGAGGTCGAGGATCCGGCCGGCGAGGGCCTCGGCCGAGAAGCCGCCGAAGACCACCGAGTGGGGAGCGCCAAGGCGCGCGCACGCCAACATGGCCACCACCGCCTCGGGGATCATGGGGACGTAGATCGCGACCCGGTCCCCGGTCTTGACGCCGAGCTCGGTGAGCGCGTTGGCCGCCTGGCACACCATCTGGTGGAGTTCTGCGTAGGTGATCGTCCGTGTGTCGTCCTCGGGCTCGCCGACCCAGTGGAACGCGACCCGCGCGCCCAGCCCAGCCTCGACGTGACGGTCGACGCAGTTCACCGAGGCGTTCAGGCGACCGCCGACGAACCAACGGGCAAACGGCGGCTCCCACTCGAGGTCGGTTTCCCACGGCGTCTCCCAGCGCAGCGAGCGGGCCTGCTCCGCCCACCAGGCCACCGGGTCCGCGGCCGCGGCCGCGTAGACGCCGGGTTGGGCCACCGCCTCGGCGGCGAAGTCGTCGGGGGGTGGGAACCGACGCTCCTCCGACAACAGGGCCTCGAGCGTCTCGCCGTTCGCCCCCAAGTCGCTCATCACGGCACCTTCCTCTTCGTCTGGCTCTTGACCTTCTTTCTACCCGGGCCCCGCCGCCCGCGCAGACGGCACGCCAGCTCCCGGGGCCGGGCCTCTCCGGCAGCCGTCGCCGGCGCCCGCGCTTAGGCTGGGACCATGACCTCCGCAACCGATGCCGAGCACGGGCCCGAGGAGGAGCAGCCCCGCTGGCGGGGCATCAACCACCTCGCGCTGATCACCAACGACATGGACGCGACCGTCCGCTTCTACCACGGGGTGCTCGGAGCACGTCTGGTCGCCGACCTGGCCGCCCCGGGCCACTTCCGGCACTACTTCTTCGAGATGGGTGCGCAGAACACCATCGCGTTCTTCGAGTACACCAACCACCGCGTGGAGACCTTCGCCAAACCGGCAGGGATCCCCGACCCCCGCGCGATCCAGTTCGACCACGTCTCGTTCAACCTGCCGGACGAGGCGGCGCTGTTGGCCCTGCGGAGCCGGCTGAAGGCGGCCGGCAGCGAGGTCACCGATGTCGTCGACCACGGGTTCTTGCGGTCGGTGTACTTCACCGATCCGAACGGGATCGCCCTCGAGGCTTCATGCTGGGTGGTCGATCCGACCGGACGACCGGCCGACTACGCCGACGAGGGGCTCTTCTCCGACCCTGACCCCGTCCCCGCGGTGCTCGAGCTCCGCCAAGAGGGCCGAGTCTCGAGCGTGCCGAAGACCGAGCTGTCGTAGGTCCGACGCCCGATCCGGCGACGGGTCGACGATGCAGGGTTCGGTTCACGCGTCCTGCAAGAGCAAGGAACCCCAAAGCGTTCCCGCTGCCGCAGCGATCCGCGGCCTGGGCCGGACGACTTGGCCGGCGTCGCAAGAGGGACCGACTCGAGGCCGGGAATCCGAAATCGGCAGGGTATGGTCGCTGCACGACCGCCCGAGAGGCGTGAGCTTGCCGAGGAGGCGTGCATGCCGAAGAGTCGAGAGATCCATCTTGTCGCCCGGCCCGAAGGGCTACCTGGCGAAGAGGACTTCAAGGTTGTCGAGACCGTCGTGCCCGACGCCAGTGACGGGGAGGTTCTCGTCGAGAACCACTACATGTCGGTCGACCCGGCCATGCGGCCGCGCCTCACGGACGGTTACGAGCTCAACGAGCCGATGTTGGGGTCGGCACTCGGCCGTGTGGTCCAGTCGCGAGCCGACGGCTTCGCTGTCGGTGATTTCGTGCTGAACCGCTTCGGCTTCCGGGAGTACTTCGTCGCCGGCCCTGAAACCCTGACGAAGGTCGAACCCGTCGAAGGGCTCCCGCTCACGGTCCACATGCACGCGCTCGGTGGCACCGGCTTCACCGCCTACGGCGGGCTGTTGAAGATCGGCCAGCTGAAGCCGGAGGACAAGGTCTTCGTCTCGACCGCGGCCGGAGCCGTGGGTTCGGTCGCGGCACAGATTGCGAAGATCAAGGGGTGCTGGGTCGTCGGTTCGACCGGGTCCGAAGAGAAGGCACGCTGGCTGGCCGACGAAGTCGGACTCGACGCCGTGATCAACTACCGGGAGACGCCGATCCGCCGAGGTCTGCGGGGCGCGGCCACGGAGGGAATCGACGTCTACTTCGACAACGTCGGCGGCGACCACCTCGATGCTGCGCTCGCTTCCATGAACACACTCGGCAGGGTTGCCGTGTGCGGGATGATCTCGGGTTACAACGAGCCGGGGGCACGGACCACGGTCAGGAACTTGGCCAACATCATCTACGGGCGGATCACCCTGCGGGGCTTCACGGCCGCCGACTTCCTCGAGATGCGCCCCGCCTTCGTCGGCGAGATGACCGAGTGGCTGCGCGACGGGCGGGTTCGCTACAAGGAAACCGTCTTCGAAGGCATCGACGCTGCTCCCCGGGCGCTCATCGGTCTCTTCCAGGGTCTCAACGTGGGCAAGATGCTGGTCAAGCTTGCGGGCTGACTTGCGGCCCGGCACGTTCCGGGCCGAGCCGAACCCGGGCGAACACGCCCCGGCGACAAGCGTCGTTCGTGCGGAGCGCCAGGCCGCGGTGCCTCGGCACGATGCCCACCAGAACCCCGCCGCGCCCCGAGCCGAAGGGGCGACGCTCGGGGCTCAAGGTACGAGGAGCACCCGCCCGAACGCGCGACGGCTCTCGATATAGGCGTGTGCCTCGGCCGCCTCCGCCAGTGGGTAGGTCCGGTCGATCACCACAGTCAGGTCGCCGCGGGCGATGGCTTGGAGGTGACCGGCGATCATGGCGTGCGCCCGGGAAGAGGACAGCAGCTCGGCACCAAGGAAGTACCCCGACAGCGTCTGGTTGTTCGGCCGCATGGTGGAGATGTCGAGCTTCTCCGCGACCGACCTCCCCGCGTCACCCACGCTGACGCATCGGCCCCGATAAGCCAGAGCATTGATGCTGCCCTGCAGGGTCACGCCCCCCACCGAGTCCACGACGACGTCAACACCTTGCCCGTCGGTGAGCCGACGGCACTCGGCGACGAAATCATCGGTGAGGTAGTTGATCCCCTCGTCGAGCCCGAGTCCATGCAAACGCTCGAGCTTCTCGTCGCTGGACGCCGTTGCGAACACTCGGGCACCAGCACGCTTGGCCATCTGGACGGCGGCGATGCCAACACCACTTGCGCCGGCATGAATCAGGGCGGTCTCCCCGGACCTCAGGCGGCCGAACTCAAAGAGGCAATCGTCGGCGGTGCCAAACGGGACCGGGACGCAGGCCGCCTGCTCGATGGGCACGTTGTCGGGGATCCTCCAGGTGAACGTCCGGTCGGCGACCCGGAGCTCGGCGTGTGACCCATTGAGCCCAACCGTGACGACCCGATCGCCGACTTTGAACCCGGTCACCTCGTCCCCCACATCGGCGACGGTCCCGGCGCACTGGTACCCCACGACGTGGGGCACCCGATTCAGCTGTCCCCGCAAGCGGTTGAGCGTGTCACCCCCCTCAATGCTGATCGCTTCAACCCGAATCAGGACCCCGGTCCGAAACAGTTGTGGGTCCCCGACCTCCTCGTACTTGAGGACCTCGGGGCCACCATTCTCGTAGTACACGGCCGCTTTCACGGACTCCGTTCTAGCTCGGGAACGACGCAAGCGGCTCATCGACTGGAACCGTCCGGTCTGCTGTTATCGCCAGCGGTCGTCGGCCACTCGAGCTCCAGCGACAAGCTGCTCGCTCCCTCCTAGGACGGACGACCGCTTGAGGCGCGACCTCACCCACCTCATCTTCGCGATGTCGGTCGGCGCTTCGCGGCAAAGTGCCGCTGCCGAATACCCCCACTTCCTCCCGCTGCGAGCCTGCCTTCACAGGTGATCGACGCTCCTCTCTGCGCGCACGTCCTACCCATCGATCCCAACTAGGACGCTTCCGCCTGCAGAAGCTCGGAAACCGATCGGCGGACCCTCCAGCGAGCCGGAACGGACGTCAAGCCGACAATCACGACAATGGTGACGAAGAGCAGGGCGACCAACCGCCAAATCGGCGGTTGGATGGCGTCCTCTCCCTGATTCGCAACAATGATCAGGCCGTAGCCGCCAGGATTCCAATCAGGGCGCCGACGAGTGCGGGGAGGACTTGGGCGCCGGATTGTCCCACCACGAGCTCGTTGGGGTTCACGCCAAGCGCCCGGGCCACCGCCGAGCGTGTTGCGTGTCCTGCACCGTCGCTCGCGTAATGAACAAGACATTGACCGCTGCCAGAGCAACCAGCGCGATCGAGACGATCAAGAGGACTTGGTCTTCTCGTGCGGTCTTCGACACAACTCCGACGTCGAACTGATTGAAGTCGGCGGATCCCGAGGCTTTCCCTCCCAACCGGTCGGCGGCGATCGTCGCATGTGCGAAGAGCAAGGCGACGATTCCACTGACGGTGATCGCGATGCTCGAAATGCTCGGTAGGGCTCTTCGGGGCCGGCGCGCAACGATGCGGATCGCGAGCAACAACGGCACCGGGAACCGGGACGAATTTCGAATCAGCCTGACTCGGCGCTTCGGTTGACGGGCCACGTCGATAGGGGCGGCAACGGTGCTCATGCAAGCCGCCCGAAGTGCGGGAAAAACCGTTGCCAACCCCGCGACCGCAAGTGCCGAAGACACCACGATCGCGATCGTCATCAAACTGAACCGAGGGACTCCTGCGGCACCAAGGAGGGCTGACCCAGGACTCGTGAGGAGCGGAGCGACGAGTCGGCCCGTAGCGAGGCCAACCAGCGACCCTCCGACCGCGAGTGCCGCGTACTCGGCAATAAGCACCTCGGCCACAGCTTGAGTGTGGCGCCAACTGCCTTCAGGGGGCCGACGCGTCGCTTCTGTTCAGCCATCCGCCCGCCAACCAAGATGGCGAGGCTGCCAACCGCGAGCGGGCCCAACAGCCAGCTCCCGATGAAAAAGATCCTCTGCTCGTTCCGAACGAGCAGTCCGCCCTGCCGGTTGATCAACTGCCAGGGGAGCAGGTAGGGGTTGCCGTTGGCCATCGGCGGCGCCCCGGGCAGGATTCGAACCTGCGACGCACGGTTTAGGAAACCGACGCTCTATCCTCTGAGCTACCGGGGCTGAACTGGGACTTTAGCCTCATAAGACACGCTGTTAGGGCACCATCCCATCAAAATCCCATCTTTTCTCGCTACCATGGGCGCGTGACCACCGAGACCGGGGTGATCGAGCGAGGCATCCGGCGGCTGCCCAACGGGGCGCTCGAGGTCCGCGTGCATGTCAAACGGGATCCTCTCACGGGCCAGGTGCGCCAGGTGAGCCGGACCACCCGCAAGGGCATCGCCGAAGCCCGCCGTATCCGCTCCCGCCTCCAGGCCGAGGCCGCCCAGGGGAAGCACGCCGGTCCGGCCATGAGCTTCGGTGCGCTCCTCGACGAGTGGCTGACCCACTGCGAGAACCGGGCGCTCGCCCCCTCGACCCTTGCCGAGTACCGACGGAAGGTCGCCAAGGTGATCGCGCCCGAACTCGGGGGGACTCGGCTGCACAAGCTCTCGGCCCACCGCCTCGACACCTGGTACGGCCAGCTCCTGGTGGCCGGGGTGACTCCGAGGACGATCGGCCACTACCACCGGATCATCTCGGCTTCCCTGCACCAGGCCGAGCGGTGGGGATGGGTCGACACCAGCGTCGCCCGCCTGGTGCAGCCACCAAGAGTGCCGGTCACCACCATGACGGTGCCGCCACCCGAACGGGTGCAGGCGCTCATCGAGGCAGCCGCGTCCTCCAGGGCGCCCGAGATAGCCACCGTCATCACCATCGCCGCGCTGACCGGGCTCCGCCGCGGTGAGCTCTGCGGACTGATGTGGTCGGACGTGGACTGGCGAGGCCGGTGGGTGGCGGTGGAGCGGTCGATCTGGCAGACCTCCTCCGGCTGGGGGGTGAAGGAGCCGAAGTCCCACCAGGTTCGTCGGCTCGTGCTCGGCGAGGCCACCATCGGCGTTCTGGCCGGCCGGAGGCGCCGCGTCGAGGACCTCTGCCGAGCTGCAGAGGTGGACCTCGCCTCGGACGCGTACATCTTCAGCCCGGACGTCGACGGGAGTCGTCCCACGATGCCCGGCAGGCTCACCCAAGCCTTCCGCCGGCTGTGCGACCAGATGGAGGACCGGGCGGCCAAGGCGGACCCGCCACGGCAGGAGTCCTGGCCGTACCGCTTGCACGATCTCCGGCACTACACGGCCACCGAACTGTTCCGAGCCGGTCACAGCCCGAGAACGGTCGCTGATCGGCTGGGTCACGCCGATCCGGCGCTCACCTTGAGGGTCTACACCGCGAACACCGAGGATCAGGCCCGGGCGGCCGCCGTCGAACTGGAAGCTGGACTGATCGCACCGCGGGGGTCCTGACAACCGATCACTCGCCACATCGGGGTGCAGAGGGCGTTGGAGTGCCCGGCCGGGTCTCACGCTGCATCCCGGCCGGGCATCGCCACAGCTCCGCTCGAGCAGCTGGCCGGCACAGACCGGAGTCCCGGCCGCAGGAGCCGGCTGCGCGACGCGCAGTCAACTCACTTATGTACAGTTTGTACATAAGTGAGTTGACTGTCAGCGAGGCCCGCGAGCATCTCGCGGACGCGGTCGAGCGCGCCCGCTCGGGGGAACCCGTCTACGTGACCCGGCGGGGAAGGCGAGTGGTCGTGATCGTCGACGCGGAGGCGTACGACTCGCTGGTGACTTCAGTCGAGGATGCGATCGACCGGGCCGAGCTTCGTGCTGCTCGGGACGACGACGACTATGTGCCCTGGGAGGACGTCAAGGCGATCTCGGCCTGAGGTGAGCGTTTACCCAGTCGAATTGGCGCGTAGGGCAGTCATGTTACTGGCGTCCCTACCTCGGCATGAACAACAGCGGGTCCGAGCAGCTATCGATTTGCTCGCAACCGAGCCCCGGCCACCCGGTGCCAGCAAACTCGCCGGTGAACACCGTACATATCGCGTGCGGGTGGGCGCTTACCGGATCCTCTACGAAGTCTTCGATGACCGGTTGCTGGTCCAAGTGATGCCAGAGTCAGAGACTCCGAGACCTCACCAGGGTGAACCGCTTCCAGTAGTGACCGTACGCAGGTCGTGAGGTTCGTGGCGCCTCGTGCTATTCTTTCGATTATGGGACTATCCGATAATCGGAATGAGTCGGGGACGCAGTTGCGTTCGCGGGTGGCTGGGTCGTTACGCGCTCTCGGTTCTGCCCTCGACCGATTCGACGAAGCTGTCGCTGCTCGTCTGCGCTTGCATCGCACCGACCTGCGTTGTCTGGAGATCGTGGCCCGTTTTGGCCCGTTGTCGGCGGGGTCATTGGCGGCAGAAGCCGGGCTGAGCACTTCCGCAATCACGAGTGTCATCGATCGGGCTGAACGGGCCGGGTACTGTCGCCGAACTACTGACACCTCGGACCGTCGGCGAGTGCTGGTCGAGGTCACCAATGCGGGTCGTCGCCGTGGTCAGCAAACCCACGCTGGGCTGATGCAAGGTACGAACGAGGTGCTGGAACGGTATTCCGCTGAGGAACTCGGGCTGCTGTACGAATTTGTCGAGGCCATCCGGTCGGTGCTGGTTGCGGAGGCGGATGCGGCAGCCAAAATCCCGGGTCGATCGCGAGCCAGGTCGTCTCCGAGGGCCGGTCGATGAGGGGCCTCGTCAAACTCGAACTATCGCGAACGCTGCGTGACGGCCGCTATGTGGTACTAGCCGTGGTGGCTCCGGTCGGCTTCTATCTGCTGTTCTCTGCTGTCTTCGGAGGCAAGTCGTCGGGTGCGAACACGACCTTCGGGCTTCCCGC
The DNA here is from genome assembly GCA_021791895.1 of Actinomycetes bacterium. GTDB lineage: Bacteria > Actinomycetota > Acidimicrobiia > Acidimicrobiales > RAAP-2 > Palsa-461. Next base: position 2,112 of record JAJYVS010000030.1, on the reverse strand, counting down.
CTCCAAGGAGATCATGATCGCCATGGCGACCTTTGGCGCCATGTGGGCCGCGCTGTCGGCCACCGCGCCACGCCTCGCCCGCGACCGCGAGGGTGGCTGGCTCGATTACCTCGCAACCACGCCGCTGAGTGCTGGGCGGGTGCTCGCAGCTCGGGTTCTCGCTGGGCTGGTCGTGGCGCTGCCTGCCGTCGTGGCGGTTGGCATCGCTGCTGTGATCGCCCACGGGGTGCACCTCCAGGCGTGGCAGTGGGCAGCCGATGTAGGACTCGTCTGGGTGGGGGTGCTCCCGTTTGTCGTGCTCGGAATTGCCGTAGGGTCGCTCACCACGAGCACGGTTGCGTACGCGTTGTCCAGCGGCCTGTGGTTCGCGTTCGCTGCACTCGGCGGATTGTGGGTACCTCCCGGCGTGCTCTCACCAGCGCTTCGACACTTCGCTGCCGCCCTGCCCTCCTACAACGAGGCAGCTCTCGGCTGGCACATCACGAGCGGCAGTGCTCCCACGGTGACTAACGCAGCAGTCCTGGCCGCCTGGACCGCAGGGCTCGCCCTTCTGCCGCTTGCCGTCCGCCGCCAAGGATTACGGCCCCGCCGACCTCGTGTGACCGCCACGCCAACCGTTGCGACCGTGATCGAGCTTGACGAAATCGCCAAGCACTTCGGGCCGGTCACTGCCGTCGACGGAGTCAGCCTGGACGTGCGCGCCGGAGAGAGGGTGGCGCTGCTCGGCCCGAACGGCTCGGGAAAGACGACGACCGTGGCGATCTTGCTCGGCTTGCTCGAAGCCGATCGCGGCACGGCGACGTTGCTCGGCTCGCCGCCCGCCGTCACTACCCGTGCTGGCAGGGTCGGCGTCATGCTCCAAGATGCTGAGCTGATGGCAGGTGTCGGTGTCGGAGAGCTATTGCGCTTCGTGAGCAGCCTCTACCCAGCTCCGGCACCCCTCGACCTGGTGGTCGAGGCCGCAACACTCGGCGAGCTACTCGGGCGGCGCACCGACCGGCTTTCAGGCGGCCAGGCCCAGCGAGTTCGTTTCGCGCTCGCGGCGGTTGGTGACCCTGCACTGCTCGTCCTCGACGAGCCCACCGCCGCCATGGACCCACAAGCCCGAAGGGACTTCTGGGCCGCACTCCACCGCCACACCGAAGATCGCCGTACCACCGTGCTGTTCTCTACCCACTACCTCGAAGAGGCTGACGAGCATGCTGGCCGGGTCGTGTTGCTCGGCTCTGGGCGCGTTCTCGTCGATGGGACGCCCGACGAGGTCAAGGTGGCTGCGGGCGCGCGTCGGATGGTGCGATTCCGGATTCTTGACGGCGGGCCAGAGAGGTTCCGCGTATCACCGGGCGTCATTGCAATGGATGTCGACGGGAACCGGGTGACGCTTCACAGCACCGATGCAGACGCGACTCTGTGGTCCCTCTATGACGCTCGCCATGCAATCGTTGACGTCACGGTGGCCGACGCCAGCCTCGAAGAGGCGTTCCTTCGCTTGGTGTGACCGTTCCAGCGAATCTGCCATCCCGATCGGCTGCCGTCCAGGACCTCGTTGATGTTGGTCACATTCGTCACCGCACCAGCGTGGCCGCCCGAGGGTCGGCTTTGCCGACCCGACGCGATCAGCGCAGGATCAGTGGCGCCGGGAGGAGGCCGGGAGGGGGGCCTGCCCCCCTCCCGCTAATGCGGTGACATTCAAATAACGCGCGCTTGCTTGACCGCCTCGAGGGCGACCCGACCACGCCTCACCTTGGCGATGATCTCTCCAGCCGTCTTGGTCCAGATGAAGGGCTTAGGGTCCGCGTTGTTGTGGGCGATGTAGTCCTCGATGACGTGACCTCACCTGCGTCGACCGGCTCTACCTGAACGCATACGTCCCGACCCTGTAGGTGGGTGGCCAGGTGGTGACCTTCCTCACCCAGCACCTGGGGTTCGCCATCCCCTCGCCGGCGCTGCTCGAAAAGATCGGGAACCGATTCCGGCGGGAGGTGAAAGCCTTCGCCGAGACTCACGGCATCCCGATCCTCACCTTGAAGAAGCCGGACCGGACCCGGTGGGACGACCGCAAGCTCGACCACGTCCGGCCCTATCTCGATCGGGCTGAAGCTCGAGGACACT
>JAJYVS010000029.1 GCA_021791895.1 Actinomycetes bacterium | reverse complement strand
CAGGAGGTGATCGATAGCCTGAGATCCGAGGAGCGCTGACCCCAGATCGCGAATTTCAGTGATCACAGATCTCGAATTTCGATGATCATGGATCGCGACTTTCGGTGATCGCCAACAGGGTCGCGACCCAGGCTCACCTTCACGTACCAGCCTCGGGCGTCCCGGGAGACGCCTTCGGGCTCCGCCGGCGCCCAGCACCTTCCTTCTGGTGAGTCCCCTGTTCGGGGACAGTTTGGTTCTCACCCGGTTCTCACAAGGGTGTGTCAGTCGGAGTGGATGGGAGGCACTGTGGCCTTGAGCTGGACTCTTCTAGCGCGCTCGGAGGGATTCGAACCCCCAACCTTCTGATCCGTAGTCAGATGCTCTATCCGTTGAGCTACGAGCGCCCCGGAGCCAACCGGGCCCCTTCGCCCCCCACGGTACCCGCTTGCTCGGCCGCAGCCTGAGCCCGGAACCTGGGCCCTTGACGTTGACACCCAGCCCAAAGGGCTCCTATGTTCGGATAACGCATATGTGTGCGTTATCCGGACTTGAGGAGACGTGGCCGAGATCGAGAGCCTGGCGAACGCCGTCGCCGCGGTGGTCCACGAGGGTGACTGCGTGGCCATCGAGGGCTTCACGCACCTGATTCCGGTGGCTGCGGGTCACGAGATCATCAGACAAGGCCGTAAGGGTCTCACGCTCGTCCGGCTGACGCCCGACATCGTCTTCGACCAGATGATCGGGATGGGGTGCGCCAGCAAGCTCGTCTTCGGGTGGGGGGGCAACCCGGGGGTGGGGTCGCTCCACCGGCTCCGCGACGCCGTGGAGAACGGCTGGCCGAACCCGATCGAGCTCGAGGAGCACAGCCACGCCGGTCTGACCAACCGGTTCGTCGCGGCAGCGTCCGGCCTCCCCTTCGGCGTCCTGCGGGGCTACTTCGGGACGAGCCTCATGGGCCGTAACGAGTCGATCAAGCAGCTGAACTGCCCGTTCACCGGTGAGACGTTGGCCGCGGTCCCGGCCCTCCACCCCGACGTCACGATCATCCACGCCCAACAGGCCGACCGGCACGGCAACGTGCTCATGTGGGGCATCACCGGGGTCAACAAGGAGGCGGCGCTGGCCGCTTCCCGGGTTCTCGTCACGGTCGAAGAGATCGTCAACAAGCTGACCCTCGTCCCCGGCGGCGTCGTCCTCCCGAACTGGGTCGTGGACTACGTCGCCGTCGCGCCCCGGGGCACCTACCCCTCGTACACGACGGGCTACTCGGACCGTGACAACGACGCCTATGTCCGCTGGGACGCCATCAGCCGGGAACGCGACACCTTCCTCACCTGGATCGACGAGCACGTCATGAGCCCGACGACGGAGCGGTCGTCGTGACGACGGTGTCGGCCACCGGCCGGGAGGGTGACGGGACCTCGGGCTACGACCGCGACGACATGATGATCGTCGCCGCCTCGCGTGCCCTGCTCGGGCGCAAGGTGTGCTTCGTCGGCATCGGCCTGCCCTCCACGGCGGCCAACCTGGCCCGGGCGACCCACACCCCGGACCTCGTCCTCATCTACGAGTCGGGCACGATCGGTGCGAAGCCGTCCCGCCTGCCGCTCTCCATCGGCGACGGCGAGCTGGCCTTGACCGCCGACACCGTCGTCTCGGTTCCCGAGATCTTCAACTACTGGCTCCAGGGTGGGCGGGTCGAGGTCGGATTCTTGAGCGCGGCGCAGATGGACCGGTACGGGAACCTGAACTCCACCGTCATCGGTGACTACGACCACCCCACGGTCCGGCTGCCCGGGGCCGGTGGGGCCCCCGAGATCGCCGGCTCGTGCCGCGAGGTCATCGTCCTCATCCGCCAGAGCCACCGGACCTTCGTCGAGGACCTCGACTTCCGGACCACAGTCGGCTTCGGTGACGGATCGGGGGACCGCGAGCGCTTCGGCCTCCGGGGAGCTGGCCCGACCCTCGTCATCACCGACCTCGGCCTCCTGCGCCCCGACGAGCAGACCTGCGAGCTCACCATGACCGCCCTGCACCCGGGCGTGGAGCTGCAGGACGCGTTGGACGCCACCCCCTGGAAGCTCAAGGTGGCGCCCGATCTCGGCCGGACCGACCCGCCGAGCGAGACCGAGCTCGCCAACCTGCGGTCGCTCCTCGCCACCCAGGGACGGTGACCATGGCCAGACCGGTTCCCGAGGGCCTTCCGCTCGACCCCCCCTACGATTGGCCAGACTACCGCTCGACCGAGCTGCGCCACCCCAAGCGTCCGTTGCTGGTCCTGCCCGAGGGACCGACCGAGCTCCACGGCCCGGTGTTCGGGAGCTCCTCGGTCCAGCCCGAAGACGCCGACCTCACGACCCAGCACGCCGATGAACCCCTGGGGGAGCGGATCATCGTCACCGGCCGGCTGCTCGACGGCTCCGGGCGGCCCATCGCCGGGCAGCTGGTCGAGGTGTGGCAGGCCAACGCCGCCGGCCGGTACGCGCACTGCGGCGACCAGCACCCCGCACCCCTGGACCCCAACTTCACCGGCGCCGGCCGCGCCCTGACCGGCCCCAACGGCAGCTACCGGTTCGTCACCATCAAGCCCGGCGCCTACCCGTGGCGGAACCATCCCAACGCCTGGCGCCCGGCCCACATCCACTTCTCCGTCTTCGGCCGGGCCTTCACCGAGCGCCTGGTGACCCAGATGTACTTCCCCGGCGACCCGCTCTTCGCCTTCGACCCCATCTTCAACTCGGTGAGCGAACGCGCCCGGGGCCGCCTGGTGAGCGCGTTCGACCTCGACACGACGGTCGAGGAGTGGGCCCTCGGCTACACCTTCGACCTGGTGGTGAACGGTCATCTGGCCACCCCGAGGACCGACTGAGATGGACGGGGCCCTCCCCACCCCCTCCCAGACGGTCGGACCGTTCTTCGACATCGGATTCCGCTGGCTGCACGACCCCGAGCTGGTGGAGCGGGGCCGGCCGGGCTTGATCGCGATCGATGGGCGGGTCTTGGACGGGAGGGGCGACCCGGTCCCCGACGCCGTCGTCGAGATCTTCCAGGCCGACGGCGCGGGCCGGTTCCCGCCCGACACCGACGAAGGCTGGACCGGCTTCGGCCGGTGCCAGGCCGACGAGGCCGGCCGGTTCCACTTCGTGACCGTCAAACCCGGTGTCGTCGCCCCGGACTCGGCCCCGCATCTCGACGTCTCGGTCTTCGCCCGGGGCCTGCTCCAACGCCTGGTCACCCGGTGCTACTTCGGGGACGAGGAGAAGGCCAACGCGGGTGACCGGCTGCTCGACGAGATCGGCCCCGACGCCGCGGCGACGCTCGTCGCACCGCTCGACGCCGGCGGCTACCGCTTCGACCTCCGACTGCAGGGGGACGAGGAGACGGCGTTCTTTGCCTGGTGACGCCGGCGGGGCCGGCCTGTTCGGCTCGATCCTCACCACCGACGAGCTGTTTGCGCGCACCTCGGACGAGGCGTGGGTCCAGGCCATGCTCGATGCCGAAGTGGCGCTGGCCCGGTCCGAGGAGGCCCTCTCGGTGATCCCGCCGGGCACCGCACACGCGCTCGAGGCGGTGGGCGACGCCCGGCGGTTCCCACCGGCCGAGTTGGCCCGAAGCTCCCGGCTCGGCGGGAACCCGGTCATCCCCCTCGTCGCCGCCCTGCGCCAGGAGGTCGGGCCGGACAGCGCCGACTGGGTCCATTACGGTGCGACCAGCCAGGACATCCTCGACACGGCGGCGATGCTGGTCGCCGCGCGGGCCACCGAGCTGATCGACCACGAGCTCGCCTCCCTCTGCGCCGGCTGCGCGACCCTGTGCGAGCGGCACCGGTCCACGGTCATGGCCGGCCGGACCCTGCTCCAGCACGCCCTCCCGATCACCCTCGGCTTGAAGGCCGCCGGGTGGCTCACCGCGGCCCTCGAGGGGCGCGCCGCGCTCGAGCGGGTGCGGGCCCGGCTCCCGGTGCAGTTGGGGGGCGCGGTCGGCACCTTGGCCGCGTTGGGCGACCGGGGGGCCGAGGTGGCCGGGGCCATGGCCGAGGCCCTCGGCCTAGCCGTTACCGCGCTCCCGTGGCACACCAACCGGACCGTCGTGGTCGAGCTCGGTGCCGCGCTCGGCCTCGTGTCCGGGGTCGGGGCCAAGATCGCCTGGGACGTGGCCCTCCTGATGCAAACCGAGGTGGGCGAGGCGTTCGAGCCGGCGGCGCCGGGACGCGGCGGATCCTCGACCCTGCCCCACAAGCGAAACCCGGTCGGCGCGGCGGCGGTGTCCTCCGCCCACCGCCGGGCCAGCGCGCTCGTCTCGGTGCTCTTCGCCGCCATGGCCAACGAGCACGAACGGGCGCTCGGCGGCTGGCAGGCCGAGTGGGAGACGCTCACCACCCTCCTGCGGCTGGCCGGGGGGATCGTGGCCAGCGTGGCCGAGACCGTGGGCGCCCTGGAGGTGGACACGGCGGCGATGGCCCGCAACCTCGAACGGACCGGCGGGGCCCTGCTCGCCGAGCGGGTCGTCGGGGCGCTGGTGCCGACCCTCGGGCTCGAACGGGCCAGGGGGGCCGTCGAAGCGGCCGTGGCACGGACCGGGGCCGCGGGCCGGTCGTTCGCCCGCGAGCTGGCCGAGGACCCGCTGATCGGCGTCGAGCTGACCGAAGCCGAGCTGGCTGAGCTGCTCGATCCGGCCGGCTATCTGGGTTCGGCCTCGGTGTTCGTCGAGCGGGCGCTGGCCGCCTACCACGGGAGCTGACATGGACGTCCTCGAGCACCGCGGCGCGACCATCGCCTACCGGGTCGACGGGCCGACCGGGGCCCCGGTGCTCCTCCTCGCCAACTCGCTCGGGACGACCACGGCGGTGTGGGACGACCTCGTGCCGGCCCTGTCCCAGCGGTTCCGGGTCGTCCGCTACGACCACCGGGGGCACGGCGGCTCCCTCGCCACGCCCGGCCCCTACGAGATCGAGCTGCTCGGCGGCGACGCCCTCGCGGTGCTGGACCACCTGGGCGTCGAGGCCGCCTCCATCTGCAGGCTCTCGATCGGCGGGGCGGTGGCCATGTGGGTCGCCGCGCAGCACCCGGCGCGGGTCGAGGGCCTCGTGGTGTGCTGCGCCGCGGCGCGCTTCGGCTCGCCCGGTGACTGGACCGAGCGGGCCCGTTTCGTCCGCGAGCACGGCCCGACGGTCCTCCTCGACACCCTGGTGCAGCGCTGGTTCAGCCCCGCCTTCGCCGGCCTCGACGCCGCCCGCCGCCGCGTCGAGGCGATGCTCGAGACGGTGGACGCCGAGGGCTACGCCGGGTGCTGCGAGGCGCTGGGCACCATGGACCTGGCCGGGGAGCTGGCGAGGATCGCCGCCCCCACCCTGGTCGTCGCGGGCGCACTCGACCCGGCGGTCCCCACGGCCGCCGCCCTCGAGTTGGCCACCGCCGTTTCCGGGTCGACGCTCCTCGTGCTGGCCGACACCGCCCACCTCGCCGCGGTGGAACAACCGGTCCGGCTGACCGAGGCGGTACTCGGCCACCTGTGCGGCCCGGCGGCCGAGCGCGGCGAGCTGGTCCGGCGTCGCGTGCTCGGCGACGACCACGTCGAGCGGTCCCGGGCCGCCCAGGAGGCGACCACGGCCGGATTCGTGGACCTGGTGACCCGGATGGCCTGGGGCGAGATCTGGACCCGGCCGGGACTCGACGCCCGCACGAGGAGCTGCGTCACGGTGGCCATGCTGGTCGCCCTGGGCCGCTTCGAGGAGCTCGAGCTCCACCTCGCCGGGGCGCGGCGAAACGGGGTCACCCGCGACGAGCTGGTCGAGGTGCTGCTCCAGAGCGCCCTCTACTGCGGGTTCCCCGCCGCCAACCGCGCGTTCGCCCTCGCCCGGACGGTGCTCGGAGACGACGATGCCTGACGACGAGCTCGACGAGGCCGTCGACCGGTCCGCCGACGGCCGCCACCACTCCGACTACGTCCGCTCCTTGGAACGCGGCCTGGCCGTACTGCGGGCCTTCGGCCCCGGCCACACCGGGCTCACCCTGAGCGACGTGGCCCGGATCACCGGGCTCACCCGCGCCGCGACCCGGCGGTTCCTCCTCACCCTGGTCGAGCTCGGCTACGTCACAAGCGACCAGCGGCGCTTCTCGCTCAGCCCCCGCGTCCTCGAGCTCGGCTACGGCTACCTGTCGGGCCTCGGGCTGACCGAGGTCGCCACCCCCCACCTCGAAGAACTGGTGGCCGAGGTCAAGGAGTCCTCGTCCATCGCCGTGCTCGACGGCGACGACATCGTCTATGTGGTCCGGGTCCCGACCAAGCGGATCATGACCGTGTCGATCACCCTCGGCACCCGGTTCCCCGCCTACTGCACCTCGATGGGCCGAATCCTCTTGGCCGGCCTCGATCCGAAGGACCTCGAGGCCTATCTGGGGCGGGTCGTCCTCGAGCCGCTCACCCCGAAGACCATCACCGAGGTGTCCCGGCTGGCCGCCATCATCGAGGAGACCCGCTCCCGGGGGTACTGCCTGGTCGACCAGGAACTGGAGGACGGGCTGCGCTCGGTCGCGGTGCCGATCGTCGACGCCCGGGGGGCCACCATCGCGGCCGCCAACGTCTCGGCCCACTCCAGCCGGGTCTCGCTCGAGGTGCTGCGCACCGAGTACCTCTCCCAGCTGATGGCGGCGGCCGAGCGGATCAACGCCGACCTGAAGACGGTGGGGGCGGCCGGCGGCCGGGTCCGGGTCCGCTGATGGCCGGCGACCTCGAGACCCAGGTCGGCATCGTCGGGGCCGGGCCCGCCGGGCTCGTACTCTCCCACCTGCTCCGGCGCCAGGGCATCGACAGCGTGGTCCTCGAGCAACGCTCGCGGGCCTACGTCGAGACCCGGATCCGGGCCGGGGTCCTCGAGCAGGGCTCGACCGACCTGTTGATCGAGACCGGGGTAGGCGACCGCCTGGTGGCCGAGGGCGCCGTGCACCACGATGTCAACCTGCAGTTCGACGGGGAGCGCCGTTCACCGTGATCCCGGTCGCCGCCGTCGTGTGCGGGCTGACCTCTGGTCCCGCCCGACCCTCGGCCGTCACAGCCCGAGGTGGTCGCCCTCCCACAGGCGGATGCCGCCCAGGATCCCGGCCGCGTTGTCCACGATGGTGGTCCGCTCGAGCACCTCGCCGAGCTCGTCGCGTCGGACCCGTCGGGCGTTGCCGCCGCCGAGGTAGAGGCGGTCGAAGAACACGAGGGCGTCGAGCTGCACGATGGCCTTGCGGACCCGGGTGTTCCAGCGCTGGTCGCCGATCTCCTTGCGGGTCCGTTCCCCCAGCTGCTCGTTGTAGGTCTCCCCCTTGCGGAAGGGCTGGTGGGCGATCTCCAGGTGGGGCAGGAGCCGGCCGTCGAGGAACGCCGAGGTGCCGAACCCGGTGCCGAGGGTGATCACGAACTCGAGGCCCGCACCTTCGACCACCGCCGCCCCCTGCACGTCGGCGTCGTTGGCCACCCGGGTGGGACAGCCGAGCGCCTCGGCAAGGGCGCCGGCCAGGTCGAACCGGTGCCAGGCCGAGACCAGCCCGTCGTCGACCCTGGAGCCGGGACCGGACTCTGTCACGAAGTGCGGCGCGCTCAACACCCGCCCCGCCCGGACCATCCCGGGGAACCCGGCCGAGACCCGGTCGGCCCCGGGCAGCGGTCGGACCAGCTTCGTCAGCCGCTCCACCAGGGTGTCGGGCGGGAGCGGGTACCGGGTGGGCACCCGCACCCGGTCGGCCACCATCGCCCCGGTGGCGTCGAGGACCGAGGCCTTGAGCCCGGTCCCCCCGATGTCGATGGCCAGGGTGAGCGGACGCTCGGGCGCGGCGCCCGGGGCCAGGGCCGGCCCGGTCGCTTCGCCGCCCCGATCCTCCTCTTCGTCGAGCTCGGCCATCCTCGGCAGACTAACCGGCGCCCCTCTGTCCACCCGGCCGGCCGGGCGGCGTCCCGATTCCTCTGGCCCCGGAGCCCCGGAGGGCGAGGACCCGGTCCTCCCACCACGGCACCAGGCGAAGCCGGGCCGGCGGCCGGGTCCCATAGACGAGGACCGCGGCGGATCCCGGCAGCTGGCGCACCGCCTCGGGGGCAAGCAGCCGGCGACGCTGGCCCGAGAAGGTGACCGAGCGGCCGCCCCGGGCGTCCGCCGTCTCCGAGCCGGTCAGCGCCTCGGTCTCCCCGACCAGCAGGCTGACCAGCTCCAGGGTGCCCGGTTCGGCGATCCCCGTGAGGAACAGCCGGGCCCGGTGGTTGTTGAGCACAGTTGGGGCCCTGGCTCCGTAGCGGGCTTGCAGCTGCGCCAGGTCCTGCCACACCGTGACGAGCGCGATCCCGTGGCCCGCGCAGGTGGCGGCCAGCGCGTCGAGCTCGGCCACCGGGGCGATGTTGGCCGCCTCGTCGAGGACCACGAGGAGCGGCGGGTCGAGGGGCCCGAACCTCGCCGCCCGGGCAAAGGCCGCCTCGAGGACCTGCTTCACCAGCGCGACGAAGACCCCCCGGAGCCGTCGCTGGTCATGGGCCGGCGCGCACAGGTACAAGGTGTCGCGCCCGGCGACCAACGCCTCGGGGTCGATCCCGTCCCCTGGCGCTCCGATCGACGCGGCGAGCGGCTCGAGCACCGTCTCGGCCGTCGTGTACACCGAGGACCGCTGGCGCTCGTCCCGCTGCCAGCTGGCCCGGGCCGACCAGATCGCCTCGTCCACCCCGGCGCGCTCCAGGAGCTCGAAAACCTCGGCCACCTCCTGGGTGTCGACCCAGCGGACCACGTCGCCGATGGTCCGGCCGCCCGACGCTGCGGCGAACAGGAGCGGCGCCAGCAGCTTCGCCGCTGTGGCGTACCAGAACTCGCCGTCGGCGCTGGTGGCGGCGGACCGGGCGACTTCGGTCAGATCGGAGGCGACCCGCCGCGCCCCGGGCCAGGACCGGGCGGCGGGGAGGGGGGACCACGGGTCGCCGGCCCGCCCGCTCGCCCCGGCCGGGTCGAAGCACCAGACGCGCCCCAGACGCCGGCGCCAGGCTTCGGTGGCCGAGAGGAGATCGGCCTTCACGCTCGCCGCCAGGACCGGCCCGTCCCACCCCAAGATGGCCGGGATCGCGATCGCCGTGGTCTTCCCGCTCTGGGTCGGCCCGACCACCGCCACCGACTGGACCGGCTCGGTCGAAAGGAGCCGACGCCCTCGGCCGAGCGCACCGAGGCGCACCCGACCCCGGCCGTCGCCGGCCAGGACGGCCAGGTCGCCGGGACGGGCCCAGCGGGCGCCGGGTCCCGGTCCACCCCGGGTCCACGACGGGCGCGCCCGGCCCGGTCGGGGGCGGAGCACCGCCGCCCCGGTCAGCCCGGCCGCGGCGGCCGCCAGCGCGCCGAGGTCGCTCACCCGCCTGCCATAGCCCGGTCGGTGTCCACGAGGGCCCGTTCGCTCCCCCCGACGACGTGGCGGACGAGGAAGGAGCGCCGGCCGACCTTCCACAGTGCGACTCCGCGGGCCAACTGGGGGACCAGCTCGACCTCGGTCCCCGACAGCGACAGGAGCTCCGCGGCCTTGGCCACCTCGCCCGGCGGCTGCGCGTAGATGACGAGGGTCTCCGAGTCGCTGAGCAGCCCCTCGGCCAGCCCGACCTGCTCAGAGCCCGCGGCACCGACCGAGGTGAGATCGCTCAGGCGGTGCAGGGCGGCGACGTTGGCGACGCCGTGGGCCCGCGACAGCTTCCAGGAGGCCTGGAGCCATCGGGCGACCCCCAGGTTGGCGAGGATGGCCCACGCCTCGTCGACGACCAAGAACGCTTGGCCGCCCGGTCCGCCCTGGCGCGTCAGCGCCGCCTGCAGCCATGCCGTCGCGCAGGCCATGAGCACCCCGAGCGCACCCGACGCGTAGAGGGCCGAGAGGTCGAGCACCACCAAGGGCCCGGACAGATCGATCCCCTCGGTGGTCGGGCCAGTCAACACTACTACTAGACATTTGACTGACCAGGGCGAACGGTAATGTGCCAGCGGTCCCCGCGCGTTAGTGCAGCGGGATCTCCGTGGCAGCGACGGATTCGTCGAGAAGCAGCTGCACCATGTCGAGGTAGCGCTGACAGTCAGCCAGAGTAAAGACACCAGAACCCCGTCTCGGGAACCGGGCCATGGAGCGCAACAAGGTGTTCCGCATCTCCTCGTCGTTGAGCCCGGCGACCTCGGCGAGACGGTGCACCCGGGCAGCCATCATCTGGCCCTTGGCGAACTCGACCAGGACCGGGGGCAGGTCAGCCAAGGCAGGGTCGATGACCCCCCGCGCATCGGAGAACAAGTCGGCCAGTCCGACCTGCAGGGCCCGGGCCAAGCCGACCAGCACGTCCAGAGTCGGGTTGCCGCGGCCCTTCTCCAGGTTGGCCACGTAGGGCACCGACAAGCCGGCCTCGTGAGCCACCTGGGCCAGGGTGAGCCCTAGTTCGGCGCGACGGGCCCTGAGTCGCACCCCGAGCTCGTCCATCGGATCCACTGACCCTTATTCTGTCAGACCAGCATTTGACCTTCGCTCTTTCTCCAGTTAATTATTCCGAGGGAACAGTAACCTGAACCTGTTCTGTCGGGAGAATGACGATGGCCGAGGCCACTAGTGTCCTGATTCAGAGGTTCACAAGAAATATTTCTGAACCGGGAATTTTGTCCGCCCCGGCGCGTTCTCCCTTCCATCGGCGACGATGGGAGGCCAGATGGCGATGCGGGGACGACCCAAGGCGGAGCTCGTGTTGAGCGAGGAGGAGCGCTCGACGCTCGAGCGCTGGGCGCGGCGACCAACGTCGCCCCAGTCGCTGGCCCTTCGCTCCAAGATCGTGCTCGCCTGCGCCGAGGGGAAGACGAACCAGCAGGTGGCCCTGGCGCTGCACTGCTCCCATGCGACCGTCGGCAAGTGGCGGAGCCGCTTCGTCACCAAGCGCCTCAAAGGGCTGGCCGACGAGCACCGCTCGGGGGTGCCGAGGAAGATCACCGACGACCACGTCGAAGCCGTGGTGCTGAAGACGCTGCTCGAGAAGCCCAAGGACGCGACGCACTGGTCGACACGGAGCTTGGCCAAGGCGACCGGCATGTCCCAGCCAGCGATCAGCCGCATCTGGAAGGCCTTCGGATTGAAACCCTGGCAGGAGGAGACCTTCAAGCTCTCCGAGGACCCGCTCTTCGTCGACAAGGTCCGTGACGTGGTGGGTCTCTACTTCAACCCGCCCGAGCGTGCGGTGGTGCTCTGCGTCGACGAGAAGACCCAGGTCCAGGCGCTCGATCGCACCCAGCCGATCTTCCCGATGCTGCCCGGCGTGCCGGCACGGCGAAGCCACGACTACGTCCGCCACGGCACGATCGACCTCTATGCGGCCCTGGACCTCGCCTCGGGGGTGGTGCTCCACCAGCTGACCAGGCGCCACCGGGCGATCGAGTTCAAGAAGTTCCTCCAACTGATCGACGACAACGTGCCCGACGGCCTCGCCGTCCACGTCGTCTGCGACAACTCCTCGACGCACAAGACCCCAGCCATCCACCGTTGGCTGCTCGCCCACCCGCGCTTCGAGCTGCACTTCACCCCGACCAGCTCGTCATGGATGAACCTCGTCGAGCGGTGGTTCGCTGAGCTGACGACGAAATGGCTCCGGCGTGGCACGCATCGCAGCGTGCGTGACCTTGCCTCATCGATCACCGAGTGGATCAACGCCTGGAACGGAGCCCCCCGGCCATATGTCTGGCACAAGACCGCCGATGAGATCTTCGACAGCCTCGCTCGGTATTGTCAGCTGATCTCTGAATCAGGACACTAGCTGCTCGCGCCGGGCCGCAGCCGAGGTCAACGGTTCCCACCTTGACCTCGGCGAGGACCGGTGCACGATTGGAACCGGTCGGCTGTTCAGCGAGTTCAGGTCACGACTGCAACCTCCATTACGGACCCGTTCCCGGTCGACCTCTCGAGACGCCCAGCCTTATCTCGGTGCTCGCAGGATCCCTGCGGCGACATGATGGGTGATGGGGTGACCTCGAAAGGTTGTGGCCGCTCGGTCTATCGAGGCTGTCCGCCGGATCCGACGGCAGCAGGCAGACTGCAGGAGCCAGCCACAGATCATCAGCGCACGGGCGCCAGGAGGTCGGCATCGGGTCAGGCAGCCTCGAGGGCCTTGTCGCCGAGCTCGACGAGGGTGTGGAAGCAGCGGCGGGCGAGCTTGCGGGCGATCGTGATCGCCGCGAGCTGGCCGTCGCGGCGTTCTCTGAGCGCCAGGTAGTAGGCGTGGTCGGGCGAGGATGGCCGTGAGGCGCACATCGCTGCCTCATAGAGCGCCCAGCGAAGCACCGGTGGTCCCTGGCGAGCGAGGTGCCCCCTGGCTCGCTTGTCGGCCGAGGACGACACCGTCACGTCCAGTCCGGTGTGGCGCACCGCGTCATTCGAGTTGGCGAACCTCGCGCAGTCGCCCATCTCGGCCCAGATGGCCACCGAGGTGATCGTCCCGATGCCGTAGTGGGCGTCTTGGAGCGCCCGGGCACCGGGTTGGCGACGCGAGAGCTGCCCGAGGCTGCGGTGCAGCGGTGCCATCTCCTCGCTGATCCGGTCGATCTGGCGCAGGCCGGCGGAAACGGCGAGTGCTGAGGCCTCCGAGAGCTCGGCACCCTCGAGCTTGGCCCGGTTGGCCCCGATGGTGAGGGAGCCGGGGACTGGGACTCCCTGGTGGAACAAGGTGGCGTGCACCCGCTGATGCCAGGCGCCCCGCTCGTCGAGCAGGTCCTTGTAGAGACGGATGAGCGTTCGGGCTTCCAGGACGTTGTCGGGCGGGATCCAGCTCTCGGGCAGATCGCCCAGCTGGAGGTGGTTGCGCAGATGCGTGGTGTCGGTCCGATCGGTCTTGGCCCGGCGTTTCTTGCCGCGGAGCGCCGCGGTGTCGGCCGGCTCGGCCAGGTGAACGTCGGCCCCGATCCTCCGGAGCTCCTCGGTGACATAGCGCCAGCCGGTGCAGCCCTCGAGGGCAAAGGCGAGGTCATCTTGGTCGCCAAAGCGCTTCAGCCACTCCCGCAGGTGGGGCCGATCCGCTGGCGCGATCCGGCCCTGGGAGATTTCTCCGGTCTCCGAGTCGACGTACTCGAAGGTGAGCTGGGACCGATGGACGTCGAACGCTCCTACGATTGGCATGGGGACCTCCTCGAGCTCCTGAAAACGATTGGGACTGGAGGCACCCTCCAGAGCCCGCTTGTCGTATTCCAGCTTTGCTGGCTACGGCTGACGCCGGGGAGGTCCCCCATATGCCATCTATCAGCCGCGCCTCCTCGGTCCGAGCCGACCAAGCTCGCAGCGCAGACCAGAGGGTCAAGCGCTCAACCATTGGCGAGCTTTGAAAAGATGGATCATGACCCAGACCGATGGGGCGCACGTCGCCTCCACCCTGGTCGAGATGGCAAGCGTCCTCGAACCGGCGGTGGGTGGCGACTGGTCGGTCCGAGCCGGGCCGCTTGCGTGGACCTGTTCGGAGACCGGCGTCCACGTGGCTCAGGGCCTGCTCAAGTACGCCTGCCAACTTGTCGTTCACGCCACCGACTCCTACTTGCCCTTCGAGCTCAAGCTCCGCTCCGACAGCTCACCGTTGGAAGTACTTACCTTGATCCGTGCCTGTGGTCGGCTGCTCGCCGACGCTCTGCGCTCTGCAGATGCCGATCTGAGGGCATGGCACTACGGGATGGCTGATTCGACCGGGTTCGAGGCGATGGCCGTCGGTGAGATCCTCCTGCACACCTACGACATCACGAGGGGCCTGGGCTTGGCCTGGGACCCGCCGGAGCAACTCTGCACGTTGGTATTACGGCGCCTCTTCCCAGACGCTCCCCCGGGGGATCCGGCCAGTGTCCTCTTGTGGGCCACCGGCCGGGGGGACCTGGAAGGACACCAACCGGTCACCGAGTGGGTGTGGAGGTCCGCCGTCCTTTGAGGGAACGCTTTCGTGCACCATGGCTCCGATCGGCTCACATCCAGTGAACTGTTCGTCCTGCTGATCGCGTGGCCGCGCCGGAACATGATCAGGCGCCTCCCCGCTCGGCGGCGGTGCACACCGTGTTGACGAGCAGGCGAGTGACGACGTAGGGGTCCATGTTGGCGTTCGGACGGCGATCCTCGATGTAGCCGCACTTGTCCTGGGCGACTTGCCAGGGGATGCGGATCGACGCCCCTCGGTCGGAGACGCCGTAGCTGAACTTCGAGTAGTGCTGGGTCTCGTGGTGGCCGGTAAGGCGCATCTCGATCCCGACGCCGTAGTTCTCGACGTGCTCGTCAATATTGTTGCCGAGCGCACTACAGGCTTGGACGATGGCGTCCCACCCGCCGTTGGAGCGCATCTCCTTGGTGGAGAAGTTCGTGTGGCAGCCCGCGCCGTTCCAATCCCCGAGGATGGGCTTGGGCTCGAGCGTTGCCCAAACGCCGAAGTCCTCGGCGATGCGGAAGAGGAGCCAACGGGCTGCCCAGAGCTGGTCGGATGCCTCCACGGGTGCAAGGACCCCGATCTGGAACTCCCACTGGCCCATCATGACCTCGGCATTGGTGCCTTCGATGCCGAGCCCAGCCCGGAGCATGGCAGCGGTATGCCGTTCGACGATCTCGCGTCCGGGCATCTTGTCGCCGCCGACACCGCAGTAGTAGGGGCCCTGGGGCGCGGGGTAGCCAGTGGACGGCCAACCCAGCGGCCTGCCGTTTTGTAGGAAGGTGTACTCCTGCTCGAAGCCGAACCACGGCTCGTGCGCCTTGAAGCGCTCGGCAATCTCGGCGCAGGAGTGGCGGGTGTTGGTCGGGTGAGGGCCGAGGTCGACATTCAACACCTCGCACACCACGAGCACGTTGTCCTCGCCCCGGAGGGGGTCAGGGCAGACGAACGCCGGCTGCAGGACACAGTCGGAGTTGTCTCCGGTCGCCTGGTTGGTGCTGGATCCGTCGAAGCCCCAGATCCCCGGCTTCTTGCCAGCGGCGACGATCTTGGTCTTGCTTCGCAGGAGCGGCGACGGCTCGGTCCCGTCGATCCAGATGTACTCAGCTTGGTAGGCCATTGCGACCTTCCCTCATGGTCCTCTCAAGGCAGCCCGACTGTCCGGTGCCGCACTATTAGACCAGCGTGGCGACCCTGGGGCCACGCTGGCATGTGAACAGGACATGAACCCCCGGAGCTCCAGTGACTCGGACCATGGCCTGAATCGACCCCATCGCCAATCAGCCTTGACAGGGCAGTTCCGGGGCCGGCAATGCAGATCGTGCGCCTGATCAAGTCACCCTGACTGGATCCGGGCGAATGCCGCCGTCGGTCTGTCGTACGGCATCCCCTGACGCCGCCAGCCATCAGCCGCCTCGACCCGCAACCACCGAAGCCTAGGTACGCCCAAGCCAAGGTGGCTTGGCTGCGCTGCGGCCTCGTGGCCGTCCCGCCACCCGGCAGAGGTCCCAGTGCCCGGATCGGATCAGCGAGGATCAAGCCGACCGCTTAGCGTGGGGTCACTCAGGAGGCCTGATGGCAAGGGGACCACGGGGCAGCGACGACCGGACCGTGCGCTACGAGGAGATCAGCCAGCTCTTCGGACTCGATCCTCACCATCCGGCACCAGGCACCTTGCGCCTTCCCCCCGGTGCTGGCGAGGACTTCGGCCGGGTCGAGGAGGACTTCGGCTCCTTCCTTGACGAGAGCCTGGACCCCCGAGGGAAGGAATCGCTCTATGACCTCGTGGCGCGGGCTGGCCTGCCCCGAGGAGCGGTGGCGGTCGACGTCGGCTGTGGCAGCGGCCGAGACTGCCTGGGCTTGGCGCGGACCTTCGGCCTCCATGTCCACGGCGTCGACCCGGTGCCAGCCAACATCGAACGGGCCCGGAGCCGGGCAGCAGCTGACGGCCTGGAGCACCTGATCGATCTCCAGGTGGGCTCAGCAGAGTCGATCCCCCTTTCGGCCGAGTCGGTTGACCTGCTCTGGTGCAAGGAGGTCCTCGTCTTCACCGACCTCGATGCCGCCATGGGTGAAGTCAGGAGGATCCTGCGCCCAAAGGGCGTAGCGATCCTGTACCAGGTGCTCATCGGTCCGGCCATGGGCGAGGACGAAGCCCGGTGGTTCTCGTCCCAGGAGATGGGCTTCGGGCCGGCCCGAAGCCTCCGTCCAGCGGACCTCGGTGCCGCAATCGAGGCCGCCGGCCTCGTCGTTCGGGAACGGGTCGACTTCGCCAGTGAGTGGGGAGAAGCGGGCCAGGAGCGGGAAGGAGCGGCGGGCAAGCGCCTGGTCCACGCCGCCCGGCTGCTTCGCCAGCCCGAGCGCTACGTCGAGCGTTACGGCGAGGTCAACTACCGCATCATGCTGGCCGACTGCCTGTGGCACGTCTACCGGATGATCGGCAAGCTCTGGGGCGTGGCATTTGTGGTCGGTCGGTCATGATGACCTTGTTTCGCAACCACGCCTGGCGGCTACGCAGTCGCGCGCGGCTGCTATGTAGTCATCCCCCGCCACTCATGGGCTGTCGACGGGTTACCTAGATCTGGAGTCCTTCGAGGTAATCGGTGCGACCCTGGTCATCGAGAGTGATCTGCGTCATCGGGACGAGACAGAACTCGTTTCCCTCGGGATCGGCCAGAACGAGGAACCCGCCATCCTCGAAGCCCTCAACTCGCTGGCCACCGAGAGATTCGACCTGATGCTTGACCCTTCTTATGTCCGAGGTCCCGATATCGAAGTGCACCCGATTCTTGGTCGTCTTCGGACCATCGACCTTCTGAAAACCGAGTCCGACGGCACCCTCGGTTCGTTCCAGCCACACGTAGGGTCCTTTGCTGCCTGCGATGGGTCGGCCCAGCAGCTCGGACCAGAACCTGGCGATGACCTTAGGATCCGAGCAGTCGATGATGATTGTCGGCGATCTCGACGTGGGCGTCTTCTATGAGCCTCCTCAGCGACGCTGGTTGCACGTGTTCGGTGTGCTCGTCCTCACACGAGCTGGTCGTAGACAGAGCAGGCAAGCGGTGAGCGGGGCCGGTCGTCGGGGATGTCGCCGGTCATCACCACAACGGTGTCGAGGTCAGGCAACACTCCGATCCGCTGGCCAGCGCCGCCCCAGGCCTCAACGAGGCCCCGGTCCGGGTAGATCCACCAGGAGTAGCCGTAGCCGGCGGCACCGCCGGCGGTGGCCATCTCAACGTGGGGGGTAAGGCAGAGGCCGATCCAATCGGCCGGCACCACTTGGGTCCCGTGCCAGCGTCCCTGGTTGAGGTAGAGCTGGCCGAGAGTCACCAAGTCCCGTGGTCGCAGGCTGAGCGTGGCCGAACCGATGCTGAACCCCTGGGGGTCGAGGTCCCAGGTTGCTGACTTGATGCCGAGCGGGTCGAAGAGCACACGGCGCCCATAGTCGAGGAGCGACTGGCCGGTGGCCAACTGGAGGAGGACGCCGAGCAGGTGAGCGTCTCCGTTGGAGTAGTTGGTCACACTCCCCGGTTCGGCGGCCATGGGTCGCTGCAGGATGAACTCAACCCAGTCGGGGCTCTGACCCATCGAGTCCGAGACGTTGTTGGGACCGTATTGCGGCCACGAGATCCCCGAGGTCATGGTCAGCAGGTGCCGGACCCGGATGGCCCGGCGGAGATCGTCGTGGGGTCCGAGCGATTGGGAGAGTCGGTCTGCAACGAAGTCGTCCAGGTCGACCAGGCCGTCCCTGACGGCGACACCGGTCAGGGTTGCCCCCACCGTCTTGGTCACCGAGTTGAGGATGTGGGTGTCCTCAGGACCATACGACGACCAGTAGTTCTCGCTGACCAGGTCTCCAGTGCGCCAGACAAGCAAGGAGTGCAAACCAACACTATTGGGGCCGTCTGGTCTGATCCGAATGTCCATGATCCGCTTCTCCCGATGGGCATGAGGCTACCGACAGATCATCGTTGCGGTGGCACCGGCTGGTTGGTTGAGTGACCGACCCCTGGCGACCTTGGGCACGCTTTGCTGGCGGCTGATAGGCAGACAGCCGGGCCCATGCTCAGGTGGCTGTTACCTCGTCAGCCGCACAGGCGACTTCAATCGGTCGGCGTCCGGGATCGGCCTTCTTCGCTAGTCGCCGAAGCTGGCATCACTGATCACGACCACCTGTCTTGTGGCTCCTCACGAACTCCAGGGCGGTTGACCGTGCTTCGGGGGAATAGACCAGAAGCCCATGGGATCGTTCCGGGACGACCACCAGCTCTGCACCCTCGATCAGCGTGGCGGTCTCCTTCCCCCAGGCGAGCGGGACCATTCGGTCGTTCTCGCCATGCAGGACGAGCGTTGGACATCGGACCGAGCGCGCGTGCTGTCGGGCGTCGTCTGCGAAGTAGGCCCGATAGCTTTCGAGTTCGGCTAAGTGGTAGGCGAGCTTCATCTCACGAGGGGTAGAGGCCGCCGCTGATCTCCAGGCCTCCCGTCGAGCACGTTGCTCGTCAACCTGACCCCGCTCGATCCATTCTTGGAGCGAGTACAGGGCCTCGATCGACGCTTCGGTTTCTGGCGGTCGGGCGTCCAAGGACGCTTGGGGACCCTCGCCGTCCAGGAGGTCGATCAGGTATCTGAGGAGGGGTTCGACCTCATCGCCCTCGAGCGGCCGCCACATGTCGACCGCGGTGCCGACGAGCACCAACGAGCTCACTCGGGCGGGGTATCGGGCCGAGAAGGCCAGGGCGATCGGCCCCCCGGCCGAGCTCCCCATCAGATGAGCCTGGTCGATCCCGACGTGGTCGAGCAGCCCGGCGAGGTCGTCGGCTTGGTTGGTCAAGGCGTAGCCGGTTGGCGGACAGGCCGACCCGTAGCAGCCCCGGCGGTCGTAGGTGATGAAGCGCAGGTCGTCGGCAAAGCTGGCCCACGGCCACCGACTCGGGCTGTCAGCCGGGTTGAGGGCATAACCGAGGCAGGGAAAGTTTCCGTGGATGAACGCCAAGACATCCCCAGTACCGACATCTTCGTAGTGCATGGCAAAGCCATTGATTTCAGCCTCAGCCATCCGAGCAATCTACTGCCCGGTGTACAAGTCGAGCCGATGGCGTGCCCGCCACCTCCACTGCCCGCGGCTGTTGCACGATCAGCCGCCCCTGCCATCCTGGGTAAATCACTGGACCCCCTACGAGGGTCCTGGCGATCCCCGTCGTTGACCCTCCTTGTGGTGGCAGGATCGGTCGGTGCCAAGGCCAGGGCATGACGCTCGGAGCGGTTGGGCTGCAGCCGTCACCGTCGCCGACCCTGGCGGCCACTTCTTGTCGGGGCTACGGCGATTGGAGCAGCCACTTCGAGACCTCTTCGACGTCGGCGGTGCCGTCGTCACCGACACCACCGACAGAGAGGTGGTCGAGTTCCTGGGTCAGCTGGGCTGGCAGATCCAAGCGGTCCAGCCCGACGGCCGGGTCGGCCGGCACCGCCGGCAGGCCGTCGAGCTGGCATCGGTCGCCGGCATCGACACGGTGCTGCACAGCGACCTCGACCACCTGCTCCGGTGGCTCGAAGCCGCCCCAGAGGAGCTGGCCGGCTCCCTGCGGGCTCCCCAAGCCGACCTCCTGGTGGTCGGACGCTCCGACGCCGCCATGGCGAGGAGCCCCGCCCGGCTTCGGGCCACCGAGGACCCGGTGAACCGGATCTACGCCCTGATCACCGGGCGACCATGGGACCTCCTCTTCGCCATCAGGCGTCTGAGCGCCGATCTGGCGGCAGCGATCGTGGCGCAGTGCCGCGAGGACTCCATCGCCAGTGACCTCGAGTGGCCGCTTTACGCCGAGCAATCCGGCTACCGACTCGCCTACCTCGCCTCCGATCATCTCGACTACCGGGCTCGGGAGGACTTCGACGCCCGGTCCGACGAGCAAGACGGCGATCCGGCGCTGTGGATCAAGCGAGTCGAGATCGCCAATCTGCATGCCGCAGTGCTCAAGCGCTACCTCGGGATCCGAGGACATGGATCGGATGCGTGAGGCTGGCCGTACCCGGCGCCGCACGCGACCCCCAAGGGCGACCGAGGCAGCCTGCGAGATACCCGGTCATGACGGGATAGAGACCCATGATGGCGAGGCACCGCCCGTCCTCGTCGACCCGGCTGGCCTCGGCACCCTCGATGATGTCGCAGAGGACCAATCGATTTTGCTCGATCATGCCCAGATCTGACGGTCAACGACCGGCCTCGACGGTCTAACCCTCGCATCATCGACGAAAATGGACCGGACGGTCACCGTCAAGGAGCTGAAAGTCCGACCGGTGAGCCCACCGACAACGGGCCGCTCGCTCGATCGGTCGGGCTCCTCAGCCGGTCAGCTCATAGACGGCGATCTGCTTGGTGCTCTCGGGCCCGAAGGAGGTGCGGTCCCAGTCGGCCCAGCGTTCTCTAAGTGTCAACCCAGCGAGCCGAGCCATGAGATCCATCTCAGAGGGCCAGAGGTACCGGAACGGCGTGGAGGTCCGGACAACCTGGCCATCGATGACTCGCCAATGATGGGAGCAGGCAACCTGGCCGACCGGGTCGTCGAAAGTGTCAAAGGCGAGATGGTCCTTCACGTGGTAGAAGACCTGGCCGATCCCTGAGCCCGGGGTGGGGCGAGTGATCACCACCTCGACCAAGAAGATGCCACCGGGCTCGAGGTGCCGTGCGGCGTTGGCGAACACCGCCACTTGTTCGTCCTGGGTGGTCACGATTGTGATCGCGTTATAGATCACATAGACGAGCCGGAAGGAACCTGGTACCGAAGCCGTGCACATGTCCCCGAGCACCACTTCGATTGCTTCGGCTCCGGGCTTCTTTGCCAGCTGCGCAGCCATGTGGGGCGACAGTTCGATCCCGGCGACCCTCACCCCCCGCCGAGAGAGCGGCAGGGCGATCCGTCCGGTGCCGACGGCGAACTCGAGTGCCGAACCCCCCTGAGCAAGGGCTGCCAGCACGTCAACCGTCTCATTGATGACCGTCGGGTCGAACGGGCCCGACGTGCTGTCGTCGTACGTTGCGGCGACTTCTGGACCCCAGATAATCGAACCCACTGCGCCAGTTTGCCTCAGGCACGCCGCCGCTACGACTGGCGTCCCGCTCGCGCACGACAGGCCATAGTCACCTTGGTGACTACCAACACTCGCCTGACCATGTGCCGGCTGTCTGCCTATCAGCCGGCGCCCTGGCTCGGGCTGCCACAGTCTGCCGGCCGTGGTCATGAATAGACGACGATCTCGATCCCTTCCTCGTCTGTCGGGGTCTCGAAGATCGTGGCCATGTGTCGGACACCGGCCTCATCGAGGTCGTGGCTGAAGGGATCGGAGGCCGAGCGGCTGGCCGCTCGGGCGATGGCGGTGTCGAGCGAGACATCCACGAAGTGGAGGACCGGAGTGGCTCCGACCTGCATGGCCGCTGACGCCCACTCGGCACGGCGCTCCCGGCTCCACTGGTTCCAGTCGAGGACCACGTCGTGTCCGGTCGTGAGCACCTGGCAAGCGGTGTCCCAGATCAACGCTTTGCATCCGTCAAGTCGGCTCACGTAGACCGGATCGTCATAACGGAGCCGCCCGTAGAGCCGGAGCATCCACGCATCCAGGCTGAACCGGACGGCATCTCGTTCGTGGGCGATTTGCCGGGCGAGGGTGGTCTTGCCGACCCCGACCAGTCCGCAGAGCAGATGAACCGTTGGGTGGCTCACGGCGTCGGGTCGACCCACGGCCTCAGACCTCGTGCACCTCGCAGAACCGTTCGGGACGTCTCGAACCGGGATTCTGCTTCCAGGAGGGTAGGCGGGATCTGAGCCAGGTCGGTCGCAAGTCGTGAGGGAGCGCAGCCGTGGGCAGCCAGAGGGGCCGATACGACCCCTGCTCGGAGTCGGGCTCGGAGCGGAGCTCCACTCCATCGCCCGAGCCGAACCTTCCACCGGTGACCCGACACCACAGATAGGTCTGGATGTCCAAGAGATCGCCCCGCTTGACCTCGACAACGGCCAACCTGCCCATAGCCACGACGTCGAGCCCGAGCTCCTCGTGGACCTCTCGGACGACGGTTTCCTCGGGACTCTCAGGAGGTTCGGTGCCGCCGCCCGGCAGGGTGAAGTAATGATCGGCACCTCGTCGGCGCTCGATGGCGGCGAGATCGTCGCCCGAGAAGATCACGGCCCGAGCACTGAATCTGATGCCAGGTGCCGGAAGGGCTCCGGGGACGCCGTCCCACGAGCAGCGATCGTCCTCCACATGGGGCACACCCGACGAGGTAGGGCCCCACCGGGCCACGTGTTCGGCCACGCAGCGGGGGAAGACCGGCAAGTCGGCCAGCTCCCTGACTGCGACCCACTCGGGATGGAAGTCCGCATCGGCCGCGTAGTCGAGCTCGGGTCCGGTGACCGGGCCGAATGTCAGGTCGTCACAGGTGACCAGGAAGTAGTGATGGTGGCCGCCGTGCACCCCAACCGAGAGGTACTCCCGAACGGAACCCGCCCGCAGACCGGTCTCTTCGAACAGCTCCCGGCACGCGGCGTCCACCGGACGCTCGCCTGCTTCGATCCCGCCGCCGGGGAAATGCCACCAGCGGGCCTGACCCGGAGGCTGCATCGAGTTCAGCAGAACCCGGTCCCCGTCGAGGACGACGGCGCCGGCTCGACGGTACTGGAAGACCCTGGCACCCGTCATGGCAACCGGACCCCGTGACCGGGACCTTGCGGCACGATCTCGACACTACGTGATCGCCCAGTGGATCGCCCGACTCGAAGGAGGGCTCATGCGTTCCGAGTCGCTTGGCATGCAGTGGAGTCGGCCGGTGAACGTGCCAGCACGCCCGATAGCCTCTTTCCCGTGCTCAGCGAGGTTCAGCTCCGCCAGTTCCGAGCTGAGGGCTACCTCCTCGTCAAGTCGGTCGTGCCGAGGAGTTGTTGGTAGCCGCCGATCACGAAACGGTCCAGCCCATCAGAGTCTCGACCGTCGGTCACTCGCTGACTGGACTGACCGGCCCAAGGTCCTCCCATCCCAGAGGAGGGTCAGCGAAGAAGTGGAGTGCTTCGAGGAGCATCGGGAGTGGTCGTTCCGCCCATGACTGACTCGGCACCGCTCCTCGGGGCAGGAATAACAGGGAGAGCTGGAGGTGTCGCCGGACGATCCGAGCCGCCATCCCCGATGCTCCTCCGCCGGCAGTCTGATACCCCGAGAGCATGGGTGGAACGACTCGAAGAGGCACGCCGGCGAAGTCGCAAGCCGGATCGTCCTGCTTGGCGCTGCCCCAGTCGATGAGCGCTCGATAGGCGCCGGTGTCATCGACCAAGACGTTGGTGGCCTGGATGTCGCCGTGGGTGGCACAGATGTGCGGTTCGCCGGCGGCCCCGGTCAATCGCTCGAGCCAATCGGCCAGCCATTCCACGTCGAGATCGGACAGCCAGCCTTCGCGCCCTCGTTGGGCCAGGAGCTCGGTGGCTTCCGGGATCTCCTCGCCCGTTCGCAGACCTTCCTCCGCCATCTTCGTGTGCAGGATGGCGAGGTCTCGTCCAAGCTCCGACCAGGCGTCGGCATTGGTGATCATCGGGTGGCCCGCCCCAGGCTCAAGGGTGGTGCCGCCGATCAGCTCGAACACGGCATAGGGAGCCGGAAGCAGCTTCCTGCTCGGGTCGTAGCGGAGGAGCTCCGGGGTCCGGATCCCAGCCGCTCGAGCCCTCGGGACGATGAACGCCTCGCGCTCGAGAGCCTCGAATTGCGCGGGGTGATTCCGGGGAACCCTGAGCAGGGAGTGGTCACCTAACCGATAGATGGCGTTGAAGATGCCGGAGTCGGACATCCGAGTGACCTGCTCACCCTGGATGCCGAAATCTCGGGCGATCACCTCCAGCGAGGTCGCTGAAAGCTCGACCTGTGGGGGAAGTTGCATGGCTCTGCTCCTGCCTGCTCCATCGATGTTCCGTGGTTCCCCGGTGACAGGCTGAACCCGCAGGCCGGAGGAGGTGGGCGCTTCCAGGACGCGTGGGGTCGTGGCAGTGCGCCCGCCCGGTCACCGAGGGCCCTCCCGATATCAGGTCGCATCGGCGACCAGCATCGGAAAGAGCACGTCCATCAGCGGCCCCTCCGAGGCGAGGGTGACGTCGTCGTAGCGCTCCGCCAGCGCAGAGGCTCCCCACCGGCCGAAGATCAGCTCAGCCAGGTGATCGGGAGGAACTGCCGGCAGCCGGCCATCGGGGTTCTCGGGATGGCCGGACTGAGCAACGGACCCGACCTCACCATGGTCATAGTCGATGTCGATGACCGACCGGTAGGTGGAGATCCGAAGCTTCCCGGTGGCGTCGGCGAACTCGGAGGCGGCGAGACGCCGACCGAGGACCGGCGCCAGGCGCTCGAGGAGTGCCCCGGGGTCGGGGACCCGCACATAAAGCCCGGGTCGGTCCTCGTAGGCCGTGGCGACGGTGTCGATGAACGGCGCCACGTGAGGGTGCGCCTCGATCACGACGGCCTGGCCCTGGTCTCGGACATGGTCGATGAGAGCCCAGTAAGCCGCCCCCTCGGTGGCGCAGAGGAGTTCCAGGCGAACCGCTCCGCCGAGGTGATCGGGTCGTTCCACCGAGGCCACCCCGAACACCTCCCCGGCCCGCTCGGCCACGACCAGGTGGTAGCGGCCGGCGGCCAGACGCCGGGGCCACGGCGACGGTCCATAGAGAGTGAGCCGGGCCGCGGAGCGGCGGGTGGACTCGGCCGCCTCGATCGCTCTTGCGTCTGCCGGCACCGCCGGCCGGACCGTCCAGCCCGACGTGGCGGGGACGGTGGTGGCCGGATCGAGCCGGCGCCAGGGGGCGACCGAGATGGCATAGGCGTAACCGAACTGGCGGTAGAAGTAGTCGATCCCACCGATCACCTGCACCAGGTCTCCGCGCTCGGCCGAGCGCCGGTGCAGCTCGTCAAGCTGGGCGCGCACCAGGCCCCGGTTGCGGTACTCGGCGAGGGTGCCGATCCACTCCGGCTGGCCCCCTGGCACCTCGAGCCCATCGACGGCGACGGTCAGCTGTTGGAGACAGGCGCTGGAGACAACCCGGTTGCCGTCGACGACGACGGTGAAGCTGCCCGGGCCAAAGGAGGGGTCAACGAAGACCGGGCGAAGCCACCGCGGGTGTCCGTGGAGTGCATCCAGTTGGTCGACATCGTCGAACTCAGCCGTCCGCAGCGCCAGGTTCCCGGTCCTGGGAGAGACGCTTTCGAGTTCCCGAGGATCTAATCCCTCGTGGGTCATTGCTCACCTCTGCGAGTCGTGCAGGGCGAGCCGGGACACCTAGGGGAGGTAAGAGGTGGAGGCGGCTGCCCTGAAGCTCCGTATCGAAGTCATCAACGCCACCTCCCTCCGCGGGTGTCCGGTTGAAGACTCTCATAGAAGCGGTAACGAGACAAGCGAGATGTTGATGAAAAGTGCAGAGCTTGCTAACCACGACGCGGCTGATAGGCAGACAGCCGACACATGTCCAGGTGGCCGTTCGTGGCCAGCCGACATAGCCCGCGGAAAGTAATCAGCGTCAACCTGGCCGATCTCCCCTCGTCCTCGACTGGCGAAGCAGCCCTAATCTCATGGGGTGCTGACGCTCTCGGTCGGGTGACGCCATGGATCTCCTCTTAATCCGCCACGGCCACTGCGTCGGCCAGACCGAGAGCGCCGACGTCAGGTCAATCGCTTTGGGGTTTGCGCGCGATGTTTGCTGACTTTCAGGGTCGCCGACGAGCACTGGCCACGTGCCAGTGGTCCTCTCGTTCGATCTGCAGCTCCCAGCCCAGGGCAAAGAGCCGGGTGGCCAGGTCGCTCGGCTCCCAGCAGACATGGGTGACTCGCCAGCGTCGTCCCCCGAGGTCACGGATGCTCACGCCGTCTCGGGCCCGGTAGATCCGGTACTCCTGGCTCGGGGAGGCCGGGAGCTCTTCTGGATGTGGATCGGTCGGTTCCGGTGGAAAGTCGAAGAGCACCCAGCCACCCTCGGCCACCAGTCGTTCGAGCAGGTTCCAGAACCCGTCGAATCGGGCCAAGGGAACGTGATGGAGGAAGGCGGTGAAATACACCAGGTCATAACGATCTGCCGGTGTATCCAAGGTGAACACGTCGCGCTCGATGCACCGGACCCGTTTGGCGAACCTCGACAGCCGATCGGCGGCCTGGGCGAGGCTCTCGGGTGAGCTGTCGAGGAGGTCCAGCTGGTGGGCGAAGGGGGCGACTCGCTCGGCCACGATGCCGTTGCCGGCGCCGATCTCGAGCACCCGCCCGAGCGGGGCGGCCTCGGAGAAGAACGCCCCCAGCCAGTCGAGGATACGTCGGTAGTCAGCTCCGGCCTCATTGGTCGGGTCGAGCATCGAGGTGAGGAACCGGTCGTAGCCAGCCGAGTCAGCCCGATAGAAGTCGATCTGTTCGGCGATGAGCGCGTCGGCTTCGTCTCCAGCCATGACATAGCTTGCCCGAAGGCGCCGCTGTGCGTGCTCGTCTGGGGGCTGTCTTTCTATGAGCTTTCTATGAGCCGCGCCGCTTCCTCACCGCCACGCCTTGGACAGAATGATCTGCATGTCGCCGGCAGTCATTCCGAGGGCGTGTGCCAGCTCGTGCAGGTAGGCGGGATCCGCACTGCCCACCGGCATCCCGACCCTGGGTGGGCCTCGGGAGAACAGGACACTGGCCGCCTCGACCATGACCGCAACCCCAGCCTCGAGGTCAGCCCCGTTTGTTCATGGCTTCCAGGGGGGACCTCCCAGAGTGTGAAGATCGTCGGTCTGCAACACGTCATATAGTGCTCGCGCATCGGCGTCCGTAGCGAGTCCCTGATCGACAGCTCGATGCATGAGGTCCCGCGTCTGTGATCCGTCAGACCCAGTGAGGGCCTTCCAAAGCACAAGAGCATCGTCGTCGTCCGAAGCGAAGCCCAGCGAGCGTGTGCTTGCGATGGCAATGGAGGCGGCTTCACCAGCGTCGAGCCGTCGGGAACGGGCTCCCATGCTGATCCTCCATTCTCGGTCAGCCGGATGCCTGGATTGGAGCCTGACGGCAAGGGTCAGCTCGGAGTCCGCGAGTTGGAGGATCTCCAATTGAGGAGGATGCAGGGCGAGCATCAGGTCGAGACCCAGAACCCCACTCAGAGCCCGCCCGGCGAGCCCCGACCCCAGTCCAGCTGACTCAGCTTGCCTCTGGAGGGCATCGCGGATGCCTCGCAGCTCGCTCGGATCTTCGGGGTGCATGCCGTGGACTCCATCGGCGACTTGGATGCAACCGCCGACAACTGCAAGGAGCTGTTCAGTCCATCCGATGACTGCGAAGCTTCGGGCGACGCAGGCATCGATAAGCACCGCGTGCCCTATCTGTCACGATTAGCAAACGCGGCTTCTTCCAGATCCTGTTGAGCACGGCGTTCATCATCACCGGCATCCGGTCGTGCCAAGAGCTGTCGAATTTCTTCCGTGCTGGTCCCGAGCATTTCAGCGGCATCACCACGGGTGATCGTTTTGCGTTCGACTGCATTCCGAACCAGAAGCAGGACTCGGGTTGGGTGCATCGCCAGCGGAGGTAGTTCGTAACTACCCATATCGGCTGGATGGACCTTGTAACCTAGGGCAACCGCAAGTCGACTCGGGGATGTGTTAGCGAGTTCGTCGTACTCGGTTCTGTTGAGCACTTTCTCTTGGAGCATCCTTACGCGGATCGTTGCGAAGCTCACGCCGAAGTGACGCTGGAGGTGGACGACAACGACTGGATCACCAAGCGAGTCGATGGTCTGCAACTCACCGGCCACGCGTCGTAGCTCGTCACCTGGCACGAGGAACTCACCGGCGAATCCGTCTGCGAAGCGCTCACGTACATGGTCTCGTCCAGGCATGGAGACGACTACGTCTGCGGTTTGAGAATGGAAGTACGCATGCCCTAGCTCGTGGGCCAAAGTAAAGACTTGACGGCCGAGCGTCATTTCTGAGTTGACGGCAATACAAAATCCGGCCTGTGGGTGGTTGTAGAAGAACCCCGACGGCGCTTCGTCCAGATCGAGGCCAAGTGGGAGCCGCCAGATGAGAACGTGCTCGTCGAGGACCTGGAAAGGGTCGCCCAGTGCCCCGCCACCGAGATTCAACTGTCGGCGAAGCTCGCGAGCGGCCCATGCAGCCTCTTTGGCACTCGGGCTTCGAGCACCTCTGAGCGGACTGCGACCGGGCCCAGGGAGTTGGACCTCCATCTCCTCTGCAAGGTCGACGTAGTCACGTACTCGCTGTTCGAAAAGGCGGAGACCGGCGTGAGCGGAGTCGCCAAGGTCGGTGGGAGCTGCTCGGAAGAGGACACCGCTGACATCGAGGCCTGCGGTTATTCGTTCCCCGCCCGCGAGCAGCGCCTCCAGGGTGGTGCCGTAGAGGCGAGCGAGGTTGGCGGCTACGGCGAGCGGGATCTGCCGTCGACCGGCCTCGTAGTAGCTGAGAACGACCCGGCTGAGGCCTGCGACATCCGCTGCGGCCTCCTGGGATAGGCCAGCCCGCTCACGGCTGTCACGCAGAAGCTGCCCGATCGCGTCCAGGATGCACCTCCGAGTCTGTTACACTCCAACCAGTTACCTCGTAAAGTGTAACAGCAGTACAACACGAAGTCGAGCACCGGGCCCAACCCCTGGTTTTGCGCGGCCCATTAGCGCTGGCCGGGGCAGACAGCTCACTCGACTCTCACTACCCAACATCGAAGCACGTGGAGGTCATGTCGATGAGCATGCCTGCTGAAGCCCCGGAACTTCGGCACGAATACAGGATCGTCGTGAACGGCCGAGAGAAGACGGTCGACACGGACGAACTGAGCTTCGAGGCCGTCCTGTACCTGGCGTTCAACCCGGTGCCGTCCGGCCCCAACTGGGTGTTCACGGTGACGTACCGGCACGCTGCCGGCCCACGCCCGAACGGCACCTTGACCAAGGGGGAGACCGTCAAGATCAAGGACGGCACGCACTTCCATGCCACGGCAACTGATAAGTCGTAGCAGCGATCTTCTCCGCCTTCAGAACGAGGGATTCGAGGTGGACGTCCGAGACGGGCACCTCGTACTGCAACACGTCCCCTATGTGACCTCGAACCGCGAAGTCCAGTACGGCACCTTGGTGTCGACGTTGCACCTCTCGGGAGATGTCACGGCCCGGCCCGATACGCATGTCGTGGAGTTCGCCGGAAGCGCGCCTTGCGACGCCGCCGGCCAACGGATGAAGGCCATCATCGCCAGCGAGTCAACACGGGAGCTTGCGGCGGGGCTGCAAGTGAACTTCAGCTTCTCCAGCAAACCGGCGGATGGGTATCCAGACTACTACGCCAAGATGACGACGTACGTGGCGATACTCGGCTCGCCCGCACAGCAAATCGATCCTCAGGCGACTGCCATGACGTTCCCAGTGATCGAGCTATCCGATGAGGAATCGGTCTTTCTCTACGAGGACACAGCATCCAGCCGTGCGGGCATCGCCGCCATTACCGCAAAGCTGGGCCTCGACAGAGTGGCGATCGTCGGACTCGGCGGGACGGGTTCCTACATCCTGGATCTCGTTGCCAAGACACCCGTCGGTCAGATCCACCTCTTCGACGACGACCTTTTCGCTTCTCACAACGCATTCCGGGCACCAGGAGCCGCATCGGTTGAGGAGCTTCGTCGGAGACCGTCCAAGGCCGACTACTGGGCGGACAAGTACTCCAAGATGAGGCGGGGAGTCGTGACGCATGGTCGGATCGGTGATGAGAACGTCGAGACATTGCATGAGATGACCTTCGTCTTCCTCGCCCTTGACGGTGGTGATGCCAAGAAGCTTGCGGCCACGAAGCTGGAGGAGTTTGGAGTTCCTTTCATCGACGTCGGGATGGGGATCTACGAAGTCGACGGATCCCTGAGTGGCGTTCTCCGGGTGACGACGAGTACCCCCCAGATGCGGGAGCACGTATGGCAAAAGGACCGCATCCCCTTCACGGACGGATCTGCGAACAACGACTACGCCCGGAACATCCAGATTGCCGATCTCAATGCACTCAATGCCAGCCTCGCGGTGATCCGGTGGAAGCAGTGGTGCGGGTTCTACGTGGATCCTGAGGTCGAACACTTCAGTACCTATCAGGTGGATGGCAACATCATCGCCAACGAGGACGTCGCATGACCGGGGTAGCGACGCTGACGAACGAATTCGTGGAATACGTCCCGGATGACCTTTCCGTGGGGGTTCTGTATGTCTGCATGCAGTACGCCACGGTGGTCCACCTGTGTTGCTGCGGTTGTGGCAACCAGGTGGTGACCCCCCTCAGTCCCACGGATTGGAGCCTGATCTACAACGGCGAGGCAGTGACACTCCACCCCTCGATTGGCAACTGGAGTTTTCCGTGTCAGTCCCACTACTGGATCCGCGGTAGCCAGATCACGTGGGCTGGGAAGTGGATGCCGGATCAGATCGCGGCAAACAGAACACGAGACCGGAGAGCGAAGGAGGGCACTGGGATTGTGGAGGAAGTGGCGCCTAAATCTGGGGCGTGGAGGCGGATCATCGGCAGGCTTCGATGGCTTCGGCCATAGGCAGTGTGGCGACGACGAATGAGAGGAAGGCTAGGATGGCGACGATCAGTCTTGAGTTCAAGGGTTATTGGACGAAGAGAAAGAGCCTGCCGGCCGCGGCCGGCGTCTACTGCGTCTATTGCTGCGTCGATCAGAACGAAAAGACCGTCCAGATCCGCAAGCTGCTCTACATCGGCGAGTCGGGAGATATGCAACGCCGGGTCACGGGGCATCCTCTGCACGACGGCTGGAAGCGTCACTGTGCGCAGGGCGAGGTGCTCTGCTACTCGGCTGCGGAAGTCTCACTTGAGGCAACACGACACCAGGCCGAGGCGGCGTTGATCTTCAAGCACAAGCCGCCGCTCAACGATGAGTACAAGCACTCGTTTCCATTCGAAACGACGACGATGTTGTTGACTGGGCGCACGTCCAAGCTGAGGACCTCGTTTACGATCCAGACAGACGCCAAGGACTGAATACGGTTGCACCTGACTGCTAGGAGCCGTCGACGTGCCCGCGGACCGCAATTTGGTACAGCACACATGCAAGAGATGGACCCGAAACAATGGTGTGGCAAGCAGAAGAGGTGCTTTCCTCGCCTCGGAGCGGAGGGACCGATGATGGGGGTGCTGCTGCCGCCATCGAACTGATGGCTCGTAGCTGCAGCTCGTCCAGGGCCTACTGGCCGCTCACAATCCAACGGGGTGTGACCGTCCCGAGCGGTGACCTCCTCGAGGCGATCCACTTCTTTGCTGAACCGTCCTCGGGATGGAAGGACCTTGGGCCAGCGGGTTACGCCCGGGGAACCGATGGGTTGGAGCGATAGCGATGCACGATCAGCGAGGCTCGCGCTGAGCACTGGAACGGAGACAACGGAACTTTCCGTGTGAAGCCACTCACCAACCAAAATGCAGTTGGTGGTCAAAGCTTCTTCCATCTCCCATCAGGAGACATTTCCCAAATGTTCAGCGGAAGGTACAAGTGGTTCAGGTGCTCGCATAGGGGCTCAAGCAGATCTCGTAGCACGCTCTCACTACCCAAGTCAGCCCCCATGTCTAGGCGCTCCATGACAGCCCAGGCGCCCCACGCGTGATTGCGCCAAGGCCCGAAGAACTCGACGCCGGGTTGGTCAAGGACGGTCGTTCCGTGGATGCCCGTTGCCACCGCACCCGGGTGTTCACCGATGTAACCGATGACCACCAGCTCGTTATTTGGCGTTTCCAGCTCAGGGGGCCAACGCTCCCTTGCTTCAATCGCCCAGCCCTTGCGGAGGTCAGCCATCTCACGACCGCGAATGGCCATCCACTCTGCTCGTATCTGCGCAGCGAGGGAGGGCCAGTCTTCGCCGAGTGTGTCCTGGGCCTCTAGCCATTGGCTGAACCATGCTCCAGGAGACGGATCATTGATCACCCCCCATGAGAGAGGGTGGTGCGGTGACTTGTTGAATTTGTCAGTCTCAAAACTGCTGCTCTGGCCATTAGGCCCAGGACGTACAGCGCGGCCATCCGCGATGGCGTAAGCCCTATTCGCTGTCAGCCAAGAACCGAGGAGGGTCATAAAGGCAACCTTTCGTCTCGTATCAGACCCGCGATGACATTAGGTCCTTTCGAATCGAGGCCCCATAGCTCCTGATCACCATGCGCACCAAGTGATTTCAGTGCTGGGACGCCGGTCGAACAGATTGACGGTGGTCACCGCATCGTTGGAACTCTTCTGCGAATGCGTCCCGGCATACGCCAACCGGCCAGCACCGCTGATATCCCGATCAACCCGGCCGAGACGGCCAAGGCCGCCCGAGAGCCGTGACCAGCAGCCAGCGGTCCGGCTATCACCGAGCCGATGGCCAGTCCGGCCATGGAGGTCCAGCGATAGATCGAAGCGGTCCGGGCCCGATAGCTCTCCGGCGGGGTGAGCTGGACGAGGGTGGTGACCACCACCAAGCCCAATGTCGTCGGTGTCCCGCCCGCCAAGAGCACCATGGCGGCGAGCCACCATCGGTTCGATGCCGCCACTCCGGCCACCGCCAAGCCGATCAGCCCGAAGGAAAGGGACACCCAGGCCTTGTCGCTGAGGGCTCCGGTGATTCGCCGGGACAACCAGGCGCCGGCCAGGCCGCCGATCGACTGGGCCGAGAGCATCACCCCGTAGTCGAGACCGCCCACGCCGAGATCGCGCCGGGCGAAGGTCACGATGGCCACGCCGAGGATTCCGGCCCCGACCGCCATGATCAGGTTGGCGGCGAACAGGGTTCGCAACAGGGGCTCCCGCCCGGCAAACGCCAGGCCCGAACCGAGTGACCGGGCAGTCGCCTCGACGCGCAAGGTTCTCCTCCCAACCCTGTCTCGACCGGTCCGCGGCAAGAGGCCGGTGGCTCCGGCCGAGATCAAGTAGCTCACGGTGTCGATCGCCACCGCCGCCCGCAGACCACCGACCCCGTAGGTGAGTCCGCCTGAGGCCGGACCGAGGAGGAGGGCCAACTCCGAGCCGATGGACATGGTGCCGTTGGCCTTGGCCAGGCTCTCGGTCCGCACAAGGGCCGGGATCAGCGCGGTCCGGGCCGGGGCGAAGAACTCCGAGACTCCGGCCTGCAGGGCAGCGACCAGGTAGACCACCCAAATCGCGCCGGACCCCGGGGACACCAACAACACGCCGACCAGTCCGCCACGAATCAGGTCGGTAGCGATCATCGTGTGCCGGTGGTCGAAGCCCTCGACCAGGGCCCCGGCGATGGGGCCGATCACCAGCCCTGGGACATACCCGGCCAGAAACGTGATCCCGGTGGCCGTCGCCGACCCGGTGCGGGCGAGGACGTAGAAGGGGAGGGCGATGCGGAGGAACCAGTCGCCGATCTGCGAGGTGGTCTGGCCGATCCACAGCTTGTGGATGTTGCTGCTAGTGTCCTGATTCAGAGATCAGCTGACAATACCGAGCGAGGCTGTCGAAGATCTCATCGGCGGTCTTGTGCCAGACATATGGCCGGGGGGCTCCGTTCCAGGCGTTGAT
>JAJYVS010000066.1:374-7236 GCA_021791895.1 Actinomycetes bacterium | reverse complement strand
AGTAGTTGAACCCGGCGGACAACTGGGCGTAGCCGCCGATCATGTGGGTGGGCTTCATGACCACCCGGGTGAGGGAGTTGTCGGTGCCGCCGTGCAACCCCGAGGTCTCCGACACCGGCATCTGGAGGTGCCGGTCGATGGCGTGGTACATGAGGACGGTCCCCGGCGGTACCCGGTGGGTGACCGCAGCCCGGGCAACGGTCACCCCGTTGCGGTTGTAGGCCTCGATCCAGTCGTTGTCGGCAACCCCGATCCGGCCGGCGTCGAGGTCGTTCACCCAGATCACCGGCCCGCCCCGGAACAGGTTGAGCATGTGGATGTTGTCCTGGTACTCCGAGTGGATGGACCACTTGGAGTGCGGGGTGAGGTAGCGTGCCACGAGCTGGGGACGGTCGGTGTCGCCGCGACGCTGGTCGCCGAAGGTCTCGGCGATCCCGAGGGGGGGCCGGTAGGTCGGCAGCATCTCGCCGAGCTCGGCCATCCAGTCGTGGTCCAAGAAGAAGTGCTGCCGGCCGGTCAAGGTGTGCCAGGGCTTCAGCCGGTCGACGTTGACGGTGAAGGGGGCGTAGCGCCGCCGCTCTGACTCCGCCCCGGACCATTCCGGGGAGCAGATGACCGCTCGCGGCTGGGTGACCGTGTCGGCGAAGGTGATCCGGTCCCCGGCCCGCTCGTGGGCCAGGTCGGTGAGCGCGACGCCGGTGCGTTCCTCGAGCACCTCGAAACCGGCCACCGCCAGGCGGCCGTTGGTCGTCCCGGAAAGCGCCAGGATCGCCTCGCAGAACAGGTTGTCGCGATCGATGCGCGGCCGGCCGTCGGCGACCCCGCCGCGGATGGTGCCGTTTCTAGACGCCAGCCAGGGCACCTCGGTGCCGACCGGGAGGGTGACACCTTTGGTGGTGGCACCGGCATCGTCGATGAGTGGCCCGAGCGCCCGCCACCGCTCCGCCAGGTGCGGGTAGTCCCGCTCCACCACTACGAGGCGTGGCATGGTCACCCCCGGTAGCGGATCGCACTCCCCGGCTGCCCAGTCGAGCGCCCGGCCACCGGGCTGGGCGCACTCGTCAGGAGTGTCGTGGCCGAGCGGCACCGCCAGCAGATCGCGGCGCACCCCGAGGCGTCCCTCAGTGAGGCGGGAGAACTCGGTGGCGAGGTCGGAGAAGATGTCGAAGTCGCTACGTGCCTCCCAGGGAGGGGCGATCGCCGGGTTGAAGGAGTGGACGAAGGGGTGCATGTCGGTCGAGGACAGGTCGTGCTTCTCGTACCAGGTGGCGGTCGGTAGCACGACGTCGGCGTAGATGCTCGTCGAGACCATCCGGAAGTCGATATTGACCAGCAGGTCGAGCTTGCCCTCCGGCGCTTCCTCCCGCCAGAGAACGTCGTCCGGCCGAGCCTCGGGCGGGCACTCGGTGGCGGCCACGGCGTTGTCGGCGCCGAGCAGGTGGCGCAAGAAGTACTCGTGCCCCTTGCCAGACGAGCCGAGTAGGTTCGAGCGCCACACCGTGAGCACCCGGGGGAAGTTGGCCGGGTCATCGGGGTCAGATGCCGCGAAATGCAGCCGCCCCGCTCGGAGCTCGTCCACCACGTAGTCCTCCACGCTCTTGCCCGCGACCTCGGCCTCGTCGGCAAGGTCGAGCGGGTTGGCGTCGAACGCGGGGTGGGAGGCGATCCAGCCCTGGCGGGCCGCGTACGCGTAGAGGTCCGCCATCGATTTCCCCGAGAAGCGTCCGTCCCCGAGCGGGGAGGACAGCGCGTCGGCGCGGGCGCCCTCGTAGCGCCACTGGTCGGTCGCCAGGTACCAGTACGGCGTCGAGGGCATGTGCCGGGTTGGGCGGGCCCAGTCATACGCGAAGGCGAGCGTGAACCAGCCGGTCAAGGGGCGGACCTTCTCCTGACCGACGTAGTGCGCCCACCCGCCGCCGTTCACCCCTTCACAGCCGCCCAACATGAGCAGCGACAGGAAGCTCCGGTAGACCTGGTCGGAGTGGAACCAGTGGTTGGTGCCCGCTCCCATGGCGATCATCGACCGGCCGCCGGAGACCTCGGCGTTGCGGGCGAACTCACGCGCCACCCGGGCGCACGCCGAAGCAGGCACCGAGGTGATCTTCTCCTGCCATGCCGGCGTGTAGGGGGCCCCGGCGTCGTCGTAGCCCGAGGGCCAGTCGCCGGGAAGTCCCGGGCGTCCGACGCCGTAGTGGGCCATCATGAGGTCGAACACCGTCGTCACGAGCCGGTCCCCGACCCGGATCGCTGGCACCCCACGGCGAAGCACCCCGCCCCCCTGGTCGCCGACGTCGAAGCGGGGCAGGTCGATCGGCAGCGCCTCGGCGCCCGGACGGCCGTAGCAACTCAGTGCCGGACGGACCTCGCCGAGGTCGAGGTTCCAGCGGCCCTTCCCCTCTTCGCCCCAGCGGAAGCCGATCGACCCGTTGGGAACCACAGGTTCGCCGCTCGCCTCGTCGAGCACGACGGTCTTCCACTCGGCCTGCTCGTCCTGACCCGCTGCCTCGGTCCGGATATCCGCGGCGGTGACGAAGTGGTCCGGGACGTACCCGTCGCCACGCTCGCGGAGCGTCACCAGGAACGGGAGGTCGGTGTAGGTGCGGGCGTAGTGCTCGAAGCGCGCGACCTTCCGATCCCGGTAGAACTCGGCCAGCATCACATGCCCCATAGCCATGGCCAGTGCGGCGTCGGTCCCGGGATTGGCCGCCAGCCAGTCGTCCGCGAACTTGGTGTGGTCGGAGTAGTCCGGCGAGACCACGACGACCTTCTGGCCCCGGTAGCGGGCCTCGGTCATGAAGTGGGCGTCGGGCGTGCGGGTGATCGGCAGGTTCGTCCCCCAGACGATCAAGTAGGAGGCGTTCCACCAGTCGGCCGACTCGGGCACGTCGGTCTGGTCGCCGAACACCTGGGGAGAAGCCGGCGGGAGGTCGGCGTACCAGTCGTAGAAGGAAAGGATCGTCCCGCCCAAGAGCGAGTAGAAGCGGGTACCCGCGGCATACGAGGTCATCGACATGGCCGGGATGACCGTGAAGCCGGCCGTGCGGTCTGGGCCGTAGGCGGCGACCGTGTGGACGTGGGCGGCCGCGACGAGCTCGAGCACCTCGGCCCACGATGCCCGGACGAAGCCGCCCCGCCCCCGGGCCGACTTGTAGGCGGCCGAGCGCTCGGGATCGCCGGTGACCTCGGCCCAGGCGGCGACGGGATCCCCGCCGTGGGCGGCCTTGGCCGCCCGGAACGCCTCCAGCAGCACGCCCCGGACATACGGGTAGCGCACCCGTGCCGGAGAGTAGGTGTACCAGGAGAACGACGCCCCTCGGGGACAGCCCCGTGGCTCGTACTCGGGCGATCCGGGCCCGACCGAGGGGTAGTCCACTGCCTGGGTCTCCCAGGTGATGATCCCGTCCTTCACGTACACGTGCCACGAGCAGGATCCGGTGCAGTTCACGCCGTGGGTGGATCGCACGACCTTGTCGTGACGCCAGCGTTCCCGGTAGAACTCCTCAGCCTGCCGTCCGCCCCGGCGGTGCAGCTCGCGTCCGTCGGCAGACGCCGAGCCCCGCTGCAGGTAACGGGCGGCGCGCACCAGGCCCGTGTCGGCCAGGAACTGCGCATCGCCGCCGGCTACCTGCGTTCGGGATCGATTGGGTGCCATCGCCGTCACTCCCTCACTCCCTCGCCCGCTCCTCGGCTCTTGCCCGCCCGCCTGCGCGTCCGCCCCGTGCAGCCCCCGGCTGGTCGGTTCCGTCGAGCGTGCCCGCGAGGACGGCGACTGGTCTCCCCCGCCATCCTTCCCCCGAGCCACTTCCACCCGCAACTCGAAAAACAAGCGGGGCCGTCCGCCTCCGCGGCGCTGCGGGCCGCGATGCCGGTAGCCGGCCCGGCCGCGCGCCCAGGGCCCGGGCGACCTGCGCGCCGGCGTCCTTGCGAGCAGAGGTTGCCGAGCACGTCCACCGGCGTCTCGGCCATCTCCAGACCGACCGAACGCCCCCCGCACGGTCGATATCGGCGAACCCGCAGACCGGGTGGCCGTCGTCCGGATGTGCGGAGCTCCGCATCCCTGATAAGTTCTAGCTGTTGACAGAACAACGGGATGGGGCGGGACTCTCGACCCCCGGGAGGGAGCAGTCGATGGCAACCGACGGCGCCCGCCCAATCTTCGCGTCGGGCGCCGAGCAGCTCGAGACGGTCATGATCCATCAGGGCAGCCAGCGCCCTCGGCGACTCCAGGGAGCTGTTGGTGCTGGCCCCGCGATGATCGGCGACGGGCCCGCCGGCCTCCGCTGCCTCGCTGAGGGTGCCGCGCTGGGAGTCCCGGCGTGAGGGACCCGGTCGGTCATGGCCGGGCCCCGGCTCGAGCCGAGCCGGCCGGTGCCGTGACCCGTCATGCCCGACGGCCGCGATCTCGGAGCCTCGATGGGCTCGACCGGCCAGGGTCGCCACCGCACCGACGTCCGACCTCGCCCACCGCGGGGCAGCGGACCCACCTGAGCCGACTCACCCCCCCGTGACCCCCGCCTGGCTCTACGACCTCGCGCTGTGCTTCCATCTGCTCGGCGCGTTCCTACTCGTGTCTGGGACCGTCGTCGCCGGCGTGGGCTTCGAGGCAGCCCGGCGGCGCACGATCTGCTCGGAGATCGCGCTCCTCCTCGGTCTGGCCCGCATCGGTGCCGCGCTGGTGGTGGGAGGGACGCTCCTCGCCGCCTCGTTCGGGCTCTGGCTGGTGGAGCTGGGGCACTGGGGCTACGGCACCCCCTGGGTCGACGCGGCCATCGGTCTCCTCACCCTGGTCGTCGTCGTCGGTTCCATCGGCGGCCAGCGGCCGAAGCAGGCACGGAAGCTGGCCGCCCGCCTCGCCACCGCCGACGCCCCGCCGAGCGCCGAACTGCTCGCGCTGCTCGACGACCGCGTGGCGATCGCGCTCAACTACGTCGCGGCGTCGGCCCTCCTCGCCATCATCGTCCTCATGGTGGTCAAACCTGGCTCGCCACACCAGTAGGACGGCGCCTGGATGTCACCCGGGCCGGCTCCGCGGCGACGGGATCACGACGCGCCAATGCCGTCCGCTGAGGCATCGCTTCCCTCGAAGACGACCGGGGCGACGGCCCGGCGCTTGGTCCACCACGCGAACGCGAAGCCCAGACCGAGGAGGGCCGCGAGGGTCTCATCGATCCCGCCGCCGATGGCTCTTGGGCCGTAGATGAAGAACGTCACCAGCAGCGATCCCATGACCAAGCTCGAGAACAGCGCGCCGACCAGGAGGGCCGGGTGCCCGTGCGGTTGCAGCCGGACGTCGACGAGGCGCTTGTGGCCCACGGTGAGGAAGACCACCGCCGTCAGCGAGTCCAAGAAGAACTCGGCGAGCAGGAAGAACCCGGCAGCCGAGAGGACGAGGTCGAAGAACGAGCCGAGCGAGGACACGAACAGCTGGAGGGCACAGACGACCGCCGCCAGTCCGAGGGAGATGACGATCGCCACGTGGGGCACCTGACGGCGGTTGAGCTTGGCGAAGCCCCGGGGCACGAGGTGCTCCCGGCCCATGGCGTAGAGAGCCCGGGTCAGGATGAAGCTGGTGAGCCACAGGCCCCCGGCAGTGGACGCGAGGATGGGGATCAGCATGGCCCACGGCTCGCCAGGTACCAGCCGGTGCGACCAGACCGCGAGGGGATCGGTCGAGTTCGCCAGCAGGCGCAGCGGGGTCTCGCCCAGCATGAGCGGGTACAAGATGGCGTAGAAGAGCAGTGCGCCGAGCGCGCCGACGATGCCACCGACCCCCGGATGGTTCCGTGGGCGCTGGGACTCCTCGGCGGCGTAGCTGTCGATCTCCCATCCGTCGAGGATGGTGGCGGCGACGACGGCCACGATGAGGATCCCGCCGGTCGGGAGCGCCCCGAAGTGGATGGGCACGGCCAGGCGATGCCAGCTCAGCGCCCCGATGATGCCGAAGGTGGCGAGGGAGACCATCTCGACGGCGAAGAACACCTGGGTGATCCGCGCCGTGGGACGGCCGCCGAGCAGCAGCGGCATGGCTGCGAAGCCGATCCAGAACAGGGTCAACGCCATCTGCATGACGGCCGGAGCATGGAAGCCCGGCGCGACCAGGGCCAGGGTGTAGGAACTGGCGGGGATGGCGATCGGGGGGATCGAGAAGAAGTAGGCGAGGATCAAGATCCAGGCCTGGTAGCGCGACACGCCTCGCCCCACGATGCGGGCCGACCAGTGGTAGGAAGCGCCGGCGTGGGGGAAATGCCGGTTGAGGAGGCGGAACACGAAGCTGGAGACGACGAAGGGGACGGCCAGGATCGCGATAGCCGGCAGCGTCCACCAGCCCGCCTGGGCGGCCATCACGCCGCCCGTGGCGGCGACCGAGAACATCGGCCCTACGCTCGACACCGACAAGGGAACCAGGTCGCGGAGGCGGAACGACTGGGCCAGCTGACGTCCGTCCGTGTCGACCAGGGCGGTCGACGGCCGCTCGGCGATGTCGGGTGGGATGGGCACTGGTCGCTCCCCCGGTCTTGGCACGGTCTGGGCACCCTCGGATGGCCGCAGCCACCAGGATCCTAGACGTATTGCAAATGGTTCGCATCTGAGAAACCATTGCGAACATGTGCCGTCCGGCGCATCGCGGCCGGCCGAGGCGCGAGTCCCTGATCGCCCTGCAGGCCCCGATCACGTCGTCTCCTCGCTGTCCCGGGTGTCGGTCACACCGTCAGGGTCAGCTCCGCTCGATCGTCAGGCCGCACCGGGTACGAGCACTTCGAGCGGGAACCCGGCCGCCCTGGCTACGACGCGCTCGTACACCTCGACGTGCGCATCGACCATTCGCTCGACGGAGAAGACCTTCTCCACTCGCTCTCGACAG
>JAJYVS010000066.1:0-364 GCA_021791895.1 Actinomycetes bacterium | reverse complement strand
GCACGTGCCCGAGCGCCTCGGCGAGGCCCGCTCTTCCGGAGCGCACGAAGCCGACCACGCCGTCTTCGACGATCTCGGGCGCCGCTCCGCAGTCCGACGTGAGGACCGGCGTGCCACATGCCAGCGCCTCGATCATCACCATGCCAAACGGCTCCGCCCACGCGATCGGATTGAGGAGGCACTCGGCATCGGCCAGGAGTGCCATCTTGGCTTGGCGATCTAGTTCGCCGACGTAGGTCACGTCGGCCCCGAGCAGGGGACGGACCATCGCATCGAAATAGGCGAGCTCCTCGGGCTCGCGCATCTTGGCAGCGATCCGAAGCGGGAAGCCGGCGGTCCGGGCGATCTCGGCTGCGACGTGGGG
>JAJYVS010000028.1:23434-36277 GCA_021791895.1 Actinomycetes bacterium | reverse complement strand
GTACTCGATCATGTAGCCCGAGGTGGCGGCGCAGGTGACCACGGTGCCACCGCGTTTGGCGACGAAGACCGACGCGCCCATGGTCGAGCGTCCCGGGTGCTCGAACACGATGTCGGGGTCGTCGCCGACCAGCGCCCGGATGTCCTTGCCGAGCCGACGCCACTCCGACTCGTCCTGATGGAACTCGTCCTTCCAGAACCGGTAGTCGGCCGCCCTGCGGTCGATGACCGCCTCGACCCCCAGATCGTTCAGGATCTCGGCCTTGGACGGTGACGAGACCACGCCGATCGGGGTGCCGCCCCCGTTCAAGGCGTACTGGACGGCGAAGCTGCCCAGCCCGCCGGTGGCCCCCCAGACCAGCACCCGGTCCCCCTGGCGCACCGGTGCTCCGTTGGGCGAGACCAGCATGCGGTAGGCGGTCGAGTTGCACAGCGCGTTGACCGCCGCCTCCTCCCAGCTCAGGTGGGCCGGCTTGGGCATCAGCTGGTTGGCCTTGACCAGCGCCAGGTCGGCCAGTCCGCCGAAGTTGGACTCGAAGCCCCAGATCCGCTGGTTGGCGGCGAGCATCGAGTCGTCGTGGGCACTCGGATCCTGATCGTCCACGAAGTTGCAGTGGACCGTCACCTTGTCCCCGACCTTCCAGTTGCGCACGGCCGAGCCGGTCCGCAGCACCACGCCCGACGCGTCGGAACCGACCACGTGGTAGTCGAGGGCATGGCGAGCCCCCCACCGGCTCTCCTTGCCCAGGCGGTCGAGGAACCCGAAGGTCGGGAGGGGCTCGAAGATCGAGGTCCAGACGGTGTTGAAGTTGATGGCCGAGGCCATCACGGCGATGTAGGCCTCGTCCGGGGCGAGCTCGGGCACGTCGACCTCCCCGACGTGCAGCGACTTGCGCGGGTCCTTCTCCGCCGACTCGATCCCCTCGAACAAGCCGGCCTCGTCCCGGCGGACGAAGGCCGCCCGGTAGGACTCGGGCAGCGGCGCCACGGCCAGGTCCTCGGCCGGGGCACCGTCGAGCACAGCCTGAAAGATGTGGTCCATGGCCCGCGAAGATACTCGTGACCCTAAGATTGAGCGTCGGCCAAGGTCAGGGAGGTCTACACATGCCTGGATCAGTCATCCTCGCTGGAGCACGCACACCCATCGGCAAGCTCTCCGGCGGGCTCTCGGGCTTCAGCGCCCAGGAGCTCGGCGGCTTCGCCATCGCCGAGGCTCTGCGCCGGGCCGGCGTGGCTCCCGAGCAGGTCGACTACGTGCTGATGGGCCAGGTGCTCCAGGCCGGCCAGGGCCAGATCACGGCCCGGCAGGCCGCGGCCCACGCCGGGATCCCTATGTCGGTCCCGGCCACCACGGTGAACAAGGTCTGCCTGTCGGGCCTCAACACCATCTACCTG
Source organism: Actinomycetes bacterium (assembly GCA_021791895.1). Classification (GTDB taxonomy): domain Bacteria; phylum Actinomycetota; class Acidimicrobiia; order Acidimicrobiales; family RAAP-2; genus Palsa-461. The sequence goes on along the minus strand of JAJYVS010000028.1, from coordinate 34,883 downwards.
GCCGACCAGATGATCGCCGCCGGGGACGCCGACATCGTCGTCGCCGGTGGCATGGAGTCGATGAGCCGGGCTCCCCACCTGCTCCCCGAGGCCCGCACGGGTTACCGCCTCGGCGACGGCACCCTCGTGGACTCGATGATGCACGACGGTCTCACCTGCTCGTTCGACCAGTGCGCGATGGGCCTCGCGACCGATCGTTACAACGGCTCGACGGCCAAGATCACCCGCGAGCGCCAGGACGCCTTCGCCGCCGCCTCCCACGAGCGGGCGGCGGCGGCGGCCAAGGAGGGCCGCTTCGCCGAGGAGATCGTCGCCGTGGAGGTGCCCCAGCGGCGAGGAGATCCCCTCCTGGCCGACAGCGACGAGGGGATCCGACCGGGGACCACCCCCGAGTCCCTCGCCGGCCTCCGTCCCGCCTTCGACAAGGAGGGCACCATCACCGCCGGCAACGCCTCGCAGATCTCCGACGGCGGTGCCGCGGTGATCGTCGCCTCGCCGGCCAAGGCCGCTGAGCTCGGCCGGAGCCCGCTCGGCGAGTTCGTCGCCTACGGCCAGGTCGCCGGGCCCGACCCCTCGCTCCTCTTGCAGCCCGCTCATGCGATCACCAAGGCGGCGGCCAGGGCCGGCCTCTCGGTGTCGGACATCGACCTGTTCGAGATCAACGAGGCGTTCGCCGCCGTGGGTCTGGCGTCGATGGACCAGCTCGGCATCTCCGAAGACGTGGTCAACGTGAACGGTGGGGCCATCGCTTTGGGCCACCCCGTCGGCATGTCGGGGACCCGGCTGGCCCTCACCGCCCTGCTCGAGCTCCGGCGTCGCGACGCGCAGCTGGCCGCGGTCGGCCTGTGCGGCGGCGGCGGCCAGGGTGACGCGTTGATCGTCCGGGCCCTCCGGGCCTAACCGGAGCCGGGGAAGGGCGGCAGGAAGACCCCGAGGACGCCAGCGGTGCGGGGGGCGATCTCCTCCCACCGGCGCACCGGCAGGGTGAACACCGCCAACCCGCAGGTGGCGAAGCCGCCGGAGAGCGCCGGCACCGGACGAGCCGGCATCGCCGCCACCAGGGCTTCGAGCGTCGGGTTGTGGCCGACGATCATGAGCGACCCCACCTCGTCATCGACCATCGACACCTGCTCGAACACCTCCTCGGGGGTGGCGCCGTACAACGAGCGCAGGTAGGTCACCGGGGGCGGGCTGGCCATCTGGGCGAGGACCCGTTCGGTGGTCTCGACCGTGCGGGCGGCCGTCGAGCACAGCACCAACGCGGGCACGAGGTCGCCGTCGAGACCCAGGTGGTCGCCCCGGTCGCCCAACCGCTGGCCCAGGTCGTCCGCGTCCTTGCGACCCCTCGGTGCAAGCACCCGCTCGTGATCGCCGCCGCCGACCGGCGGCCGGCGCTGGGCCTTCGCGTGCCGCAGGACCCACAGGGTGCGGCCCGGAGCCACGCTAGGCCCCGACCTCTCGGCGACCCTCGAGGGCCCGCCCGAGCGTCATCTCGTCGGCGTACTCGAGATCGCCGCCGACCGGGAGCCCGCTCGCCAGCCTGGTCACCCGCACCCCCGTGCCCGAGAGCCTCCGGGCCAGGAACATCGCGGTGGCGTCACCCTCCAGATTGGGATTGGTCGACAAGACGACCTCGACGATCCCCTCGGCCGGGATCCGGGCGGCCAGCTCCTCGATCCGTAGGTCCTCGGGCCCGACCCCCTCGAGCGGGCTGAGCGCCCCGCCGAGGACGTGGTAACGGCCCCGGTAGTCCTTGGTGCGTTCGAAGGCGGCGATCGCCTGGGGGTCTTCCACCACGCAGACCACCGATCCGTCGCGGGACTCATCCAGGCAGACCTCGCACAGCGAGCCGCGCTCGGTCACGTTGAAGCACCGCTCGCACCAGGTGGTGCGCTCCTTCACTGAGACGATCGCATCGGAGAGCGCCAGGGCGTCCTCCGAAGGGACCTTGAGGAGGTGAAAAGCGATCCGCTGGGCCGACTTGGGCCCGATGCCCGGCAACCGCCCCAGCTCGTCGATCAGCGCCCGGAGGGCCCCCGTGTACACCTAGTCCGAGACCTCCTCGGCACCCGGGAACGCCTCGAGCAGGCGGGAGTGGGCCAGCGACTCCCGCTCCACCGGCTCGCCGGGGTCGTCGGGGTCGTAGTCGTCGTCGCCCAGGTCACTCGGGTCGCCGGGCTCGGGCTCCGACGTCGCCGTCTCCGGCGGGGCCGAACCGGGCTCGTCGACCACCAGGCGGAGCGCGACCGCCACCCCGAAGTGGGCCCCGAGAGCCTCCTCGACGAGTGGGCGGACCTCCTCGCACCGCCGCAGGTAGCCGGACCCGGGAAGCGCGAACACCGCGGTGGCGCCGTCGACCGCCACGAACCGGCCCGAGCTGTAGAGCGCCCTGGCCCGGGCCGGCAGCGACCGCAGCAGGTGGTCGCCCCACGCCTCGACCAGGGCGTCGCGGTCCGGCGCCGACCCACCCCGGGGGTGGACCGCCGGCTCGTCAGGCGGGGGTTCCCGGTGCTCGACGGGAGCCGGTTCGCTCCTCTGCGCCGCCTGCCTCGTCTGCGCTGTCTGCTCGGCCCGCTGGCGGCGCAGGGCACCGATCGCGAGACGGGCGCCGGGGTCGGCCGGCGCCGGTCGGCTCCCGGTCGTCGGCGGGGCCGGGGGTTCCGGCCGGGCCTCGCGCTGGCGGGTCTCCCGGGCGGCCAACGCCTCCTCGACCCGACGCAACCGCTCGGCCAGCGCGTCGACCGTGCTGTCGAGCTCGCTGTGGGCCAGCCGCACCAGGGCGACCTCGAGGACGACCCGGGCGTCGGGCGCTTCGCGCATGTCGACCTGGGCCAGGCCGAGGGCCTCCATCGCCCGAACCAGCCGGGCCAAACCGAGCCGCTCGGCCTGGGAGACCAGGCGGTCGCGTTCGGGTCCGCTCGCCGAGGCGAGCTCGGGTGCCAGCGACAAGAGGAAGGCCTGCCGCAGGTCGTCGACCACCTCAGCGGCGAGCTGCTGGGGGCTCCAACCCGCCTCGACCAGGCCGGCGATCGCGACCAGGGCCTGTCCCGGGTCTTCGTCGCAGAGGGCGTCAGCCAGGCCGCCGAGCTCGGGCCGCACCCCCTCGGCCGACCCCGAGGACGCCATCTGGTCCAACGCCGAGAGCGCGTCCCTGGCCGAGCCCCGGCCCCGCCGGACCGCCATGGCCAGGGCGTCGTCGTCGAGGTCCAGGCCGGCCTCGTCCCGGATCCAGGCGAGCAGCTGGCTCAGGGTCTCGGACCCGATCAGACGGAACTCGAAGTGCTGGGTGCGGCTTCGCACCGTGAGCGGCACCTTCTGGGGGTCGGTGGTCGCCAGCACGAACACGACGTGGGGCGGAGGCTCCTCCAGCGTCTTCAAGAGCGCGTTGGCGGCCGCGGTCGACAACATGTGGACCTCGTCGACGATGTAGAGCTTCCAACGCCCCGGGGTCGCCAACGCCGCGTGGGAGACGAGATCCCGCATCGCTTCGACCCCGTTGTTCGACGCCGCGTCGAGCTCCCGGACGTCGAGGGAAGTCCCGTGGGCGATCGCCACGCACGAGTCACAGACCCCGCACGGCTCGCCCCGGTCCGGGTTGGCGCAGTTGAGCGCCTTGGCCAGCACCCGGGCGGCCGAGGTCTTCCCGGTGCCGCGGGGTCCGCTGAACAGGTAGGCATGCGCGACCCGCCCCTCGACGACCGCCCCCCGCAGGGCCTGGACCACATGGGGCTGGCCCCGGATCTCGGCCAGCTTGGCCGGGCGGAACCGCCGGTACAGGGAGACAAAAGGTTCGGCGGCCTCGACGGTGGCACCCGAGGTCTCGACGGCGCTCGAGGACATCACCGGGAGCCTAACGGTCGGCGACGTCAGCCCCCCGTGGCCGGGGAGCTCGGCACGGCCCTTCCGGGTCGCTCAGCTGCCGACCGGACCGACGTCGCCGATCTCGTACTGGAGGACCTCGGCGCCATGCACCTTGATGTCCGAGTCGGGCCGGGGTGCCGAGCGGAGGCGTTCTAGGTGCGCGGCCAGCGCCGCCTTGCTCTCCCAGCGCTCGAAGAGCAGGACGCGCCCGGGTTCCAGGGGGTCGGGGCTGAACGCGTACACGTAACACCCCTCCTCGGCGCGCGAGGCCCGCATCGCCTCGGTGCGGCCGGCGATGAACTCCTCCCGGCGTTCCGGGTCCACCTCGAAGTGTCCCGCCACGATCAGCATCAGCCCCTCCGATCCGAGCGTCCCGGCGTTCGGCGCGGCGGCCAGGTTGGCTGCGGCACACGGCCTCACCCGCTGAGAGCTGCTGCCTTCCGACCCTGACTCGGTTCACGAGCGGACGTTGCGCAGGACCCGGCCACCGCGCCCAACCCCGGGGAGCGACGGAATGGTGAGATTAGCCCGCCCGGCCGGCTCCCGTACCGAGGTCGCCCGACGGTGCTCCGGACGGCAACTTTGGCATGTACCCGGTCGATGCGGCCACCTCGGCGGGACGGGTGACCGGGCCCCGATAGCCTGACCACCCGGTATCGGGAGGAGTGCGAGAGCGGCCGAATCGGCACGATTGGAGATCGTGTGTGGGGCAACCCACCGTGGGTTCAAATCCCACCTCCTCCGCTCAGCTGAGGACAGAGGGGGTCGACGGGGAGCCGGGGTCGTCCGGGCACCGGTCGGGCCAGACAAGAGTCCATAACCTACCGGCACGAGACTTCGCGCCACTCGGACGCGAGGTCTCGTCGCCAGCGGGTCAACGGGGAGGTCGGCCGTGACAGCGGGACCACACGGGGACCGGGAGTCCGACGAGGAGGCGATGCGCGCCGCGATCGCCGAGGCCCGGCGCGCCCTCGCGCACGACGACGTCCCGATCGGTGCGGTCGGGCTGGTGGGCGGACAGGTCGTGACGGCCCGGCACAACGAGCGTGCGCTCCGCCCCGACGCCACCGCCCACGCGGAGATGCTCGTGCTACGCGACCTCGCCGAGACCTCGGGGGGCTGGCGCCTAGAGGACGCCGTCGTCGTGGTCACGCTCGAGCCCTGTGCCATGTGCGCCGGGGCCATGGTCAACGCCCGCCTCGGCCGCCTCGTCTACGGAGCACCCGACACCAAGGCCGGCGCGGTCGGATCGCTCTACAACCTGCTCGCCGACCCCCGACTCAACCACGAGGTGCCCGTCACGAGCGGGGTCTTGGCCGAGGAGTGCGCCGATCTGCTCAGCTCGTTCTTCACCGGATTGCGGGCCGAAGCGGGCGACGACTGACGACGAGCGCCGTCGTCCCGGTTCGAGGGAGGCCCAGAGCGCCCCGGTAGAGTCTCCTCCGGAGGGATGCGAGAGTGGCCGAATCGGACGGTCTCGAAAACCGTTGTGCTCGCAAGGGCACCGTGGGTTCGAATCCCACTCCCTCCGCTCTTGGGCCTGGCTAATCCGGCGCTCTGACGACGGCCTCGCCGCGCCATGCAACTCGGTCGATACTGGCGGGGATGGCGAGATTCACAAGTCAGGATTTGACTGACTCCGAAGTTCCGTGAGTGCGACATGGCTCGGACCCGGTTCATCGGGGTGATGCGGGACGCAGTGATCGACGGGTTGGTCAGCAACCTCATCGTCAACGGGGTCGAGGTGTCCAGCTATGTCCATGCCGAACTCGACCGGCGACACCCGGTGCGCCTGCTGATCCGATCGGCCGATCCGGCCGAACTGCTCGAAGGCTTCCGCCAAGTCCGGGCCGCGTGGTCGGCGACGCTCGAGCGGCTCCGGCAGATGCCCGAAGGGTCGGAAGACCGCCGAGTCGGTGGCGAGTGGTCGACGATCGAAACGCTCCGCCATCTGGTCTTCGTGCACGACTGCTGGTTCCGTCGTTGCTGCCAGGATTCGACCGAGCCGCCGACCGCGTTCGGGGTAGTGCCCGATTACGTGCTCGAGCACGAGAGCGGCCTCGACCGGGAAGCGAGCCCGAGTCTCGACGAGGTGCTGGCCACGCGCGAGCTCCAGGGCGCCGATCTGGACCGTTGGTTGTCGACCGTGACCCTCGAAGAACTGTCGGCGCCCGCGCCGGTGCCGGAGGGCCCGGAGTGGCCGCCCTATGCCCGAGGGAAGTCGGTGCTCGAATGTCTGCACGTGGTCCTCAAAGAAGAATGGGAACACCTCGGTTTCTCCGTGCGCGACCTCGACCAGATCGGGCAAAAGAGCATCCCGGTCGTCGGCTCCTCGGGGTGAGGCGGACGTCGACGAGGAGCGAGACCCGGGCCCGGACCAGCGCGTCGACGACGGTCAGAGGGCCCGCGACCCTGGTACCCGACGCCGGAGATCACGCCGGACACGCCCGGGCGGTCCGTCCCGCCGTCATCGCCGCACACCCTCCGACCAGCACGTCCGAAGTGAGACGTCGAGGTCGAAGGGCGTCCCGACCTCTCGGCCGCCGTCTCGGGTCACAAGGCGGGGTGGTAGCCTGGTTGCGCACCGTGCGAGCTCATCGGTCCCCCGTCGCGGGGTGGCCGGGGCGGCATGCCAGACCGCCGGGGAGCTCGTAGAGGTCGAGACCGACCCGCCCCGTCGAGAGGAGTTGCAGATGGCACCGTCGCGTTCCACCGTGGGCAAGCTCCAGCGTGACCAGGCCAAACGGGCCAAGGCGAAGGCCAAGCAGGAGGACCGGATCGCCCGACGTTCCGAGCAACGGGCTGAGACCGCTCCGCCCGCCGAACCCCGGGCCAAGGAGGACCAGGCGAAGCTTCTGGAGGAGTTCGCCCGGCTCCACGAGGATCTCGAGGAGGGCCGGATCTCGCTCGACGACTTCGAGGTCCGCCAAGCCGACCTCCGTGAGCGGCTCATGGCCGACTGAGGCCGGCCTCAGTCCGATTTCGGTCGGTCGCGGTTCTCCAGCCAACGGCGGAGGCCGGCGGCGTTGGAGTGGACCCCGTTCATGACCTCGAACTTCTCGAGGTGCTCCTCGGCGACCACCCCGGGAGCGGGGTTGAAGCGAGCGGCGAGGGCGTCGGCGATGTCCTCGCCCGCCCGATGGGCCACCTCGGCGGTCTCGGCCCACCGGCGGAGGATTCCTTCTGCTTCGGCCAGGATCTCGTCGGGCTCGGGGAGTAAGCCGTAGTGGGCAAGGGCCAGGGCGCTCGGTCGGCGGACGGCAAAGCGGCGCAGCGAGTTGAGCGCCTGCTCGAGGTCGAAATCCGGCGGCGGGGTGGCCGGACGCAGGACGCCGACGTCGGGCAATCTGACCCCGACCGCGTCGCCCACGAAGAGGATCCCGCTCTCGGAGTCGTGCAGTCCCACGTGGTGCTTGGCATGCCCCGGCGAGTCGACGGCGGTGAGCGCCCGGCCCGGGCCGACCACGACCTCCTCGCCGTCGGCCAGCACGTGCAGCCGGCTCTGGGGCGTCGGCTCAAGTCGCCCGTAGAGGGAGTCGAGCAACGTCCCGTAGACCTGCGCGGCCGAGGCGATCAGACGGCTCGGGTCGGCCAGGTGCCTCGCCCCCTTCTCGTGCACGTAGACCGTGGCGTTCGGGAACGCCCGGGCCACGTCGCCCACCCCGCCCGCGTGGTCGAGGTGGATGTGCGTCACCACCACGCCGGCCAGGTCGTCGGCCCCGAGACCGAGGCCCGCGAGCGCGTCGAGCACCACCGGCACCGACGACTGGCTGCCCGTCTCGACCAGGAGCGGAGCGGGGCCCTCGAGGAGGTAGCCCGCCGTGACCCGCCGCCAGCCGCCGAGCAGGGTGTCGATCTCGACGACGCCCGGACCGATGCGCCTGGGCGCCGCGATGTCGTTCACCGGGCGACCTCGACGACCACCTTCACATCGTCGGGCTCCCGCTGGAGCGCCTGGGACCAGTCCTTCAAGGGCACCCGGCGGGTGATCAGGCGCTCGAGCCATGACCGGTCCGCCTTGGCCAGGGCCTCCGCCCCGGCCTCGTAATGCCGTCGGTTCGCGTTCACCGAGCCCACCACAGACTCGTTCTCGAGCACCATCGAACGGTTGAGGGACCCGGCATCGACGTCGAGGGTCCGCCCGCCGGAGGACACGCCGGTCAGGCACACCACCCCGCCCGGACCGACGTGCTCGATCGCGTCGAACACCAAGGAGCCCACGCCGGTGCACTCGATGATGGCGTCCGGCTCCTTGCAGGCATCCGAGATCGCACCGGTGTGGTACTGGCCCCCGAGCGCCCGCACCAGGTCGGGCTTGAGGCCCGTCTCCATCTGGTCGATCACGTGCACCTCGAGGCCCCGCTGGACCCCGAGAAGGGCGGCAAGGAGCCCGACGGGCCCCGCGCCGGTCACCACGGCCGTCTTGGGATCCCAGTGGGCCCTCGCGCCGATCCGGTCGACCTGCTCCCAGGCCTTCGCCACCACGCTCGTCGGCTCGAGCAGCACGCCGAGCTCCCCGAGCCCCGGGTCGACCTTCACCACGTAGTCCGGGGAGATCCGGTAGCGCTCCGAGAGGTATCCGTCGTGGGCCTTGATGCCGCGCTCGGTGTACTGGCCGTTGCGGCAGAAGTCCCACTCGCCCACGGCGCAGTTCGGGCATGGCACCGGGTCGGGGCGCCGCACGATGCCGACCACGAAGTCGCCGGACGAGACCGGAGCGCCCGCCGGGGCCCCGAGCACCTTGCCCAACGACTCGTGCCCGAGGACGAGACGCTCCCGGCCCGGCGGCGCCCATCCGTAGGCGCCCGAGAGGATCTCGGCGTCGGTGCCGCAGATCCCCACCGCGAGCGTTTCGACCAGGACATCGCCGTCGGCCCTCGGCGGCTCGTCGATATCGGAGAGCTCGGCCGTCCCGGCCTTGAGCGGGACCACGGTCAGGGCTTTCATGGCTTCCTCCTCGACGGGTTCGGGGCCCTGGCCGATCGCTTCTTCGCTTGGTCCCGGTCCGCTCTGACGTGCAGGCGCTGGTCGTCGGTCCCACGCCCGTCGGCGGCCACCCGCCCCGATCCCCACATCCGCCACGGATGCCGGGTGACACGGCCCATCGTGACCATCGGCGCGCCGAGCGCCGCGACCGTGGGGTGCCCCGCGCCGTCCTCGAGGGCCGGGCCGGTGTCGTGCCCGCTCAACCGGCAGGCGGTGTTCACCAAGGAGACGTGCGAGAACGCCTGGGGGAAGTTGCCCACCTGCCGACGGAGGACCGGGTCGTACTCCTCGCTCAACAGTCCGAGATCGTTGCGGAGGGCGAGCAGGCGATCGAACAGGCGGGCCGCGTCGTCGACACGCCCGATCATGTGCAGGCAGTCGGCCAGCCAGAACGAGCAGGCCAAGAAAGCTCCCTCGCGTCCGGTCAACCCGTCCACCGCCCCGTCGTCGGTCGTGAGGTAGCGGAGGACGAACCCGTTTTGAACGAGCTCTCGCTCGATAGCCTCGACGGTGGAGACCACACGGGGGTCCTCGGGCGGCAGGAAGCCGACCAAGGGGATCATGAGGAGGCTCGCGTCGAGCTGGTCGGAGCCGTAATACTGGGTGAAGGCCTGCTTCTCCTGGTTGAACCCCTGGTCGCAGACCTCGGCGTGGATCGCCTCACGCAAAGACTGCCAGCGCTCGAGCGGTCCCTCGAGGGTGGGCCAGCCCTCCAGGGTCCGCACGGCCCGGTCGACCGCCACCCACGCCATCACCTTGGAGTGGGTGAAGTGTCGCCTCGGCCCCCGGACCTCCCAGATCCCGTCGTCGGGCCGCTTCCAACCCTCCTCGAGGAACTCGACCATGCCCCGCTGGAGGTCCCACATGGCCCGGCTGGTCACCCCGTCGAACTGGCACGCGGTGAACAGGGCGTCCATCACTTCGCCGTAGACGTCCAGCTGGTACTGGCCCGAGGCGGCGTTGCCGACCCGCACCGGCTTGGAGTCCTCGTAGCCGGCGAGCCAGTCCACCTCCCACTCCTCGAGGCGCCGTTCCCCGGAGGCGCCGTACATGATCTGGAGCTTGGACACGTCGCCCGAGGCGGCCCGCAGCAGCCAGTCCCGCCAGGCCATGGCCTCTTCGTGGTAGCCGCCCCGCATGAGCGACTGGAGGGTCAGCGTCGCGTCGCGCAGCCAGCAGTAGCGGTAGTCCCAGTTGCGGTTGCCGCCGATCGCCTCGGGCAGCGAGCTGGTCGCGGCGGCCACGATGCCCCCGGTGGGCTCGTAGGTCAGCGCCTTCAGGGTGATGAGCGAGCGGAGTACGGCGTCGCGGTGCTCGCCGTCGTAGGAGCAGCCGGCCGACCAGGCCTTCCACCAGGCCGAGGTGGAGGCGATCGAGTACCACGGGTCCACCGGGCGCGGCGGCAGCTCGTGGGAGCGGTACCAGGTGAGGACGAAGAAGCGGTTCTGGCCCTCCGACAACCTGAAGTCGGCCACCGTCGTGAGGTGCTCCCCACGGATCTCGGCCAGGGTCCACAGGGCGACCGAGTCGGGACCCGCCGTCCCGGTGAGCAGGTTCTCGTTGTTGGTCACCCACGGCACGACCTGGCCGTAGCCGAACCGGATCACCAACTCCATGCGGACGTCGACCTGGCCCGAGAGGCACTCCACCGTCCGGACCACCTGGGGGTGGGTCTCGCGAATGGGCATGCAGTCGGTCAGCCGGACCCTGCCCGAGCGGGTCTCGAAGTCGGTCTCCAAGACGAGGGTGCCCTCGCGGTAGCGGCGGGTGGTTCGGGTGACCTTGGCGACCGGCGCGATCTTCCAGTAGCCGTTCGACTCGTCCCCGAGCAGTTTGGCGAAGCAGGCGTCCGAGTCGAAGTGGGGCAGGCACAGCCAGTCGATCGAGCCGTCCCTCCCGACCAGGGCGGTGGTATGGAGATCGCCGATCACGGCGTAGTCCTCGATCGGCTGTCCCACTATCTCTCCATTGTGACGTGTCCCGGACGGTCCCATGACGCCGCGGGGCCCCGGAGCGGGGTCAATTGGGGGAACACGCCTGGGTGGAGATCCTGGCGGTGCGGTTCTCGGCCCGGGCCACCTCTCGCAGGACTTCGGGCGAGGTGAGGGCGTAGCCGACGTTCGGATCCGTCGTCGACCGGGAGAACACCACCCCGACCACCGTGCCTGCGGCGCTCACCAAAGGGCTACCGGAGTTCCCCGGCTCCACCACCCCGCTCACCTCGTAGACGTCCTTCGTGACGAGCCCGTGGTCGTAGATGTCCCGGGTCACCGCGGAGAGGCGGGTGGCGATCCCGGCCGGGGTGACGGTGAGTGGCCCGTTCTCGGGATAGCCGACGATGGCCCCTTTGGTCCCCCTTGCCACGGGGTCGGGATTGAAAAAGAGCGGCCGACCCATCGGGGCCGAGGTCCGTAGGAGGGCCAGATCGAGCTGGGGATCGAACAGGATCGGGGTTGCCGGGTACATCACCCCGTTCTCGTCGACCTGGGGTGCCGTCTCGCCCGCCACGACGTGGGCGTTGGTCGCGACCACCCCCGGTCTCACCTCGAACGCGGTGCCCTCCTGGGTCACGCCGCACGCCACGCCGATCACCTTGACGGTC
>JAJYVS010000028.1:0-23424 GCA_021791895.1 Actinomycetes bacterium | reverse complement strand
GACCGCGCCGTGGAGGCGCGCGCCGACGACGCGATGGACTCGGCCTGCGCGTTGGTGGGCACGGCCACCGGCGTCACCAACTGGGGCGGCAGCTGGGCGAACACCGGAGGGATGCCCTCCTGGCTCAGGAACGCCTGGACGTGGGCGAAGACCGAGGGCACCGGGGGCATGACCTCGTCGACCGTCCGCAACACGTCGGAGCGGGAGATGGCACTGCCGAGCCACGAGTAGCGGGACTGGGAGAGGACGCTGCCCAGCACCCAAGCCGACAGGAGCACCGCGACGACGGCGACCGCCACCCCGAGCCCCGAGTCGAGGGCCCCGAGGCGATGGCGACGCAACGCGACGTTGCTCCATCCGCCCACGATCCGCCCACCGACCCCGAACAGGCTGGCGGCGACGAGCACGACCACCAAGGTGACGATCGACTTGACCGGGCCCGGCCGCAACGACGAGACGAGCGCGATGGACAGCAGGGTCCCGAGGACGAGCCCCAGCCAGAAGCCGCCGAACGTGAACACCTGGACGAGGGCTCCCAAACGCAGGCCGTGCACGCCGGCGGCGACCACCGCGACCAGCAGCACCAGGTCGACCCAGTCCACTGCCCGCCGAGGGTAACCGACCGGCGAAGACCGCCGACCCCGCTCTCGTCGGAAGACTCCGGCCCACTACAGTGACGACCGGACCTGGGGGAACCCGTCGCCTTCTGTGGAGGGTATCCATGCCGAGCGGGGAGCCCCGCCCGCGAGCTTCCCGCTTCGCTCTCAACCTCTTGGCCGTGGCACTCGCGGTGCTGGTCGCGCTGGAACCGGCCGCGGCCGCGGCCAAGGCCCACCGCCGTCACCACCGGCCGCCGCCGGCAGCTGCCGTCGGGCAGCCCGCACCGGGTTCGATGAACAGCGCCGCCGCCGTCGCCTGTGGGGACAAGCTCCACTGCTGGGCGGTCGGCCTCGGCGCCGGGGCGACCGCCGCCGTCGACGCCACCACCGACGGTGGGGGGACCTGGCGAAGCCAGACCCTGCCCACGGCCGTGACCGTGCTGGCCGCGGTGTCCTGTGTGGGGCGGCGCTCGTGCCTGGCGGTCGGCGCCGCCGGAGCCACGGGGGCCGTGACCACCACCATCGACGGAGGTCAGAGCTGGATCCTCGCTCAGGACCCGGCCGGGGCCGCGGCGCTGACCGCGGTCAACTGCTTCAGCCAGCGCCGCTGCCTGGCGATCGCCACCGACGGCACCACGTCATGGAGCACGCTCACCAACGACCAGGGGCAGACCTGGAACCGCGAGGGGGACCTGCCGGCCGGGATGACCGCGACACAGGCTGCCTGTGCGACGTCGTCGCTCTGCCTGGTTGTCGGGTTCACCGTGACCGGGCCCGGGACCGGGGTCGGAGCCGTCGCCCGGAGCGTCGACGGCGGCGCCACCTGGAGCGCCGTGACCCTCCCATCGGGCGTCGGCATCCTGCGCGACGTCGCCTGCACCGAGAGTTCCTGCCTAGCAGCCGGCACGCCCTCCACCGCCACGACCGGCTTCGTGGCCGCCGGCGGGCTGCTTCTGTCCAGTTCCGACGGTGGCGTCACCTGGCAGATCGCCTCCGCCGGGGTCGCACACGTGGACGCGTTCGGGGTCGGGTGCCCCCAGGCCAAGGTCTGCGTGGTGGTCGGCACCGACTGGGCGGCGAGTACGCCGCCCCAGCCGAGCGCCGGCATCGTCGACACCGTCGACGGGGGCGGCTCCTGGCGACGGGCCACCCTCAAATACGTCCCGGTCGGGTTGTCCTCGATCGCCTGCCCGACCTACAACCGGTGCGTCGGGGCCGGCGGCAACGTGCTCGTCAGCATCTCGCTCCCGGTCAAGGCGCCCAAGAAGCCGTCGAAGCCGAACTCCCGGGCCGGCGCGACGGGGGTGCGCTGAGTAAGCGCGCCGGGCCGGCCGATTTGCTAGGAGTGGGGGATGCAGGTCGGCGTCGTCTTCCCCCAGATCGAGCTCGGCTCGGACCGAGGCGCGGTCCGGGCCTACGCCGAGGCGGTGAACGAGCTCGGCTACCAGCACCTGCTGGTCTATGACCACGTCCTCGGGGCCGATCCGGCCGTCCATCGGGACTGGAGCGGCCCCTACGCCATCGCCGACCCCTTCCACGAGCCGATGGTCCTCTTCGGGTACCTGGCCGGGTTCACCGACCTCGAGCTCGTGAGCGGGATTGTGATCGCGCCACAACGTCAGACGGTCCTTCTGGCCAAGCAGGCCGCCGAGGTCGACGTGCTGTCGGGCGGACGGCTGCGGCTCGGCGTCGGGCTCGGGTGGAACCGGGTCGAGTACGAAGCGCTCGGCGCGGAGTTCTCCAACCGGGCCGCCAGGATCGTCGAGCAGGTCACGCTGTTGCGCGAGCTGTGGACCCACGAGAGCGTCACCTTCGAGGGGAAATTCGAGACCGTGCGCGGCGCCGGCCTGCTCCCCATGCCGGTGCAGCGCCCGATCCCGATCTGGTTCGGGGGTATCGCCCCCTCCGCCCTCCGCCGGATCGGCCGGCTCGCCGACGGGTGGTTCCCGCTCGTCCGATTCGGGCCCGACCTCGAACGGGCGCTCGAGGTGATCCAGCGGAGCGCCGCCGAGGCCGGGCGGGGCCCGATCCCCTTCGAGGGGCGGGTGAGCGCCGGTGCCAACCTCGAACGGGTGGGCAGGCACCTGACCGGCTGGCGGGAGATCGGGGCGAGCCACGTCTCGCTCGACACCATGCGCCAGGGTTACCGGTCGGTGGACGCCCACATCGGCGCTCTGACCGCGGCGGCACCGGTCGCCCTGGCCGCTACGGCGCCCTGAACAGGCAGGACGCGCCGGCCGAGGGCGGGACGACGACAGGCGCCTTTCGATCCGGGTGCGGTTTGCCGACATTTTGGTTTCGTGTTTCCTGCGCTTCGCGAAACGTTCATCTGCCCTCGTTACCTTGTCCCCGTGAGCGAGGGCGATGAGCGCAGGGCGGGTGAGCATATTCGGACGACCCCGGCCGAGAGCCACAGGGAGCGGGAGATCGACCACGTGCTCGAGGCCCTGGACCCGGACCGCGAACGCCCCCACGACGTGGTCCTGTCGAAGGACCTCTCGCTCTCCTTCGGCGAGAACCGCATCCTCTCGGGCGTCAACATCGAATTCCGCCGGGGCACCATCACCGCGCTGATCGGCCCCACCGGCTGTGGCAAGTCGACCTTCCTGCGGACGCTCAACCGAATGAACGACAAGGTCTCGGGGTTCCGCTACGAGGGCGACGTCACCCTTGAAGGCGCGAGCATCTTCGGACCGGACCAGAACCTGCTGCACCTGCGTCGACGGGTCGGCATGGTCTTCCAGCGGCCGAACCCGTTCCCGATGTCGATCCGGGACAACGTAGTGGCCGGGGTGAAGGCCCACCAGATCGCCAAGGGCAAGCAGCTCGACGTCGTGGCCGAGGAGCGGCTCCGCCAGGTCGGCCTGTGGGGCCACGTCAAGGACCGCCTCAACGACTCGCCGTTCCGGCTCTCCGGTGGCCAGCAGCAATTGCTCTGCCTGGCCCGGGCGCTCGCCGTGGGTCCGGAGGTGCTCCTGCTCGACGAACCCACCTCGGCGCTCGACCCCATCTCGACCGAACTGGTGGAGAGCCTGCTGCGCAAGCTCACCCCGGCACTGACCCTCATCATCGTCACCCACAACCTGGGCCAGGCCCGGCGGGCCTCGGACCACACGATGTTCTTGTACGGGGGGAAGCTGGTCGAGCACGGCCCCACCGCGGAGCTCTTCGAGCGCCCCAAGGAACCGAGCACCGAGCACTACGTCACCGGCCGGATGGGGTGACCATGCCTGCTCGGTCGAGGCCCGGTCAGCGAGCCACGTAGGTCGCGCCGGCCGCACGTTCGCAACACCGAAGTACCGATCAAAACCAAGGGAGGATCCTTTGCTTAGTTCAACGCGCCTTGCGCGCCGGGTGTTGGCCGTCGTTTCCGTCTTCGCGATGGTCTTCGGGGGGTTGGTCGTCGGGGCGACCGCTGCGACTGCCAAGACCAAGCACCCCAAGGCGAAGAAGGTCTCGACCGCGATCGAGAACCCCGGGTCAGCGACGCTCACGGAGACCGGCAGCACGCTGCTCTACCCGCTCTGGAACATCTGGGCGCCCGCCTACAACAAGAAGTACCCGTCGGTCTCGATCACCACGGCCGGCACCGGATCGGGGACCGGGATCAGCGACGCCACCAACGGGACGGTCGACATCGGGTCCTCCGACGCCTATCTCCCGCCCTCCGACGTCCAGCAGACGCCGAGCCTCGAGAACATCCCCCTCGCTATCTCGGTGCAGGTGATCGCGTACAACCTTCCGGGGATCACGGCGCACCTCAACCTGAGCGGGAAGGTCCTCTCGGAGATCTACCAGGGCAAGATCACCAGCTGGAACGACCCGGCGATCGTGGCGGCGAACCCCAAGGTGACCCTGCCGAACATCCCGATCGTGGCATTGCACCGCTCCGACGGCAGCGGTGACACGTTCATCTTCACCACCTACCTCAGCGACTCGGACCCGAACGGGTGGGGCAAGTCGGTCGGCTACTCGACCTCGGTCACCTGGCCCACCACGCCCGGCGCGCTGGCCGAGCTGGGCAACGGCGGCATGGTCTCGGGCTGCAAGGCGACGACCGGCTGCATCGCCTACGTCGGGATCAGCTACCTGTCACAGCTGCTCGGGGACGGCCTGACCTACGCGGCCCTCCTGGACGGCAAGCACCAGTACGTGCTCCCGACCTCTGCCAACGTGGCCGCCGAGGCGAAGTACTACCTGAAGAAGACCCCGGCGGACGGGACCATCTCGTTGATCGACGGTCCGGTGAAGAACGGCTACCCGATCATCAACTACGAGTACGCCATCGTGAACGCGAAGCAGTCGAGTGCCTCGACCGCCAAGGCGATCCGCTCCCTCCTCGAGTGGGCGGTGAACCCCAAGTTCGGCAACAGCTCCCAGTACCTGAGCCAGGTGAGCTTCCAGCCGCTGCCGCCGAAGCTGTTGGACGCCTCTCTCAAGCAGATCCACAAGATCAAGTAGATGGCCGCGGTCAGTGGTGCCGCCACGGGGGGGACCCCCCCCGTGGCGGCACGACCGCCGACCAAGCGCGATCCTTTGCTGCAACGGATCCGGTCGAGCGTCTGGGCGAACGAACACCACCTGTGGGGATGGGGCGGGCGGATCTCCGCCGCCGCTCCTTTCGTCGCGCTGGTGCTGACGGTGCTGGTGCTGGCGTTCAAGGCCTGGCCGGCGGTCAAGGTGAACGGTGCCCACTTCCTGATCGGGACGGACTGGAAGCCCGGGAGCACCTACGGCGCCGTCACCTACACCAACGGGGTCCCCCACCCCCTCGGCGTCTCCTACGGCGCCTGGCCGGTCATCGTCGGCACCCTGGAGTCCTCGGGCATCGCCCTTCTGATCGCGCTGCCGATCTCGGTCGGGGCGGCCTTCGCCCTCACCGAACGACTCCCCCGGTGGATCGCCGAGATCCTCCGCTACGCGGTCGAGATCCTGGCCGGGGTCCCGAGCGTCCTCATCGGCCTGTGGGGCGCCCTCACCCTCGGTCCGCTGCTGGCCAACGACGTCTACCCGTTCATCGCCAACCACGTGCCCGACGTGGCTGGCTTCAGCTACTTGAAGGGCCCGGTCGGCCACGGGGAGGGCCTGCTCACCTCGGGGATCGTCCTCGCCCTCATGATCATCCCGATCATCGCCTCGACCACCCGCACGCTCTTCGCCCAGGTGCCGCCGCTGCCCAAGGAAGGGGGCGAGGCGCTCGGGATGACCGACTGGGAGGTCGGACGCCGGATCACCATCCCCTGGGTCCGCTCCGGCATCATCGGCGCCACCGTCCTCGGCCTGGGCCGGGCGCTCGGGGAGACCATCGCGGTGGCGATGGTCTCCGGCTCGCTCCTCGCCACCATCTCCCCGAACGTCTACGGGACCATGGGGACGATCGCCGCCACCTTGGTCACCCAGCTCGACTCGGCCTTCGTCGACGGGACCGGCTTCGAGGTCCGCACCCTGGCCGAGCTGGCGGTGGTCCTGGTCCTCGTCCTGCTGGTCGTGAACATCCTGGCCCGCTTCATCATCCGGCGGACCGGCAACCTGAGCGTGCCGCTCGGGGTCGGGGTCTGACATGAGTGCCGCCTTCCCGAGCTCGCGGCGGCGCCGGATCGCCAACGGGGCGTTCCGGGCCGCGACCCTGCTCGCGCTGCTCGCCGTCGTCGGGCCGGTGGTCTGGGTGATCGCCGGGGTCGTCGACCGTGCCGTTCCCCACTGGCGGTGGTCGGTGCTCACCACCAACACGGTCGGGGTGAGCGGGGGGCTCGAGAACGCGATCCTCGGAACCCTCGTGCTCCTGCTCGGCGTGCTCGTCATCGCCGGCGCGGTCGGCGTCCTCGGCGGCGTCTACCTGGCCGAGCTGGCCGGGTTCAACCGACGGGGCAAGCAGCGAGGGGGGTTCCTCCGGGCGGCGACCGAGGTCCTCGCCGGGGTCCCGTCGATCGCCCTCGGCCTGGTCGGCTACCTGGCGCTCGTCGTGCAGTTCCACTGGGGATTCTCGCTCCTGGCCGCCCTCGTCGTCTTGTCGGTGATGGTCATCCCCTACATCACCCGGGGCACCGAAACCGCGCTGCGCCAGGTGCCCACCAACTACCGGGAAGGGGCCGAGGCGCTCGGCATGTCCTCGGGATACGGCCTGCGCAAGGTGGTCCTCCGCTCGGCGATGCCCGGGATCGTGACCAGCCTGCTCATCGCCCTCGCCATCAGCGGCGGGGAGACAGCTCCGTTGCTCTACACGGCCAACTGGTTCACCGGGGCCCCCCGGGCAGCCCTCTTCCACCAGCCCATCGGGTACCTCACCTACCCGGTCTGGACCTTCTGGGACTACCCGTCCAACCAGGCCCACTACCTGGCCTTCGACGCCGCCCTGATCCTCCTCGTCATCGTCTTGTTGCTGCTGGTGGCGGCGCGGATCATCGTGAACCGGTCCCAGCGGTACGCGGAGGCCCGCAGGAACTAGGACGGGCCGGCCGGCGACCGCGTAACTGGTTGGTTGCGGCAAACAACTAATGTGGCCCGATGACCGTTCCCCCCGCGGTCGAGAGCCGTCCCCTCGACACCCTGAGCCGGAGCATGCAGGCCTTCGGCCGCCTGGTCTCCCAGGGTCGCATCATCGAGACGGTGCTCCGACGCTCTCGCATCGACCTCAGCCGGGCCGACGTCCAGGTCCTCCACACACTGCTGGCGGCTGGTGACGGCATCCGCCTCGGCGATTTGGCCGACCGTCTCCAGCTCGACGCCCCGACCGTCACCCGCAGGGTGCAGCAGCTCGAGGCGCGCCACCTCGTCCGCCGGGCCGCGGACCCCTTGGACAAGCGGGCACAGCTGGTGCAGCTCACGGCGGCGGGGGCCCGAACCATCGAGCGGGCCATGTCCGCCTTCCATTCGTGGCTGGAGGAGGTGCTTGCCGACTGGTCGGGTCCCGAGCGCGAGCAGTTGGTCCGGCTCCTCGACCGATTCACCCGCGACCTCAACGCCACCGTCGAGTGCCATGGCGACTGAGGCCGAACCGCTTAGCGTGCAGCTCTCACCGTCGGAGGCCGACGCGGCGCGATCGAAGACCGAGCACCGGCGGCTGCTCGTCGTCCTCGGCGCGCTCATGCTCGGCATGTTCCTGAGCGCGCTGGACCAGACCATCGTGGCCACTGCCCTGCCCACGATCGCCGGGGACCTGCACGGGTTGAACCACCTGTCCTGGGTGGTCACGGCGTACCTGTTGACCTCGACCATCACCACGCCGTTGTGGGGCAAGCTCGGCGACCTCTACGGTCGGAAGCTGTTCTTCCAGGCGGCGATCGTCATCTTCCTCGGCGGCTCGATGCTCTCGGGGCTCTCGCAGAACATGCTCGAGCTCATCGCCTTCCGTGCCCTCCAGGGGGTCGGCGCCGGCGGGCTCATGGTCGGGGCCCAGGCGGTCATGGGCGACCTGGTCTCGCCGCGCGAGCGGGGTCGGTACATGGGCATGTTCGGGGCCGTCTTCGGCGTGGCCAGCATCCTCGGCCCGCTGCTCGGCGGCTTCTTCACCGAAAGCCTCTCGTGGCGCTGGGTCTTCTACGTCAACATCCCCCTCGGGGTGGTCGCCTTGTTGGTCGTGGCCTCGGTGCTCCACCTCCCGAAGCACAAGACCCAGCACAGGATCGACTACGGCGGCACCGCCCTCCTCGGTGCCGCCGTCACCGGGATCATCCTCCTCACGACCTGGGGCGGGACCACCTACCCGTGGAGCTCCTTCCCGGTCTGGGGACTCGGGCTCCTGAGCGTCGCGCTGATCGTCGCCTTCGTCTTGCTCGAACGGCGGGTGGCCGAACCGCTGATGCCACCGGCGTTGTTCAGGCTGAAGGCCTTCAACGTCTCGAGCATCGTCGGGTTCCTGGTCGGACTGGTGATGTTCGGGGCCACCATCTACCTGCCCCTCTACCTCCAGACCGTCCACGGGGCGAGCCCGACCAGTTCGGGCCTACAGATGCTGCCGGTGGTCACCGGGATGCTGATCGCCTTCAACATCAGCGGCCAGGTCACCTCGAAGCGGGGCAGGTACAAGGTCTTCCCGATCGTCGGGTGCGCGATCGCCGCGGTGGGGTTGTTCCTCCTCTCGACGATGCAGGTCAACACGTCCTTGGCGGTCTCGAGCGTCTACATGTTCCTGGTCGGGTTCGGCATCGGCTTCGTCATGCAGATCATCGTGGTGATCGTCATGAACGTCGCGCCCCAAGAGCACCTCGGCACGGCGACGTCCAGCGCGACGTTCTTCCGGTCGATCGGAGGGTCGTTCGGCGTGGCCATCTTCGGGGCGATCTTCAACAACCGGCTGTTCACCGAACTCCCCAAGTACCTCCCGGCCCCGGTACTCCAGGCCATGCGCAAGGCCTCGGGCAACTCCATCGCCAGCAACCCCAAGCAACTGGCGGCGCTCCCTGCGCCCATCCACCACGGGTTCGTGGAGGCGTTCGGGCACTCGCTGACCTTCATGTTCCTCGTGGGGGTCCCGTTCGCGGTGGTCGCCTTCCTGCTCACGTGGCTGATCCCAGAGGCCCCGCTACGCGACACCGCGTTCATCTCGGTCGGTCTGGAGGAGATGGCGGAACCGCCACCGGTGCCCGACAAGCCCGCACCCCAGCCGGCCTGAGCGGGCCGCGGACGCCCGGCGCGGCCTCGGTGCGCGAGAGCGGCCGGCAGAGGGGTCTCGGCGCGAACGAACAAGCCGACGCGCGACCGCTGGCGAGTCGGCAAAAGACAAGTGACATGGCCACCCTTCGCGCGCAACAATGTCGGTCGTGGCGGCGAGGTCGACGGTGACCGAGGACGAAGAGCAGCCGACCGAGAGTCCCGAGGACTCAGCGTCCTACGCCCGGGCGGTCGGGGTGTGCCTGCGGCGGGTGCGCCAGCAGCTCCGCCTGTCGCTCCAGGCGGTTGAGATCATGTCGGATCAGGAGTTCAAGGCGTCGGTGCTCGGGGCCTACGAACGAGGTGAGCGAGCGATCTCGGTGCCGCGGCTCCAACGGCTGGCCGTGCTCTACGACGTCCCGGTCGACCTGCTTCTGCCGGCGCCGGAGCCCAAGGCCCCGGCGAACCCGGGGACCGAGCCCCAGGAGACCCGCGTCGACGTGGAGGCCAGACTCAACTCGGTGGCAGGCCCCGAACGCGAGCTGCTCCGCCGTTTTGTCCGGATGATCCAGGCCCAGCGGCGCGACGGTGGGGGCGCGACCGGCGCGATCCGCTCCGAGGACATCCGGGCGATCGAGCTTTTGCTCGGGACGACCCTCTCGGAGGGGAGGGGTGACGGCTCCGAAGAACGCTGAACGTTGGTTCGCTGAACGTTGGTTCAGAGCGCGGCGAGGACCGACTCGGCCGAGCTCACGTCGAGGCCCGGCTTCTCCTCGACGAAGAGCGCCCTGACCACGCCGTCCTCCAAGATGGCGGCATAGCGCTGCGAGCGGGACCCGAGGCCGAAGGCACTCCCGTCCATCTCGAGGCCCATCAGCCGGGTGAACTCGCCGTTGCCGTCCGAGAGCATGCTCACCCGGTCCCCGACCTTCTGGTCGTGACCCCACGCACCCATGACGAAGGGATCGTTCACCGCGATGCAGGCGATCGTGGCAACCCCCTTGGCCTTGATCTCGTCCGCTCTCACCACGAAACCCGGCAGGTGGTGGTCGGAACAGGTGGGGGTGAAGGCGCCGGGCACGGCGAAGAGCACGACCTTGCCCTCCCCGAGCACCTCGCTCGAGCTGACCGGTCGAGGACCTTCATCCGTCATGATCCGCAGCTGGGCCTCGGGGATCCTGTCACCGACGGCGATCGTCATGGCGCGCTCCTCCTTCCAACGTGCCCCGAGCATTGACCACCAGACGCAACGGCGCCAGTCGTCCCCTCGCCGACCCGCTTCGGACGCTCAACCCCTAACATCGGCCCGAGAGAGGGGGTGCCCGTCGATGAATGGCGCACAGTCGCTGGCCCGGACCCTCGTGGGCTGCGGGGTCGAGGTCTGTTTCATGAACCCGGGGACCTCGGAGATGCACTTCGTGGCCACGCTCGACGCGGTGCCCGAGCTCCGTGGGGTCCTCACCCTGTTCGAGGGCGTGGCGACCGGGGCTGCTGACGGGTACGGGCGCATGGCCTGCCGGCCGGCGGCGACGCTCCTGCACCTCGGTCCGGGGCTCGGAAACGGGCTGGCAAACCTCCACAACGCGAGGCGGGCCCGGACGCCGATCGTCAACATCGTCGGCGATCACGCCACCTACCACAAGAAGTTCGACGCACCCCTTGAGTCCGACATCGAGTCCATCGCGCGGAGCGTCTCGCCCGGCTTCGTCCGGTGGGCGGGGGCCCCCGAGACGGTCGGCGCCGACGCCGTGGAGGCGTACCGTGCGGCGGTCGGGCCGCCCGGCCAGGTCGCGACCCTGGTGCTCCCGGCCGACGTCTCCTGGGAGCCCGGCGGCATTGTCCCCCCGCCCCCGCCGCCCCCTCCGACCCCCACCGTCGACGCCGAGCGGGTCCACGCGGTGGCGGCCGCGCTCGGCCGGGGCGAGCCGTCGGTGATCCTGCTCGGCAACGGCGCCCTCGGGCCCGACGCCCTCGCCTCGGCCAGCAGGGTCGCCGGTGCGACGGGGGCCACGCTCGCCTCCGAGACCTTCCCCGCCCGGGTCACCCGGGGCGCCGGGGTGGTCGGGGTCGAGCGCCTTGCGTACTTCGGAGAGATGGTGAGCGCTTCCTTGGCCGGCGTCCGCCACCTCGTGCTGGTGGACGCCCAGCCGCCGGTGAGCTTCTTCGCCTACCCGAACAAGCCGAGCTGGCTGACTCCCGAGGGCTGCGAGGTCCATCTCCTGGCCGGGGCGACCGACGACGTCCCGGGGGCGCTCGCGGCGCTGGCCGAAGAGCTGGGTGCCGACAGGGCGCCGGCCGCCACCGCACCGAGCGGTCGCCCTGAACTCCCCACCGGCGAGCTCACGGCCCGCTCGGTCGGGGCCGCCCTCGGCGCCCTGCTCCCGGACCACGCCATCGTGTCTGACGACGGCACCACCTCGAGCCTCTTCGCCGCCCAACAGACAGCCGGCTGTCCGCCGCACGACTGGCTGTACCTGACCGGTGGCGCCATCGGCCAGGGCCCGCCGGTGGCGGTCGGCGCCGCCGTCGCCTGCCCGGACCGCCCTGTCGTGTCGCTGCAGGCCGACGGGGCGGCGATGTACACGCTCCAGTCGTGGTGGACCATGGCGCGGCTCGGTCTCGACGTGACGACCGTCCTGTTCAACAACCACTCGTACGCGATCTTGAACATGGAGCTCCAGCGGGTGGGCGCCGAGGGCGGCGGCACCCGGGCCACCGACATGCTCGATCTCGGCCGGCCCGACATCGACTTCTGCGGGCTGGCGAGGGCGCTCGGCCTGACCGCATGGCGGTCGACCACCGCCGAGGAGTTCGGCACCCACCTCGCCGCGGCGCTGGCGACCCCGGGCCCGAGCCTGGTCGAGATCGTCCTGTGAGCTAGCGCCGGACCCGTCTGACGAGCGAGACGACCGCCTTCGGGAGGGCCGCCACGGCTGCGGCGGCGACCGCGACGAACGCGCCATAGCGCCAGCCGATCCCGCTCGGCCCCTTGTTGGCGAAGGCGACCAGCACGATGAACAGGTTGACGACGTTGGCCGTCCCGATCAGGGTCTCGTGCGGCCAGGGGATGCGTCGAGCCACACCGGGCACGCCGGCCAGGACGCCCAGGTAGCCGAGTTCGGCCGCGCCGAACACCAGGACCAGGTACAGGTAGGTGTGCGCGCTCAGGCCGTCCACGCTGAAGCCGACCACCCCGAGCGAGACCCCGAACCACGGCAGGAACAGCGCCACCAACAGGACCAGGGTCGCCGCACCGGCGATCACGTCGGTGCTCGACCAGCGCGACCGGCCGAAGCGGCGGGAGGGGATCCGGCGGATCGGTGCCACGTTGCCGGCCGGAGTACCGCAGGCCGGGCACCGCCATTCGGAGGCGAGCAGCTCCCTGCCGCAGGCCGCGCAGTTCACGTGGTCTCCTCTCTCGGTCCCGGTTGGAATTCTACCGAGGGGCCGTGGCCCGACCTCGACCGGAGCCCGAGGTCTGGCGCCGTGCCCGCGCTGGCTCAGGGTGCTTCGAGGTCCCCGGTCGACGGCGCCCGCGTGCCGTGGCGGTCCGGCCGCCGTGTCCCCGCCGCGCCGAGGCGCGCTGCGACCTGGCGCTCCAACGCGTCGGCCAGCTCCGCGGCCACCGCCTCTTCGGCTAGGGGGCGGAGTCGTCGCACGAGCTCGGGCAGCGCCGCCGAGGTGTCGGCGGGCAAGACCGGTTCCACCGGGTCCCACGCGTGGAGCACGACCAGGTCGACGAACGCGGCCGCCACCGCGTCGATCCGGTCGTGCAACGCTCGGCGGCAGGCGAGGAACGCCGGGACCGGGATCCCCGCGGCCGCCAGCTCCGCTCCCACCCTCAGGAGCCGGAGGTTCTCGACCACGAAGTCGTCCTCCCGACGGCCCACGAGGCCGTCCGCCAGCACCAGCGCGAGCACACCCTGCGCCTCGAGCCGCTCGACCCCTTCTCCGAACAGGCCGGCGAGCTCGTCGAGCGAGAGCGTCGTCGGGTCGCCGTCCGACCACGGCCCGTTCAGGGGGACCTCCGGCCCGAAGAGGTCGCCCAGGCTCTGCCCGCGCGCCGAGGCCGCCAGGAGCTCGCCGATGTTGGCCAGGCTGTAGCCCCGCCCCAACATCCGGCCGATCAACCGGAGCCGGGCAAGGTGGGCGGACGAGTAGAGGCCGATCCTCCCCACCCGTCTCGGCGGCGGCAGAAGCCCGCGGTCCTGGTAGGCGCGGATGTTGCGGACCGTCGTGCCCGCCTGCTGGGCCAGTTCGTCGATGCGGAACTCGCCGTTCACTCCGTCAGTCACTGAGACAGTCACCCATGATTCTTTGAGCAGTCGACCTCGGACTCGATTCCCGCCAATGGGGCGTCGGTCCCCAGTTGAGACGGCGGCGGGCTCGCGCAACCGTAGTAGTCAATGCCCCGGCGTCGCCGGGGCGAAAGGACGGCCAAAGGAAACGGGCGCCTCGACGCTCGGGCCCGCGACGTCGCCCGTCACGCGTCCGGAGGTCCCCGGCGGTCACGATGAGACGGGGCCGCCACTGCTCGGCACACCGGGTCGGCATGCCCGGGGCCCCGACACCCGGATCGCCCCGCACGCGACCGGCGGTCCCGCTCTGCCCGATGGCGGGTCGACCACGTCTTGTAGCAAGGTGGCATGCCCGGTCAGCGCCGAAAAGGGAGCCCTCGTGCCAAACCCGACCATCCGTGAGCTCGCCGAACGCCACTGGTTGGGCGAGGGCGACCTGGTTTTCGCCGACCATCCGGTCGTGCCGATCCTGAGGAGGGACGCCCAGGAGCTCGACGACGGGATCCTCTACATCAAGAGCGTCTCGTCGGTCACAGCGCTCGACAGCGGCGACGGGCTCGTGTTCCTCGACACCGGCGGCCCCTACGACGCCGATGTCGTGTTCGAGGCCGCCAGGGCCTGGCGGCCCGACGCGCCGATGGCGTTGGCGGTGTTCTCCCACCACCACATCGACCACGTCTTCGGCACGGCCCGCTTCGAGGCCGAGGCGGCCGAGCGCGGCTGGCCGGGCCCGGTGGTCTACGGGCACGAGCTCATGGCCTCGCACTTCGACCGCTACGAACGCACCCGGGGGTGGAACGCCGCCATCAACCAGCGCCAATTCGGGCTTCCGGTCTCCACCTTCACCTGGCCGGGGAGCTGGCGACGGCCCGACTCGACCTACGCCGAGGCCCTCACCCTCACCCGGGGCGAGCTCACCCTCGAGCTCCACCACGCCAGAGGAGAGACCGACGACGCCACCTGGACCTGGATCCCCGAGCGGCGCCTGCTGCACCCCGGCGACCTATTCGTATACAGCGTGCCCAACGCCGGGAACCCCCAGAAGGTCCAGCGCTACCTGAGCGACTGGGCCAGCTCGCTCCGAACCATGGCCGGGCTCGGTGCCGAGGTCCTGGTGAGCGGGCACGGTCTGCCGATCTTCGGCGCCGAGCGCATCGAACAGGCGCTAACCGACACCGCCGAGCTCCTCGACTCGCTCGAGGACCAGACGGTCGAGCTAATGAACCGGGGGCTCTCCCTCGACCACGTCATCCACCAGGTGTCGATCCCTGCCCACCTGCTCGACAAGCCCTACCTCCGACCGGTGTACGACCATCCCCAGTTCCTGGTGCGCAACGTCTGGCGCCGCTACGGCGGCTGGTACGACGGGGAGCCCGACAACCTGCTGCCCGCCCCCCGGGCCGACCAGGCGACGGCGTGGGTCGAGCTGGCCGGCGGGGTGGATGTCGTCGTCGCCAGGGCCCTCGCGCTGGCCGAGTCGGGCGATCTCCGGCTGGCCTGCCACCTGGTCGAGGCAGCGGTCCTGGCCGAACCGACCTCGAGCGAGGCGCACGCCGCGCGGACCCGGATCTACGACCTCCGGGCGGACCAACAGGAGTCCTCGATGGCCCGCAACATCCTCCGCCATGCCGCCCGGGCCAGCGAGGCGAACCGACGCGACCTCGCCGGGGACTACTAGTACATCCACGCATTAGTAACTTGAACGTTGTGGAATGGACCACATCGCCGACCCCGGGAGGTCGACAATGTGGACCGTGGAGCCGCTTTCCCTGAGCGAAGAGGAGCGCACCGAGCTCGAGCGTCGAGTTCGAGCCCAGAGGACCCCGCACCGTGATCGCCAGCGCGCAGGTGGTGCTGCTCGCGGCGGACGGCGTGCGCGGCCGCAAGATCGCGAGCGAGGTCGGGCTCTTTTTGCAGTCGGTCTCGAAGTGGCGGGTCGCCTTTCGCGACCACGGGCTGGACGGGCTGGAGGATGCAGCGAGATCGGGGCGCCCGATGGTCTATGGGCCGACCGACCGTCTCGTCCTCATGGCAAAGGTGACCTCTGAGCACCCGGAGTTCTCCTCGTCGTGGAGCCACTCCGAGCTCCACGCGGCGATGGCCGAAGCAGGGATTCCGATCTCCGCTTCCCAGATCGGCCGCATCCTCGCGAAAGACGACGTTCGGCCCCACAAGGTCGACGGCTGGCTGACGCGGCGCGACACGCCGGAGTTCTCGGAGCGCGCCGCCGACGTCTGCGGGCTCTACCTCTCGGCGCCGCAGAACGCCGTCGTGCTCTCGATCGACGAGAAGGCCGGCATCCAGGCGAAGTCGAGAAAGCACCCGACGCCGCCGGTCGAAAAGGCCGACCAGCTCGACGCGAGTTCGAGTACGTCCGTCACGGCACCGCCAGCCTCGTTGCCGCGCTCGACGTCGCGACCGGCAAGGTGACAGCCCGTGACGTCGCTCGCAACGACTCGGCGCACTTCGTCGCGTTCTTGGAGGAGATCGACGACAAGATCGATCCGGAGCTTCAGATCCACGTCGTCTTGGACAACGGCTCCTCGCACCGGTCGCGCGCGACCAAGGCGTGGTTCGAGAGTCATCCGCGATTCGTCGTCCACCACACACCGCTGCACGCGAGCTGGCTGAACCAGCTCGAGTGCTTCTTCTCGATCCTCACCGGCAAGCTCCTTCGTCGCGGCGTGTTCGCCTCACGCGAAGAGCTGGTCCAAAAGATGATGGCGTTCATCGAGCGCCACTCCGAGACCGACAAGCCCTTTTGCTGGGTCTACGACGCGAAGGTCGCCGCGTGAGTGACGTTCAGGGAACTTCCGCGCGCCGGCGCTAGTGCCAATCGGTCAGCCCCCCTCAGAAGAGTTCTCTCAGGCCGAGTATTCGACCCCGACGCTCGGAGCGGTCCGGACACCGGGGGGCAGTCCTCGGATGTGGACCGCGCCACTTTCCCCGACCTCGATCGTCAGCCGAGAGTGCCCCAACGGGACGTTCTCGATGCTCAGGCGGCCCAGCTCGCTCGGGAAATGGGGATCGATCGAGAGCGCTTTGGTCTGCATCGACGGTTCGAAACGCAACAACGCCCGCAGCACCAGGAAGATCGACGCGGCCGACCAGGCTTGGGGAGAACACGAGGTCGGGTAGGCGATCGGTGAACCGTACTCGGCCTTGTCAAATCCGCAGAACAGCTCGGGAAGCTTCCCGCCCATCCGAACTGCCGCCTCGATCAGGCCGAGAGCGACCCGTTGCGCCTCCTCGACGAAGCCGTACCGCATGAGCCCGGCGATGACGACCGCGGTGTCGTGGGGCCAGACGGATCCGTTGTGGTAGCTGACGGGGTTGAACGCATCCATGCTGCTCGCCAGCGTCCGGATCCCCCATCCGGTGAACATCTCCGGTGACATCAGGCGTTCGACGACCTGGGACGCTTTGTCGTCGTCGACGATGCCGGTCCACAGGCAGTGACCCATGTTGGACGCGAGCGCGTCGACCGGGGTCTTTTCGGCGTCCAGGGCCAGCGCGAACCACCCTTGATCGGGCAGCCAGAACGACTCGTTGAAGGCCCGCTTCAGCGATGAGGCCCGCTTGGTCCAGTGCTCGACACCTTGTTGGTCTCCGGCCTCGGCCGCCAGCTGTGCCCGCCCGAGATACGCCGCGTAGACGTATCCCTGCACCTCGCAGAGCGCGATCGGGGGCTCCGCCGCCCGACCCGAGGCGAACGTGACACCATCGAAGGAGTCCTTCCACCCCTGATGCAGGAGTCCACGGTCGGTCGCCCGCTTGTACTCCACGAACCCGTCCCCGTCGCGATCCCCATAGTCGTCGGTCCAGCTCAGGGCGCGATCGACGTGCTCCACCATCGCCGGAAACCAGTCGTCCCCGAGACCCCACTTGCGCAGCTCGGCCGCCAGCATCACAAACAACGGGGTGGCGTCGGCCGTTCCGTAGTAGACGTCGCCGATCCCCTCGGAGTACGGGGCACCCCAACGAACTTCGTGGAGGATCCTTCCTGGTTCCTCCTCGGTCAACCGGTCTTCTTTCACCCCCTGCAACTCGGCCAGGGCGCGCAGGGTTCCGGCCGCGATCGACGGATCGACAAGCAGCGTCATCCAAGAAGTGAGGATGGAGTCCCGGCCGAAGAGCGTCATGAACCAGGGCGAACCGGCCGCCACCGTGACTCGATCCGGCACTTTGGCATCGAACATCCGAAGGGACCCGAGGTCTTCGACCGCGGTCGAGACGATCGATGCGAGCGCATCGTTGCCGCTGGCGATCGACGGGGAACGCTGTCGCCACGATCTGAGACGAACGACCGGCTCGGAGTGGTGCAGGGGTCTCGAGACCGCGAAGTGGGGCTCGGCCTTCACCCCGTCGAGTACCACCTCGAGTTGGACCGAGGTGCTCCACTGTCCCTTCGGGGGCACCACGAGCTGGATCACGATCCGACCTTCGCTGAAGATCGCCGAGTCGTCCCCATGAACGAACAACTCGCGTTCGCCGTCGGACCACTTGGCGAGGTACCGCAGGTGGTCCTCGCCCGCGTGCGCTGACGGTGCCGGACGCTGTGTCGCGTGTTGTTCTTTGACCTCGAAGATGTGGGCGAAGTCCGCATCGAGCTCGATCGACAACGTGCAGGCGCTCGGTTCACTCGTCAGATTCGACAGGACGAGGTCCTCGCGCATCCCGTTGCCGACGAAGCGGCGGCGATTGACGAGCAAGGTGCTGTCGTCACGATCCGGTGTGGGCCGAGCCCTGGTGACAAAGGTGGCTGCGAACGGCTCGGATCTCTCCACTCCCAGGGGCTCGAGCGCCGAACCGTTGACCAGCACTCGCCAACTCGACAGAAAACGCGTGTCCCGGTAGAAGAGGCCCTGCGGGCTGGAGGCGTCGATGTCGCCGTTGATGGCCGAAATACAGAAGCAGCTGCCGTCTACGAGGGTCACCCCAGCGCCGGACGGGCCCACGACCGGCGGTCTCTCCTCGAACGTCCATGCGGACATGCCACTACCTTCTCAGTCGCGAGAGCGCCCCTAGGGGACACCCCCCCCGCTGATCTCGATCGTACCCAGCCAGAGTGCCGAGTCCGGTCATCCCGGCAGGCCGGCCGGCACCGGGGCCAGCGGGGTCAGGTGGCCTCGGTGACCTGGTCGACGAAGGAGCCGACGACGTCCGCGTACTCGGTAACCATGTCGAGCACCACCTGACGGGCCGGCTTGACCTGGTTCATCGAACCGACGACCTGACCGACGAAATAGTTCGCGAGTTGGGCGCCGCCGGAGTTCTCGGTGTTGGCGGAGCGACGAATCCGGACTTGAGCCTCGGAGACCAGTGCCGACTGCAGCGGCATGGGCAGCGGCTTGGGGGCTTCTGGCCGCTCCCACTCGTCGGTCCAGGCGCTCCGGAGCATCCGGGCCGGCTTCCCGGTGAGGGATCGGGATCGGATGGTGTCCTGCGAGCCGGCCGCCAGGAACTTCGTCTTCACCGCCGGATGGGTCTCGGCCTCTTCGGTTGTCAGCCAGACCGAGCCGCACCAAACCCCTTCGGCACCGAGCGCCATGGCCGCGGCGATCTGTCGACCACGGGCGATCCCCCCCGCGGCGAGGACCGGAGTCGGCGCGACCGCATCGACGACCTCGGGGACCAGTACCATGGTCGAGATCTCGCCGGTGTGGCCGCCCGCTTCGGTGCCCTGGGCGACGATGAGGTCGACGCCCGCCGCCTGATGCCGTTCGGCATGCACTCGGGCTCCGGCAAGAGCCGCCACGACGACGCCTGCCGAGTGGGCCCGGTCGATGAGGCTCGGGGGAGGCGGTCCGAGGGCACTGGCGACCAGCCGCACTCGGTGGGCGAAGGCCACGTCCAGCAAGGGCTCGTACCCCTCGGGCGAGACGCGCAGGCCGCCCCATCCACGTCCCATCGCCTCCCGCTCGTCGGCGGGGAGCTCGGGGACCCCGTAGCGACCGAGAATCTCGTCGACGAACGCCTGCTGTTCGGGAGGGAGAAGGCGGCGAACGGCCTCACGGTCCAGTCCGCCGTCGTCGGCCCCGGCATACTTCTGCGGCAGGAGGAGGTCGACGCCGTACGGGCGGCCGCGGGTCTGCTCCTCGATCCAGTTGAGGTCGATCTCCAGCCCCTCGGGGGAGTGGCCAACGGCCCCCAACACCCCGAAACCACCAGCGCTGCTGACTGCCGCAACGACGTCACGACAGTGGCTGAACGCGAGGATCGGGAACTCGATGTCCAGCATCTCGCTGACCCTCGTGCGCATGGCGTCCTCCTCCGGCCCTCGGCCCGGACCAGTCTGGCCGATCGACCCCCCCGACGCCGCATCGGCCCCGACCCACCCTCGAGCTGCGCCGAACGGCCGGCATCGCGGTCGGGGTCGCGGGCCCCGGTCGCGGACCCGTCATGCCTCCATCCAAGTGGCCCACCCCACGTCCTTCCAGTCGGCCAGCTCCAGGGGTGCTTGTGGGCCCGAAGCCATCTCCACCACCAGGCTGACGCCCAGCTCGGTGTCGACCGGAAACAAGACCCAGGAGCTCGTGCGGTCACGTCGGCCGCGATGCCAGACTTTTGCCCGGGACACCGCTCCTTTCGTTTCGCGTTCGGGGAGAGACCGATGAAGCTCGACATGATGGTGTCTGCCGCTCCTCTGCGGCAGATCCAGCAACTGGCCAAGGACGCGGCGGCCGCGGGGTTCGACGGGCTCGTTATCACCGAGGCCGGGCGAACGGCCTACCTGTCCTGTGCGGCGGCGGCGCTAGCCGCTGACATCGATCTCGCCACCGGCATCGCCGTGGCGTTCCCCCGCAGCCCCATGGTGACCGCGGCCACCGCCTGGGAGCTGGCGGACACCACGAAAGGACGATTCCGCCTGGGCATCGGGACACAGGTCAGAGCTCACATCACCCGGCGCTACGGCTCGGAGTACGAACCGCCAGGGCCCCGGCTACGGGAGTACGTGCTCGCGGTGAAGCACTGTTTCGAGGCGTTTCGACTCCGGACCCCGCTCAACTTCGACGGCAGATGGTGGAAGCTGTCCTTGCTTCCCGATCAGTGGTCTCCCGGCCCGATCGCCGTGGCGGATCCGCCGGTCGACGTCGCGGCGGTGAACCCGTGGATGCTCCGAATGGCCGGATCGGTCGCGGACGGCATCCATGTTCATCCCCTCAACACGCCGACCTACCTCTCCGAGACCGTCCTTCCCGAGTTGGCGGTGGGAGCGCGCCAATCCGGTCGCCAACGCAAGGAGCTCCAAGTCATCGTTCCGTGCTTCACCGCGGTCGGGGACACTGACGAAGAGATCAACCGTTGGCGCGAACACGCCCGATTCCAGATCGCCTTCTACGGCTCCACTCCCAACTATTCGTTCATCTTCGATCAGGTCGGTTTCGATGGCACGACCGCGCGCCTTCGCGAGAAGCAGAAGGCAGGGGACTTTGCCGGCATGGCCTCGGTCATCTCGGACGACCTGCTCGAGCACTTCGTCGTGACCAGTGACTGGAACGACCTCGGGTCGAAGCTCCTCGAACGGTTCCAAGGCCGTGCCGACCGCGTGGTCCTCTACTTCGCCGGAGCGGCGTGGTCCGATGACCCCGAGAGCCTGAAAAAATGGTCTCCGGTTGCTGCCGAGGTGGCCGCGAACCGTCAGTGACGAAGCGATCGGCCTAGGTCGGATTCGCCACCGGGGCGGTCGGTGTCGCACCCGCCGCACACGACCGGGGGTCCCACGGTTTCAGATCGCTGCTCGCCGGTGACGGGGCCGCGATGGCGCTGGAGGTCGTGGGTGCAGTCGTGCCGGTCGCCCCGGGAGCATTGACCGCGAACTGGGTCCCGGTCACGACCGTGATTTCCGCACCGTCGATGATCTTCGCCGGATTGAAGGCCATCATCACCGATCCGCTCATCGACCGGACGACCTTCTCCGCTGCGGCCTCGACGGCCGGAGAGCGAGACCCGTAGTAGACGACGGTCTCGGCGACATCCCCAACCGGTGGGGTGTCGGTGATCCCCACAGTCTTGAACCCGAGCGCCCCGAGCGCGCTCGCGGTGTCCGCTGCCTGGTTCGTCGCCCCGGTTCCATTGGCCACCGATACGGTGACCGTTGATGCCGCCGGAAGCTTCTTCCCCGTCATCGTGTCGACGTTCGCCTTCACGCCGAGCACTTCATTGATGGCGCTCTGATCCTGGCCGAAGGCGGGGAACTCGACCTGGCCGTAGTTCCCCCCCTCGTAGATGAGGTCCCCGGACGGACCGTTCGGGTCCGTCACGATGGCAACGGGCAATGTCAACTGGGGGACGGAGTTGATGTTCACCGAGTGGAACTCCAAGAGCAGATGGGCCATGTCATTGACCGACCAGGACTGATCGAACGTGATGTCGGCTTTCACCGAATTGATCAGATCGAGGTCACTGATCGGATTCCCGAGCCCTCTCTTGGCCGCCGCCGATGCCAGTACTCGAAGAAACTCGTGGCTCCGCCGAATTCGGGCCAGATCGCTCTGGGCCTCCTGGGGCCAGTATTGGGCGTATTCGCTCGGGGTCCCAGGGGCGTCGTACTGGAGGTGGCGGGCCCGAACCACTTGCAGCGCCTGCGTTCCGTTCAGATGCACACAGGGAGCCGCCTTGACGTTCAATCCCGACTCGGCGTCGAAGACCGACATCGGGAAGGACATGTTGATCCCACCCAGAGCGTTGACGATGTTCGCGAACTGATCAAAGTTGAGGGAAACCGCATGTTGGATCGGTATTCCGAAGTCCTCCTCGATGACTGCGACGAGCTGGGAGAGCCCCTGATAGAGGGCGGCATCGATCTTGTTCGCTCCGGTAGTCCTCGCGTTGGGCACGAACAGGTCGCGGGGAATGGAGAGCAGGGCGAGACGATGATGCTTCGAATCAACGTGCATGATCATGATCACATCGCTGTTGACGCCGTTCACTCCCTGCGAACACAGTCCAAAGGCGGGATTCTGCACTTTGAGAGCACAGCGTGACGTCGATCCCGCCATCAAGATGTTCTCGGTTCCAACCTCGGCCCCACTTGTGAAGGTGCCGGTCAGGCCCCGGACTTCGGTCCTCTTCAGGTCATGGGTGATGTAGTAGACGTAGCCCACGCCCGACAGGATGGCGACCAGCACCACAACCAATGTCACCAGGAGTGTCCTGCGCAAACGACGAGCACGGCGGGTCCGCCTCGTCGATCTCAAGGACGACCCGCGACCAGGTCCGCGCTGCATCTCGTCTCCGAGCGCGCGGAGACGATCCTCGCTCGTCCCTCCAGCCATCGACCGATCCATTCTGGGCGTCGCCCTCGCGTCGTCGCCTCGCCACCGGCGGCACCGAGTGCCTCCTACTATTCAAGACGAGAGGGACCTCGACTGGGCGTCATGGGCTAGGACCTGGGGATCACACGCCGTCGCCCTCGCCAACCCATGTCCGTTGACCCCGTTCGGGCGATCTCCAGATGGAGGGTCACGAGGGTTCCAACACGGAACGTTCGACGAGCCGGCGAACCGTCCCCACGCGCGATCGGGCCGTCGCGCGCCGTTGAGCATCTGAGAATCGTCGGGGATAACTGAATCCTGACCCTCGGTCGGAGCCGAGAAGTACCCCAGACGCGAGCAAAGCGCCCAGCGGCGCCTTGCTCGTTTGCTACCACCCGCCAAGGGGGACAGACGGGCACTAGTGAGTGTGTCGCCCCAGATATTGCTCAGTTAGGGCCGAAGGTCCCAACTCTGCGCCCCGGGTGCCGGCCTCGCTTCGAAGGCTCCCGTGACAGTCCCGGCACGAGACACGACCAGGGCGAGACCACTGCGGTATGGGCTTGCTCCGGTTTGACGGACATCCACCATCAGGCGCGAAGCGCCGGAGAGGATGCCCATCATGGACACCATGGAACGGAAGAAGGCCCGTCCCCGTCGGTCGTTCACCCCGGAGTTCAAGGC
>JAJYVS010000065.1 GCA_021791895.1 Actinomycetes bacterium | reverse complement strand
GGACGTCCACGTGGTGGGCGGCCATCTCCGAGATGTGGACCAGACCCTCGATGCCGTCGCCCACCTGGACGAAGGCGCCGAAGGGGACCAGCTTGGTGATCCGGCCGTAGACCAGCTGGCCGACCTCGTGGGTGTTGGCGAACTCCTGCCACGGGTCGATCTGGGTGGCCTTGAGCGAGAGGCTGATGCGCTCCTTGTCGAGGTCGACGTCGAGCACCTCGACCTCGATCTCGTCGCCCACCTGGACCACCGAGGACGGGTGGTCGACGTGCTTCCAGCTCAGCTCCGAGACGTGCACGAGGCCGTCCATGCCGCCGAGATCCACGAAGGCCCCGAAGTTCACCACCGAGGAGACGACGCCCTTGCGCCGCTCGCCGGGCTTCAGATTGGTGAGGAAGTCGCCACGCTGCTCCTTCTGGGCCTCCTCGAGCCAGGCCCGCCGGGACAGGACGACGTTGTTGCGGTTCCGGTCGAGCTCGATGATCTTCGCCTCGATCACCCGGCCCACGTAGGGCTGGAGCTCGCGCACCCGGCGCAGCTCGACCAACGACGCCGGGAGGAACCCGCGCAGCCCGATGTCGACGATGAGCCCGCCCTTCACCACCTCGATGACCGGGCCCTTCACCACCTCGTCGGCGTCCTTCAGCTTCTCGATGGTGGCCCACGCCCGCTCGTACTGGGCCCGCTTCTTGGAGAGCACGAGCCGGCCCTCCTTGTCCTCCTTCTGGAGGACGAGGGCCTCGATGTGCTCGCCCAGCGAGACGATCTCCTCGGGGTGGACGTCGTTGCGGATCGACAGCTCGCGGGCCGGGATCACGCCCTCGGACTTGAACCCGATGTCGAGGAGGACCTCGTCGCGGTCGATCTTGACCACGTTCCCCTCGACGAGGTCCCCGTCGTCGAACTCGATGATCGTCCCGGCCATCGCCTCCTCCAGGGAGGCTTCGGACATGTCGTCCTCGGTGATCGTGCGGGGGAGGTAGTGACCTTCGTCATCGAAGGTGCCCATGGCCTCCTCGGACCACAGGGCGATCGGTTCGACGGACATGGAGAAAACGGACTCGCTTTCCTTAGAGAGCCTGGGCGCTGCGCGCCGGGCACACAATGGGCCGGTGGAACCGCTCCGGCCAGGGAAAAGAGACTACCACCGCTTACCCGCCCTTCGCCTCGGCCCAGGACGAGCCCCAGGCCATCGAAACCTTGAGCGGCACCGACAGCTCGGCGGCGCCGACCAGCGCGTGCTCGACCAGCGGACCGACAGCCTCGCGTTCGTCCCGGGCCACCTCGACGATCACCTCGTCGTGCACCTGGAGCACCAGCCGGCTGGCCAGCTCGGCCGCCGCCAGGGCGTGGTCGACCCGGACGAGGGCGGTCTTGAAGAGGTCGGCCGCGAGACCCTGGATCCCGGCGTTCATGGCCTGACGCTCCGCCGCCTGACGGACCCGGAAGTTCCGGTCCGAGAGCTCGGGCAAGGGCCGGATCCGCCCGAAGGCCGTGCGGGTGTAGCCCCGGTGCCGGGCCTCGGCCACGGTCTCGTCCATGTAGGCCCGGACGGCGGGGAAGGCGGAAAAGTACTTGGCCATGATCTCGGCCGCCTCCTCCACCCCGGTCGCCAGCCGCCGGGCCAGCCCGTAGGCCTCCATGCCGTAGGCGAGGCCGTAGGAGACCATCTTCGAGTACTCCCGCTGGGTGCGGGTGACCTCCTCGACCGGCACCCCGAAGACGCCGGAGGCCACCACCCGGTGGATGTCGGTCCCCGAAGAGAACGCCTGGAGGAGGCCCGGGTCCGCGGCCAGGTGGGCGAGGACCCGGAGCTCGATCTGGTCGTAATCAGCCACCAGGAA
Organism: Actinomycetes bacterium; assembly: GCA_021791895.1. Lineage (GTDB taxonomy): Bacteria > Actinomycetota > Acidimicrobiia > Acidimicrobiales > RAAP-2 > Palsa-461. The sequence goes on along the minus strand of JAJYVS010000065.1, from coordinate 6,518 downwards.
CACGAAGTCTTCGGCCGGCACGAACACCCGGCGGAACCGCTTGCCCGACTCCGAGCGAACCGGGATGTTGTGCAGGTTTGGGCGCTCCGAGGAGAGCCGGCCGGTCCGGGCCACTGTCTGGCGGAACGAGGCGTGGATCCGCCCGTCGTCTTCGACCTCGGCGAGGAGGCTATCGCCGTAGGTCGACCGGAGCTTCTCGACCTCCCGGTAGCGGAGCAGGGTCTCGACGATGGGGTGCTCGTCGCGCAGGGACTCGAGGGTGGCGGCGTCGGTGGAGTACCCGGTCTTCGTCCTCCGCCCCGGCTTGAGGCCGATCTCGTCGTAGAGCACGGTGCGCAGCTGGGGGGTGGAGTTCACGTTGAAGGCATGCCCGGCCAGCTCGTGGATCTCGGTCTCCAAGGCGGCACAGTCGGCCACGAGTTCCTTGGTCACCCGGCGCAGCTCGTCGGTGTCGACCCGGATGCCCACGATCTCCATGCGGGCCAGAACCCCGATGAGCGGGCACTCGACCTCGTCGTTCAAGGTGCGCAGCCCGTTGGCATCGAGGGCCGCCCGCATCGGCCCCACCAGCTGGGTCACCACGCTGGCCTCCTCGACCGCCTCGGCCACCGCGTCGACCGGCTCTTGGCCGTCGAGGGCCAGCCGGCCCTGGGACTCGGTGTCCGGGGCCCGCAGGCCGCTGTGGAGGTACGGGGCCGCCACATCGACCAGGTCGTAGGCGCTGCGTGACGGGTCGAGCAGGTACGCGGCCACGGCGGTGTCGAGCACCGGCTCGATGCCGACGACCCCGAGGCCCGCCAGGGACCGGAGCAGCTCTTTCACCTCGTGCCCGACGACCTGGGCGCCGGCCAGGCGCCCGACGGCCCGGCGGACCGACGCCGTCGCCAGCAGGTCGGGCCCGATCCACAGGGCACGCCGGTCGTCCCCGCCACTCACCACCGCCACGCCGAGCAACGGCGACCGGCCGGCCGGCCCCGCGCTGCGCCCGGCCACCCCGATCGGCTCGCCCTTCGCCGCGGCGAGCAGCTCACCGAGGAGCTTCGCCGCCGCCGCCGCGCTCTCGGGCACCGTGGCTCGGGGCGCCGGCGCCGCCTCGACCGGGCCCACCGACCCGGGCGCCGCCCGGACCGCCTCGTCGCCGGGCTCTGCCGGGTCCCCGTCGGCCACGTCGGCGACGCCGGCGACGTCGGGCGGGGTGGCGGAACCGCTCGCCGGTGGCCCGAAGGTCCCGTCGCGAAGGAGGGGGACCACCCGGTCCCAGGTCGACTTGAGCTCGTAGCGGTCGAAGCACGCCCGGGCGGCGTCGAGGTCCCAGCCGCCCAAGGCGAGGTCGTCCACGCCGACTCCGAGCGGGACCTCGCGGACGAGCGGGATGAGCTCGAGGTTGGCGCGCACCCGGTCCTCGGCCTCGGCCAGGTTGGCCCGGAGCTTGGGCGTGAGCGAGTCGAGATGGGCGAAGATGCCGTCGATGTCGCTGTAGGTGTTGAGGAGTTTGGCGGCGGTCTTCTCCCCCACCCCCGGGACGCCGACGATGTTGTCCGACGGGTCGCCCCGCAGCGCCGCCAGCATCACGTAGCTGGCCGGCCGCACCCCCGTGCGATCCTCGATCCCGGCCTCGTCGTAGAGCGCGTAGTCGCTCACCCCTCGCCGGTTGTACAGGACCTTCACGTAGGGGTCTTCCACCAGCTGGAAGCAGTCGCGGTCCCCGGTCACCACGATCACCTCGCAGCCCCGGTCCCGCGCCTCGGTGGCCAGGGTCGCCAGCACGTCGTCGGCCTCGAAGCCGGGCACCTCCACCAACGGGATCGCGAGGGAGGCGACCGTGGCCCGGATCATGTCGAACTGCGGGGTGAGCTCGTCGGGCGTCTCGGCCCTCCCGGCCTTGTACTCGGCGTGCAGCTCGTCCCGAAAGGTCGGCCCCGGTGGGTCGAAGGCCACCGCCATCGCCGTCGGCCGATGCTCTCGGACGAGATAGATCAGCATCGAGATGAACCCGTGGACCGCGTTGGTGACGGTGCCGGCCTGGGTGGTGAGCTCGGGGGGGAGCGCGAAGTAGGCTCGGAAGGCCAGGGACATCCCGTCGAGAACGATGAGGGGCCCGGGACGCTCGCTCACCGCAGGCCGGGCTCCACGCTCACGGCGAGAGCGATCCGTCGATCACCCGGTGGGCGATCTCCCGCATCCGGGTCCGGGTGCGCATGGCCGTCCGCTGGATGAACGAGAAGGCCTCCTCCTCGGAGAGCCTGGCCTCCTCGATCAGCTTGACCTTGGCCTCGTCGACCACGCGGCGGGTGGTGATCTTGTCCTCGGCGGCGGTGTCGGCCGAGGCGAACGTCTCGACCTCGGCGTCGATCGCCCACTGTTCCCGGCAGTTGGCGAGGACGTTGCCCACCGCGCTCAGCAACTCCTCGCGGCGGAACGGTTTGACGAGGTAGGCGGCGACCCCGGCGTCCCGGGCCTCCTCGATCAGCTCGCGCTGGCTGAAGGCGGTCAACACCATGACCGCGACGCGGGCGTCGCGGGTGATCTCCCGGGCCGCCTGGATGCCGCTCATCCCGGGCATCTTGACGTCGAGGATGGCCAGGTCGGGGCGCGTCTCGGCCGCCAGCACGACCGCGTCGTCGCCGCGCCCGGTCTCGCCCACCACCTCGTAGCCGGCGGACGTCAGGATCTCCTTCAGATCGAGCCGGACGATCGCCTCGTCCTCGGCGATGATGGCCCGAACCGGGGTGCGCTTGGTCGCCTCGGCCTGGCTCAACTGGGCGGCACCCCGACCCGTTGGAGGAGCTCGTCGCGGCGGCGTTCGAGGTCGGCCACCGTCGAGACGAGGGCGTCCTTGGCCCGCGCCATGGCGTCGGCGTGCCGCTTCACCTCGCTGTACTCGTGGGTGGCGAGCGGGGTCTCCGAAACCAGCGACCGGAGCCTCGCGTCCTCGGCCGCATCGGCGACCACGGCGTACTGCTCGTTCAGGACCGCCAGCTCCTGGCGGGCTCGGACGAGCCGCTCGTGGACGTCGCGGATCCGCCGCTCGACGAGGAACCGTTGCATGGGCGACCGATTGTACGTCCTGGGCTGGGCCGCCGGTCCCTGGACCTCAGGAGCTCCAGGAGACCCAGCGGTGGCGGGCGACCTGTTCGAGCAGGCCCGGACGCGGCTCGGCCCCGATCCCGGGGTCCTCCGAGAGCAAGACCAGGCCACCGGCCGTCTCCAGGTAGGAGAACGGGTTCGCCACCAGGTAACCGTCGGGGTCACCGAGGTCCCCGGGGAGCGAGAACTCATCGCGCCCGGCGAGGGCCGCGTTCAGCGCCCGGGCCAGGCCGCTCTCGAAGAACCCGCCGACGAAACAGGCGATCCCGGCGCTCGCGCACGCCACCGCGGCCGAGATCGTGGCTGCGACCCCACCGAGGCGTCCGGGCTTCAGGCAGGCCACCCGGCACGCCCCGGCCCCGACCGCCTCTTCGACCCGGCCCGCCGACCACAGCGACTCGTCCAACCCGATCGGCGTCACCATGGTCTCGGCCAGCGATCGATGGGCGGCCAGATCCCCCGGCGCGAACGGTTGCTCGAGGCACACCAGCGCGAGATCGTCGAGGGCGCGCAACGCCGGCTGCTGGCCGGGGCCATAGGACCCGTTGGCGTCGGCCAGCAGCGGGACGTCGCCGAACTGGTCGCGCACCGCGGCAAGCGGGGTGCGATCCCACCCGGGCTCGATCTTGAGCCGCAACCTCCGCGCCCCTCGCCCGATCGCCGCGCCGGCCGCGTCGAGCAGGCGGCCGAGGTCCCGCCCCGGGGGGATTCCGACGAGCGACCCCGACTCGACCTGCCTCCGTCCGACCCCGAGCCAGGAGGCAAGGGAGCGGCCCAGTGCCTTGAGCTCGGCGTCGAGCACCGCCATCTCGATCGTCGCGGCCACCATCTGTTCGCCGACCGATCCCTCACCGCCGCACGTCTCGGCGATCGCATCGGCCGGGGGCAGGGTCCCGACCGGTCCGGCGGCGCGCAACCGGCCGAGCACCCGGTCGACCACAACCGGTTCGAGGTCGTCGACCGCGAGGTCCGGAGGGCGGGCGGCGGGGTAGGCGGCGCACTCCCCCCAGCCGATCCCCGCGTCGGTCACGACCCGCAGGAACAACGTGGTCTTGTCGAGCTGGGTGAGCCCGGCGCTCGCGACCGGCTCCCGCAGCGCCAACGGCGCCACCAGCACCTCGATGCCCTCGACCCTCACGGCGCTCCCGCCACGGGCTCGCTTCCGGCACGAGCCGACGGTGGACGCTCGCCGACGCCGACACTCGGTGCGCACCGGTTCGCCCGGGCTCGGGCATCCCCGCGACCTATCGTCGTGTCGTGCGAACGACGAGGGCAGCTCTCAGGGTGGAGGACCTGATCGAGGGGGTTCGCGGCGATGGCTACGTGATCGTCGAGGGGATGCTCGATCCCGACGACGTGGAGCGGAAACGTGCCGACCTCGATCGAATCCTGGCCGACACCCCCACCGGACGGAACGACTTCGAAGGGTTCGCGACCCGGCGCGTCTACGCCCTCTTCGCCAAGACCCGTACGTTCGACGAGACCGCCGTCGACCCCCTCCTGCTCGGTGCGCTCGACGCCCTGCTCGGTCAGTACCAGCTGAGCGCGCCGGTCGGGATCCAGATCGGTCCCGGCGAGACGGCGCAGGTCCTCCATCGCGACGAGAGCGTCTATCCCCTCGCGTCGCCCCACCCTCCGGTGGTGGTCAACTCCATGTGGCCGCTCGACGACTTCACCGAGGAGAACGGCGCGACCCGTCTCATCCCGGGGAGTCACCTCTGGGAGCCGGAACGACGGCCCCTGCCCGGCGACGAGGTCGTCGTGGCCGAGATGCCGGCGGGTTCCATGCTCTTGTATCTGGGTAGCCTGGTCCACGGTGGCGGGGAGAACCAGACCGACGCTGCCCGGCTCGGGGTGATCCTGGAGTACGTCGTGAGCTGGCTGCGTCCCCAGGAGAACCACTGCCTCGCCGTGCCGAGGGCCGTCGTCAGCCAGCTTCCCGGACGCCTCCAGGAGCTGCTCGGGTACAACATCCATCCGCCGTTCCTCGGTTATGTCGACGGTCGACACCCAAAGACGGTGCTCGGCCGACCAGAGTGATCCCGAACTCCGGGCAAATCCAGACGACCTGTCGGCGCGTCCGACTCCGAAGTCCGAATCGTGGCCAGGAGCCGAAGACGTCGACCGCAAGGGGGAACTGGCACGGCCAGCGCGCTGATCGCCGCGGATCCGGACGAAGGCTCCCGATAGGCTCGGTCGCCCGGCCCGGATGGCGGAATCGGTAGACGCGGAGGCCTCAAAAGCCTTTGCCGGCAACGGCGTGCGGGTTCGAGTCCCGCTCCGGGCACAGCTCACGGGCCATTTTTCGGGCCAGATGTCACAACCGTGTCACAAGAGGTCCGTCCACCATCGACGCCACCGCGCTGGCCGCCTGCGACCCGGCCGTCTCGAAGAGGTGGCCGTAGCGGTCGAGAGAGAACGAGGCCGAATGGTGTCCCAGCCGCTTGGCGATCAGAAGGGGCTGCTCCCCCGCCGCGATGAGGTGGGCGACGTGGGTGTGCCGGAGGTCGTGGAATCGGAGCCTCGGTAGGCCGCTCCTGGCCACCCGCCGATCGAACACTTTGGCCACCGATTCGGGATCGACCGGCGACCCGTCCGGCTCGGCGAACACCAGGCCGGCGTCGCTGTAGCCGGACCCCAAGGCCAGCCGGTCAGCGGCCTGCCGGGCCCGCTGACTCTTGAAGACGGCCACAGTCGCCGGGTCCAGGTCGATGCTGCGCAGCCCATGGTCGGTTTTCATGCGCTCACTGAACGAGAGGACGCCCTGGAGTGCAAGGAGCTGCTGGCGGACTTCGATCCTGCCCTTCTCGAGGTCGATGTCCGACCACCGCAACCCGCACACCTCTCCCCGACGCATCCCTGTCATGGCGGCCACCCGGAAGAGTGGCCCCAGGCGCTCGTCGGCGGTCTGACCGAGGAAGGTGCGGAGTTGCTCGGGCGTCCACCACTGCATCTCGGGGGCCTTGGTGGCCTTGGCCCGCGGCGGGCTGGCCGCGATGGCCACGTTGCGGGCGAGCTCACCCTTGCGAACCGCGTCGCCGAGCGACTTCTGGATGACGACGTGGACGTAGCGCACCGAGCGCTGGCTGAGTCCACCGTCCCTTTGACGGCGACCCCTCGCGGGCAACTCGCTATAGAGCCGGTCGAGGTCCCCCGCCGTCACCCGATCGAGACGCTTGGCGCCCAGCGATGTCGGTACGTACAGGAGGCACCGGCGGTATCCGTCGACGGTCGACGGTCGAAGGCCCGATGTGGGAAGCCCCTCGAGCCAGCCGTCGCGGTACTCGCGGAAGCTCTGTTTGGCTGGAGGAACGAAACTCTGCACGTCGACCTCGCGTCGGAGCTTCGTGAGCGCCTCGCGGGCTTCCGCCAATGTCCTGAAGCCGCCGCGGCGGGCCTGCTTTCGCTTCCCATCGGACCCGACGCCACGT
>JAJYVS010000064.1 GCA_021791895.1 Actinomycetes bacterium | reverse complement strand
GCCCGGCCAACGGGCCTACGCCTACCTCTTCCATCCGGCCGAGCGGGTGCTCACCGAGGCCGCCTACGAGCGGTTGCGGACCATCGGGGAGCACACCGAGCTCGGGTCGGGATTCAAAATCGCCATGCGGGACCTCCAGATCCGCGGCGCCGGGAACCTGCTCGGACGGGACCAGTCCGGACACATCGCGGCGGTGGGGTACGACCTCTATGTCCAGATGGTGGCGGAGGCGGTGGCCGAGGCCAAGGGGGAGCGGGAGGAGGAGCTGGCCACGGTCGCGATCGACGTGCCGGGCGACGCGCACCTGCCCGCCGACTATGTCGCGGCCGAAGACGCCCGCCTGGAGGGGTACCGCCGGATCGCCGCCGCCCGCCAGCGCGTCGAGGTCGACGACGTGGCCGACGAGTGGGTCGACCGCTACGGACCGCTCCCCCCCGCCGCCGAAGGGCTTCTCGAGCTGGCGCGCCTTCGGGCGAGCTGCCTGCGGACCGGGGTGAGCTCGGTCGCGGTGCTCTCGGGCCGGGGCACCGCCCGGGGCGCGCTGGCCCGGATCTCGGGGCTTCGGCTGCCGGCCAGCGCCCAGGCCCGGCTCCACCGCCTGGCCAAGGACGCCACCTACCGGGACCAGCTCGACCAACTCCTCGTCCCGGTGCCCGCGCCGGCACACGCCGCGCGTCAGCTCCGCGAGCTTCTCGACGAGCTCGTCCCGGAGCCGATGGAAGGGGCGGGGGCCGATAACATGCCCGGCGCGTGAGGCGGCACCCTCTACTCCTCGGCGCCCTCGCCGCCATCGCCGCCATCGGCGCCGTGGTGGCCGCCGGCGCCTTCTCCGTGCCGAGCCCGGCCGCCGTCGTCGACGGCACCTCGATCAGCCGCAACACCCTCAACGCCGAGCTTGACGCCATCGCCTCGAACAGGGTGTTCAGCTGCTACCTGCAGGCATCGGTCGCGGTGCGCTCGAGCAGCAGCGCCAGCCTCCCGACGATCTCGGGCAGCTCGTCGGGGAGTTTCGACACCGCCTTCGTCGACTTCTGGCTCAGCCAACAGATCGACGACCTGCTCGTGGAGCACCTGGCCGCCGGCCAGCACCTGGCCGTCGATTCGAGCGCCATGGCCGCCGGGCGAGCCGACCTCACCAGCACGATCGACTCGGTCCTGGGCGCAGCCGCCGTGAGCGCCGGCCAGAGTGCCGTGTGCGCGACCAGCGGCGCCGCCGTGCTCTCGACGCTGCCGAGCTCGATGGTCGACGAGATGGTCCGGGCCCAGGCGGCCGGGGACCTGGTCCTCGCGCATGCCGCCGGCTACGGCCTGAGCGGGACCCAGCTGTCCCGGTACTTCGCCCTGCACTCCGAGGCGTTCCAGACCATCTGTCTGAGCGCCATCCAGGTCGCCACCCAGGCGAGCGCCGCCACCCTGCGGGCGTCCATCGAGGCCGGGGCGTCGTTCTCGGCGGTGGCGAAGGCCAACTCGACCGACCAGGTGAGCGCCGCCAACGGGGGTGCCCTGGGCTGCTTCACCGCGAACCAGGGCGCCTACCAGACCGTCGCCGCCGACGTGAAGAGCCTCGCCGTCGGGCAGGTCAGCCAGCCCATCGCGAACAACGGCTCCTATCTCCTGCTCATGGTCACGCGGTATCTCCCGGCCTCCTTCGACGCCGTCGTGCCCGCCGTCCGCCACCAGGTGCTGGTGGCCGGTTCCGCCAAAGCGAGCGCCGAGCTGCACTCGTTCACCAAGACCGCCTCGATCTCGATCGACCCGCGCTACGGCCAGTGGTCGGCAGGGGTTGGGGTGGGCATCGCGCCGCCGGCCTCCCCGCGTTCGTCCGACCTCTTGAACCCGAAGCAGTGAGCGCGGCGAGGTCGGCCCCGACCATCACGGTCGTCGGGCTCGGCCCCGGCGCCCCCTCCCACCTCCCCGAGCCGTCCCGCCGGGCGCTGCTCGGCGCCGAGCGTGCCATCCTGCGCACCGGGCTCCACCCCTCGGCCCCCGGGCTGGGAGCCCTCGACACCTTCGACCGCCTCTACGAGGAGGCCGACGACTTCGACCAGCTCTACCAGCGCATCGTCGACGAGTTGGTGGCGGAGGCGATGTCCGGACGCCGGGTCGTCTACGGCGTCCCCGGCTCCCCGATGGTGGCGGAGGCGACCGTGGCCCTCCTGCGGGCCGACACCAGGGTGACGATCGAGATCCTGCCGGCCCCCTCGTTCCTCGATCTGGCCTGGGTGGCGCTCGACGTCGACCCGGTCGCCTCGGGGGTCCAGCTTCTCGACGCGGCCCGCTGCGAGGTCGAGGTGGCCGGCCGAACCGGCCCCTTCCTCGTTGCCCAGTGCTGGTCGCGCGCCGTGCTCTCCCGGCTCAAGTTGGCCCTCGGGGCGGGCGAGGAAGGGCCGAGGTCAGCGGTGATCCTGCACCATCTGGGGCTGCCCGATGAGGTCGTGGTGGAGGTCCCTCTGGCCCGGTTGGACCAGGCCCTCGAGCCCGATCACCTCACCTCGGTCTTCGTGGCCGGTGCCGATGCCCCGGTGTCGGCGGAAATGGCGCGCCTCGACGAGCTGGTCCGTACCTTGCGGGAGCGTTGCCCGTGGGACCGGGAGCAGACCCATGGCTCGCTCGCCCGCCACCTGGTGGAGGAGACCTACGAGGTCCTCGACGCCATCTCCGAAATCGAGGCGCCGCCCGGATCCGAGTCCGCCGCGCTGGCGGCGGAGCACCTGGAAGAGGAGCTCGGCGACCTGTTATTCCAGGTGTTCTTTCACTCGAGGTTGGCCTCCGAGGAGGGCTGGTTCACGGTCGGCGACGTGGCCCGAGGGGTCCACGACAAGTTGGTCGGGCGACATCCGCACGTCTTCGGGGACGTCGAGGCGGCCACCGCGGGTGCGGTCATGGCCAACTGGGAGGCCATCAAGTCGGTCGAGAAGGGGCGGGCCAGCGTGACCGACGGCATCCCCGCGGCCCTGCCCGCGCTCTTGTTGGCGGCGAAGCTCGAGCGCAAGGCCCGTTCGCTCGGCATCCCCGAGCCCTCGGCCGAGGACCGCCGGCGCCGGCTGGCCGACCTGCTCGAGGCTCTCGGTGCCGCGCCGAGCGAGGAGGCGCTCGGGGACGTGCTCTACGAGCTGGCCGCCTGGGCCGCCACAGCCGGCCTCGATGCCGAGGAGGCGTTGCGGAAGCGGTCGACGGCCGAGCGCGCGGAGATCGTCGCCTTCGAGCGGGGCCGAACCGGCACCCCTTGAGCGGACCGGGCGTCCCCGAGCACGGGCACGCTCCCCGAACGGGCCCGAGCGAGTGGATAGCCTGGTCCTCCGGCGCCCCACCAGGGCTGGGGGGCAAGGAGCGTTCAGTGAGCACCATCGAGCACGTGGTCGGACGCGAGGTGCTCGACTCTCGCGGCAACCCCACGGTCGAGGTCGAGGTCGTCTTGGACTCCGGCGCCCGGGGGCGCTCGATCGCCCCCTCCGGCGCGTCGACCGGGTCCCACGAGGCCCTGGAGCGCCGGGACGGCGGGCCCCGCTACGGCGGCCGTGGCGTGCTCGGCGCGGTGGGAGGTGTGAACACCGAGATCGCGGCGCGCCTGTCGGGATTGGACGCGCTGGACCAACGGGGGGCGGACCTCGCCCTCATCGATCTCGACGGCACCGCCGACAAGGGCCGCCTCGGCGCCAACGCCCTCGTGGCCACCTCGGTCGCGGTGGCCAAGGCGGCCGCCGACCATCTGGGCCTTTCCCTGTACCGGTCCCTCGGCGGCACCGGCGCCAACGTGCTGCCGGTCCCCATGTTCAACGTCTTGAACGGCGGGGTGCACGCCGACAACTCCGTCGACTTCCAGGAGTTCATGATCATGCCGGTCGGTGCCGCCTCCTTCTCCGAGGCACTGCGGTGGGGTGCCGAGACCTACCACGCCCTGAAAGGCCTTCTGGCCGAGAAGGGTCTGTCGAGCGCGGTGGGCGACGAGGGCGGCTTCGCGCCGGACCTGGCGCACAACGAGGACGCCGTGGTGATGCTCCTCGCGGCCATCGAGGCGGCGGGCCGCACACCGGGGACCGAGATTGCCATCGCCCTCGACCCGGCGACGAGCGAGCTGTGGCGGGACGGCCGCTACGTGCTCTCCGGGGAGGGCCGGACCCTCACCTCCGACGAGCTCACCGCCTACTGGGTGGAGCTGGTCGAGCGGTACCCGATCGTCTCCATCGAAGACGGCATGGCCGAAGAGGACTGGGACGGCTGGTCAGCACTGACCCAGGCGCTTGGCACCAGGGTCCAGTTGGTCGGCGACGACATCTTCGTGACCAACCCCGAGCTGATCGGCCGGGGCGTCGAGGCCGGCGTGGCCAATGCCGTGCTCATCAAGCTCAACCAGATCGGGACGGTGAGCGAGACCCTCGACGCCGTCGCGCTGGCCAACCGCCACGCGTACGCCTCGGTGATCTCCCATCGCTCGGGGGAGACCGAGGACACGACGGTGGCAGACCTGGCGGTCGCCCTGGGGACCGGCCAGATCAAGGCGGGCGCGCCGGCCCGGTCGGACCGGGTGGCCAAGTACAACCAGCTGCTTCGGATCGAAGAGGATCTGGCCGAATCGGCGAGGTTCCTCGGATCCGGCGCGCTCGCCGGTTGGCAGGGGGGCCGGGGTCGTGTGGCCGGGTAAGCGCAAGGCCGCCCGGCCCCGCCGGCCGGCGCCGAGCACCCGGGCCGAGCGCCGGGCCGCGGTGGCCCGCCGCCGGGGGTGGGCGATGCTGGCCGGGTCGGTGGTCGTTGCCGTGGTCGTGCTGGTGGCGTGGTTCCCGGCCGGCGCGCTCGTGGCCCAGCGGCAAACGTTGAGGGAGACCTCCTCCTCCCTTTCCCAGCTCGAGGCCCAGGACCGGGCCCTGCGGACCGAGTCCAAGAAGCTCGCCACCCCGAGCGAGATCGCCCGCCTCGCCCGGCAGCAGTTCGGGCTGGTCGCCCCGGGCCAGGTCGCTTACCAGGTGCTTGTGCCGCCGGGGACCGGCGGGGGCACCGATCCCTACGCCGGGGACCCCGGCAACACCGCCCTCGTCTCGCCCTCGGCGGCGCCCGAATTGCCGCCCGGTTCGGTGACCCCGAGCGGCCAGGGGCAAGAGGCCGCCACCTCGACCGGGCAGAGAGGGAGCTCGAGTTCGCCCGGCCTGTTGGGCCGGGTGCTGCGCACCCTCGAGTTCTGGCGTTGAGCCCGGGCCCCGTCGAGGCCGATGCGACGGGGGGCGACCGGGCCGACGTGGGGGCGCTGCTCGGCCGTGAACCCAAGGGTGCTTTCGTCGTCGTCCGGCGAGGTCCGGGTGGCTCGCCGGTCGTGATCGAGAACGCCCCGCTCCTCGACGACGGCACCCCGATGCCGACCCGCTACTGGCTCGTCGACCGGACCCTCCGGGAGGCGGTGAGCCGGCTCGAGGCCGCCGGCGGGGTCCGTCGGGCCGAGGCCGAGGTGGACCCGGCGGCCCTCGCCGCCGCCCACCGGCGCTACGCCGCGGGACGCGACGCCGCCCTCGCCCCCGACCACACCGGGCCCCGGCCGACCGGCGGGGTCGGTGGGACCCGGGTGGGCGTGAAGTGTCTCCATGCCCACCTCGCCTACCTCCTGGCCGGGGGGAACGATCCGGTCGGCGCCTGGGTGGCCGAGCGTCTGGCCGAGACGCTGGCCGAGCTCGGACTCTGCGCTCCGGGTGCCTCGGATCCAACTGCCTCCGATCCGGTGATAGGAGAGGAGGGTGGAACCGAGCGCCGCTGAGGCCGTCGCCGCTCTGGACTGCGGGACCAATTCCACCCGGCTCCTCATCGTCTCGGACGGGCCCGCGGTGCGCCGCATGCGCATCACCAGACTGGGCCAGGGGGTCGACGCCACCGGCAAGCTCGACGCCGAGGCGGTCGAGCGCACCCTGGACGCGTTGACCGAGTACCGACGGCTCATGGACGCGAACGACGTCACCCGCTCCCGTCTGGTCGCCACCTCCGCGGTGCGCGACGCAGGGAACGGCGGGGAGTTCCTGGTCGCGGCGTCCCGGATCGTCGGCACCCCCGCCGAGTTGCTCGATGGTGAGGCCGAGGGGTCCCTGGCCTTCGCCGGGGCCACGGCCGCGCTGGAGCTCGACCCGGCTCGGGTAGCCGTCATCGACATCGGCGGCGGGTCGACCGAACTCGTCGTCGGCGACGGCCGGGTCCGTGCCGTCTCCCTCGATCTCGGCTGCGTGCGGGTGACCGAACGCTTCTTCGCCCACGACCCGCCAACCGCCGACGAGCTCGGGGCGGCCGCCCGGTTCATCCGGGCCGAGCTCGACAAAGCGGCCGGCCAGCTCCCCGAGCTCACCCGGGGCGGTCGAACGCTGGTCGGTCTGGCCGGGACCGTGACCACGCTCGGCGCGCTGGCCCAGGGCCTCTCCCACTACGACCGGGCCCGGATCCACCACTTCGTCCTGTCCTTCGCCGAGGTGTCGGCATGGTTGGAAACGCTGGCGATCGAGCCGGCAGCCGAACGGGCCAAGCGTCCGGGGATGGCCCCCGGGCGCGAGGACGTGATCGCGGGTGGGGTCCTGGTGCTGCGCGAGACCATGGACCGCTTCTCCTTCGATCGCTGCATCGTGTCCGAAGCCGATCTCCTCGACGGGATCGCCGCCACCCTGCGAACCGCGTAATCCCAGCCAGTCGCCCGCCGTTGGCACGGTGGTGGGCGGACCTGCCACGATGCGCCGATGAGGACCGGCAGGTCGTCGCCGGCCGCCCCCTTCGAGCTGGTCGGTCGGCGGGTGACGTTGCGGACGCTGCGCGAGTCGGACTACGAGCCCTGGCACGAGATCCGCGTGCGTTGTCGGGACTGGCTCGTGCCCTGGGAGCCCCGACCGGCCGGGTCGCCGCCGGCGGCCGAGGACCGGGCGAGCTTCGCTGCCCGTTGCGCCCTGCGCGAGCGCGAACGCCAGGTGGGCTCGGGCTACGGGTTCGGGATCTTCGTCGGTCCGCGCCTCGTCGGTGAGCTCACCGTCTCTGCCATCCAGCGCGGTCCGTTCCAGAGCGCCTCGATCGGCTATTGGATCGACCGGGACTGGGCCGGCCAGAGCCTCGTTCCCGAGGCAGTCGTCGTCGCGCTGCGCTTCGCCTTCGACATGCTCGGCCTGCACCGGGTCGAGGTGTCGATCATCCCCCGCAACGCCGCCAGCCGACGGGTGGCCGAGAAGCTCGACCTGCGCTTGGAGGGCATCTCGGAGCGCTATCTCGAGATCGACGGCAACTGGGAGGACCACGTCCGCTACGCCATGACCGCCGAGGAGTGGCAGCTGCGGCGGACCGAGCTCATCTCGGGCTGGCTGACCGGGTCCGAGGGCGCCCCGGCCACCTGAAAGCGACCGCTCGCCCGTCGGTCCATTCTCGACCGTGACGTCGCGTCAGCTGGTTGGATGGGGTGGTGTTCGGCATCGGCACCGTGGCCAAACTGGCCGGCGTCTCGGTTCGGAACGACGAGCTCGGGCTGCTCGCGCCGCTCTGGGTCGATCCGGGGACCGGCTACCGCTGGTACGCGCCGAGCCAGATGCGTCGGCTGCACCGGATCCTCGTGCTGCTCCGAGATGGCGGCCCTCCTCGAGGAGGACCTGAGCGTCGAGGAGCTGCGCGGCATCCTGGCGCTCCGGAGGGCCGAGGCCCGGGACCGGCTGGTTGCCGACGCCCAACGACGGTCGCGCGTCGAGGCGCGGCTGACCCGGATGGAGGCGATGCCGGTGCCCGACTATGACGTCTTGGTGAAGCGCACGGAATGTGGGTGTTGGCCACGACTGAGGAGGTCGCCACGATCTCGGGGATCGAGGCGGCGCACGCCCGGTTCTGGCCGCGGCTCCACGCGGTCCTCGACGAGCTTGGCGTGCTCCGGCGACCAGTCGGCGGATCCTCGTGTGGTCGGGCGGGTCCATCGAGAGGAGCGAGAACTCAGCCCCCGGGGAGCTCGCCTCGGGGTCCTTCACCTCGCTAATCGCCCGGTAGCCCTTCTGGTGCACGGGCGACGCGCTGAACCGCTGGTCGCGAAGAACGCTGGCCGCGGTGGCGTGGACGGCCGTTCCCCACACCCTGAGCTTGGATCGATAGAGCCCCTGGGCCCGCAGCTGGTCCCAGCAGGGCTAGGGGTCGACCATCGTCTCGGGGTGCAGCATGGAGGCCAACGGATCGCGCCGCCAGCGGAAGTACGCCAGCGCGCTCGGGACGACCATGTGGTTCATCGCCCGCTGCCTGAGCGTCTCTGCCATCGGGCCATGATCGCAGGTCCGCCCGGCGGCGCGCGGCCTTGTCGCTCCCGGCTGGGTCGACCGGACGGTGCCCGGAACGGGGCTTGGAGCCGGTCCCCGCCGCAACCCGAGCACGGCCGGGATCCGGGCACCGTCGATGCTCCGGCCCAGCGGTCGACGATCCAGGGGTCAACAAACTCCGAGGCGGGTCGCGCCGCCCATCGCCCCCCGGGTGGCTCAACCGGGGCGGGGGGAAGGAGTGTCTGGTGCACCGGCGCGCGGCGGGACGCCCT
>JAJYVS010000027.1 GCA_021791895.1 Actinomycetes bacterium | reverse complement strand
TCAGCCGGCGGGTGAGCGCGAGGAGCTCGTGGTGCCCGGGGGCGTCCCGCAGGGACCGGTCCACGAAGGCCAGCGCGAACGTCTCCTCGGCCCCCTCGTCGAGGGGCTCTTCGACAAAGCCCATGGACGACAACAGCTCGGAGCGGCCCCGGTGCACCGCCTCGAGCAGCGCCGCGTCGCCGTGGTCGACGAAGAACGGGAAGGGCGCGGGGTCGCCGTACTCCTCCCCCATGAAGAGCAGCGGGATCCCCGGGCCGAGCAGGACCATTGCCGCACCCAGGCGTTGGCGGTCCGGCGGCACCAGGGTGGCCAGCCGCTCCCCCCTCGGCCGGTTGCCGATCTGGTCGTGGTTCTGCGCGAACACGACCAGCCGTTCTGGATTCACGCCGTCGGCCCGGGCCCCGTGGCGGCGGCGATGCCACGCCGAGTACTCCCCCTGGAGGACGAAGCCCTCGTTGATCGCCCGGGCCAGGTCCTCCACCGCTCCGTAGTCGGCGTAGTAGGCCCGCTGCTCCCCGGTGAGCACCACGAACAGCGCGTGGTGGAAGTCGTCGTTCCACTGGGCGTCCATCCCGAGCCCGCCCGAGCAACGGGGGGCGACGACCCCCGGGTCGTTGTCCGAGGTCTCGGCGATGAGCGAGCAGGGACGGCCGAGCTGCTCGGAGAGGTGGGCGGCCAGGTCGGACAGCTCGGCCAGAAACGGCGTCGCGGTGCGGTCGACGATCGAGTGGATGGCGTCGAGCCGCAACGCGTCGAGGTGGTAGTCGACGAACCACTGAGCGACGCTCTCGAAGAAGAAGGCGCGGACGTGGTCCGAGAGGGGGCCGTCGAAGTTGAGCGCCGGGCCCCAGGGTGTCCGGTAACGGTCGGAGAAGTACGGCCCGAAGGCGTCGAGCACGCAGCCGAGCGGTCCGAGGTGGTTGTGGACCACGTCGAGCACCACCGCCAGGCCCCGACGATGGCAGGCGTCCACCAGGCGCTGGAGTCCGGCCGGGCCGCCGTAGCTGGCCTGCACCGAGAACGGGAACACCCCGTCGTAGCCCCAGTTGCGCCGGCCGGGGAACGCGGCCACCGGCATGAGCTCCACCGCGCTGATCCCGACCTCGACGAGGTCGTCGAGCACCTCGAGGGCGGCGTCGAAGGTCCCGGCCTTGGTGAGGGTGCCGACGTGGCACTCCGAGACGATCTGCTCAGCGAGCGGCCGCTGCCGGTAGTCGCCGTCCCCCCAGCGGTGGGCGCCGAGGTCGACCACCTCGGAGGGGCCGAACACCCCCTCGGGCTGCAGGCGAGAGGCCGGGTCGGCGAGCGCCGTCGCGCCGTCGGGCACGAAGCGGTAGCGGGAACCGGCCGGGCAGTCCTCGACCACCCCGACGTGGTAGCCGGCGGCGGTCGGCTCGAGGTCCACCAGCCGCTGGGGGTCCTCGAGCTGCACCTGGACCCGCCCGGCCGAGGGGGCCCAGAGCACGAAGCGAGTGCGGCCACTCTCGAGCGGCCTCGCCCCGAGGCCGGTCGGACCGGCCACGAGACGCGCCGGGAGCGGCGAGTCGCCGACCACCGCCCTGCCCGAGACGGGATGCCCCGGGCTCACCCGGGCTCCAAGAACAGGCAGGCGAGTGGCGGCACGCTGAGCGTGAGGAGCCGCGAACGGCCGTGCCAGGGCACCGGCTGCGCCCGGACCCCGCCCAAGTTCCCCTGGCCGCTCCCCCCGTACTCGACGGCGTCACTGTTCAACCGCTCGGTCCAGCGACCGCCGACGTCCACGCCGATCTCGACGTTGTGACGGGGCACCGGGGTGAAGTTGCAGACGATCAGCATGCGGCGGTCGCCCGAGCGGCGCAGGAAGCTGAGCAGTCCGGCCTCGGCGTCGTTCTCGGCCCACTCGAAGCCCGACGGTTCGGCGTCGCTCCGGTGGAGGGCCGGGCGCTCGCGGTAGAGCGCGTTGAGATCGGCCACCCACCGGGCCATCCCGGCGTGCCCGGGGTCCTCCAGCAGCCCCCAATCGAGCCCGGCATCGTGGTTCCACTCCTCCCAGGCGGCCAGCTCCGCCCCCATGAAGAGCAGCTTCTTGCCCGGCTGGCCGAACTGGTAACCGTAGAGGAGCCGGAGGTTGGCCAGCTTCTGCCAGGTGTCGCCGGGCATCTTGGCCAACAGCGACCCCTTCTCGTGCACGACCTCGTCGTGGGACAGGGGCAGGACGAAGTGCTCGTCGAAGGCGTACAGGGCCCGGAAGGTGAGCTCGTCGTGGTGGTAGCGGCGGTGCACCGGGTCCCGGGCCAGATAGCCGAGCGTGTCGTGCATCCAACCCATGTCCCACTTGAGCCCGAAGCCGAGGCCCCCGAGGTGTGCGGGCCGCGACACCCCGGGCCAGGCGGTCGACTCCTCCGCGATGACCTGGACGTCGGGGTGGTCGGCGTAGATCCCCGTGTTGAGCTGGCGGAGGAAGGCGACCGCGTCGAGGTCCTCGCGCCCACCGTGCTCGTTGGGCGTCCACTCGCCCGGGCCCCGCGAGTAGTCGAGGTACAGCATGGAGGCCACACCGTCGACCCGCAGGGCGTCGGCATGGTAGGTCGACAGCCAATGCTCGGCCGACGAGCAGAGGAAGCTGCGGACCTCGTGGCGGCCGTAGTTGAAGACGTAGCTGCGCCAGTCGGGATGGATGGCCCGGCCGGGGTCGGCGTGCTCGTAGAGCTGGGTGCCGTCGAAGCGGCCGAGCGAGAAGGCGTCGGTCGCGAAGTGCGAGGGCACCCAGTCGAGGATGACCCCGATCCCGGCCAGGTGCAGCGCGTCGATGAGCGCCATCAGCTGCTGGGGCGTGCCGTATCGGGCGCTCGGGGCGAAGTAGCCGGTGACCTGGTAGCCCCACGACCCGTAGAACGGGTGCTCCATCACCGGGAGGAACTCGACGTGGGTGAACCCGTGACGCACCGTGTGCTCGATCAGGCGCGGCGCGAGCTCGTCGTAGCGACAGAGGCGCCCCGAGTCGGCCGGATCACGCCACCAGCTGCCCAGATGGACCTCGTAGATGCTGATCGGGTCGGCGAGCGACGACCGCCGCCCCCGTCCCTCCATCCAGTCGGCGTCGTGCCAGGTGTAGTCGAGGTCCCAGAGCACCGAGCCGGTCTTTGGCGGCACCTCCGAGCACGCCGCCAGCGGGTCGGCCTTTTCCAGCTGCTCACCGGTGGCGGCCGTGATGACGAACTTGTAGACGTCGCCCTGGCGGGCCCCTCGGACCGTGCCGGACCAGATCCCCGAGTCGGCCAACGGCGTCAATCGGTGGCGACCGCGGTCCCAGCCGTTGAAGTCGCCGACCACCGCCACCGCCGACGCGCTCGGCGCCCACACGGCGAACGACGCCCCGTCGGGCCCCGGGTGTCCCCCCAGTTTGCGCCCGAGGCCCCGGTGGGTGCCCTCGTTGAACCAGAACAGGTCGTCCTCGGTGATCTGCGGGTCGCCGCCCGAGCGCTTCGGGCTCACCGCTCCGGCACCTCGTCGACCCGCCCCGCAGCACGGCCCCGCTCGACCAGAGCCAGGAGGGCGGCCACGCCGTCGTCGTTGCGGGCCTCCTCCAGGCTGAGGGCGGCCCGGTGCCGCCAGTTCTGCGCCTCGACCCCGGTGCCCGGTCGGTTCTCCTGCTCGACCTCCCCCCACAGGTCGGCCAGGTCGACGAGCACCAGGTCGGCCCGGCTGGTGGCGAGATGGGCGAGGCACCCAGCCAACGCCGAGCGCTCGGCCCGGCTCTCGGGCCGAGCAGCGGTCCCCCGCACCTCGAGTTCTGGGCCCGTCGCCTCGAGCTCGGCCGCCAGGGCCGCCCGCCAACGGGCCCGTTCGTCGCCGTCGGCCCCCTCCGAGGGGCCGGTCAGATCCTCGGACCGGTTCGTGCGGCCCGGCGCCGCGCCCCGGTAGAAGGCGGCGAAGCGGGGCACGTCGTGGGTCCCCCACGAGGCGATGCAGTGTTCGGGCGGCTCGGGCAGGGGGTTCGCCGGCGTCGTGGCGAACTCGAGCACGAAGGAACGGAGCATCCGTTCCTCCGCCATCGTCGCCCGGACCTGGGGCTCGACGGTGCCCAGGTCCTCGCCGACCACGACCGCCCCGGCTCGATCGGCCTCCAGGGCCACCAGGGCGTGCAGCTCGTCGGGGCGGTAGGAGACGTACGCCCCGTGCCCGGCGTCGCCGCCTTCGGGGATCCAGTACAGGCGGTGCAGGCCCATCACGTGGTCGACCCGCAGGGCGGCCACGCCGGCGAAGGCCACCCGCAGGACCTCGATCAGGTGGCGGTATCCCTGGGCCCGGAGACGTTCGGGGTGCAGCGGGGGGAACGACCAGTCCTGGCCGAGGGGGAAGAACCGGTCCGGCGGGGCGCCGACCCGGGCGCCGGTCGCGAAGGCGTCCGGCTCGAAGTAGGGGTCGAACCCGTCGGGGTGCACGCCCACCGGCAGGTCGCCGTAGAGGGGGGCGACCCGGACCGCCTCGGAGCGCTGGCGCCAGGCCAGCCACTGGGCACACAGGTGGTATCGGACCACCGGGTCCTCGAGCCGGCCGGCGTCGCCCAGGCGCCCGGCCGGCCAGCGGCGCCAGTCCCGCCCGTGGCGCTCGGCGTTGGCACGGAACCGCGCGTACTCGAGGAGCGCCGGGTGGCCGTCGGCGAAGGTCGCCAGCTCCCCGCCTCCCGCCCGCCCGTAGAGCCCGTCGGCCAGGGGTTGGAGGACCTGGCGCCGGAGCCGGGCCACCAGCTCGTAGGGGACGAGCCCCGCGCCCCGGGCCTCGCGCAGCCCGGCGGCGAAGGGCGCCGAGTCGAGGACCCGCCGGGCCTCGGGGACCATGGCGAGCTCGGGGACCGCGCCGGGGTCGACGTAGAGCTCGTTGTAGCCGAGCCGGGTCACCGGTAGATACGGGCTGGGGTCGGCCGGCTCGTCGAGGAAGGCCGGGTAGAGCGGGAGGGTGCCCACCAAGGACGCGCCGGCCGAGCGGGCGAAGCGTCCCAGCTCCGCCAGGTCGCCGTAGCTGCCCACCCCCCAGTCCGACGCGCTGCGCAGCGCGTAGAGGGGGAGGAATACCCCGAAGCCCCGTCGGGCCTGCGGGCACCGGGGGGCCGAGACGACGAGCGACCGGTCCTCGGACCCCTCGCACTCCAACGTGAGCTGGTGGTAGCCCCGGGCCAACGGACCGCCGGCCAACCGCCGCAGCGACACGCCGCGGGCGGTGCCGGGCGCCAGCACGTCGAGCACCCGGGCCCGTCGCCACCGGCCGTCCTCCTCGAGCAGGCTCAGCCATGCCCGCGCTCGGTCGAACGACCCCCCGAGCGCGACGAGCGTGTCCCGGTCCTCCCCGGTCCGGTGCACGACGACCGGCTCGAGGCGGCGCCCGGCCCGGTCGGCCTCCAGGGCGGCCCGGGCCTCGACGGCATCCTTCGGGGACTCGACGGGCAGGCCCAGCGCCGCCAGCACGCCCACCAGCACCTCGGGGTCGGCCCGGTACGTGCCGCCCTCGAAGGTGACGTGGGTCGGGGCGACCCCCACCGCCTCGGCTAGGCCCGCCAACGCCGGGGTGACCGGGTGCCTCACGGAGCCGCGGCCAACAGGTCCAAGATGCCGTGGGCGGGGACCTCCACCCACTCGGGTCGGCTGTTGGCCTCGTAGCCCAGCTCGTAGATGGCCTTCTCGAGGAGCGAGAAGTCGAGGAGGACGGCCAACTGGCCCCGCTCGGCGGGGAGGAACCCGTCCCCCTCGGCCACCTCGCGATAGGAGGCGAGGAAGGTCCCGGCGACCCAGCGGTACCAGAGGGTGAGCCACAGCTCGAGCTGCGCCGGCTCGACCGACGCCACCGAACCGCGCAGGTCCCTCGTCAACCGCAGGGCCGCGACCCTCGAGGCGTAGTGGAACGACCGGATCATGCCGGCGAGGTCGACGGTGACCGGGCGTTTCAGCCGACGCTGCCCGAGGGAGCGGGAGGGTTCGCCTTCGAAGTCGATGGTCACGAAGTCCTTGCCCGTCCAGAGGACCTGGCCGAGGTGGTAGTCGCCGTGGCAGCGGACCCGCTCGGCCTCGATCGGCCCGACCACGAGGGACCGCAGCCGCTCGACGATCTCGGACTCCCGGGCGAGGACCTCGTCGAGGCAGGCCGACTGCTCCTTGAGCGAGGAGGCCTGACGGAGGACCCGACGCAACAGGATCCGGGCGGCGTGGAACATCGACTGGCGGTCGAGGAGCGTCAGGGGCTCCGGGGCCATAGCCCGGTCCAGGCGGTCAGACGCCAGCGCCCGGTGCAGGTCGGCGGCGTGGCGGCCGAGCGCGGAGGCCCACTCGAGGTGAGGGCCGATGAGCGGGTGGCCGGGCTCGAGGGTCTTCGTGACCACCTCGAGCAGGCGGGGCGGGGACGCGACCACCGGCCGCTCGGCGTGCGAGGCGGCCAGGAAGTCCTCGAGGGCGTGGTCGAGCGCGTCGACGACGTAGCTCCAGCCGTCACCCTCGTTGGTCACGAACTCCTCCAGCACGGCGATCGCGCTCGGTGCCACCTTGGTGTTGCGGTCCTGGTACTCGAGATGACCGAGCACCCTCGGCGCGCTGTGGAAGTGGGCCCGCTCGCCGAGGAACCGGCCCAGCTCGACTCCGGGGTTCGTGCCCGGTTCGAAGCGGCGGATGAACTTGAAGATGGCCCGGTCGCCGATCACCACCGAGCTGTTCGACTGTTCGGCCGTCACCGGCGTGGTCATCACCTCGGGTCCCGTCGCGCCCCTCAGGCGGCGGAACGGGGTCGGGACCCCGGCCAGGCGTCCGATCCCCCCGTAGCTGCGCCGGCCGACCACCGCGTCGACCATCGTCTTCACGAACTCCGGCTCGTAGAGGGCGTCGATGAGGACCCCGTCCTCGCCGCCCGCCCGCAGCTGGGCCAGGACGGCCTCGGGCCGCCAGCGGGTCAGCTCCTCGGCGTGGTCGCCGCTCGCCCAGCCCAGCGCGAGCGCGTAGTGCTCGGACTCGCCGAAGTCGAGCTCCACCCGCACGATGGCGAGCACGCCCAGGGGCGGCGCTCCCCTCTTCGCCGCAGCGGGGATCGCGACGGTGTCGAGGAGGGCGGCCGAGGTGACGGTCCGGGCCTTGTGCACGAACCACCGCCGCTCGGCGAGGTACCGGGGCAGGAAGGACTCGAACTGTCGGCGGGCCGGCGAGCCGAACAGCGTCTCCCAGCTCCCCGGGACGCTGAAGTCGCCGAGGGTCTGCTCGGCGCGGGCGGTCTCATGCTCGAGGGAGAACCAGTAGAAGCCGTGGGGCCCGAGGGTGATGAAGTACGGCAGGTCGCCCACGGCCGGGAAGGCGAGGTTGCCGAACAGCTCGACGGGCACCGAGCCTCGGAACTTGGCCAGGTCGAGCTCCACGCACTGGGCGAACCGGGACAGGTTCACGACCACGAGGACCTGCTCGTCCTCGTAGCTGCGGGTGAAGGCGAACACCTTGCGGTTGTCCGACCGCAACACCTCGAGGGTCCCGCGCCCGAAGACCTTGAACCGCTGCCGCAGGCCGATCAGGCGCTTCATCCACCACAGCATCGAGTTGGGGTTCTCCTGCTGGGCGGCGACGTTGACCGCCTGGGAGTGGTATTCGGGATCGATGATGACCGGAAGGAAGAGCCGCTGGGGATTGGCGTGGGAGAACCCGGCGTTGCGGTCACTGTCCCACTGCATCGGCGTCCGCACGCCGTTGCGGTCACCCAGATAGATGTTGTCCCCCATGCCGATCTCGTCGCCGTAGTAGATGATCGGCGTCCCGGGCATCGAGAAGAGCAGCCCGTTCATCATCTCGATCAACTTGCGGTCGTTGCCGAGCAGCGGGGCGAGGCGGCGGCGGATCCCGACGTTCACCCGGGCCTGGGGGTCCTGGGCATAAGCCCGGTACATGTAGTCGCGCTCCTCGTCGGTGACCATCTCCAAGGTCAGCTCGTCGTGGTTGCGCAGGAACAACGCCCACTGGCACTCGGCCGGAGGCGTCGGGGTCTCGGCCAGGATGTCGACGATCGGGAAGCGGTCCTCCTGGCGGGCCGCCATGAACATCCGGGGCATGAGCGGGAAGTGGAAGGCCATGTGGCACAGCGACCCCTCCCCCATGTAGGCGACCGCGTCCTCCGGCCACTGGTTGGCCTCGGCGAGCAGCATCCTCTCGGCGAAGCGCTCGTCGATGTGCGCCCGCAGGTCGCGCAGGAAGTCGAAGGTTTCGGGGAGGTTCTCGCAGCTCGTGCCGTCGCGGGCGAACAGGTAGGGCACGGCGTCGAGTCGGAGGCCGTCGACGCCGGTCTCCAGCCAGAAGTCGACCACGTCGAAGATGGCCTGTCGGACGGCCGGGTTGTCGTAGTTGAGGCTGGGCTGGTGGGAATAGAAGCGGTGGAAGTAGTAGGCGCGGGCCACCGGATCGAAGGTCCAGTTGGAGGTCTCGTAGTCGGTGAAGATGACCCGGGCCTCGGCGAAGCGCTCGGGGGTGTCACTCCAGAGGTAGAAGTCACGCTGGACCGAACCGGCCCGCGCCCGGCGGGCCCGCTGGAACCACGGGTGTTCGTCGGAGGTGTGGGCCAGCACCAGCTCGGTGATGACCCGGATGTCCCGTCGGTGGGCTTCCCGCAGGAAGCGGTGGAAGTCCCGGAGCGTCCCGTAGGAGGGGTGCACCCTGCGGTAGTCGGAGATGTCGTAGCCGTCGTCCCGGAGCGGTGAGGGGTAGAAGGGCAGGAGCCAGATCCCGGTGACACCGAGCTCGTGGAGGTAGTCGAGCTTGCTCAACAGACCCTGGAAGTCCCCGACGCCGTCGCCGTTGCCGTCGCAGAACGCCCGGACGTGCAGCTCGTAGAAGACGGCGTCCTTGTACCAGGTCGCCCGCTCGTGGCCCTCGTCCGAGACGATCGGCACCATCCGATCGGCCGGCGCGCTCATCGAACGGTCCGCCCGCTGAGCGGCTCCACGCTGAACACGTGGGCGGGGAGTCCGGTCGGGTCGAGCATGACGAAGTTCCTCTTCGGCTCCCACTCGTAACGAGCGTCGGTCAACAGGTCGTGCATCACGTAGCGGTCCGACCGTTGCACCCCGAGCGCCTCGAAGTCGAGCTCGAGCCAGCCCGACTGGGTGTGCACCGGGTCCAGGTTCACGATCACGAGGACCGCGTCGGTCGAACCGGGCTCGATCCCGCACTTGGAGTAGGCAAGCATCTGGTCGTTGTCGATGCGGTGGAACCGCAGGGTCCGGTCGTGCTGGAGCGCGACATGGGCCCGCCGGATCTCGTTGATCCGGCCGATGAGCCCGGCCAAGCTGTCGGGTCGCGTGAGGTCCCAGTGGCGCACCTCGTACTTCTCGGAATGCGCGTACTCCTCGGAGCCCGGTTCTCGCGCCAGGTGCTCTTGGAGCTCGAAGACCGGGCCGTAGATGCCGTAGCTCGCCCCCAGGGTCGCGGCCAGCACCAGTCGGACGATGAAGACCGACTGGTGACCCGATTGGAGCTCTTTGGTCAAGATGTCCGGGGTGTTGGGCCAGAGGTTGGGCCGGAAGTAGTCCGACACCTCGCTCCGGGTCAGCTCGTCGAAGTAGCGCTCGAGCTCCCACTTCTCGTTGCGCCAGGCGAAGTAGGTATAGGACTGGGAGAAACCCACCCGGGCCAGCTCGTACATCACCTTGGGCCTGGTGAACGCCTCGGACAAGAAGACGAGTTCGGGGTGCTCGGCCTTCAGGGTCGCGAGGAACCACTCCCAGAACCGGAACGGCTTGGTGTGCGGGTTGTCGACCCGAAAGATCCGGATCCCCTGCTCGACCCAGAACCGGGCGACGTCGGCCAGAGCCTCCCAGAGCCCGGGCCAGTTGGCCGAGTCGAAGTCGAGCGGGTAGATGTCCTCGTAGCGTTTCGGGGGGTTCTCAGCGTGACGGATCTTGCCGTCGGGGTCGCGCCGGAACCACTCCGGGTGCTCATGCACCCAGGGGTGGTCGGGCGAGGCCTGGAAGGCGAGGTCCAGCGCGACGTCGATGCCGTGCCTGGAGGCCGTGGCGACCAGCGAGCGCAAATCCTCGAGGGTGCCGAGGTCCGGGTGGACCGCGCAGTGACCCCCTTCGGCGGCGCCGATGGCCCACGGGCTGCCCGGATCACCCGGCTCGGCGACCGGTCGACCGTCGCGGCCCTTGCGGCTGGTCCGCCCGATCGGGTGGACGGGAGGCAGGTACAAGACGTCGAAGCCGAGCCTGGCGACGTAGGGCACGATCCGCTCGACGTCGGCCAGGGTGCCGGGCCGGCCGGGATCGGGGGAGGCCGAGCGGGGGAACAGCTCGTACCAGGCACTGAAGCGGGCCCGTTCCGGGTCGGCGAAGACCCGTCGGATGTCCGACACGACGGCTGCCGTCGGGTCCGGGTGCGCGGCCACCAGACGACCGATCCGCTCGGAGAAGACCACCGAGCCGAGTGTCGGCCGACGCGACCCCGGGCGCTCGTCCGCCCGGCCCTCACCCGACGCGCCGAGGACGGACGGGTCGATCGCCACGTCGAGGGAGGACACGCCGGCACCGAGGTGGTCTGCCACCGAAGCCAGGAGCTGGCGGTCCGATCCGGTCGCCCGGGCGGCCGCGTCCCAGAGGAGCGAGGCACCGATCAACAGGTCGGTCGAGATGCCCTGACCCGCGCCGGCCCGGATCCGAAGGTCGCGTCGCCAGGTCTCGAACACGTCGGGGCGCCCCCGCACCACGAAGCGGTAGAGGCCGACCTTGCGCACCGGGAGTTCGGCCCGCCAGCGGTCGTTGCCGAGCTCGCGCATCGCCACGGTCGTCCACTCCTGATCCGACTCGTGGGTGTAGGCGACGTCGCAGGCGACCAGGTCGTGACCGTTGATGAGAACGTCGGCCTCGATCACGACCCGGTCGCCGACCGTGGCCTTCGGCGGCCAGGGTCCGTCGCTTCGGGGTCGGATGTCGCGGATGACCGGGCGGTGACGGCCGGTCGGAGGGATGGGGATGGCGACCCTCGGCGGGCCTTGCGCCGGGTCCACGGTCAACGACCGATCGCGCCGTTTGCGTGCGGGCGACGCGACCGTGCGTGCCCGGCCCGGCGCGACCCCGGGCCCCCGGGGCGCCGAGACGACGGCGGCCGGCCCGGCGCGACGACCCGGTCGGCCCGAAGAGCCGTGCATCCGCCCACCAGCGTCACCTATCGGGGCAGCCACGCCGGGTCGTGCGCGCCGCTCCGGGCGGGAGGCAGGTCCCAGCGCGGCTCGGTTCCGGACATGGACAGGGCCGGACGCAGGTACTCGATCGGTCCGAAGTCGGCGGTCTCCATCTCGGCCACGAAGGACCCCGTGTCGCCGGGATCGGCCCGCTCGACGTCGTTGTCGTCACCGAGCCGCTGGTACCACATGCAGGTCTGGGACAGCGATGCCTGGACGTGCCAGGACCCGCCTTCGGTGGCCCGGCGGGCCAGGGCGATCATGGCGCCGTAGGCAGCCAGGAACCCGGTCGTGTAGTCGTTGACCGCGGCCGGAGCGAGGCGGGGCACGCCCGTGAGCGAGGCGGTCCCCTCCCGGTGGGACATCCCGGTGGCGGCCTGGCCCAGCTGCTCCCAACCGGGGCGCTCGGCCCACGGCCCGACGTGGCCGTAGCAGTTCTCCGAGACGTAGACGATCCCCGGACGGAGCCGGGCGAGCGCCTCGGGCGACAGTCCCCGCCGCGCCAGGGTGCCCAGCCGATAGCCCTGGGAGAACACGTCGGTCCCGGCGATCAGTGCCCGCATCGTCTCGGCCTGGCCGGGATCATTGAGGTCCAGGCTGGCCTGGCGTTTGCCGATGCCGGTCTCGATGTCGAAGGGTCCAGGGCGGTCGAGATGGGGCGCGGTCACGTGCAGCACGTCAGCGCCGTGCTCGGCGATCGTCTTGGCACAGGTCGGTCCGGCGAGCACCCGGGTGAGGTCGAGCACCCGTACGCCCGAGGCCGGTCGGTCTCCCTCGGCGAACGGCTCGGGCGGCGCATCGCCGATCTTGGTGATCCGCACGACCGGCCAGTCGGCGATGGCACGACCCTGGGGGTGGTCGGCCCACTCCGATCTGGTCATCACCACGCCGCCGCAGATCTTCCGGGCGATGAACGCCGCCTCGAGCTCGAAGGCGTCACGGCGAGCGACCGCAGCCTCCACCTCCTCTCGGGTCGGGTCCTCTCCGAGCCCGAGCTCCTCGCGAATCGCCGGGCCGTCGTTAAATGACGGGTGGAGTTGGACGAAGCGGCCATCGCGGGTCGCGACGATGCCGCCGAGCACCCGTTGGCGGGCGGCCACCTCGAGGCCCGGGCGCTCATCATGCTCGAGGAGGCGGACGAAGAGGTAGGACCTGAGCGCCGCCGCGGCATGGGTGGCATCGACCGAGATCGACTGCGGTCGGCCCGTGCGGACCCGCCACAGCTCCGAGGCGGCCACGCCGGTCAGCACCCGGGCCGTGGCCGCTCCGGTTCCGAGGCGGTGGGGGGACGCCAGGATCGGCTCGTCACCGGTCACCTCGAAGTGGGTATCCCCGGGGAGCGACAATCCGGCCAGACCCACGGCCTGCTCGACGATGGACCGCTGCACCCTTCACCTCCGACGATGTCGCCCCACTGCCGTTGTAGCCGATGGGAGCGGGACGCCGCGATCAGCGCTGCCCGCCTCCCACCCCGCCGGCGGCCTCGCACTCGGCGCAGCGCCCGAGGATGGCGAAGTGGTGCGGGTCGATCGAGAACCCGAGCCGCGCCTTGGCCGCACGCGCCAGCCCCCGGAACATGTCGTCGGACGCCTCGAAGCGCCGGCCACACTCCTCGCAGATGAAGTGGGCGTGGGCGAGGGAGGCGAGTTGGTAGGTGGCCGGGCCGTGTCCCAGGTGGGAGTGCACCACCACCCCAAGTCGCTGCAGGTCCTCGAGGTTGCGGTAGACGGTCGAGAGGTGGACGTCGGGCGCCCGTTCCTGGACCGCGGCGGCCAGCTCCTCCACGCTCAGGTGATCCGTGGCGTCGAAGAGCACCTCGAGGAGGATCCGCCGTGACGAGGTTGCCCGGCCACCGCGGGCACGCACCAGCTCCAGCACCGCTTCGACCGAGCCGAAGCCAGCGACCGCCTGATCGGAGAGGCCGGTCTGCTTTGCCATACACCAAGGATAGGACCGTGACCGGGCCCAGCACCCAGGCCGACCGGGCCGGTCGCCGGGCCAGGGTCACCCGGTCGCGACCGCGGGTCGGCCGCCGAGCGATCAGGCCCGCGGCAGCGCCGGCGCCTCGTCCACCTTGCCGGTGGCGAGCTCGGCCCGCCAGACGACGCCGTTCGGGGTCGGCGGAACCAGCGCCGCCTCCGGCGCCACGCCGGCGAGGCAGTCCCGGAGGACCCGGAGGAACCCGCCGTGGGTGACGGCCACGAGGACCAGGTCCCGCGGTGCCGTCCGGACCTCGGCGAGCCACGCCGAGGCCCTGGTGTACAGCTCGCGGAGGGACTCCCCTCCCGGCGCGCGAGCGTCGAGGTCGACGACCCTCTGGTCGTCGTACCCAGTGACCGCCGTGACGAGGGACGACGACGGTCCCCCCTCGAGCGAGCCGAGGCTCCGCTCCCGCAGCCGGGGCTCGGTTTGAAGGACCACGCCGAGGCGACCGGCGATCAGCCGAGCGGTCTCTACCGCCCGACGCAGGTCACTCGTGACCACGGTCGTCGCCCCAGAGCCGGCCAACCCCTCGGCCAGGCCTCGTGCCTGGGCGAGGCCGGCGGCGGTCAGGCCGGGCGCCGGGCCCTGCCCCTGGACCCGGGCCTCCTTGTTCCAGACGCTCTCGGCATGGCGAACGAGCCACACCACCGGGCCCGGGCCCCTCGCCGCTCCCATTCAGCGTGGATCCTGCATGTCCAACGCGCCGAGCGCCGGTGGCTCTCGGGGGTCACGGCGCGTCGGCCCCTGGACCACCCGCCGAACCCACGCGACCAGAAGCTGGGGCTGCTGCTTGCGTCCGGTGAGCGGCTCGGCCAACCGGGTACGGGCCAGGACCTCGGTCAGCACGCAGCAGGAGAAGAGACGATCGCCACCGCGGCGACGATGAGCAGGGGCCAGGGCACGACATTGTGGAGATGCTTCCACCCGAGCCCGACGAGCGCGTAGATGAACAGCGTCTGCGCCAGGTAGACGCCGTAGGCGTCGTCCAACCCCTGGTGGGCGAGCCTGACCGTGCGGGCGGTCTGGGCCGGGCTCACCAGCGAGACCCGCCCAGATACACAAAGAGGATGGCGGCGATGTTCCACGGCACGACGGTACGTGAACCGACGGACTTCTTTCACCTGGCGGTCCCGGCCGTCGACCTCGCCCTGGCCGAGTCCTTCTACTTCGGGGGACTGGGATGCGAGCTCGCCCGTCGCTCGAGGACCGAATCACCCTCGACTTCTTCAGCGACCAACTGGTCTGGAACCGGAGCGACAAGATCGACCCCGACCCCGAGCTCTACCCTCGGCACTTCGGGGTGACCTTCGCCCGGCGTGAGGACTTCGACCCACTGGTCGCCCTAGTCGAGCGGCGCCACCTGCCGGTGTTCCTGGGAATGGCGCGGCGCTTCGAGAGGCTGGTGGAAGAGCACCTCACCCTGGTCCTGCGACCCCTCGAACAACCTCATCGAGTTCAAAGCACGACTTCGATCCGAGGGACGATGAACTGAGCCGGCGGCCCCCGATGCGAGCCCGCCAAGACGTCACCGGTCGGCGCCCGACACGCACGTGGGGCGCGACCGCCCTCAGAGCAGCGTGGCCAGCTCGCTGTAGGGCATCTGGTGGGCCTCCGCCACCGGCTCGTAGGTGACCGCTCCCTCGACGACGTTCACCCCCCGGCCGAGCGCGGGGTCGGCCCGGACCGCCGGCCGCCAGCCCGAGGCGGCGATCTCGAGGGTGTAGGGCAACGTGGCGTTGGTCAGCGCGTAGGTGGAGCTGTGGGGGACGGCCCCGGGCATGTTGGCGACGCAGTAGAAGAGCGAGCCGTGCGCCTCGAAGGTCGGGTCCGAGTGGGTCGTCGGATGGCTGGACTCGAAGCACCCGCCCTGGTCCACCGAGATGTCGACGAGGACCGAGCCCGGGCTCATCGACGCCACCAAGTCGTCCGAAACAAGCTTGGGCGTCTTGGCCCCGACCACCAGCACCGCGCCGATGACGATGTCGGCGTCGACACAGGTCTCCTCGATCGCGTGGGCGCTCGATGCGATGGTCTCGAGTGCCCCGCGGAAGTGGTGGTCGACGGCACGCAGCTTCTGGAGGTCGCGGTCCAAGATGTACACCTCGCAGTGCAGGCCGACGGCCAAGGTGGCGGCAGCCATGCCGGCTATCCCGGCCCCCAGGATCACGACCTTGGCCGACGCGACCCCGGGCACACCGCACACCAGCACTCCGCTGCCGCCGGCCGGACGCATCAGGTGGTTGGCACCGACGATCGGAGCCATCCTCCCAGCCACCTCGCTCATCGGGATGAGCAGCGGGAGCGACCCGTCGGCGAGCTGCACCGTCTCGTACGCGATCGCGGTGTTGCCCGCCGCGACCAAAGCGTCGGTGCAGGACCGGTCGGCCGCCAGGTGCAGGTAGGTGAAGAGGACCTGGTCGCTGCGCAGCTTGAGTCGCTCATGCTCCTCGGCGATGGGCTGCTTGACCTTCAAGACGAGGTCGGCGCCGGCCCACAGCTCGTCGGGATCGGGCACGATCGTGGCCCCGGTCCGCACGAAGTCCTCGTCGGGGATCGAGCACCCGGTGCCCGCACCCTGCTCCACCAGGACCTGGTGCCCGGCCGCCACTAGCTCGCGCACCCCGGCGGGGGTGATGGCCACCCGGTACTCGTCGGTCAGCCGCTCCCTCGGCACGCCGATGATCATCGGATCCTCCTCGCCCCCGATGCGCGGCCGACGCCCGGTGCGCTCTTCGGGTGCCTCGGGACGGCGCCTTGGATCGAGCGCATCATGGCCACCTTAAGATGCCCCGGCGGCGGGTGCCCCGCTCGTCGGGGACCGGAGGACCCTATGCCGTGCCGGCACCGGGTCCCGGCGGCGAACAGTCCTTAGAGTTGGCTTGCCCACCGACCTCCGAGACCGACGAGCGGAGGAGACATGACCGAAGCGGACGACCGGACCCTGAGCGAGCGGGCTCGGCGCAACCTCTGGATGCACTTCACGAGACTCGGCTCCTACGACGCCGCCCACGAGGTCCCGGTAATCGTCCGGGGCGAAGGGGCCTACGTCTGGGACCAGCACAACAAGCGCTACTTGGACGGGTTGTCCGGGCTCTTCACCAGCCAGATCGGCCACGGACGGACTGAGCTCGGCCAGGCGGCCGCGAAGCAGGCGTCCGAGCTCGCCTACTTCCCCCTGTGGGCCTATGCCCACCCGCGCGCCGTCGAGCTCGCCGAACGGGTCGCGTCGCTCGCTCCGGGCGACCTCAACCGGGTCTTCTTCACCTCCGGCGGCTCCGAGGCCGTCGAGTCCGCGTGGAAGCTGGCCCGTCAGTACTTCCAAATCGTCGGCCAGCCGACGAGGACCAAGGTGATCAGCCGCCACATCGCCTACCACGGGACCTCGATGGGCGCCCTGTCCATCACCGGCATCCCCGCCCTCAAGACCCCCTTCGAGCCGCTCGTCCCCGGCACCGTCCGGGTCCCCAACACCAACTTCTACCGGGCCCCCGAGCACGGAGACGACCTCGTCGCCTTCGGCCGGTGGGCGGCCGACGAGATCGGCCGGGCCATCGAGCGCGAGGGCCCCGAGACGGTGGCGGCGGTGTACCTCGAGCCGGTGCAGAACGCCGGTGGTTGCTTCCCGCCCCCGCCCGGCTACTTCGACCGGGTCCGCGAGATCTGTGACCACCACGGGGTCCTGCTCGTCTCGGACGAGGTGATCTGCGCCTTCGGTCGGCTCGGCGAGTGGTTCGGCGCCGACCGTTACGGCTACCTGCCCGACATCATCACCGTCGCCAAGGGGTTGACAAGCGGCTACGCGCCGCTCGGGGCGATGATCGCGAGCGACCGGTTGGCGGAGCCGTTCCTCAAGGAGAGCCGGAGCTTCACCCACGGGTTCACCTTCGCCGGACACCCGGTGAGCTGCGCGGTGGCCCTGGCCAACCTGGAGGTGTTCGAGCACGACGACCTCCTCGGACACGTCCGGGCGACGGAGGGGTCGTTCCGGGCCGGACTCGAGAGCCTCCTCGACGTACCAATCGTCGGCGAGGTGCGCGGCGAGGGCTTCTTCTACGGGATCGAGCTGGTGAAGGACCAGGCGACCCGCGAGTCCTTCGACGAGGACGAACGCGAGTGGCTGCTCCGTGGTTTCCTCTCGGGTGCGCTGCTTGAAGCCGGCCTCATCTGCCGGGCCGACGACCGGGGGGACCCGGTGGTCCAGCTGTCGCCGCCGCTCATCTGCGGCCAGGAGGAGATCGACTTCATGGTGGGGACGCTGCGCTCGGTCCTCTCCGAGGCGTGGCGGCGTATCGGAGGGTGAGCCCCCGAGCCGGCGTGGGGCGCGGCCCCGCGCCGGCCGGCGAACTCAGCGGCGCTCGATGACCCCCCGGACGTAGGCGGCCTGTCCGACGTGGGCGACGTCGTCGCAGATCACGCTCACCAGCCGGACCCCCAGGGTCACCGGCGGGTCCCAGCGGGTGTCGACGATCCGATCGAGATCGGCGTCGGTGAGACCGCCGACAAAGGCCACCGTGGCCCGCTCCACCGCGTCGTAGTACCCGAGCAGCTTGGCCGCGTCCCCGTGGACCATAGCGACCTGGTCCTGACGGTGCCCGTAGCCGTGGTCGGCGACCGGGAGGGCGAGGCCGAATCGCTCCACCCACCCCTCGCCGATCCAGACCTGCTCGCTCGAGGCCACCTCGGCGACGTGGTCGTCTTGGACCCGACTCAGGTGCCAGATCAGCCAGACAATGGGATTGGCCCCGGGGTCGACCCGGTAGCCGAGCTCCTCTTCGGTCAGCCCCTCGACCGCGTCGTGCACCATCGGACCGATGCGGCCGAACGCCTCGGCCAGCGCCTGGGGTCCGTTCACCTCGCCCGGCCCCCGAGCGCTCGGGCCGACCCCGGCGCGTCGACGACGGCACTCCTCACGGGGCTCACATTAGGCCACGCCAAACGGGACGCTACCGGCCACCGGGGACCGGCCCGTCGTTAGCGGATCGCCTCGGCCCGGACGACCTCTTCCTCTTGGCCGACCGGGTGCAACTGGACCGGGGGGGCTGTCGCTTCGACTGCGTCGCCCGACACCTCTTCGAGGTTGCGTCGTGCCGGCTCTGGGAGCAGCCTCGTCACCAGCCAGCCGATCGCGGCCGCGCCGCCGGCGACGAGCAGCATGCCCCGCAGGCCGATCCCCTTTTGGAGCTGGGGCACGACAAAGACCCCGATGAAGGCTCCCAGCTTCCCGATCCCGGCGGAGATGCCGTGACCGGTGGTGCGCATGTTGACCGGGAACAGCTCGGAGGGGAGAACGAAGGTGGTCGTGTTCGGACCGAACTCGATGAAGAAGTAGCTCAACCCGAACAAAGCGATGAAGGGGGCGACCCGGCTCGTGAGCACCGGGATCGCACCGAGCAGGACGAAGGCGCCGGCCATGACGCAAAAGCCGATGAGCTGGAGGCGGCGATGCCCGATCCGGTCCATCCTGGCGAAGGCCAGCGCGTAGCCGGGCACGGCGAAGACCACGAACAGGATCAGGGTCAGCAACAGGTTGGTGATCACCGTCGCGCTCGGGGCGACGTCCTTCAAGATCGCCGGCAGTGACAGCGTGTTGCCGTAGTAGGCGTAGTCGAACAAGAACCACGACCCGGCCGTGCCGAGCAGCAACGAGAGGGTCCGGCGGTTGGCCAGGAACTGGCCGACCCCCAGCCGCGTGACCGGCTCGACCGACACCGCGCCGGAGGTGACGACGCCGGCCGAGAACCGCTCGAGCTCGTCGGCCGCCCGTTCGGCACGCCCCTGGACCCGAGCCTGGAAGCGGGGCGACTCGGGCATCTTGGCCCTCAGGTAGACGACGGTGGCGGCCGGAATGGCGCCGAACCCGAGCATCAGCCGCCAGGTCAGATCGTGGCTCAGACCCGAGGACAGGAGCACCAGCCCGACCAACGGTCCGACCACCAACCCGATGGCCTGCATCGAAAAGACCAGGCCGACCAGTCGACCGCGGTCCTCGCGGTTCGCGTACTCGCTCATGAGGACTGCCGAGACCGGGTAGTCCCCGCCGATGCCCAGCCCGAGCACGAAGCGGGCGGCGACCAGCCAGGCGAAGTCGGTCGCGAAGGCCGAGGTGATCGCCCCGATGATCATGATCACCGCCACCGCCAGGTACACCCGCTTGCGGCCGAGCACATCGGCCACCCGGCCGAAGACGAAGGCCCCGATGAAGGCGCCGAGGACGGCGGACCCGCTGACCCAGCTGGTCTGGGTGGTGGAGAGGTGCCACTGCGTCTTCACCAGGACGGCCACGGTCGAGATGACAAAGAGGTCGTAGGCATCGGTGAAGAACCCCATCCCCGAGATGACGACGGCCCGCCGGTGGAACCGGCTCCTCGGCGCCTCGTTGAGCAGGTCGCTCACCGTGGCCCCGCCGGCGGCAGCCCCGCCCACGGACCGGAGAGCCGACGCCCCAGGGCTCCCGGTCGCCTCGGGCTCGTCCACCGTTCGCCTCGCTCTCCTCTTCACCCCTTGCTCCTTCGAGCATCTCAGGGAGAGGTAATTCGAAGACCATCTCCGGCTAACCCCAACGCGAACAGAGGGTGAACTCTTGGTAAACGCCACCTGATCCCCGGTGGCCACCACCGACTCGGGGGCCCCGGTGCGCCCCCGAGCCCCGGGCCAGGCTCTCAGGCCGTCGCCGGCGGCCCCTCCTGGGGACCGAGGACCGGGGCGAAGCGGCGCACATAGTGCTCGAATCGCCTCGACCAGGTGCCCGCCCCGACCCGCCCACCCTCCAATCGGCTCAGGCACACGTCCCAGCCGGCGGCGCTGCGAGCGGCGATGGAGACCCGGAGCTCGTCGACCAACACCAGCCGGGTCCCACCGGAAATCCTGCTCAGCTCGAAGCGCAGGGTCTCCTCGCCCCAGGTGAAGGCGAGCAGGCGGGGTGGGTCGCACTCGAGCACGGTGCCGTGGAAGTCGGGCCCCTCGTCGGCGCGAAAGACGAAACGCAAGGGTGCCCCCACCCGCCACTCGTCGGTCACGATGCCGCACGGGAACCAGACCTCGAGCTCCTCGGGTTCGGTCAGCGACCGCCACACCTCCTCGGGCCCACGGGCCAGATCACGCTCGAACCGCAGCGTGGCCCGACCGGCGACAGCGTCCAGGGTCGCCTCGTCTGGGTCCATCAGTCCCCCTTCGTCGAAAGGTGCCGCTCCAGGTCGTCCAGTCGGGCCCGCCACAGCCTCCGATACGGCTCCAGCCAGGCGTCGAGCTCGGCGAGCGGCTCCGGCACCAGGCGGTAGAGCCGGCGCTGCGCGGCCGGCCGGACCTCGACCAGCCCGGCCTCGCGGAGCACCCGCAGGTGCTTGGACACCGCCGGTTGGGTCAGCTCCAACCGCTGTACCAGCTCGCCGACGCTCCGCTCCTCCCCGCCCAGGAGCTCGACGATCCGCCGCCGGTTGGGTTCGGCCAGCACCTCCAGCATCCCCATCGCCGGCACCTCCATAGTATAGCCGATAAGTTATATAGCTAGATAAGCATAAATGTTCATGCACCACTCCCTGTCCACTGGCTCGTAGCGTTCTTCGCAGCCCAAAGAGCCCCCGAGACGTCCTCGAGCCCGGGACCACTTCGAGTCGGACGGAGCGAACCCACATGCCGTCAGGTGGTGACGGCGGACGCTGGAAGGATCGTCGAATCCTGGCCGGCGTGCTCGGCGTCGTCATCTTCGCCATCCCGGTGGTCGGCTCGTTCGGCGTGGCCGTGGCGTTCCAGCACCTGGTGGCCCCACCGACGACCGTCGTCTTCTTCGGTCTGTGGTGGCTGACCACCCTCGGCCTGTGCACGTTGGCGTTCCTCGGCGCCGAGCGGCTCGCCCGCCGGATGCTGCCCCTGGCCGTCCTCCTCAAGATGGGCATGGCCTTCCCGGGCGGGCCCCAAAGCCTCGCCGTCGCCCGGCGAGCGGCGAGCGTCCGGGATCTCGACCGTCGGGTCGAAGAGGCGCGGACCCGTGGCGTGGCCGATGAGCCGACCGTGGCAGCCGAGAAGATCGTGACCCTCGGGGCCAGCTTGAGCGCGCACGATCGGAACACGAGAGGGCACGCCGAGCGGGTCCGGGCGCTCGCCGAGATGATCGCAGAAGAGCTGCACCTGCACCCGAGCCACCGTGACCGGCTGCGCTGGTCCTCGCTGCTGCACAACATCGGCAAGCTCGCGGTCCACCCCGACGTGCTCAACAAACCCGGGCAACTGAACGACGAGGAGTGGGAGATCATCCGTCGACACCCCCTCGAGGGAGCCCGTCTCACCGCACCCATCGCCGGGTGGCTCAGGCCGTGGGCTAACACGATCCTCGAGCACGACGAGCGCTTCGACGGCACCGGCTACCCCAATGGGATCTCCGGCCGGCAGATCTCCCTCGGCGGGAGGATCGTCGCGGTCGCCGACGCCTACGACGTGATGACCGCAGTGCGTTCGTACAAGAAACCGACGTCACCCGATCAGAGGGCCCGGGCTTCCTGCGCCGGCACGCAGTTCGACCCCGACATCGTTTGGGCCTTCCTCGCCGTCTCGATCTGGCGCCTCCAGATCGCGGCCCCGCCGTCGTGGGTCGGGTCCGTCGCTCGGCCAAGGTCATGGGGGTCGCGGCCCAGGTCGGGGTCGGTCACCGGACACTCCGTCGTCGCCGGGATGGCCGCCGGGGTCGGGGTGCTCGGGCTGACCGCCGCTGCCCCGATCGTCTCGGCCGCCTCGACGGCTCCCGTGCCGACGCCGGGGGTGCTGGTCCAGGGACAGAGCGACATCGAGTCCCCGAGCGCCGGCGGCGGCTTGAGCGAGCCTTCGTGGACCACGACGACGACCAGGCCCTCGACGACGACCAGGACGACGGTCCCCCCGCCGGGGGCGCCGAGCGGACTACACGCCACCGGGGTGCCAGCTCGTCGTGGTCAGCCCCGAGGTCGTGCTCAGCTGGTCGGCCAGCCCCGGGCCGGCGCTGGTCTCCTACAACCGTGCTCCGCCAGCGGGTTCGTGGCGATCGCCCAGGTGCCCGCCCCACACGACCAGCTACGACGACACCTCGGCGAGCGGCCCGCGCTCGACCTACACCTAGGAGATCCAGGCCAACAGTTCGGGGGACACGGACACGGGCGGGCCGGCGAGCGCGACCACGCCGACGCTGTATGCCTGGAGGAGACCGTCACGCCGGGCCCGACCGGGACGACCGGCCGTAGAGTGGGCTGATGCGCCTCGGATTCAAGACCGCTCCCCAACACACCACCTGGCGGGACATGCTCGACGTCTGGCGGACCGGCGACGACATCGACGCCTTCGAGTCCGGGTGGACGTTCGACCACTTCTACCCGATCGTGGGCGACACCGACGGTCCGTGCCTCGAGGGTTGGGTGACGCTGGCCGCCCTCGCCCAGGCGACCAGGCGAGTCCGCCTCGGCGTGCTCGTCACCGGCATCCACTACCGCCATCCGGCGATGCTGGCCAACATGGCGGCTACCTTGGACATCGTCTCGGACGGGCGCCTCGACCTCGGGATCGGGGCGGGCTGGAACGTGCAGGAGTCCGGTGCCTACGGCATCGAACTGGGCACGCCCAAGGAGCGCAGCGATCGCTTCGAGGAGGCCTGCCAGGTGCTGATCGGATTGCTGAGCGAGGAGCGCACCACGTTCTCGGGCCGCTACTACCAGCTCGAAGACGCCCGCTGTGAGCCCAAGGGACCACAACAGCCGCACGTGCCGATCTGCATCGGCGGCAGCGGGGAACGGCGGACCCTTCGGACCGCGGCCCGGTTCGCGCAGCACTGGAACTTCGTCGGCGGGACCCTGGAGGACTTCAAGCACAAGGTCGAGGTCCTCCACGCTCACTGCGCCGAGGTCGGTCGTGACCCCGGCGAGATCATGATCTCGAGCCACGTCCGGCCCAGCCCCGACGGCGATCCCGGCCCGGCGGTGGAGACGGCGGCCAAGATGGCCGAGTTCGGTCTCGATCTCGCGATCGTGCCCCTGCCGGTGCCGCACCGGGCGGCGCAGCTCGAGCCCATCGCCAAGGCTTTCGCCGACCTGCGCTGAGCCCAGCTATGTGTGGTCGGTTCTCGCTCTACGAGCCGTCCGACCGGGTCGCCCGGTTCTTCGCGGTCGACGAAGTCGCACCCGGTGAGCCCGACGCCCGCTTCAACGTCGCCCCGAGCCAACTGGTTTTCTCGGTCGTCTGCTCGCGCGACGGGGAACGACGCCGACTCGGCACACTCCGGTGGGGTCTCGTCCCGGGCTGGGCCAAGGACCCGTCGATCGGGAACCGGCTCATCAACGCCCGGGCGGAGACGGTGGCCGATGCGCCGTCGTTCCGGCGGGCCTTCGAACGCCGTCGATGCCTCGTGCCGGTCAACGGGTTCTTCGAGTGGTGGCACGACCCCGAGGCGACGCGCCGGCGCGGCCGACCGTTCTTCGTCCGCCCGCCCGACCAGGCACTGCTCGCGCTGGGCGGGGTGTGGGAGGTCTGGCACGGGCCCGACGACCAGGTGCTCCGGACCGTGGCGATCGTGACGACGATGGCCAACGCCGAGGTCTCGGCGATCCACGACCGGATGCCGGTCATCGTCGAGGCCGACGACTGGGCACGCTGGCTCGCCCCCGAGGCGCTCAAGCGGGCCGAGGCCGGCCGACTCCTGCGACCCTCGCCCGCCGGTCGCCTGCAGCTGGTCGAAGTGGCGGACCTGGTCAACAACCCGCGCAACGACCGGCCCGAGACCATCGAGGCGGTGGGACCCGCCACCTAACGCCCGGAGGGGGAACCCGACGGGAGCCTCGGCGCCCGCGCACGGTCCCGGTCGGCCAGCACCCCTTGCACCACCCGCTCGACCACCGAGTCGGCGCCGGCCAAAACCATCGGCCTCGACGCGGCCATGACCGAGGCGGCGGCGCCGAGCGCGTCACGACCGAAGGCCAGGCGTGGCCGGCGGCCGAGGAGGCCGAAGAGCCGCCGGGCCACGACCTCGGGGTCGTCGTAGCGGGTCCAGAAGCGGTCGGCGGCGAGGCGGTCGGCGAGGCGCAGCCAGCTCTGCGCGTCGCCGGGGGCGAAGGCCGGGACGACCGACGCGGACTCGCCGAGCGCCGCTTCGAACCGTCCCGCGGCCCCGGCCACAGCCGGGGTGCCGTCCAAGAGCAGCTCCCAGCCGACGTGGCCGACGGCCCGGCTCGCCCCCGGGGGGAGGCCGGCGGACGACGCGCCAGCGCGGATGGCCCTTGCGCCGGCCAGGAACTCGGGGTCGGCATGGAACACCCGGTCGGCCACCCGGTGGCAGCGCACCCCGGCGGCCACCGCACCGGGAAGCCGGTCGAAGGCGAATCGCAGGCCGGCCATGGAGCACAGGTCGCTCAACACCGCACCGAGGTCGTAGGGGACGGTGCCGGGCCCGGTGCGCTCGGCCACGATGCAGTGGGCAAGAAAGTTCACCGGTCCGAGAGGGCCGACGCGGGAGTCAGCGTGGCTCGACCGGGACGATCCAGTCGGGTTCGGGGTCGGCCCCGAACCGCCGGGCCCGAATCGTGTGCTGGCCGAGCAGGTACGCCCTGGCGATCCGGTGGCCACCGTCCATGAGGCCGCCTTCCGCCGCCAGGATCACCGGATGACCGAGGTCCGCGGCGTTGATTCGACGGGCGTGGTCGGCGACGGCGCGGCAGGTCGGTTCCTCGCCCTGGAACCAACAGTCCATGTCGAACTCGGCGATCGAGTCGATCGGGACGTCGACGACCGGGAGGTCGGCGGCCGCGGCCCACAGGCGGTCGGTCCACCAGTGGCCGCGCCCTCCGGCCACGGGGTGCGAGTGCCGCTCACGATTGGTCACGGCCCGAGATCGTAGCGACCGGTCCGACGCGCGCCGGTCTTTGAACCCCGCGAGAGGTGAGCATGGCCGGGCATTGGCCGTCGCTCAGAGGCTCCTGCGTCGGAGGGCCCATCGTTCAGGAGAAGTCGCGGGACCGGGTCGGCGCGGCCAGCACCAGCGGCTCGATCCGCTGGGCCACCACGTTCACCACGCCGCTCTTCGACTCGACGATGCCGGTGATCACGAGTGCGGGGGAAGACTGGGCGACCCGGCGGTGACGCGCCCACACCCCGACCGAACAGACCACATTCACCAGGCCGGTCTCGTCCTCCAGGTTGACGAAGGTGATCCCCCGGGCGGTCTCGGGCCGCTGTCGGTGGGTCACCACCCCGGCGACGGTGACCCGGCGGCCGTGCCCGAGGCCGACCAGGGCGGCGGCGGTCACCACCCCCCGGCGGTCCAGCTCGGCCCGGACCAGCTCGGTCCGGGAGGAGTCGACCGACACCCCGGTGGCCCACAGGTCGGCCACGGTCTCCTCGGCCGGTGCCATCCCCGGCAGTGGCGGGGCATCGGTCCCGACCACGACGCCGGGCAGGCTGGCGCCGAGCCGGCCGAGGGGACCGGCCGCCCACAGCGACGCCCGCCGGTCGCCGCCGTCCAGGCTGGCCGTCGCCCCCGCGCCGGCCAGCGCCTCCAGCTGGGCCACGGTCAGCTCGGCCCGGCGGGCCAGG
Organism: Actinomycetes bacterium; assembly: GCA_021791895.1. GTDB lineage: Bacteria > Actinomycetota > Acidimicrobiia > Acidimicrobiales > RAAP-2 > Palsa-461. Next base: position 12,550 of record JAJYVS010000027.1, on the reverse strand, counting down.
TCCTCCAGGTCCCGGTAGGGACGGGCGGACGCCACCCGGGTGGCGGCGGCCTCCCCCAGGGTGCGGATCCCGGCCAGCCCGAGCCGGACCGCCGGACGCCCCGGTTCGGCGGTCGGCTCCAGCCCCGCCTCCACCCCGCTCGCGTTCACCTCGGCCCGGCGCACCTCCACCCCGTGCCGTCGGGCGTCGGCGACCAGGGTGCGCGGCGACCAGAACCCCATCGGTTGGGAATTGAGCAGCGCGGCGGTGAACGCCGCCGGGTGGTGCAGCTTCAGCCAGGCCGAGGCGTAGACCAGGTAGGCGAAGGACACCGCGTGGGACTCGGGGAAACCGAACGAGGAGAAGGCGGCCATCTTGGCGAAGATCTCGTCGGCCACCGGGCCCACGATCCCCCGCTCGGCCATCCCGACGTAGAACCGCTCCCGCAGCTCCTCCATGCGCTGCGCCGAGCGCTTGGACCCCATGGCCTGACGGAGTCGGTCCGACTCGGCCGGGGTGAACCCGGCCACGTCGATGGCCATCTGCATCAGCTGCTCCTGGAACACCGGGACCCCCAGGGTCTTCTCCAGGCACGGCCGGAGGAGCGGGTGGAGGAAGGTGACCTCCTCCTCGTGGTTACGCCGGCGGAGGTAGGGGTGGACCGAGCCCCCCTGGATGGGGCCGGGCCGGATGAGCGCCACCTCGATCACGAGGTCGTAGAAGCACCGGGGCCGAAGGCGCGGAAGGGTCCCCATCTGGGCCCGGCTCTCCACCTGGAACACCCCGACCGTGTCGGCAGCGCAGAGCATGTCGTAGACCTCGGGCTCCTGGGGGAGCCCGGCCAGGTCGAGGGCGGGACCGCCCGAGGCGGCCAGCAGGTCGATCGTCCGGTGCAGCGCCTCGAGCATCCCCAGGCCGAGCAGGTCGAACTTCACCAGGCCGATCGCCGCGCAGTCGTCCTTGTCCCACTGCAGCACGGTCCGGCCCGGGGCCCTCGCCCACTCCACCGGGCACACCTCGACGACCGGGCGATCGCAGATGACCATCCCGCCGGAGTGGACCCCGAGATGGCGGGGGAAGCCGTCGAGCCGGCTGGCCAGCTCGAGGACCGGGCCCGGGATCTCGCCCCCGGACTCTCGGGCCGCTTTGGCGAGGGAGCTGCGGGCCTCCACCCGGCGGGACCATCCGTCGACGGTCCCCTGGGCGTGCCCGAGCGCCTTGCCGGCGTCGCGCAGCGCCGAGCGCGGCCGGTAGGTGATGACGTTGGCCACTTGGGCGGCGTGCAGCCGGCCGTGGCGCTCGTAGACGTACTGGATGACCTCCTCGCGCCGCCCGCTCTCGATGTCGACGTCGATGTCCGGTGGCCCGTCGCGCTCGGGGGACAGGAACCGCTCGAAGAGCAGGCCGAGGCCCACCGCGTCGGCGTTGGTGATCCCGAGTGCGAAGCACACCGCCGAGTTGGCGGCCGAGCCGCGACCCTGGCAGTAGATGTCGTGGCGCCGACAGAACTGGACGATGTCCCAGACCACCAGGAAGTAGCCGGGGAAGCCGAGTGTCCCGATGACCTCCAGCTCGTGGTCGAGTTGGGCCCAGGCGCCCGGCGACCCGCCGGCCCCCCGGGGCCCGTAGCGCCGACCCGCCCCCTCCTCCACCAGGGCCACCAGGTAGCGCATCTCGTCGAGGCCCTCGGGGACCGGGAACGGCGGCAACCCCGGCGCGAGCAACCGCAGGTCGAAGGCGAGGGACCGGCCGAGCTCACCGGCCCGCTCGACCGCGCCGGGGTAGCGGGCGAAGCGCCGGGCCTGCTCGGCCGCCGAGCGCAGGTGCGCGCCCGGACCCCCCGGCAGCCAGCCGTCCATCTCGTCGAGCGACCGGCGGGCCCGCACCGAGGCCAGGGCGGCGGCGAGCCGGTGGCCCGAGGGACGGGCGTAGTGGGCGTTCGCCGTGGCCACCGGGTCGAGCCCCCGGAGGACGGCGAGCCGGGCCAGCGCGTCGTTGCGAGCCGAGTCGATCGGTTGGCCGTGGTCGATGAGCTCGACCGCCACGTTGTCCCGCCCGAACCCCTCCACCAACCGGTCGAGGGCCCGAGCGGCGACCGCCGGCCCACCGGCCGCCAGGGCGGCCGGGACCGTCCCCTTGCGGCACCCGGTGAGCACCAGCCACTGACCGCCGTGGGCGTCAAAGAGCGCCTCGAGGTCGAAGGTCGGGTTCCCCTTCTCCCCCCCGGCCAGCTGGGCCTCGGCGATGGCCCGGCTGAGGCGGGCGTAGCCGTCGGGGCCACGGACGAGGACCACGAGGTGGGCCCCCTCGGGGTCGGCGACCCCGTTCTGGGGGCGCTCGAGCCCGAGGGTCAGCTCGGCGCCGAACACCGTCGGCAGGCCGAGGACGCGGGCCGCCTCGGCGAAACGGACCACGCCGTAGAGGCCGTCGTGGTCGGTCAGGGCCAACGCCCCGAGACCCAGCCGGACCCCCTCTTGGACCAGCTCCTCGGGGTGGGAGGCCCCGTCCAGGAAGCTGAAGTTGGAGTGGGCGTGCAGTTCGGCGTAGCCGGCGCGCTCAGTCATAGGTGGCCTCGACGAACCACTCCGCGCGCTCGACGAAACACAGGTGGGCGTGCCGGTCCTCGTCGAGCAGCTGGAACCGGGCGAGGCGGCGGCCGGCGCAAGGATCCCACCACCGCTCGTCGAGGGGCCACGGACCGGCCCAACCCACGACGGCGCTCGGCCGGCCGCCCTCGACGAGGATCCGCTCGGGGAGGCCGCTCAGGCACCCCCGGGCGCTCACCGCGACGGGCCGGCCGGTGCGGTCGGTCACGGTGGCCCGACGGGGGGGACGGTGCACGAGCGCCGGGGGCGGGTCCGGCAGGGCGCCGGGCCACGGGGCGGTCATCGCCGCTTCGGGCCTGGTGTCCCCCCAGGCCACGAGAGCCGTCCGGTCGCCCGGCCCCCGCCCCCCGACCACCGTAGCGGTGAAGACCGCCTCGGGCCCGAGCATCCCACCGAGCCGGTCGAGGGCCCGGACGGCCCGCCGGTCGGCGGCCGAGACCCCGCCCCAGAACCCCGCCTGCTTCCCGAGCGCGGGGGCGGTCTCGCTCGCCCGGAACGCGATGCGGGTGACCCCGGCGCTCGGTGCCTCGGCGGCGGTCCCCGACAACCACCCCTCGAGCTGCCAGCGCAACCGCTCCCCCATCGCCGGGGCGTCGAGGTCCATTTCGGCCCGCCAGCGCCGGGCGAGCCGCTCGCCGTGCTCGGTCTCCGCCTCGATGGTGAGCAGCGTGCAGGCCAGCCCCCTCGTTGCCAGCTGGGCCGCCAGCTCCTCGCCCAACGATCGACCGGCGAAGGCGACGACGTCGACGCGCTCGGCCGGGGGGTCGAGTTCGGCCTCGGCGACCAGCTCGGTCGGCGGGGGGGTCGAGCGTAGCGGGCGGTCGTCCAGACCCCGGGCCAGTCGATGGGCGAGGGCCCCGTCGGGCCCGAACCGGGCCGAGACCCGGGCCTCGTCGAGGGCCGCGAAGGCGCCCAAGGTCCCGACGCCGAGGCGGACCAGGATCTCGGCCAGTCCTTCCCGGCCGAGGGCTCCGACCGGGAACGGGGCCAGGAACTCGGCCGTGCCCGAGGACGGGACCGACATCTGACGCCGCGCCGCCAACGTGGCCGCGAACGGGCCGTCGGCGATCCCGACGTGCACGGGTGTCGGGACCCCACAGGCCGCCGTCACCGCGGCCGCGGCGCGTTCGGCGACCGCCGCGCGCAGCGCTCCCTCACCACCGTGGTACCGGGCCGGGCCGCGGGTCGCCATCGACAGGAGCCCCGGCCGGGTCGTCTCCACCGCCGGGGCGAGGGCCGCGACCGCGGCGACCACCGGCTCGAAGGCGCGTGCCTCGCGCGCCTCGTCACGGGGGACGACCCAGAGCCCGGCACAACTGGCCTCGGCCGCCCGGCGCCGCATCCCGATGACGACCCCGCCGTCGCGCGCCGCCGCCGAGCAGGCGACCACCCGGCCGGCCGCCGCCACCGCGACCGGGGCGTCGGCCTCGAAGCCGGCCGCCGTCACCGGCCAGTCCGGGCACCACGCCACCAAGGTGCGGACTATCCGGCCCACGGCATCGCCTCGGGCTCGTCGGGCACGCGTTCGGGTGCCGCCTTCGGGCTCCCGGACCGCCGGGCGGCCAGCCGGCCGTCGGGACCCGGCAGCCAGCAGGGCACGACGACCGGCCGGCCGGCGCCTCGACGGCCCGAGACGACGATCCGGCCACGGCGAGCCCGGAGGGTCCCCGCCCCGATGTCGAGCCCCTCCCACCCCTCGGTCTCGGCCACCAGCACGAGCTCGGGGGATTCGGGCCATCCCTCCGGCCCCGTCACGCAGAGGACGGACCCGCGCTCCTTGGCCCGGGCGAGGAGGCGGCGGGCGTCGGCCGGTCGGCACCGTCCCGGAGGGCTGACCACGACCAGGTCGAGTGCATCGAGCAGGACGGCCACCACGGCCGCCCACGACGGGCCGGGCCGGGGGACGAGGGCGACCCGGGCGAGGTCCACCCCCATGGCGGCCGCGGCCTCGAGCCCCAACTCCGGCATCCCCACCACGGCCGCCCACGAACCCTGGGCGAGCGGTTCGACCAGGAGGGAGAGGACCAGGGTGGTCCCACCGTCCCCCGAGACCCCGACCAGGCCACCGCGCCGGATCCCGGCCCCGGGCAGCAACGGCGCCAACGGGATCGGGGCCGGGAGCACCCGTTGCCCGGCCAGGACCGCTCCTCCGCCGGGCCCGGGGGGCGAGGGGCCACCTTCGCGCACCTCGGAAGCGTAGCGAACATATGTTCGCTTTCCAATTGGCAAGCTGCCCTGGCGGGGACGGCTACCCGGCCGCTGGCCGACCGCTCGAGCTCACCCGCCGGTGAGGTACAAGAACCCGTACCCCTCGTCGCGACACGGCACCCCGGCCTCGGCGAGCGCCCGGTCCCAGTCGCCCCCGACCTCGGGGTCGGACTCCTCCATCCCGTGGTCGGCCACCAAGAAGAAGGCGCAGTCCTCGAAGACCCCCGCCCGCTCGACCGCCTCCAGGATCCTCCCCAGGCGGGCGTCGCTGTCGCGCACCGCCGACTCCGCCATCTCCGAGTACGGCCCCCCCTCATGGAATGCCGAGTCGGTCAGGGTGAAGTTGACCCACGTGAAGGCGGGCGGGACGGCGTCGCCCCCCCAGACCCCGAGGAACTGGTCCACCGCGCTGTGGTCGGTTCGCGACGCCCAGCGGTAGTCCTTGTGCGGACGGACGAAGCGGGCGGTCGCATCGGGGAGGTCGTCGGGCCCCGGCGGCGGCATCGGGCGCTCACCGTTGCGCACGAGCCCGAAGGTCGAGTAGTCGGCCCCGGCGTCGCACGGCTCGTTGATCGACGCGGTCCTCGCGCCGGGAATGCGGCGCTTCACCGCGTGGTGCAGGGTCTCGACTGTCGGATTGAGCCACTGCATCGACGTGGCCCAGGTGCTCGGGGAGTTGGTGACGACCTGTTGGCCGCTCGCCCGGTCGACCCACGCGTTGTGGAGGATGCCGTGGTGTCCGGGGTGGGCGCCGGTCAGGATCCCGGTGTGGTTGGCGAGGGTCACCGTCGGCAGGGAAGCCAGCGCGCCGTGACGCAAGGTGGTGCCGTCGGCGATCAGCCGGGCGACGTTGGGGGCCACTCCACGCCGGGCCAGGTCGTAGAGCACGTTGGCGTTGGCACCGTCCCACAACAAGCCGATCAGGTGCCGCGCCGCGCCAGGCTCGCCGAGGACCGGTTCGACGACGACCCCGTCCTGCGCCGAGAGCAGGCGGCCGTCGGCCGGGACGACACCGAGGAGGCCGAGCACGGTCGGGGCGACGTCGATCAGCCGGCAGCCGAGCTCGACCATGCCGAGCTTGGCCACCCCGGCGCCGGCGACGATGAACGGTGCCCGGGCCTGGACGACACCGAGCGACCCGTGCTCGCCTAGGTGTCCGCCCTGGTCGCCCCAGTAGTGCGAGGCGCTGTGGATCACGCAGAGATCCGGCGCCGAGGGGTGGTCGAAGAGCTGGGCGAACTGCTCGAACCCGTTGGGGTAGCTGTTCTGGTCCCGGCGGGGATGCGGCGTCGCCCGCTCGGCCCCCAGCCCGACGAAGTGGGTCTGGTCCTGGAGGGCGAGCGGGTTCTTGCCGGCGACGGCCTCGACGACGAACGCGTCGGCCCGCCCGGCCTCCCGCCGGAAGCGGACCGACCCGTCGGCCGAGGCGACCTCGTAGAGGTCGGGCGCCGGCGACCAGCCGACCATGTCGACGATGGGCTCGAGGTCCCGTGCCAACAACACCTCGAGCGCGCGGTCGCGTCGGTCCGGCGTCGCCGGGGAAAGAGCGCTCATGAACGCAGCGTAGGCAACGGGCCCGCCACAGGAGCGGGTGACCGGTGGTCGTCGCAGTCGTCACGTGGACTTCACCCCGACCCGGACTTCGGTCCAGCACTACGATCCGCGGCCGTGCCCGACGTCTGCGTGGTCGGCTCGGGTCCCAACGGACTCGCTGCCGCCGTAGTCCTGGCGAGAGCGGGCCTCGCGGTCGAGGTGTTCGAGGGTGCCGAGGAGCCGGGGGGCGGCTGTCGGACGGCGGAGCTGACCCTCCCCGGCTTCCGTCACGACGTCTGCTCCGCAGTTCACCCGCTCCTCGTCGCCTCCCCGTTCTTCTCAGAGATCGATCTCGAGGCGCACGGCGTCGAGCTGTGCATGCCCCCCGTCGCCTTCGCCCATCCGCTCGAGGGCGGCCGGGCGGGAGCGGTCCGCCTCTCGGTCGCGGACAGCGCCGACGCGCTCGGGCGCGACGCCCGCCGCTACCGTTCGCTGTTCGCCCCGCTCGTGCGGGACCTCGACAAGGTGCTGCCCGAGGTCCTGGCCCCGTTGCGTTCGTTCCCCGCCCACCCGCTCGCGATGGCCCGCTTCGGGCTGCGGGGGCTCCTCCCCGCCGGCCGCCTCGCCGCCCGCTTCAAGACCGACGAAGCGCGGGCGATCGTGGCCGGGGCCTCGGCCCATTCGATGCTCTCGCTCTCTGCCCCGTTGTCGGCGTCCTTCGGCCTCCTCTTCGTGGCGGTCGCCCATGCGTTGGGCTGGCCGGTCGTGGCCGGAGGGAGCGCCCGGGTGGTCGACGCGCTCTGCGCCGAGCTCCGCTCGCTCGGCGGCCGCATGCACACCGGGACCTGGGTGCGTCGTATCGACGAGCTCCCCGACGCGCGGGCGCTCCTGCTCGACGTCTCGCCACGACAGTTCCTCGACTTGGCCGCGCACCGGCTCGACGGTCGCGCTCGCCGGTCCTTCGAGCGGTTCCGCTACGGGCCGGGCGTGTGCAAGGTGGACTGGGCGCTGTCCGGACCGGTTCCCTGGGAGGCCGAGGCCTGTCGGGGGGCCGGGACGGTGCATGTGGGGGGGACCTACGAGGAGGTGGCCCGGAGCGAGGCGGCGGTCGTGGCCGGGCGCCACGCCGATCGACCGTTCGTGCTGGTGGCCCAGCCGGGGGTGGTGGACCCCGGCCGCGCCCCCGAGGGCCGACACACCCTGTGGGGCTACTGCCACGTGCCCCAGGGATCGACTCGGGACATGACCGCGGAGATCGAGGCGCAGATCGAGCGGTTCGCGCCGGGCTTCAGCGACCTGGTCCTCGCCCGGTCGACGATGACCGCTGCCGACCTCGAGGCGTACAACCCCAACTACGTCGGTGGCGACATCAACGGTGGGGCGGCGGACCTCCGCCAGACGCTCCTGCGGCCGACGGCGCGCTGGAACCCGTACCGGACACCGCTCGAGGGCGTCTACCTGTGCTCGGCCTCCACCCCGCCCGGCGGCGGCGTCCACGGGATGTGCGGCATGTGGGCGGCGAGGACGGCGCTGGCCGACCTGCGGGGGGGCCTAAATTTAGACGCTTACGCGACGCCGTGATCAGGGCTTGGAGCGGTGGTGCCTGCCCCCCGGTCGGACACGGGGCATACCCTTCCCTCCCCGCCTTGGGACCGTACGGTTCTGCCAACGGCAACCGTCGTTGCGTCTTGGGGGACAGATATGACTCAGCCCGACATGGTGAGGAGGGGGCCCACCCGCATCGAGGCCGAGGTGACCTCCATCTCGTGGATCCCCTCCGAGGCGATCTCGGCCTCGGGGCCAAGCTCCCTTTCGGGGTCGGGATCGCCCACTACGACCAGGCCCCGCCGGACGTGGTCGGCGATCTCGAGGTATTAGGGCCGCCGACCGCTTTCGCTTCGCCAACCGGCTCCGGGGCTGGATCGAGGTTGAGGACGGCAGGATCGTCGGCCACGGCCAGTCCGGTGGCGGCATGATCGGCGCGACCACCTTGCGGATCGGCCCGAAGCAGACGACCTTCGAGGCAGTGGCGCTCTCGGACCTCCGTCCGGCCGCTGTGGTGGGCGAGACCGAGGTGACCTTCACCCAGACCGCCGGCGGCCGGACCGGGGTGCCGGCGCCACGGCGGGTGCTGCACCCGCCCTTCGTCCAGATCGCCGCGCCGCTCGCCTGGACCACCCTGTCGCTCACCATCCGGACCGACGGCACGGTCACCGAGCAGATGACCGGTGCGAGCCCGTTCCCCCGCCACAGGGTCTACGGCACCGGCGGCCAGTTGATCTCCAAGAGCGGGGTCATCGACTTCTCCCGCTGGTACCGACGGGCCTTCGGCAAGCACAGCCCCTGGGGGGAACGTGACTCCCCGGCGTTCACGACCGAAGTCGAGTCGGCGCTCGAATGCCAGCTCTCGGTGGCGCTGATGCACGGCACGGCGAAACCCCGGATCCGCAAAGAAGGGTGCGACCATCACCGAACAGGGCGAGAACGGTGACGAACTGTTCTTGGTCCTCGACGGGCTGGTCCGTATCGAGGTCGACGGCAAGGCCCACGCCGAGTACGGACCGGGGTCCATGCACTGCGAGCGGGCGCTCCTCGGGCGGGGACGCGGACCTCGACGGTGCGTGCCGTCACCGACTGCAAGCTCGCGGTTGCCGGCGCCGGGGAGATCGACCGCGACGCGCTGGTCGAGCTGAGCTCGGGCCACCGGCGGGAGGAGCGGGCCTGAGGTGCCCGGAGCAGCCGGAGGGGGCGCCCAGGCGATCACCGTCTATTTGGCCGACGACAACCTCATCGTGCGCGCCGGGGTTCAGGCACTCCTCTCGCGGGAACCCGACATCGCGGTCGTGGGAACGGCGGCCGACTACGACGAGCTCGTGGCCGGTGCCGGAGCGTGCGGGTCCCAGGTGGTCGTCACCGACATCCGCATGCCGCCCGCCTTCCGTCGCGAAGGAATCAACGCCGCCCACGAGATCCGCAAGCGCCATCCGGGGACCGGCATCGTCGTGCTCTCGCAGTTCGACGAGCCCGAGTACGCCATCTCCGACCGAGGTCGTGGCCACCGGCCTCTCCCGGTACTCGCCCGAGACCGAGGCGGCCGCCTACTTCTGCTGCATGGAGGCGCTGCAGAACGCGGGCAAACACGCGGGAGACGGCGCGGCTGTTACGGTCAGGGTCTGGGAAGACGGCGAGCGCCTGTTCTTCGAGGTCTCGGACACCGGGGTTCGACCCGTCAGGTACGGCGGGCAAAAGGGGCCGGCTTCGTGAACATGGGAGACCGGGTCGGCGCGGTCGGCGGGACCCTCAAGGTCGACTCGACCGTTGGCCGGGGGACGACGATCTCGGGCCGGGTGCCGATCGTGCCCCCGGCGGGAGCGCCGGTCCCGACCTTCCACAGCCACGCCGATGTCAGCGGCTCAACGAGCTGACTTACCCGATGCAGGAGTAGTCGGCGTCGATCGGCTTCGCGAACCACTGCGTAACGGTGACTGTGCCACGGGTGAAGGACGCTTGTGCGCAGTTCGACTCGGCGCCCGACAAGCTCCGTGCACCGGGGATCCAGTTCGCCAGCTGGTAGAGCGATCCCAGTCCCACGGAAGATGGCGTACCGGTGATGGTGTTCCACTGCGCCGAGGTGGAGTACACGCCGATAGGTGGAATAGTGGAGCCCGCCGGAAGCGCAACCCCTGAAGCCTCGAGACCCGCGACCATGCCCTGAAGGTCGGCGACGTTCATCGCCAGTCCCGTGGCCCCGGACTGCCAGGTGTTCGCGGTCTCCACGTCGAGCCACCATGAGTAGTTGCCCGCCGCGTTCGGAACGACAACCGAAGACTCCAACCCATTGATGCCATTCGCCGCGGCCGTCAGCCAGCCCGCATCCTGAACGGCCTTGTTGTAGCCGTACTGCCAGGCGCAGGCACTCGAGAGATCGCCGACCGTGTAGCTCTGGCCATTGATCGTGACTGTCGTCGTCGAACACGAGGATCCGGTCCCATTCGAGATCAATGTCTGGGTCCCCGGCAGGTAATCGCTCGTGGGCCAATCGGCGATGACTGTGCCGTTGTAGACGTTGCCGGGGTCGGCCGTGTTCACGTAGAGGGAAGCGTTGGGCTGCTTCGTGCCACCGATCGACGCGGATACGGCCCAGTACAGCTGACTCTGGGGGTAGCTCGGGTCCGGTCCAAGGCACGGATTGAGGGTGCCGGCAAGCCCGTCGTTGACCCCAACGATCGCGAAGGCTGGGCTCGAGGGAAGGCTGCTCCCGCACTGCGGGTATGAAACGTCGTTTCCGGTGGGGGTCGACGTCCCACCACCACCTCCTCCGCCACCGCTACTACCGCCTTTGCCGCCACTACCGCCGCCGTTGCCGGGCTGGCTCGGCCGGGCGGCGAAGGCCGGCGTGGCCGCCATCCCGGTCGCGAGCACGGCCACGAAGAGCCCCGCGAGGCCGCGACGGGCCCAGGGTCCAATCACTGCGCGACATGCCACCTGGTTCACCCCCTATCGGGACGCCAGGGTACAGGATTTCCGACTTGTACTGCGGCGATGCCGCGCACCGGAGCGGATCGCCGCAGTGGAACGGGCATCCGTCCGCACCCTCGCTCCCCTGACCTAGGTTTGTCGGTTGCGTCGCAGTGTCAGCGGTGAAGGGAAGGTGGCGAGCACATGGGAAGAGTGAGGGGTCCGGTCGTCGCAGGAGTGCTCGCCGTGGCCGCCGCCCAGGTGCTCTTCGCCGCACCGGCGGCGCAGGCCGCCCCGTCATCCACCGGGTTCAGCTACATGAACGTGCGGGTCTGCGGTACCCCTGCGCTCGGCAACGCCGCCTGCGATGCCGTTCGCCATGTCGTCACCAGCCCGGAAAAGAGCGGGGGAAGTGGCCACAAGCCCGGTTCGGGCTCCACCACCACCCCGGTCAGCTATGACGCCGGCCAGCTCCAGGCTGCGTACGGCCTGGCGGCAGCCGCCGCCAACGACGGTTCTGGCGTCACCGTCGCGGTCGTGGACGCCTACAACGACCCGAACGCCTACACCGACCTCGTCGCCTACCGGACGAGCACACAAGAGGGTCTCGGCGGCATCGCCCAGTGCACGGTCTCGGGCAGCACGCTCGGCGACCCCTCGTCGACGGAACCCTGCCTCGCCCAGGTGAACCAGTCGGGCGCGACGTCACCGCTTCCGACGGGCAACACGAGCTGGGGACAGGAGATCTCGCTCGACCTCGACATGGTCTCGGCGATCTGCCCCAAGTGCAACATCTTGTTGGTCGAAGCCAACTCGGCCAATCTCAGTGACCTCGGGACCGCGGTCAACACCGCCGCCAGCTTCAGCCCGGCTTCGGTCGGGAACTCCTACGGCGCCGGGGAGTTCAGCACCGAAGCCAGCTACGCGTCCTTGTACTACAACCACCCCGGCATCGCCGTCACCGTGGCTGCCGGCGACAACGGCTACGGGGTCGAGTTTCCGGCCGCCGCATCGACGGTGGTCGCTGTGGGCGGCACCTCACTGCAGTCCTCGGGGTCCGTGTGGAGCCAGACCGTCTGGAGCGGAACCGGGAGCGGTTGCTCGGCCTACATCGCGAAGCCGTCCTGGCAAACCGACCCCGGCTGTCCCAACCGAACGGTGGCCGACATCGCCGCCGACGCCGACCCCAACACCGGGGTCAACGTCTACGACTCCTACGGGACGTCGGGTTGGCTGATCTTCGGGGGAACGAGCGTGGCCGCCCAAATCGTCTCGGCCGTGTACGGCCTGGCCAACACGTCCGTGGACGGCGCCACTGCCCTCTACGGGAACGGGTCGATCAAGTTCGGCAGCGAGAATCTCAGTCTGTACGACGTGGTGAGCGGGTCCAACGGTTCCTGCGCCGGCCACGGGAGGAACGTGAACCAGAGCATCGCCTACCTCTGCACGGCCGGAACGGGCTACGACGGGCCGACCGGGATGGGCACGCCAAACGGCTCGCTGAGCGGGTTCTGAGGCCGAGGGGTCGACCCAGCTGAGTCCTCCAACCCTCTGCATGGTGAGTGGCTGACCGGACTTTGGCGGCCCCTTCGCGTAGTCCCAGGTAGATGGTGGCGCGGTTGAAGGGTGTTTCCCCTACAGAATTGCCATAGTCCCTGGTCAGGCGATTGTCGCCCGGTCCCAGTCGCTGGTTTCCACCCCGAACGCGGCCAGGATCTGCGATTGGAGGGCGTTCCTCCTGGTGATGACGGTGACCCGGCTGGCCC
>JAJYVS010000026.1 GCA_021791895.1 Actinomycetes bacterium | reverse complement strand
CCTGGCCTTCCTCGAAGCCCTGTAGTTATGCCGAACTATCTCGCCCAAATCCCACCGTGACCAGCGACTTCACGCGAACATCGGCATAACTGCGACATCGGGATAATTGCCGAGCGGATGAGCGAGGTGCACGCTCGCCCCGCACTCGTTGAGCACGTCGGCCGCCCAGTACCAGCCGTAGGTGGCCTCGAGCACGACGTCGGGGTGCTCGCCGGCCTTAGCGATCTCGGCGGTGAGAGCGATCGGGTCGTTGTCGATCCGGACCGTGTCGAGGGCCTCACCGGCCTCGTTGCGCCGGACGATCACGCTCCGGCGCCGGTGCAGGTCGATGCCGACGTAGTGTCGTTGGTGTTCCACGGGAGTCTCCTTCCGTCGTCTCCGGGTTGGTTTGGAGACCCCAAGTGTGCTCGGCACACCTGGTTCCCGGCGGCGGGAGGGCTCCCGCGGACTACCTTTTGCCTTCGACGGACTGGGACGTGCGGAGCTGGGTGCCACAGGATCGCTCCTCGCGATGGCGTCCGGGCCGGTCGCTGCCAACGGGCCCGTCACGCAGAAGCGGCGCTGCGCTCCTTCATCACATCAAGGGGAAGGACGACCTCTTGACCGAGGTGGTCGACCGGATACTGGCCTGCGTGTGGCGTCCCCGCAAACGAGCCGTCGAGTGGCAGGCGTGGATCATGGAAGCGGCCGAGAGGCTGCGCAACTTCCTCGTCTCCCAGCCGGCAGGACTGCACGTCTACCTCCTCGGCCCGGTCGTGTCGCCCACGGCAGTCGACCGGATGAACGCCATGCTCGGTGCGCTGCGCGGCGCCGGTATCGACGAAGAGGGCGTCTGGCGCGCCTACGCGACGGTGCACACCTACACCGTCGGTTTCGCCGCGCTCCAGGCGTCGCGCGGTCACCCGGCACAAGGGAGCGGCCCTTCCGACCCGCTCATCGAACGCCTGGCCTCCTGTACCACCCGCGACCAGTTCGAGGTGGGTTTGCGCTACCTGATCGAGGGGATCGAGCGCGACGTGGCACCGACCCCGGCCGGTGAAGGATCGGAGACGACCGCGTAGATGACCGGCGTCATCCGCCGGTTTGGAGTAGTCGGAGACGGGCGACCAGCCGATCGAGCGCGTCGGGGTCGTCGACCGCCCCCGGTGTCACCGCCTCGGAGGGGGGGACCCCGAGCAGCATGCGGCGGACGGGGACCTCGAGCCTCTTGCCGTTGAGGGTCCGAGGGATCTTGTCGAGGACCACGACTTCGTCTGGCACGTGGCGGGGGGAGAGCTCGGTCCGGATCCTCTCCCGCAGCTCGAGGTCCAGGCGCTCGGAGCTCTCTGGCTCCTCAGCGGTGACGAAGAGGTAGAGGCGGCCCTCGGTGCCGAGCTCGCTGGTGTCGACGACCAGGGCGTCGGCCACTCCGGGCGCGCCGTCGACGACGCGGTAGAAGTCAGCGGCCCCGCTGCGCACCCCGCCGCGGTTCAAGGTCGCGTCGGAGCGTCCGTAGATGACGCACCCCCCCGTTTCGGTGATCTTGAGCCAATCGCCGTGCCGCCAGACGCCCGGGAAGGTGGAGAAGTAGCTCTCGTGCAGTCGCGCTCCTCCGGCGTCGCCCCAGAATCTGATGGGCATCGAAGGCATGGGTTCGGCGATGACCAGCTCGCCGGTGGTCCCGACCACCGGTTCCCCGTCCTCGTCGAAGGCCTCGACCTTCGCTCCGAGCATGCGGCACTGCATCTCGCCGGCACGAACCGGCAGCAGCGGGCACGGGCCGATGAAGGCGGTGCAGACGTCGGTCCCGCCGGACAGCGGGGCGACCAGGACCCCGGGGGCGATGCGCTCCGCCGCGAAGGCGAAGCCCTCCGGGGACAGCGGGGCCCCTGTCGACCCCACGGTCTGCAGGCGCCCGAGCCGGTGGTGGCGGCGGGGCTCGTAGCCACTCCGGCGGAGGGTGTCGAAGTAGGGAGGGCTGGCGCCGAAGCACGTGATCTGCACCTCCTCGGCCAACCGCCACAGCCGGCCCGGGTCCGGCCAGGCCGGATGACCGTCGAAGCACACGATGGTTGCGCCGACGAGCAGGCCTCCGACAAGGAAGTTCCACATCATCCAACCGGTCGTCGAGAACCAGAAGAAGCGGTCGTCGGGACCGAGGTCGCAGTGGAGAGCGAGTGCCTTCAGGTGTTCGAGGAGGATTCCCCCGTGGGAGTGGACGATGGGCTTGGGCGGTCCGGTGGTCCCCGAGGAATAGAGGATCCAAAGGGGATGGTCGGCGGGGAGGGGCTCGACCGCCAGCTCGGCCGGTTCGGCGCGCAGCCGGTCCCAGTCGAGCCGGTCCTCGCGGGCGTGCGCCGACCCCACCACGACCGTGGCGCCCAGCCCGGGCAGCGCCGCCGACAGCGTTCGGGTCTTGTCGGCGAGGTCGAACACCCTGCCCCCGTAGCGGTAGGAGTCGGCGATGAGGAGGACCGACGGTTCGATCTGGCGGAACCGGTCGACCATGCTGGTCACACCGAACTCGGGCGCGCAGGTCGACCAGACGGCGCCGATGCTGGCCGCCGCCAAGAAGCCCGCGACCGCCTCGGGGCCGTTGCCCAGCACCGCGGCCACCCGGTCGCCGGGACCGACGCCGAGGCGCCGGAGGCCGGCGGCGACCGAACCGGCCAGGGCACGGAGCTGGCCGTAGGTGAGCTCGGTCCGCTCCCCTTGTTCGTTCTCGGCGACCAGGGCGAGGTCGGCGTCAGGGTGTCTGAGCACCGGGTCGAGGTAGTTGAGCCGCCGGCCAATGAACCACCGGGCCCCCTCGACCCCGGCACCGCGGCGCAGAACCTCGCTCCCCGTCAATGGAGCTCCGAGGTCGAAGTACCGCCACAGCGTCGCCCAGAACTCCTCGACGTGCTCGACCGACCACCGCCACAGGCTTCCGTAGCCCTCGAACACCAGGCCGGAGTCGTGGGCCAGCCAGTCCATGAACCGCCGGAGCTGGGAGCCCGCCGCCCGATCGGGGGATGGCTCCCACAGCAGGGTCCCTTCCTCGATGGGTGGGGCGTCCGGCCGGTCTCCGAGCTGGTCGGCCACCGGGGCCTCCCTTCTTTCTCGTCGGCTCTGTGGGGTCCGGCGGGCCGGCCACCCGAGCGGGGGTGGGAGCCCGGGAACAACGAGCCTGTCGCCGTTGTTGGAATCGTCGGTGGCGATGTTGCCGCGACGGGCGGCCGGCCGCTACAATTGGTCCCATACCACCTGCGCGGAGCGCTTCTTCGGGTCCCGATCGCGGTCCCGGTAGCCTCCGAAGTCAGTGGGATGGGGGCTGCATCCCCGTGTCGTGGGAGCCCAGATTTCCCACCCCTGTTTCCCGCAGTGGGTCGAACCAGGACCCCTGCGGCGTCAACCATGAGGAGGCCGATGACTGCCGAACAGCAGCTCGAACGGTCCGTGCTCGAGTCGAAGGAGCGTGACGAGCTCCACGCCATCGCCCAGGCGATGGACCTGAAGACGACCACCCGGTCGAAGAAGGCCGACCTGATCGACAAGATCCTGTCGGCGACCGGTGTCTCGAACGGGAGCGGCAACGGCGAGCGCCCGGATCACGAAGACACCACCGAGACGAAGACCCAGGCCGGCCCGAGCTCCAACGGCTCTTCTGCCTCGTCGATGGCGCAGATCGAGGCCGAACTCGACGCCGGCACGATCGGGGCCAACGGTTCCGCACCGGCCAAGGGGTCGGAGGTCGCGACCGGCGACGGATCCGAGCGCGCCGCCACCGTCACCCGGACCGACCAATCCCAACGATCCGGTACCCGGCCCCAGGGGACGCACCAGCAGGGGGCAGAACCGGGGAACCGCCGCAGTAACCGGCGTCGCCGCGGCCGCGAGCGGGGGGGTGACCGCGAGTTCCAGGGCGGCCCGGCCCAGGACGGTCCCTACACCGGCGAGCTGGTGGAGGTCCGTGGTCTGCTCGACCTGCGGGACGAGGGCTACGGCTTTTTGCGTTGCGAGGGCTACCTCCCCTCCTCCAAGGACGTCTACGTCTCGATCAGCCAGGCCAGGCGGTTCGCACTGCGCAAGGGCGACTACCTCGAGGGCGCCTGCCGGCCTGCCTCCAACAGCGAGCGCTTCCCGGCGTTGCTCCGGATCGACACCGTGTCCGGCCTCGATCCCGAGGAGGCCCGGAACCGTCCCCGGTTCGAGGACCTGACCCCGCTGTTCCCCGACGAGAAGCTGATGCTCGAGCAAGAGGGGGAGAAGGACAACCTGACCGCCCGTATCGTCGATTTGCTCGCGCCGATCGGCAAGGGCCAACGGGGGCTCATCGTCTCGCCGCCCAAGGCGGGCAAGACCACCGTGATGAAGCAGATCGCCCACTCGATCGAGGCGAACAACCCGGAGGTCCACCTGATGGTCCTCCTGGTCGACGAGCGACCCGAAGAGGTCACCGACATGCGGCGCTCGGTCCGCGGCGAGGTGATCGCCTCGACCTTCGACCGCCCGGCCGACGAGCACACCACGGTCGCCGAGTTGGCGATTGACCGGGCCAAGCGGTTGGTCGAACTGGGCAAGGACGTCGTGATCATCCTCGACGGGATCACGCGCCTGGCCCGCGCCTACAACCTGGCTCAGCCGGCGACCGGCCGGATCATGTCCGGCGGCGTCGACTCGGGGGCGCTGTACCCACCGAAGAAGTTCTTCGGTGCCGCCCGCAACATCGAAGAGGGCGGTTCGCTGACCATCCTGGCCACCGCTCTGGTGGAGACCGGGTCGAAGATGGACGAGGTCATCTTCGAAGAGTTCAAGGGCACCGGGAACATGGAGCTGCGGCTGGACCGGCGGTTGGCCGAGCGGCGGCTCTACCCGTCGATCGAGGTGAACGCCAGCTCGACCCGCCACGAAGAGCTCCTCTTCGAGCGGGGTGAGCTCCAGCAGGTCTGGAAGCTTCGCCGGGTGCTGAACGCCCTCGCGGCCGAGGGCAACGCCGCGCCCGGTCTGGAACTGCTCATGGACAAGGTCAGGACGACCAAGTCCAACCGCGAATTCCTGGCCGAGATCGCGAAGGGCCCGACACCCAACGGTTGAGGAATATCCGCCGGCTCGGCGGCCTTGCATGACCGGCCGACCGAACCTGTGATCAGAACGAGGAAGTGAACGATGAAGGCCGACATCCACCCCAAGTACGGAGAGGCGACGGTGCGTTGCTCGTGCGGGAACACCTTTGTCACCCGCTCGACCAAGGCGGACCTCCACGTCGAGCTCTGCAGTGAGTGCCACCCGTTCTTCACCGGCAAGCAGAAGCTGGTGGACTCCGGCGGCCGCGTCGAGCGGTTCCAGCGGCGCTACGGCCAGCGTAAGTCGACCAAGGCACGCCCGACCAAGACCTCCTAGCGCCGAGGTCCGGCCGGGTCCGACAGGCGGGCCCGTATTCTGAGGCGGTGCCCGAGCCACTGGACGCTCGCATGGCCCGCCTCGAGGCCGAGTACGTGGCGGTGATCGACGAGCTGGCGGATCCCGTCACCTCGAGCGACCCGGCACGCCTCCGGGACCTCTCCCGCCGGCGCAAGGACCTGGAGGAGCCGGTGTCGATCTGGCGCGAGCTCCAGTCCGCACGCCAGGACGTGACCGCCGCCGAGGAGATGGCCGGGGAGGCGGCAGGGGAGGAGCGGGAGCTGGCCCGGGACGAACTCGAGCACTCCGAACGGGTCGTGGTCGACCTCGAGACGAGGCTTCGTGGTCTGCTCTTGCCGAAGGACCCCAATGACGGCCGGAATGTCATCGTCGAGATCCGGGGGGCCGAGGGAGGTGAGGAGGCCAACCTGTTCGCCCGTGACCTGTTCTCCATGTACACGCGCTTTGCCGACCGACATCACTTTGGTCTTGAGGTGCTCTCGGAGAGCACGACCGGTCGGGACGGGCTGAACGAGGTGGTGTTCGTGGTGAAGGGCCGGGACGCGTGGCGGTACCTCGAGCACGAGGCGGGCCCGCACCGCGTGCAGCGGGTCCCGGTCACCGAGTCCAAGGGCCGAGTGCACACCTCCGCTGCCACGGTGTCGGTGCTACCCGAGGCCGACGAGGTCGACGTGGTCATCGACCCGTCCGACCTCAAGATCGACGTCTACCGGTCGACCGGTCCGGGTGGCCAGTCGGTGAACACCACCGACTCGGCGGTGCGGATCACCCACCTGCCGACGGGGATCGTTGTGGCCATGCAGGACGAGAAGAGCCAGACCCAGAACAAGGCGAAGGCGCTCACCGTGCTGCGATCCCGGCTGCTCAAGGCCGAACAGGACCGCCAGGCCTCGGCGATCGCGGCCGCGCGGCGTTCTCAGGTCGGGGGCGGGGGACGCTCCGAGAAGATCCGGACCTACAACTACAAGGAGAACCGGGTCACCGACCACCGCATCGGGCTCACCCTCTACAAGCTGGACCAGGTCCTCGCGGGCGACCTCGACGAGTTCGCCGATGCCCTGATGGCCGACAAGCGGGCCAGGCAGCTCGACGCAGAGGACGGCGAATCGCCGTGATGGTGGCGGGGAACGATCCCGGGCGACCCGGGAGCTTCGAGCGCTCCCTCCTCGCCGATCTCGGTCGACGCGAGGCGGCTTGGGTCCTCGAGGACGTGGGTGTCGGCCCCGGGCGGCCGGCCACCGCCGACCAGGTCCGGGCGGTGGCCGAGCTGTCCCGTCGCCGGGTGGCCGGTGAGCCGCTGCAGTACGTCCTCGGACACTGGCCGTTCCGCCACCTCGACCTCCTGGTCGACCGCCGGGCCCTCATCCCCCGACCAGAGACCGAGTGGGTCACCGATGTCGCGCTGGCCGAGCTCGACCGGTTGGTGGGTGACGGTCGACCGGCTCGCGTGGTCGACCTCGGGACCGGTACCGGGGCGATCGCCCTCTCCGTGGCGACCGAGCGCGCCGGCTTCGGCGTCGAGGTGACCGGCACGGACGTCGAACCCGACGCCCTCGACCTCGCCCGCTCCAATCAGGAGCGGCTGGCCGCCGGCCACGACGGTGTCGGTTCCGTGCGTTGGCGGCAGGGGTCGTGGTGGGAGGCCTTGGACCCGGGCGAACGTGGCACGATCACGCTCGTGGTGGCGAACCCCCCGTATGTCTCGGCGATGGAGTGGGAGGTTCTCGACCCGGTGGTGCGGGACTACGAGCCCCATCGGGCTCTGGTGGCCGAGACCGGGAGCGACGGCACTCCGGCGTTCGCCGCCGTCGAGACGATCCTCACCGGCGCGCCGGAGTGGCTCTCGAGACCGGGGGCGGCGGTCGTCGAGATCAGTCCGGCCCAGGGCGCCTCGGCCTTGTGGGCGGCCGAACGCCTCGGTGCCTCGGGGGCGCGCGTCCTCTCGGACCTGGCCGGCAGGCCCCGGGCGCTCGTCGCCCGTTGGGGGTGAGCCGCAGCGAGCCCCCGGCGCTCCTGTCGGCCGACGACCTCGACGCGATCGTCGAACGACTGGCCGGGGGCGCAGTGGTGGCCGTGCCGACCGACACCGTCTTCGGCCTTGCCGCCCTCCTCACGCCTCAGTCGGTCGCCCGGGTCTTCGCCGCCAAGGGCCGTCCCGCAGATCTGGCCCTGCCGGTGTTGATCGGGGGGTGGGGACAGGTTGGTCGGGTCGCCTCGTCGGTGCCGAACGCGGCCGCCACCCTCGCCGCTCGCTTCTGGCCCGGGCCGCTCACCCTCGTCGTGCCGGCCCGTCGCCGGATCGGCGCCCTGGTGGGGGGTTCGGGCCGGTCGGTCGGCATCCGATGGCCCGATCACCCCCTCATCGAGGAGCTCTGTCTTTCGCTCGGCCCGCTCGCGGTCACGAGCGCCAATCGGCACGGCGAGCCTCCCTGCACGTCGGCCGCCCAAGTGCGTGCACGCTTCGTCGCAAACGAGGTGGCCGCGGTCGTGGAGGGCCGGGCGGCCGGGGTGCCCTCGACCGTCGTCGACTGCACCGGCCGGCGGCCCGGCTGTCTGCGTGAGGGCGCCACCGGCTGGGCCGAGATCGAAGCCGCCCTGTCCGACTAGGACCGAGATGGGCCAGACTGCCTGCGTGGAGCAGCGCGTCAGCCTGGCCACCCTGGGCGTGCACGACCTCGACCGGCCCGCCGCTTCTACCAGGCGCTCGGCTGGCTGCCGGTCACCGGTGACGACATTGTGTTCTTCCAGGTCGGCTGCCTGGTCCTGGCGTTGTGGGACCGCGCCCGGCTGGCCGAGGACTCGGCCGTGTCCGACCCCGGTGGCTGGGGCGGCGTGACCCTTCAACGCCCGGTCCCGAGCCGAGCTCGATTCGGTGCTGGCTGAGGCCCGGTCGGCCGGCGCTCGCATCGGTCGCGAGGCGGACGAGACCGTCTGGGGCGGGTACTCGGGGATCTTCATCAATCCCGACGGCCATCCCTGGGAGGTGGCCCACAACCCCGACTGGGCGATCGACGAGCGAGGCGCCGTCCACCTCGGGCCCCCGGCCCGGGCACCTAGGCGAGCTCGAAGCGCCCCCCGGCCGACAGGGTGCCCGACCAACCGGCCCGTTCCGCGCCCACCAGCTCGGCCAGCTGGTCCGGATCGCTCAGGTTCGCCCAGGTCCGGGTGCGTTCGCCTGTCCGGCACGACACGATCCCGCGTTCGGGCTCGCCCTCCCTCGAGTAGGTCACGGTGAAGGTCTCCACGTCGGCCGGCCCGGTGGCGTCGGGGTCCTCGACCCATCGCTCCAGCCGGTCGACCGCCGGTTGGACCTTCTCGGAGCGGAACCCCGCCGCGGGTGGTTCGGTCGAGTAGACGCCGACGGCGTGCTTGGTCGCGTACCACCCGAGGCCGGTCGCGAGGCCGACGCTCCCGGGCCGGGCCCGCAGCGAGCTGACCAGCGAGGAGATGCCGTGGCTCACATAGTTGTTGCCCGGGCCGCCGCCGAAGGTCAGCCCACCGGTCTGGGTGAGCCGGCCGACGTCACCGTCGATGGCCAGGCCGAGCTCCCGTGCCCCGAGCTGCACCGCGCAGGGGAAGCACGAGTACAGGTCGGCCACCGCCACGTCGTCGATCCCGACGCCGGCGAGCTCGAGGGCCCGCCGTCCGGCCAGCGCGATGGCCGGCGAGCGGGACAGGTCGGCCCGTTCCGAGAGGAACCAGTGGTCGTTGGCCTCCGCCCCGGCCAGGGGGAACACCCAACGATCTCCCGGGACCCCGGCGGCCTCGGCGAGCTCGGCCGAGACGACGAGCAACCCGGCCCCCTGGTCCACCTGGATGTTGGCCGTGCAGAGCTTGGGGTAGGGGAAGGCGATCATCCGGTTGTCCCCGGTGGGCCCGACCACCTCCTCGGGGCCGAGTGCCCGACGGGACCAGGCGAAGGGGTTGGCTGCTGCCACCTGTGAGAATTTCGACCACAGGGCCCCGATCCGCGCCAGGTGCTCGGACCGGGTCAAGCCGGCCTCGAGGCGGATGGCGTTCTCGATCAACGGGTAGACGTTGACTGGGAGGGTGAGGCCGCGGGCGGCCTCGGTCTCGGAGGTGGGCGCCCGGTCGGTCCCGAAGGCGACGGCCGGCAAGGTGGCCTCGTCCTGTTCGGTGAAAGTCAACCGCTCACCCATCCGCCTGGCCCGAGCCCTCGAGTACCCGCTCTCGGCGCCGACCACCACCACGGCCTCGAGCGCACCGGCCTGGATCGCGGCCGCGCTGTCGGCGAGGAGGGCCTGGGGGGTGTTGCCCCCGATCGAGCTGTGAACGGACTCGGTGGGGTCCATCCCGAGCTCTTTGGCGATCAAGGCCCCGGGGTCGGGCACGTTCCAGGTCAGCGAACGGACCACCCGGATGCTGCCGACCGCCGAGGCCAGTCGGTTGGCGTTGCCCCCGGCGTCGGCGAGTGCGGCCCGGAGGGCCGCCACCATGAGACCGAGGGGTTCCTTCTGGTGGTCGGGCTCGGGGTCGCCGGGGCGATCGGTCACCTGGCCCACGCCGACGATGACCGGGGTTCTCGGGTCCAAGGGCACGGTGTCCGCAGCGTAGTGGGGCCGGTACCCCCCGGGGCCAGCCCACCGGGGCACCCCGGGGTGCTGGGTACACTCGCCACCATGGATCTGGGGCCGATCGAGCGGTCCGCCGGTCAGACATCCCTATGGGCCGCCCGGTGAGCAGCGGGTCTCCGTTTCCCCGCTGGTTGGACGCCGATCCCGAGGTGGCGAGGCTCGTCACCGAGGAGTACGGCCGCCAGACCTCGACGTTGCAGCTCATCGCGTCGGAGAACTTCACCTCCCCGGCGGTGCTGGCCGCCACCGGGTCGGTCCTCACCAACAAGTACTCCGAGGGGTATCCGGGCTCCCGCTACTACGGAGGGAACCGGATCATCGACGAGGTCGAGGACCTCGCCCGCCGTCGGGCGACCGCCCTCTTCGGTGCCGAGCACGCCAACGTCCAGCCCCACTCGGGGGCCAACGCCAACCTTGCCGTGTACCACGCCCTCCTCGAGCCTGGGGACACCGTGCTCGCGATGCGGCTCGACCACGGCGGCCACCTGACCCACGGGTCCCCGGCCTCGATCACCTCGAGTTACTGGCGGTTCGTCTCCTACGGGGTCACCCCGCCGACCGGCGACGAGGACCATCCGGGCGAAGTCATCGACTTCGACCAGGTCCGTGACGTGGCCAAGTCCGAGCAGCCGAAGCTGATCGTCGCCGGCTCGACCGCCTACTCGCGCACGATCGAGGCCGAGCCGTTCCGCCAGATCGCCGACGAGGTCGGCGCCCGTCTTATGTTCGACGCCGCCCACCCGGCCGGCCTGATCGCCGGCGGGGTCCACCCCAACCCGGTCGGCGTCGCCGACGTGGTCACCTTCACCACCCACAAGACCCTCCGAGGTCCGAGGGGCGGGGCGATCCTCACCACCGCCGAACTGGCCAAGAAGATCGACAGCGCGGTCTTCCCCGGGCTCCAGGGCGGCCCGCTCGAGCACGTCATCGCGGCCAAGGCCGTCGCCTTCGCCGAGGCGGCCACCCCGGGGTTCCGCCGCTACGTCGAAGCGGTGGTGGCCAACGCCAAGGCCCTGGCCGCCGCGCTGCGCGCCGAAGGGTTCCGCCTCGTCGCCGGGGGGACCGACAACCACCTGTTGCTGGTGGACCTGCGGACGTTCGACCCCGGGCTCACCGGGAAGACGGCCCAGGAGGTGCTCGACCGCTACGGGATCACCTGCAACCGCAACACCATTCCCGACGACCCGCGCTCGCCCTTCGTCACCTCGGGCCTCCGGCTCGGCACCGCCGCCGAGACCACCGCGGGGATGGGGACCGCCGAGATGGCCACCGTCGCTTCTCTCATCGGCCGGGCCCTGCGTCATCGCGACGACGTCGCAGCGCTCGAGGCCGTGCAGGCCGAGGTGACGTCGCTCTGCGCCGCCTTCCCGCCCTACCCGGACCTCGCCGGGTCGGGCTGAGCGGCCCGGGTCGCGGAGCTCGTCGGAGTGCCGCCGCTCGCCTGGTACGGGATCGTGCTCGGGGTGGCCGCCGCGGTGACCGCCGCCGTGACCATGCCGGCGCGCTGGCTCTCGTTGCGGGTCGGCTACATCTACCCGCCGAGCGAGCGGACCGTGCACGAGACGCCGATGCCCTACGGGGGCGGCGCCGCCATGTTGCTCGGGTTCCTGGTCGCGGTCACCGTGGCTGCCCTCAGCCCGGCCATGCACGGGATCTTCTCGAATTCCTCCGAACCGCTTGGGGTGGTGCTGGCCGGGGCGGCCATCTTCGCCATCGGCCTGGTCGACGACGTGTTGGACCTGTCCGCACCGGCCAAGATGGCCGGCCAGGTGCTGGCGGCCAGCATCTTGTATTTCCTCGGCGTGACCATGTACGAGATCAAGGTCCCCCTGGCGGGACTCATCGCGCTGACCCCGAGCGTTACCCCGCTCATCACCGCCATCTGGGTGATCGCACTGACCAATGCGATCAACCTCATCGACGGCCTCGACGGCCTCGCCGCGGGCATCGTCGCCATTGCCGGCGGGGCCATGGCCGTCTACGGGCTCCGACTCATGGAGCTCGGCGTCCTGCCGCTCGACAACATCGGGCCGCTCATCGCGGTGATCGCCTGCGGGGTCTGTCTCGGGTTCCTCCCTTTCAACTTCCATCCGGCCAAGGTGTTCATGGGCGACGCCGGCGCGCTCTTCCTCGGATTGCTCATGGCGGCGTCGACGACGGTCATCGGGGGCCGGATCCCGGTCACCAGCGGTTCGACCTACTTTTTCTTCGCCCCCCTGTTCATCCCGCTCTTCATCCTCGGGGTGCCGATCCTCGACATGGCCTTCGCCTTCGTGCGCCGAACGGCCAAGGGTGGGAGCTTCCACGCCGCCGACAAGGAGCACATCCACCATCGGCTCATGCGGCTCGGTCACGGGCAGCGGCGCAGCGTCGTCATCCTGTGGGCCTGGACCGCCGTGCTCTCGGGTTTCGTCCTGTTCCCGCTGTTCATCCCGAGGGTGAACGCCTTCATCCCCTTCGGCGCCGCCGCCCTGGGCGTCGGTCTCTACACCCTGTTCCACCCCGGTCTCCGGCGCCGGGAGGCCGACGTGGTCCCAGCCGGGGCCCCGGGCGCTCGGGGGCTCCCGGCGCGCCGGGCCGGGGGTCCCCCGCACCCCAACGGGTCGCCGCCGCCGGGCTCCGAGCACCAGGGGCGCGCCGGGGACCTGATCCCGGGTCCGCCGGCCCCCCGGTCCGGCATCTCGGGGGCCCGGACGCCCAGGCGCGCGTGACGTTTTGCCCAGGAGCGAGAAGAGATGCGATGATTTGGGCGGTGGCTAGGGACTGCGTCACCGCACCGACGCGGAGTCCGCGGCGTGTCGAGCGCGCGCCGAGCACCATCACCCCTGCGTGAGCACTGGATTCCCGGTTGACGAACATCAACACCAACACTCCGTCTGACGCGGCTGGGGAGCAGGCCGATGGGGGACCACGAGGACGAGCCGCAGGGTCCGCCCGGCCGCCCCGGACCTACCCCGCCAGGCATCGGCGACCTCTTCTGGATCGGGACGGCCTGTGCGCTCAGCGTGCTGGGGGGGATGGGGCTCGGCTACCTGGCCGACTGGCTGGCCAATACCACGCCCTGGTTGACCTTCGTCGGGCTCGCCTTCGGCATCGTCTCGGCGGTGCTGCTCGTCGTGCACCAGCTCCGGCGCTTCGTCTAGGCGCGCCCGGCCGCCCGGAGCGCTGAGGATCGCCGTGCAGTTCTCCCAGGTGTCGCTTCCCGATCTGGCCCGGATCTCGCGGCGCACCGTGTTCGGTTCCCTGGCCGTCGGCGTCGGCGGGCTCGTCCTGTGCGTTCTCCTCCAGGCGGCGCTGGTCGGGCTCGGGCTCTGCGTCGGCATCGCCCTCGGTATCGCCAACTTCCGCATGGTGCAGGGCTCGGTGGCCAGGGCCGGTCGCCGGAGCGGTCCCAAGCGCCGGCCCCTGGCCCTCAACACCATGGGCCGGCTGGCCGTCATCACCGCCGTGGCCCTGGGGCTCCTCTTCGTCAGCTTCGACCTCGGGTTCGGGGTGATGGCGGGCCTGGCCGTCTTCCAGTTCCTCCTGCTCTTCGGGGTGGTCCGCTCCATGCTGAAAGGGGCCGGTGCCTCGTTCGGCGGCGGGTCCCTGTTCTCGGGGATCTCGGGCATGCTCTCGGTGGACCAGCTCGACGACGATCCCGCTGCGGGACCCCAACCCGGCCCTTCCGAGCTCGGGGTGCCCGGCGAGGGACCGATGGAGCGCTGATGACGCTCGCACCCTTCTCCTTCGCCGCCGACATCACGGTGGGCGACCACGTGGTGCGCAAGTTCCTCGGTCTCACCATCAACGTCGACACCGTCTGGGCGACCGGGGCGGCGATGGTGATCGTCGTGCTGCTCGGCCTGCTGTTACGTCACCAGGTGGTCACCGGCCGGCCCGGGCGCGTCCAGGTCATCTTCGAGGCCATGGTCGAGGCGGTCACGAGCCAGGTCGAGGGCTCCATCGGGGAGGCCGGACGATCGGTCATTCCCCTGGCGGTCTGCCTGTTCGTGTTCATCTTCGTCTGCAACCTGTTCGAACAGGTCGGGCTGGGCAGCCACTTCGAGTGGCTCGCCGCCCCGACCGGGGACATCAACCTGACCCTGGCGATGGCGCTGTTCGTCATCGCACTTGTGCACGCGGCGTCGATCCGGTCCCGGGGGCTCGGCGGCTACATCCGCCACTACCTCTTCCAGCCGTTCCCGAAGGCGCTCTTGCCGTTCAACCTGTTCATGAACCTGGTCGAGGAGTTCTCGAAGCCGGTCACCCTGGCCCTCCGGCTCTTCGGCAACCTGTTCGCAGGGGCGCTCATGCTCTCGGCGATCGCCGCCCTCGGGGCCTGGAAACTGTCGGGCGCTCCGGTTGGAGACATCGTGATCGTGATCGTCAACCCGCTGTGGAAGCTCTTCGACCTGTTCATCGCCGGCGTCCAGGCGTTCATCTTCGCCCTGCTGGCCATCATCTACTTCGACACCGCCATGAGCGGTGCGCACCGGTCCGAGCGCCAGCCCGGGCGGCTCCGCCGGCTGGTGGGCGCCCGGGCGAAGCCCCTTTCCTCGTAACCCACACCAAAGGAGACCAGCAATGGCACACGACACGACCCAGCAGGCGATCCAGCTGGCTGGCGCCATGGTGGGCGGCGGTCTGGCCCTCGGTGGCGGCGCGGTGGGCGCCGCCATCGGTGACGGCCTGGCCGGAAGTCAGACCATCGCCGGCGTGGCGAGACAGCCCGAGGCTCAGTCCAGGCTGTTCACGATCATGTTCTTGACCGTCGGCCTGGTCGAGGCGATGTACTTCATCAACCTGGCCTTCACCGCGCTCTTCATCTTCTCCCTCTACAAGAAGTAGGGGCCTCCGAAGCCGATGAACGGACCCCACGGGCGCCCGCGGCGCGAGGCGTCCATGCCAAGAACCGGTGAGCGCAGATGATCGCGACCAGTAACTTCCTCGTGCCCAACGGCACGTTCATCGCCGAGCTCGTGGCCTTCGTGATCGTGCTCGCGGTC
The DNA here is from genome assembly GCA_021791895.1 of Actinomycetes bacterium. Taxonomy (GTDB): domain Bacteria; phylum Actinomycetota; class Acidimicrobiia; order Acidimicrobiales; family RAAP-2; genus Palsa-461. Next base: position 23,767 of record JAJYVS010000026.1, on the reverse strand, counting down.
GTCGGCCGCTTCGTACTGCCCCTCGTCAACCGGGTGATCAGCGAGCGTCAGGCGCGGATCGAGGCCGAGATCACGGCCGCCGAGCAGGCCCGCCAGGACGCGGTGCGCATCGAAGAGGAGCGGCGGGCCGCCCTGGAGGAGGCCCGGCATCGGGCCCGGGAGATCATCGAGCAGGCCAACCGGTCGGCCGACCAGGCCCGGGTCGCCGCCGTGGCCCAGACCCAGGAGGAGCACGACCGGATCCTGGCCACCGCCACCGCCGAGGTGAACCAGGCCCGGCAGCGGGCCCTCGACGAGGCCACGGTGCAGATGGGCGAGCTCGTGATGGAGGTCGTCGAGCGCATCATCGGGCGGGAGGTTAACCCCGAGGTCCACCGGGACCTGATCGACGAGGCGATCGCCGCAGTCCAAGAGGGCGAGGCGGCCGGTGGTGCGGGCGTGTGAATCCCTCGCTCGAGGGCTACGCCACCGCGATCTTCGAAGGCGCCGACCGCGCGACGCTGGCCGACGAGCTGGCCGCCGTCGAGCGGTTCGTCGAAGGCAGCGAGGAGCTTCGCTCGGCGCTCACCGACACCGGGCTCCTTCGGGCGTCCCGGCGAGCCGCGCTCTCCGAGCTGCTCGAGGGCCGGGTGAGCGACGAGGCGCGGCGGCTGGCGTCGTTCGCGGTCTCGGCCGTCCGGGCCCCCGACGTGCTGGCCGCACTCAAGTGGGTGGCGCACCGGGCCCGGTCGGGGGCCGGCGAGCAGCTGACCCTGCTCGGCCACCAGGCGGCCCGGCAGCGGATCGGTGGCTACGCCGCCGCCCTGTTCGAGTCCATGGGCGCGAGCGACCTCGAGGAGGCCGAGGACCAGCTCTTCCGGTTCGCCCGGGTCGTCGAGGCCAACCCGCCCCTGCGGGCCGTCCTGACCGATCGCGAGCTGCCGATCCCGGTCCGCCAGGGGGTCGTCGACGATTTGCTCTCGGGCAAGGTCGAGCCGGCCTCGCTGCGCCTGGTGCACTTCGTGGTGGCCGGCGGGCGACCCCGGGACTTCGTGGGCGCGCTGGACTGGTTGGTCGAGCGGACGGCCGAGGCCCGCGGGTGGCGGGTCGCCCACGTGCGCACGTCGGAGACGATCACCGACCCCCAGCGCGAGGCGATGGGGACGGCCCTCGCCCGCCTGGTGGGGGTGCCGGTCGAGCTCCAGGTGACGATCGATCCCGACCTGTTGTCGGGGGCGATCGTCGAGGTCGGCGATCTGCGGGTGGACGCCAGCGCCCGCGGGAGGCTGGAGCGGCTGCGCGAGGAGCTGGTGCCGGCCTTCCCCGGCGCCGAACGGGAGCGACGAGGAACAGGAGAGCCATGACCGAGTTGACGATCGACGCCGCCGAGATCACCGCGGCCCTCAGACGTCACGTCGAGGAGTACTCACCGAGGGCCGAGGCCGAGCAGATCGGGCGCATCGTCGAGGTTGGCGACGGCATCGCCAGGGTGTCGGGCCTGCCGGGAGCGGCCGTCAACGAGCTCTTGGAGTTCGAGGACGGGACCGTCGGGTTGGCGCTCAACCTGGACGAGGAGACGATCGGTGCGGTCGTGCTCGGACCGGTGGACAACCTCGAGGAGGAACAGATCGTCCGGGCGACCGGAAGGATCCTGTCGGTTCCGGTCGGTGACGCCCTGCTCGGCCGGGTGGTCAACGCCCTCGGTGAGCCGATCGACGGCAAGGGCAACCTGAACGCCACCGAGACCCGCCGGATGGAGGTCCAGGCCCCCGGCATCGTCTCCCGCCAGCCGGTCTCCGAGCCGTTGCAGACCGGGATCAAGGCCATCGACGCCATGACCCCGATCGGTCGGGGTCAGCGCGAGCTGTTGATCGGAGACCGCAAGACCGGGAAGACCACCGTCGCCATCGACACCATCCTCAACCAGCGCGGCCAGGGGGTGAAGTGCATCTACGTGGCCATCGGCCAGAAGAACTCCTCGGTGGCCCAGACGGTGAAGACGCTGGAGGACCGCCACGCCCTGGAGTACACGGTGGTGGTGGTGGCCTCGGCCGGCGACCCGGCCCCCTTCAAGTACCTCGCTCCCTACGCCGGCTGTGCCATGGGCCAGCACTGGATGGAGAACGGCGATGCCGCCCTCATCGTCTACGACGACCTGTCCAAGCAGGCCGAGGCGTACCGGCAGGTCTCCCTCTTGCTCCGCCGGCCGCCGGGCCGGGAGGCGTACCCCGGGGACGTCTTCTACCTCCACAGCCGGCTGCTCGAGCGGGCGGCCAAGCTCTCCGACGCCAACGGCGGGGGTTCGCTCACCGCCCTCCCCATCATCGAGACCAAGGCCGGTGACATCTCGGCCTACATCCCGACCAACGTGATCTCCATCACCGACGGCCAGGTGTTCTTGGAGGCCGATCTCTTCTACGCCGGCGTCCGACCGGCGGTGAACGTGGGGAACTCGGTGTCCCGGGTGGGCGGCGACGCCCAGGTACGGGCGATGAAGACGGTGGCCGGGACTCTCAAGATCGACCTGGCCCAGTTCCGCGACCTCGAGTCGTTCGCCACCTTCGGCTCGGAGCTGGACCGGGCCTCCCAGGCACAGCTGGACCGGGGCTACCGGCTGACCGAGCTGTTGAAGCAGCCCCAGAACGCCCCGGTCCCGGTCGAAGAGCAGGTCCTCGTGGTCTACGCCGGGACCCGCGGCTGGGTGGACGAGGTCCCGGTCTCTGAGGTGCGACGGTACGAGTCCGAGCTGCGCGACTACCTCCGGGCCAACGCGCCCGAGCTCTTGGCCGCCATCCGGGACACCGGGCAACTCCCCGACACCGACGCCATCGACGCCAAGCTGCGCGAGTTCCTCGACGGGTTCGACAAGGGCACCTCGGAGTGACGATGGCCCCGGGCATGGAGGGCTGAGCGGTGGCCGGTGGGGTCGTCCGGACCCTTAGACGGCGGATCCGCACCGTCGAGGCGACCAAGAAGATCACCCGCGCCTTCGAACTCATCGCCGCGTCCCAGATCATCCGGGCCCAGAACCGGATCGCGGCCAACCGCCCCTACCGCGAGGCGGTGGCCCGCGTGGTGCGGGAGGCCGCAAAGGGCGACCCAGCGGCGGCGGGGCTGATGGGCACACCAGAGCACCCGCGCAAGGTCGCGGTGGCCCTCATCGTGGGCGACCGGGGGCTCTCGGGTCCCTACAACGCGAACGTGTTCCGGGCGGCCGAGTCGCTCCTGGCCGAGCAGCGGGAGGGTGGCGCCGAGGTGCAGCTGGTCACGGTGGGGCGCCGGGCCATTGCCTACTTCCGTTTTCGGGGCCGCGAGACGGCCGAGTCCTTCAGCGGCATGGCCGACCGGCCCGCCTTCGGTGACGCCCGCCAGGTGGCCGGGTCGCTCTGGCACCTCTTCCGCACCGGCGAGGTCGAGCTGGTCCAGCTGGTCTCCACCCGTTACGAGTCGGCGGGCCACCAGCGGGTCGAGGTCACCCAGTTGTTGCCGCTGCCCGAGCCGGCGGCCAAGGGGGCCGGCGAGCCCGGTTCCCCCGGGCCGAGCGACGAGACGGCCCGCAGCGGCTACACCGAGTTCGAGCCGGATGTGGCGAGCCTCCTCGCCCAGCTGATGCCCCGATCGGTCGAGGCCGAGCTGTTCGCCGCCCTGCTTGAGGCCTCGGCCTCGGAGCACGCCGCCCGCCAGCGGGCCATGGCCGCCGCCACCGACAACGCCGAGGAGCTGGTCCGCACGTTGACCCGGACGATGAACCAAGCCCGCCAGGACGCCATCACCAACGAGATCATGGAAATCGTGGGAGGGGCCGAAGCCCTCCGCGAGGCGAAGGGAGCCTGAAGTGACCACCACCGAAGCACGGCCCACGTCGAGGACCGGCGCGATCGAGGACGGCCGGGTGGTCGCCATCGCCGGGCCGGTCGTCGACATCGAGTTCCCGTTGCACGCGCTGCCCGAGATCAACCACGCCGTCGAGATGGAGCTCGAGCTCGAGGGGGAGCGCGAGACCATCGTGGCCGAGGTCGCCCAGCAGATCGGCGAGGGCCGGGTGCGGTGCATCTGCATGCGTTCGACGGACGGCCTGGTCCGTGGCACCCCGGTGCGCAACACCGGCCAGGGCATGAAGGTGCCGGTCGGCGACGGGGTGCTCGGCCACGTGTTCAACGTGCTCGGCAAGACGCTCGACACCGACTCGATCGAAGGGGTCGAGGACTACTGGGAGATCCACCGCAACCCGCCGGAGTTCGACGAGCTCGAACCCCGGGCCCAGATGTTCGAGACCGGCATCAAGGTCATCGACCTCTTGGAGCCCTACCTCCAGGGGGGCAAGATCGGCCTGTTCGGCGGGGCCGGGGTGGGCAAGACCGTGCTCATCAAAGAGATGATCCACCGGATCGCCACTCAGCACGGCGGGGTCTCGGTGTTCGCCGGCGTGGGGGAGCGGACCCGCGAGGGGACCGACTTGTGGCTCGAGATGCAGGAGTCCGGGGTGATCGAGAAGACCGCCCTCGTCTACGGCCAGATGGACGAGCCGCCGGGGGTGCGCCTCCGGGTCGGCTTGGCCGCCCTCACCATGGCCGAGTACTTCCGGGACGTGAAGCACCAGGACGTGCTCTTGTTCATCGACAACGTGTTCCGCTTCGTCCAGGCCGGTTCGGAGGTCTCCACCCTGCTCGGCCGGATGCCCTCGGCCGTCGGCTACCAGCCGACGCTGGCCGACGAGATGGGCGAGCTCCAGGAGCGGATCACCTCGACCCGGGGCAAGTCGATCACTTCGATGCAGGCGGTGTTCGTGCCGGCCGACGACTACACCGACCCCGCGCCGTTCACCACCTTCACCCACCTCGACGCCACCACCGAGCTCAGCCGCCAGATCTTCGCCCTCGGCATCTACCCGGCGGTCGACCCGCTGGCGTCGACCTCGAACATCTTGGCCCCCGAGATCGTCGGGGACCGCCACTACCAGGTGGCCCGCAGCGTCCAGGCGGTGCTCCAGCGGTTCCGCGAACTCCAGGACATCATCGCCATCTTGGGGTTGGACGAGCTGAGCGAGGAGGACCGGGTCACCGTCAACCGGGCGCGCAAGATCCAGCGCTTCTTGTCCCAGCCCATGTTCGTCGCCGAGGTCTTCACCGGGGTGCCCGGCCTGTTCGTGCCGGTGCAAGAGACCGTCGAGTCCTTCGAGGCCCTGGTCAACGGCGACCTCGACCACGTCCCCGAACAGGCGTTCTTGAACGTGGGCGGCGCGGAGTCGGTGCTCGAGAGGGCCAAGGCCATCGGGGCCGACTGATGGGCTTCGCCCTCAAGGTCCTGACCCCGGACCGGGTCCTCGTCGACGCCGACGCCGCCGCCCTCGTCCTGCGATCGAGCGACGGGGACATGACCGTCCTCGACGGGCACACCTCCGTGGTGGCGGGGGTCGTCCCCGGCGTCGTCCGCATCGACCCCGACGAAGGGGAGCCGCTGCGCCTGGCGGTCCACGGTGGGTTCCTCCAGGTCGACACGGGGCCGGGGGGAGAGGGGCCCTCGGGGTTGGCGACCGAGGTCGCGCTCATGGCCGGCGTCGCCGAGCTCGTGAGCGAGATCGACGTCCAACGGGCCCGCCGGGCCCGGGACGAGGCCGAGGCCCTTTTGGCCGACCTGCGTGCCGGCCGGCCCGAGGAGGGGCGCGAGCCGAGCGCCGAGGAGGAGGGGGCGGCCAGCGCGCTGGCCCGGGCGCAGCTCCGCCTGGAGGCGGCCGGCGCCACCGAGCCGACCCGCTGAAAGGGCCGACCGGTCGAACGGGCCGCTCAGGTGAAGGGGATGGAGCTGAACTCGGCCAGCTTGGTCAGCGGGTGGACGGCGTCGACCCGCCGGATGGTGCCCGACCGGGACCGCATGACCAACGACTCGGTCGACGCCCCGCCGTCCTCGAGGTAGCGCACGCCCCGCAGCAGCTCGCCGTCGGTGATGCCGGTGGCGGCGAAGAAGCAGTTGTCGCCGCGTACGAGGTCGTCGTTGCTCAGGACCTGGTCGAGGTCGTAGCCGGCGGCGACCGCGAGCGCCCGCTCCTCGTCGTTGCGGGGCCACAGTCGGCCCTGGATCTCACCGCCCATGCACTTCAGCGCGGCGGCCGCCAGCACCCCCTCGGGGGTGCCGCCGATGCCCAGGAGCACGTCGGCACCGGTCATGTCGGAGCGCCCGGCGGCGATGGCCGCCGCGACGTCGCCGTGGGTGATCAGCCGGATTCGGGCCCCGGTCCGGCGCACCTCGGCGATGAGCTCGGCGTGGCGGGGGCGGTCCAGGATCACCGCGGTCAGGTCCCGGACCGGTCTCCCGAGCGCCTCGGCCAGCGAGCTGAGGTTCTCCGTCGGGCTCTTGGCGATGTCGATAGCGCCGGCACCTCGCCGCCCCACCGCGATCTTCTCCATGTAGAAGCAGGGGCCGGGGTCGAACATCGTCCCCCGCTCGGAGACCGCGATCACGGCCAGTGCCCCGCCCCGCCCCTCCGAGGCGAGGGTGGTGCCGTCGATGGGGTCGACGGCAATGTCGGTCTCGGGGGGCGAGCCGTCGCCGATCCGCTCCCCGTTGAAGAGCATCGGGGCCCGATCCTTCTCGCCCTCGCCGATGACAACGATCCCGTCCATGGCCACCGTGGACAGCACGACCCGCATGGCGTTGACGGCGGCGCCGTCGGCGCCTTCCTTGTCCCCGGCCCCGATCCAGCGGCTAGCGGCCATGGCGGCGGCCTCGGTGACCCGCACCAGCTCAAGGGCCAGATTGCGGTCAGGGGCCTGCGGCAGTCTCGCCACGCACCGACCATAGCGGGCGATAATGGGGCCGTGGATCGGCTCGTCATCCGTCCGAACGGTCCCATCCGGGGCACCACCCGGGCCGGCGGGGCCAAGAACTCGGTCCTCAAGCTTATGGCGGCGTGCCTGTTGGCCGAGGGCCGGCACCGCTTGGAGAACGTTCCCGACATCGTCGACGTCCAGATCATGTCGGAGATGCTCGAGGCGCTCGGTGTCCGGGTGACCCGCGACGGCCACGCGCTCTCGGTGGACGTGCCCCGGGCCGAGGAGCTCTCCCCGGTCGCCCCCTACGAACTGGTCGACAAGATGCGGGCCTCCATCGTGGTGCTCGGCCCCCTGCTCGCGCGGTGCGGCCACGCTCGGCTCTCCATGCCCGGTGGGGACGACTTCGGTTCCCGCCCAATCAACTTCCACGTGAACGGCCTGACCGACATGGGGACCCGGTTCGAGACCAGCCACGGGTTCATCGAGGGCACGGTGGAGTCCATGGCCGCCGGACCGCGGCTCGTCGGCAGCCGCATCGTCCTCGACTACCCGAGCCACACCACCACCGACAACCTGATGATGGCGGCCACCCTGGCCAAGGGGACGACGGTCATCGACAACGCCGCCCGGGAACCCGAGGTGCGCGACCTGGCCGACTACCTGAACGCCATGGGCGCCTCGGTCCGCGGTGCGGGCACCTCGCGTCTCGAGATCGACGGGGTCGAGTCGCTCAGCCCCGGGGTCCACGTCGTGATCCCGGACCGGGTCGTGACCGGGACCCTGCTCGCCGCGGCCGCCATCACCGGCGGCGAGGTGGTGGTGGAGGACGGGCGTTACGACCATATGGAGATGTACGTGAGCAAGCTCCGGGCCATGGGGGCGCAGGTCGACCAACGCCCCGAGGGGCTCTGGGCCGCGGGCCCGGTCCGCCTGCGGTCGGTGGACGTGGCCACGCTGCCCTACCCCGGGGTGGCCACCGACTACAAGCCGCTCCTCGTGGCGATGCTGGCGGTCGCCGACGGCGTGGCCATCGTGACCGAGAACCTCTTCGAGGGGCGGTTCCGTTACGTCGACGAGCTGCGCCGGATGGGAGCCGACATCAGGACCGAGGGGCACCATGCGGTGGTGCGGGGGATCCCGCGGCTCTCGGGGGCCCAGGTCCGCTCGCCCGACATCCGCGGGGGCGCCGCGTTGGTCCTCGCCGGGCTGGCGGCCGAGGGGGAGACGGTGGTGACCGCCGCCGGCCACCTGGACCGCGGGTACGAGCACTTCGGCGCCACGTTGGCCGCCCTCGGGGCCGACGTGGACTGGCAGTGACCGGGGGCGTCGCCCTCGAGCGGTCGAGCCCGGGGCGGGGGGACCCGCGGACGCTGTTCGAGCGGGCCCGGCGCAAGGACCGGGGCGCGTTGGCCCGACTCCTCTCCTTCGTCGAGGAGGGAGGGGAGCGCAGCCGGGCGGTGGCCCGGCTCAGCTACCGGGCCGAGGAGCCCTACGTGGTCGGGCTGACCGGGGCTCCGGGGGTGGGCAAGTCGACCCTCGGGGACCAGCTGGTGTCGGTGGCCCTGTCGGGCTGGCCGGAGGGCGTCCCCGGCCCGGCGCCTCTGGACCAGGTGGCGGTCCTGGCCATCGACCCGACCTCGCCGTTCAGCGGCGGGGCCATCCTCGGTGATCGGGCCCGGATGCAGCGCCACGCCACCGATCCGGCGGTCTTCATCCGCTCGATGGCCACCCGGGGCCACCTGGGCGGGCTGGCCCTGGCGGTGCCCGACGCCCTCCGGCTGCTCGGCGCGGTCGGGTTCCCGGTGGCGGTGGTGGAGACGGTCGGCGTCGGCCAGGTCGAGGTGGAGGTGGCGGCGGCGAGCGACACCACGGTCGTCGTCGTGACCCCGGGCTGGGGGGACTCGCTCCAGGCGGCCAAGGCCGGGCTGCTCGAGGTGGCCGATCTGTTCGTGATCAACAAGGCCGACCGCCCCGGGGCCTCCGAGGCCGCCCGGGATCTGCGACAGATGCTCTCGCTCGGGACCGAGCGGTCGTGGACCCCACTGATCGTCGAAACGGTGGCGGCCACCGGGGCCGGGATCGAGGAACTGTGGGACGCCGTGGCCCGGCACCGGCGGCACCTCACCGAGACGGGGGGGCTCGGGGCGAAGCGGGCCGAACGGGTGGCCACGGAGCTGAAGAAGGTCCTCTCGGCGGTGTTCGAACGCCGGCTGGACGAGCTGGCCGGATCCCCCGGCTACGCCGCTGCGCTCGGCGACCTCGCCGCCGGGCGCTGTGACCCCTACGAGGCAGCCGACCGGCTGCTCGGCCCGGGGTGAGCCGGTGGGTGCGGGGCGCGGGGTCCGGCTGAGGGGGCCGGGCCGCGGGGGATCGAAGCGGTGAGCACACCCCGTCTCCCGTTGCCGTCGCGCCACCCGGTCGTCGTCCGGCCCTGGTACCAACACGCGGTCTTCTACGAGGTGCTGCTACGCGGCTTCTACGACGCCAACAACGACGGGATCGGCGACATCCGGGGACTCCACGAGAAGCTCGACTACCTGCAGTGGCTCGGCGTCGACGCCGTCTGGCTCCTGCCCTTCTACCCCTCGCCGATGCGCGACGGGGGCTATGACATCAGCGACTTCTTCAACGTCGCCGCCGACTACGGCACGCTCGGCGATCTCACCAGGTTGCTCGACGACGCGCACCACCGCGGCATCCGGTTCGTCGCCGACCTGGTCGTGAACCACACGAGCGACGCCCATCCGTGGTTCGTCGAGTCCCGCTCGAGCCGCGACAACCCCAAGCGCGACTGGTACGTGTGGAACGACGACGACCAGCGCTGGCCCGAGGCCCGCATCGTCTTCTCCGACGTCGAGCGGTCCAACTGGACCTGGGACGACACGAGGCAGCAGTACTACTGGCACCGCTTCTACTCCCACCAGCCCGATCTCAACTACGAGAACCCCGAGGTGGCCGAAGCGACGATCGAGGTCGTGAAGTTCTGGCTGGAGATCGGCTTCGACGGGTTCCGCCTCGACGCCGCCCCGTACCTGTTCCAGCGGGACGGGACCGCCGGTGAGCACCTGCCCGAGACCCACGAGTTCATCAAGCGGCTCCGAAAGGAGATGGACGCCAGTCACCCCGGTCGGGTGCTCTTGGCCGAGGCCAACGGGTGGCCGGCCGACGTGGCCGACTACTTCGGCGACGGGGAGGAGTGCCACCTGTGCTTCCACTTCCCGCTGATGCCCCGTCTTTACATGGCGGTACGCAAGGAGCAGCGCTACCCGATCACCGAGATCCTCTCCCAGACCCCCGAGCTCCCCGAGGGCTGCCAGTGGGCGATCTTCCTGCGCAACCACGACGAGCTGACGCTCGAGCAGGTGAGCGACGAGGAGCGCGACTACCTGTTCAGCGAGTACGCCAAGGACGAGCGGATGAAGCGCCACATGGGCATCGGCCGGCGGCTCGCCCCGCTTCTCGACGGTGACCGGCGACTGGCCGAGCTCCTCTACGCGCTGATTTTGTCGCTGCCCGGCAGCCCGGTCATCTACTACGGCGACGAGCTGCTCATGGGCGACAACATCTATCTGGGCGACCGCGACTCGGTCCGCACCCCCATGCAGTGGTCGCCGGACCGCAACGGCGGGTTCTCCAAGGCCGACTTTGCCCAGCTGTACCTGCCGCCGGTGATGGACGCCGTCTACGGCGCCGACGCCGTGAACGTGGAGGCCCAGAGTCGCAACCCGGGCTCGTTCTTGCACTGGCTCCGTCGGATGCTGGTGCAGCGCCGGGCCATGCCGGTGCTCGGGGTGGGGAGGATGGAGCCGGTGTCGTGCCCCAACCCCTCGGTCCTTGCCTACGTGCGCTCCGGGGACGTCGCCGACGCGCCGAGTACCATCGCCGGGCCCTGGGGGCCGACCCGCTCGCCGACGCCCTTCGGCGGGCCTGCCTTCGGGCACGCTCCCCCCGCCCCCAGCGTGGTGCCGGTCAGCGGCGCCGACCAGGGGACCGCCGGTCGGCGGTCCCAGGCAGTCCTCTGCGTGCACAACCTGAGCCGCTTTGCCCAGCCGGCCGAGCTGTCCCTGGCCCGGTGGGCCGGGTCCATGCCGGTCGAGGTCCTCGGGCGGGTGCCGTTCCCCGTGATCTCCGACGTCCCCTACACGATCGCCCTCGGTCCCTACGGCTTCTTGTGGTTCGAGCTCACCGACCCGGCCGAGGAGACGATCCGGTGAGCGCCTCGATGCTCGATCTCGACGCCGCCCGACGCCAGAGCCTCGAGGCCCTGATCGAGGCGTGGTTAACCCGCCGGGGCGCCGGCGGCGACGGACCCCTCGAGGTGGTCGAGGTCGAGATGCTCGCTCCGGGCCGGCCCGGGCTCCTCGACGTGGTGGCCCGGGCGCAGGGCCGGATGGCGCATCTGGTCGTGGGCCTGCACGAACCGGGGGGCGAGGTCCGCATGCTGGGCGGTGCCGAGGACGGCCTCTTGGGTGCGTACACCGACGAAGGCGGAGCGGCGGTGGCGGTGGACGCCCTCTTCGACGCCGACCTCGCCCCCCTGGTGGTGACCGCCATCGTCGGCGAGCCGGTGGCCGTGGTGTCGGTGGCCGCCGACGACGAGCGGGCGACGGTCCTCGACGCCGAGGACCGTCTGAGCTTCTCGGTGTTCCCGTGGCTGACCGAGGGGCCCCACCCGGGGATCGACATGCTGGTGAGCCTGGACGAGGCCGGGTTCAACCACCTGGCGGCACCGGTCGCGCTGTGGCGCCGCCGGGGACGCGATCTCGGGGTGGTCCAGGAGCTGCTCACCGAGGCCGCCGACGGGTGGGCGGTGGCCAGGACCTCGCTGCGCGACCTCTACGGTGCCCGGGTCGCCCCCGAGGTGGCCGGCGGGGACTTCGCCGACGAGGCCCGGTCGCTCGGGACGATGGCGGCCCGGCTCCATCTGGGGGCCGAGCGGGCCTTCGGCCGGCGCAGCGGGGCGGTGGCCGACTGGGCCCGGGGGGCCGAGGCTGCCGTGGACCGCCTCGCCCCGTCCCTGGGCCGGTCGGTCGCCTTCCGGCGCGCCGTGGCGGCGCTGGCGCCGCGCGAGGACCGAGCGCCCATGGTGCGGACCCACGGTGACCTCCATCTGGGCCGGACCGCCCGCGCCAACCAGGGCTGGGTGGTGGCCGACTGGCTCCCCGGCGGCGTCGATGCGGACGGCGATCCCCGGTACCGATCCCCGCTGTGGGACGTCGGCACCATGTTGTGGTCGTTCGGCCACGTGGCCACCGCCGCGTTGGAAGAGCGGGACCAGGCCCTGCGTCCGGGCCTCGAGAGCTCGGCCGAGGCGTGGGTTGCTCGGAACCGCCGGGCCTTCCTGGCCGGCTATCTCGCCACCCCGGGGATCGCCGAGCTGCTCCCGGCGGAGCGGGAGCTGGTCGAGCCGTTGATCGAGGCCTTGGAGCTGGAGGTGGCGGCGGGGAAGGCCGAGGGTCCGCCCGGGCGCTGACCGGGGTCAGGGTCGCGTGGAACACTGGCGCGGTGCGACTGGGGGTCTTGACCGGGGGCGGTGACTGCCCCGGGCTCAATGCCGTGATCCGGGCGGTGGTGATCACCGGGCACGTCCGCTACGGCGACGTGACCCTCGGCTATCTGGATGGGTGGCGGGGGGTGCTCGAGGGCCGGTCCCGGGTGCTCGACCCGGTCGCCTCGGCCGGCCTGCTCGGAATGGGCGGGACGATCCTCGGGACCTCCCGCACCAACCCCTTCGCCCAAGAGGACGGCCCCGAGCGGGTCCGGGCCAGCCTGGCCGCCGAGCGCATCGACGCCCTGGTGGTGATCGGGGGCGACGACACCCTGGGCGTCGCCAACCGCCTCTCCTCGATGGGGGTCCCGGCCGTCGGGGTGCCCAAGACCATCGACAACGACCTGTCGGGTACCGAGGTCACCTTCGGGTTCCACACCGCGGTCCAGACCGCGACCGAGGCGATCGACCGACTGGGCACGACCGCGGAGTCCCACCACCGGGTCATGGTGTGCGAGGTCATGGGGCGCCACGCCGGGTGGATCGCGACCGAGGCCGGGATCGCCGGCGGTGCGGCCGAGATCCTGGTGCCCGAGGTCCCCTTCGATCTCGAGGAGGTCTGCGCCAAGCTCAAAGCCCGTCACGAGCGGGGTCAGTTCTTCTCCATCCTGGTGGTGGCGGAGGGCGCCCTCCCCGCCGACCCGGCCCTGGCCGAGTCGGCGGGGAGGGCCCGCTCCGGCGCCGCCCCCGACGCCTTCGGCCACGTCCGGCTGGGGGGCATCGGCGACTGGCTGGCCGGGCAGCTCGAGCGCCGTACCGGCTTCGAGGCCCGTTCGACCACCCTCGGCCACATCCAGCGGGGCGGCACCCCCACGGCCTTCGACCGGGTGCTCGCCACCCGCTTCGGGGTGGCGGCGGTCGATGCGGTCCACGACGGCGACTTCGGGATCATGGTCGCGCTCTCGGCCGGAGCGATGGTGCGCATCCCGCTGAGAGATGCCGTCGGCCACCCGAAGACCGTGGACCTCGGCCTGCTCGAGGTGGCGGCGCCGTTCCTCGGCTGAGCCGACGCGCCGGAGGCGAATCGGGGTCGGTGCTTGGGCTCAGGCCGGGGCGGTCGACCCCACGGCGACGCCGAGTTCCTCGGCCGCCGCCTCAGGGGCCACGATGTTGATGGCCACCCCGGTGCCGAGCTCGAAACCGGCCCTGGTCGTGACCTTCGGCCACACGTGGACGTGCCAGTGGTATGGCTCGTTCACCCGGTAGGGGGCGGAGTGGAAGACGATGTTGTAGGCGACATCGCCCACCTTCTCCTTCAGGTGCTTCAGGCAGTCCCGCAGGGCGACCCCGATCGAGACGAGGTCCTCGGTCGGGCTCCGGTAGAGGTGGGGGGTGTGGGAGCGGGGGATCACCAGCATCTCGTAGGGGACGGCGCTCCAGAACGGGCACACGACCACGGTGCGGGCGTCGGCGTAGACGACCCGGCAGCCGGCGTTCTCCTCGGCATCGACCGTGGTGCAGAGCAGGCAGCCGCCGGCGAACTTGGCGAACCGGGCCACCTCCTCGGAGAGCTCGCGGGGGACGAAGGACATCCCGAGGAGCTGGCCGTGGGGATGGCCGAGCGAGGCCCCGGCCTCCCGACCGCAGTTGACGATGGCCTGGCTGTAACGCAGGTAGCTCCGCTGGGAGTGCTCCTCGATCCGGTCCCGCAGGGCGGCCATGACCAGGCTCGCCTGCTCGCTCGAGAGCTCGGCCCACGAGGTGTCGTGTTCGGGGGAGAGGATCAGGATTTCGTGGATCCCGCCGGCGGTGGCCTGGGTGAAGACCGGGCCGCGGTTCTCCACCACGAACGGCTGGTCCCCCTCGAAGGCCGGATACAGGTTCGGCACCACCCTGACCAGCCAGTTCCCGGCCGGACCGTAGGTCTCCAGGGCCGGCGGGCTGGCCTCCTCGTGGCCGGGGCAGAAGGGGCACTGCCGACCTTCCTCGATGGAGGTGCCCGAGAGCATGAAGGCCGACGGGCGGTCGGCCCGCAGTGCGCTGATGGCCACCCAGCGGCCGGAGAGGGGGTCGAGCCGGAGCTCGTTCACCGGGACCCGGTCGGACTCGACCCCTCGGCCCAGATCGACGGAGCGATGTTCACTGCCTCAACGGTATCGCCTGGGCGCCGAGTCCCTGGCGACGGCCCAGAGGAGAATGGGTCGTGACCGCCGGCACGACCGTCCTGCTCGCCACGTCCAAGGTGGGGTTCGACCTGCTCCTCCTCGGGCACGTGGCGGCGGCCCTGATCGGATTCGGCGCCGTGGCCACGAGCGGGGTCCAGGCCGCCCGGCTGCTCCGCTCGGCGACCGGTGCCCTCCCCGGCGACCTGCGGCGCTACTTCGTCCCCGGGGTGAACTGGGCCGGGCGGGTGGTCTATCTGGTGCCGGCGCTGGGCTTCGCGCTCCTGGCCACCAGCCGCTTCCGTTTGGGCGACCCCTTTGTGGCGGCCGGCCTCGGCCTGTGGGCGGCCAGCGCGCTTGTCGGGGAAACGGTCATGTGGCCGGCCGAGCGCCGGCTCCAGCTCGCCGTGGCGGCCCTCGCCGACGACGCCGCGCCGGCCGTGGTGCCAACCCTCCTCCGGGACTGCCTGCTGGTCGGGGGGTCGGCGGCGCTGCTTGCGGCGGACTTTCTCGCCGCGACGGTCCTCATGGTGGCGAAGCCGGGCTGACACCCTCAGTGCTCGAGCGGCCCCCGCCCGAGCGCGACGGCCACCGCCTCATCCACCCAGCGCCGAGCGTCGTCCTCCTTGCCCTCGGCGACCAGCGCCGGGAGGTCGCCGTCGAGGAGTTGGGCCCAGTCGACCGCCGTGGTCGGTCGTCCGGCCCGGCGCAGGGCCCGGCGCCCCTCCTCCAACAGTGTCGCCAGGAGGTCGAGGTGGGCTCCGAGGGACTCGCCGATGCGCCGTCGGAGCCATGCGGCGAGCGCCGGGCTGGCGCCGCCGGTGGAAACGGCGATGGACACCGGCCCGTCCCGGTGTACCGAGGGCAGGATGAAGGTGCAGTGGTCGGGGTCGTCGGCGCAGTTGACCCAGACCCCCGCCGCCTCGGCGTCCGCCGCGACCTGCCGGTCCACTTCCTCAACGCCGGTGGCGGTCACCACCAGGCGGTAGGCGGCGGCCTCCCCGGCGCGGTATTGGCGCTGTTGGATCCTCAAGGTGCCCCCAACTGCGCCTGCAGCCAGGGAATCGAGGGCCGGGTCGAGCTCCGGGGCGACCACGGTCAACGCGGCGCCGCACTCGAGCAGGTCGGCCACCTTGCGAGCGGCCACCGGCCCTCCGCCGACCACGAGACAGGGGCGTCCTTGCACCCGGAGCACAATCGGGTAGGTCGGGGGCACCGGACTCAGCCTGCCTGCTCCCGGTGGCCCGGGACGAGCGAGGGCGGGCCCACCATCCCGGCCGCCAGGGTGGCGTTGGTGGCCTCGTCGACCAGGACGAAGCTCCCCGTCACCCGGCTGCGGGCATAGGGGTCGACGGCGAGGGGGGTGCCGGTCGACAGACGGATCACCCCGATCTCGTTGTCGTCGAGGCCGGTCGTGGTGACGAGCGCGAGGTCGTGCACGTCGAGCCTGGCGACGATCTCGGTCACCCGCGCCGGGGCCACCCTGGTTGTGTGCTTCACCTGGAACCGGTCGCCGACGGCGAGGGGTCGGTGACCGAACCAGCACACCGTGGCCCCGAGGTTGCTCGTCACGGTCGGCGGGTCGGAGGCCGCGGCGATCAGGTCGCCCCGGCCGACGTCGAGGTCGTCGGCCACTTCGACCGAGACCGCCAGCCCCACCGACGCTTCGCGGATCGGACCGTCGTAGGTCCCGAGCGCCGAAACCGTGGTGCGGTGGCCCCCGGGGAGCACGATCACGTCGTCGCCGACCGAGAGTGGCCCACCGTCGAGGATGCCGGCATAGGACCGGCCGTTTCCGTGACGGAGCACCCACTGGACCGGAAGCCGTGCCCCTGCCCCCGCACCGACGTCCCGGAGCGCCGACCAGGTTCCGGCTGGAGCCGACTCCAGCGCCTCGAGCACGCTCGGGCCGCGGTAGAAGGGTGCCGCGTCGGAACGGGCGACCACGTTGTCCCCGTGGAGGGCGGAGACGGGTACGACGGCGGAGGAACGGATCCCGAGCCGCCGGGCCAATGCCTCCATCTGCGCCTTGACCGCTTCGTAGGGTTCCTGGCGCCAGGACACCAGGTCCATCTTGTTGGCCGCCACGACCAACTGGTCGACGCCGAGGAGGGCGGCGATGCAGGTGTGCCGACGGGTCTGCTCGCGGAGCCCGGCGGTCACGTCCACCACCACGAGACCCAGGTCGGCGGTGGAGGCGCCGGTCGCCATGTTGGCCGTGTACTGCACATGGCCTGGGCAGTCGGCGATGACGAACTTCCGGGTCGCGGTTGCGGCGTAGCGATACGCCACGTCGATCGTGATCCCCTGTTCCCGCTCCGATCGGAGCCCGTCGGTGACGAAGGCGAGGTCCATCTCCGTGCCTCCCCGGCGGCGCGAGGCGGCACCGACGGCCTCCAGCTGGTCGTCGAAGAGCTGACGGGTGTCCACGAGCAGCCGTCCGATCAGGGTCGACTTGCCGTCGTCGACCGAGCCAATGGCGGCGAAGCGCAGGAGGTCGATGCCGGTTCGCTCGGCAAGGGTCGACGTGCCCGACGGTGCCAGCGGCGCCATCGGCTAGAAGTACCCCTCGCGCTTGCGGTCCTCCATGGCCGACTCCGAGAACCGGTCGTCCGCCCGGGTCGCCCCCCGTTCGGAGGTCCGGGTGGCGGCGGTCTCCGCGATCACCTCGGGGACCGTCCTCGCCTCCGAGCGCACCGCCCCGGTGCAGGTGGCGTCCCCGACCGTGCGGAACCGGACGCTCGTCGCCTCCACCGTCTCGTTCGTCGCGGGGGTCACCCATTCGCTCAAAGAAAGGAGCAACCCGTCCCGCACGATCACGTCGCGCCGATGGGCGAAGTAGATCGCCGGCAGCTCGATGCCCTCGCGCTCGACGTAGCGCCACACGTCGAGCTCGGTCCAGTCCGAGAGCGGGAAGGCCCGCACATGTTCGCCCGGGAGAACCCGGCCCTGGTAGAGCCGCCAGAGCTCCGGGCGCTGCCGCTTGGGGTCCCACTGGCCGAAGGCGTCGCGGAAGCTGAGCACCCGCTCCTTGGCCCGCGCCTTGTCCTCGTCGCGACGGGCCCCGCCGATCGCCGCGTCGAAACGGTGCTCGGCGATGGCGTCGAGCAGGGTGGCCGCCTGAAGGCGGTTGCGGGACCGGCCGGGCCCGGGGTCCACGACCCGGCCCTGGTCGATCGAGTCCTGGACCCGGGCGACGATCAGCGTCTCATCGAGTTCGGCCACCCGGGCGTCCCGGAAGGCCAGCACCTCGGGAAAGTTGTGGCCGGTGTCGACGTGGAGGACCGGGAACGGGAACCGACCCGGCCGGAACGCCTTCAACGCCAGGTGGACGAGGACGGCCGAGTCCTTCCCGCCGCTGAACAGGAGGACCGGCCGTTCGGACTCGGCGGCCACCTCCCGCAAGACGAAGATGGCGTGCGACTCGAGCAGCGCGAGGTGGTCGGCACGCGGTGGCCCAGTCGAAGGGACGGTCTTGGGGGCTGGAAGGGCGGTGTTGGCGGCAGTCATCTCGTCCGAGGGGGCTGGGGGCGACGGAGCCCGAAAACCTGACTTACTTGGTCATGTATAGTCTGCCCCCGGGCCCCCGACAAGTCCCGTCCGTCGGCACGAACGACGGGGGAAGGGGGCGGCGGGAGGTGTGGCGATGCCCGAGGTGACCAACGGCCCCGAGGCGGCGGTGCTCGAGGAATTGCTCGAGGAATTGGCGGAGGTCGACGCCTCCCTGGAGCACGCGCCGGCGGCGCGGGCGATCGACTGGGTGCTCGACCGCTTCGGCTCGTCGGTGGTCCTCGCTTGCTCGTTCGAGGACATGGTCGTCGTCGATCTCGTGCACCGACGAGAACCGGGGATCGAGGTGGTCTTCTTGGACACGGGGGCGCACTTCGAGGAAACCCTGGCGCTTGCCGAGACGGCCCGTGCCCGTTACGACCTCAACCTCAAGGTCACCACGCCGGGCCCGGGAGCCGAGTCGTGGCCCTGCGGGACCGAGCGGTGCTGTCAGCTGCGCAAGGTCGAGCCCCTCCGGGAGGTGCTCGCGGGCCGGGGAGCCTGGATCTCCGGGCTCAAGCGGGCCGACGGCCCGAGCCGGGCCGACATCCCCGTCGTGGCCTACGACCCTGTGTTCTCCCTGGTGAAGGTCAACCCCTTGGCCGCCTGGACCGAGGCCGACGTCGCCGCCTACGAGGCCGAGCACGGGCTCCCGGTCCATCCGCTCAAGGCCGCGGGCTATCGCTCGATCGGTTGTGCTCCGACTACTCGCGCCGTGGTCGAGGGGGAGGAGTTCCGAGCGGGTCGGTGGGCCGGCTCGGAGAAGACCGAGTGCGGGTTGCACGCCTGATGGCCCGGGACCCGGAGAATCCCTACGGCATCCGGTTCCGGGGCGGAGAGCGTCCCATGGCCTTCGTCAACCCGTACCGCTCTGTCAAAGAGCTCAACGAGGTCGAGCGGCTCAAGCTCGACCGCCATCCGGCCGAAGCGGCCAACGACGTGATCGCCCGGTATTCGGTCGAGGGGCCCGAGGGCATCTACGCCACGCCCGGCGAGGTCGAGCGGCTGAAGTGGGTCGGTCTTTACCCCCAACGCCAGGGCGGCGACGCCTTCATGCTCCGGATCAAGGTGCCCGGCGGCCAGCTGCGGGCGGACCAGCTTCGGGAGATCGGTGTGGTGGCCGACGCCTTCGCCGAGGGTCCCGAGGACAGCGAGGTGTTCGGGAACCGCTACGCGGATCTCACGACCCGCCAGGACATCCAGCTCCACTGGATCCGAATCGCGGACGTGCCTCGGATCTGGCAGCGCCTCTTCGACGTCGGGGTCACCACACTCCAGGCCTGTGGCGACTCGACCCGCAACGTCACCTGTTGCCCGGTCGCCGGGGTCGACGCCGCCGAGGCCTTCGACGCGTACCCAGCGGCCCGGGCGATCTCGGACTTCTTCACCGGGAACCGTGAGTACGCCAACCTCCCCCGGAAGTTCAAGATCGGCGTGACCGGGTGCGTGGAGGACTGCGCCCGGGTCGAGATCAACGACATCGGGCTCTGGCCGGCGAGGGCCGAGGACGGGACGGTCGGCTTCAACGTCCTGGCCGGCGGCGGGCTCTCCGACGGCGAGCGCATGGGTTCGGACCTCGACGTGTTCGTCGTGCCCGGCGACGCCGTCGAGCTGTGCCGGGCGATCGCCCAGACGTTCGGAGAGCTGGGCAACCGGGAGAACCGGGGGCTGGCGCGGATGCGATACCTGGTCCAGGAGTTGGGGCCCGAGGGGTTCCGGGCCGCCGTCGCCGAGCGGACCGCCCTCGAGCTCGTCCCGGCCGGCGTCGAGCTCACCACCGCATTCCGTGGAGATCACGTCGGGGTCTTCCCCCAGCGGGACGGGCGGTTCTACGTGGGCTGCTCGGTCCCGGTCGGCCGGATGCGCGGGATCGAGCTGATCGAGCTGGCCCGGCTGGCGGTCAGCTTCGGCGACGGTTCGATCCGGCTTGGCACCGACCAGAACTTCGTGTTGACCGGGGTCCCCGAGGATCGGCTCGACGATCTGCTGGCCGAGGAGCTGATGGTCAAGTACACGCCGTTCCCGGGCCCCTTCGAGCGGGGGGTGGTTGCCTGCACCGGCGCTGAGTTCTGCCGCTTCGCGCTGGTGGAGACGAAGGAACGGGCGGTGAAGCTCGCCAGACACCTCGACGCGCGGCTGGCCGCAGGTGGGTCCCCCCCGGTCCCGGTCTCGCTCGGCCGCGGGCCCGGGGCCCTCCGGTCTACTCCGGGCGGCGGAGCGGGGGTGGTTCGGATGCACGTGTCGGGGTGCTCGGCCAGCTGTGCCCAGCCCCAGATCGCCGACATCGGGCTGCGGGGTGAGGTCGCCCACGTGGGTGAGCAGCTGGTGGAGGGGCTCGACATCGGCTTGGGGGGGTCGCTCGGACCCGACGCGGCCTTCATCGACTGGGTCGCCGGAGCCGTTCCGGTCGATGCGGTCCCCGACGCCTTGTCGAACCTCCTCGGGGTCTTCGCCCGCGACTGCCGCCAGGGGGAGCGCTTCTATGCCTGGGCCAGGCGGATGGACAACGACGACCTCCGCCGGATCATGACCGGCGTCGGGGCGGCACCGTGAAGCACTACCGCCTGCGGGAGGAGATGAACGGTGTCGCCGAACCTCCGGGCAAGGTCTGGTTCTGGGAGCTGGCCGCCGGCGTCATCGACGCTGACCGCTGCGTCCGCTGCGGAACCTGCGTGGCCGCCTGCCCCTCGAACTCGATCGGGGTGAACCGTCGCTCCGGGCTTCCCGAGCTGGTGAAGATGTGCACCGGCTGTTCGCTCTGCTGGGACTTCTGCCCCCGAGGGGGTCTGCGCTACGAGGCCCTGTGGCCTCGTTCCAGCGGGGAGGAGCAGGTCGGCGCCTGGCCCGACACCGACGATGCCTCCTGGAAGATCTCCGCCGGCCCGCCGGCCGAGGGCCTCGGCGCGGTGCTCGAGGCCTACGCGGTCCGGTCGGTCAGGCGCCGCGAAGGGGTTCAGGACGGTGGCGCGGTGAGCACCCTGCTCGTCGCGTTGCTCGAGGCGGGCCAGATCGACGGTGCGCTGGTGGCCAAGCCGAGCGAGGATCCCGCGGAGCCTTGGAAGGGGGTTCCCACGATCGCCCGGAGCGCAGAGGAGGTGCGGGCGGCCGCCGGGAGCTTCTACAACCAGACGATGGCACTCGGCGAGCTCGACCTCAGCCGCTACGAGCTGGGTAGGAACCCGCGCATCGCCGTCGTGGGGACGCCGTGCGAAGTCCAGGGCATTCGGGCCATGCAGGCCCGGCGGTGGTCGACTGGTGCCCACCGGGTCGACGCAGTGGTGCTCACGATCGCCCTGCTCTGCACCAAGAGCTTCGACTATGAGGGCTTGGTCCTGCGGGAGCTTCGGGACCGCCGACACGTCGACCTCAGGCGGGTGGAGAAGATCGACGTGGTCCGGGGCAGGATGGTCGTGCGGTACCGGGACGGGCAGATCGCGTTGGACGAGCCGGTCAAGCGGTTCCACACGAGCGCGCTCAAGGGTTGCGACGAGTGCGCCGACTTCCTCGGGCGCAGTGCCGACATCTCCATGGGGAGCGTGGGCTCGCTCGACGGGTGGACCAGCACGATCATCCGAACCGAGCGGGGCCGGGCGGCCTTCGAGCTGGCCCGGGCTGCCTTCGACCTGCGTGACCTCGACGATCCCGACGCCCTCGTTCGGCTGGACGGGCTGGACAAGAGGATCGCCTTCGGGTCGCTCGAGCGCTCCTTTGACCCCGACGGGCCTCTCTTCATCGACTACGAGACCCACGTGGCCAACTACGCCGGCAGTGAGCGGCGGGCGATGGTGGCCATTCGATGACGGGGGGTCCGCGTTTGCACGTCCCGAGCGAACCCGACCGGGACCGCTTCCACCGGCGGGTCCTTGAGGGTGCCACGCTTGACCAGGTGCTTGGGACCGAGGACGGGTTCACCTCGTGGTTGTGGGAACGGTGGCGGGTGCTCGAGCGTTGTGGGATGGACCAGACCCAGTTCCTCTCCGTGGTGCGTGCCTATCGCCGCGAGGTCTGGTTGTGGCTGATCGGCGAGCGGTCGTGGGGGCAGTGCTGCTCCGGCCTGATCGGTCGGGTGGGCCGCCGGCTGGCCCGGCCCTGAGCGGACGAACCACTGAACGGGCGATCGATGTCAAGCGGCGCCTCCCCGGTCCTCGCGATGCGTGGGGTCCGGGTGCACCGCTCCGGTCGGGCGGTGTTGGCCGACATCGATTGGGAGGTCCGGCCCACTGAGCGATGGGTCGTTCTCGGGCCGAACGGCTCGGGAAAGACGACGCTCCTGCGCGTGGCTGGCGCCCTGCTCTGGCCGACCGCCGGGATGGTGGAGATCCTGGGGCGGCGGCTCGGCACGGTCGACGTTCGGGTCCTGCGAAGCCAGGTGGCCTTCGTCAGCGCTTGGGTGGCCCGCGACCTGCGACCGAGCCAGTTGGTGCGGGAAGTGGTGGTGGCCGGCAAGCACGGGGCGCTCGAGGCCTGGTGGCACAGGTACGAGGAAGCTGACTGGGTCAGGGCTGAGCAGCTTCTCGCCGAGACCGAGGTCGGCGCGGACGGCATCGCCGGCCGGGAGTTCGGGGTGATCTCCGAGGGCGAGCGCCAGCACGTGCTCCTGGCCCGGGCGCTCATGGGCGCACCGGAGCTTCTCCTCCTCGACGAACCGGCTGCCGGGCTCGACCTGGGCGCGCGCGAGCGTCTGCTCGGCGTGCTCGGGGTGCTCGCCGGCGAGGGCTCGGCGCCGCCGCTCGTCCTCGTGACCCACCACACCGAGGAGGTCCCCCCGGGGATCACCCACGCGCTCTTGCTGGCCGAGGGTCGGGTCCAGGCGGCGGGACCGATCGCCGACGTCCTCACCTCCGAGGCCGTGTCCCGGTGCTTCTCGGTCCCCGTCGTCGTGCGGCGCGAGGGCGGACGCTGGTCGAGTCGTGCGTTCCCTAGCGCGCTGTAACACGCTGCTCACCATCCACCAGGTCAAATCGGCGCGTCGGTAGCGTTGTCTGGAAAGGTCGACGATCGAAGGGGAGTCGTTCCGAGTGATCGTGCTGATCCTGGTGGCGGTCCTGTGGATTGCCGTGCTCGTGCCGAGCGTCACCGCCAAGATTCGTGAGCGACGCTCGGCGGGCTCGATCGGGCGCTTCCACCAGCGCCTCGACCTCCTCGAACGGACCGGCCCCAAATTGGTCGAGCCCGCCTACCGTCTGACGGGAACCGACGGAAATCGTCTGGCCGGGGATCCCGTCATCGTCGCCGCGCCACCTCCCCCCATGCGTCCGACGCTCACCCTGTTGCCGCCGCCCGACGACGGGCTGCAGGGAGGCGACCCACGGCTCGAGGATTGGACCTTTGAGGGAGGCCCAGATCTGGTGGCCATCGTCCCCGAGCAGTTCGACGCCCCTTTGGGGGACCTCGACGATGACACAGGGGTTCCCGAGCGGGAGCTTGTCATGAGGTCCAGGCGACTTGCCGCCCGTCGGCGCCGCCGAAACGTGTTCGGGATGCTGTGCGCCGTAGGCGCGTTTACCGGGATCATCGGGATCGCGCCCAGCATGCGAGCGGCGTGGTATGTCTGCGCGATCTGTGTCTGCCTCCTGGTCGCTTTCGTCGCGTTGGCGGTGTATTCCCAGAGGATGGAGAATGAGCGGGACCACCTGGTGCGCCTCCGGGCGGAGCGGGATCGGGGTCTTGGCGAAGACAGTGGACGGTCTTCGATCGTGAAGTATCTCTCGGCAGCCGAGGTGAACGAATACGGCTGGGACGATGAGAGCTTTGGCGGTGGGGAGGATTGGCGCCTGCTCGCCGAGGCGTAGGCTCGTTCCCTCGGGATTCCGAGCTGG
>JAJYVS010000063.1 GCA_021791895.1 Actinomycetes bacterium | reverse complement strand
GATCCCAAGCCGTTCGTCTGGCACAAGACCGTGGAAGAGATCATCGCGAAGGTCCGTCGAGGGCGAGCAGCTCTCGCTGCCACCAAAGTCAACTCCGCGACGCGCCACTAGGGGGCCGGCGGGCGGGGCGGGAGCGGGGGCGGGGTCCGGGAGGGTCGGGTCGCGGGGTCTGGCGGCCGGGCGGCCGGACGCCGCTCGGCCAGGGTGGCGAGGGTGGCGAGGGCCGCCTCCAGCTGCGGGTCCTCCCCGGCCCCCCAGGCGTGGGGAGCGATGGCCACCTCGATATCGGGGTCGACCCCGTGGTTCTCCACCTCCCAGCCGAGGCGGTCGAACCAAAAGGCGTAGCGGGGCTGGGTCACCGCGGTGCCGTCCACCAGGTGGTAGCGGCCGTCGATCCCGACGACCCCGCCCCAGGTCCGGGTGCCCACGACCGGAGCCAGCCCCCGAAGCTTGATCCCGGCGGTCACGATGTCGCCGTCCGAACCGGCCTGCTCGTTGACGACGGCCACGAACGGCCCACGGGGCGCGTCGGCCGGGTAGGTCTCCGGCGCGTGGTGGCGGCCCCGGTCCCAACCGAGGACCTGGCGGGCCAGCTTCTCCAGCACCAGCTGGGAGACATGGCCCCCGGCGTTGTCCCGCAGGTCGACCACGAGGGAGTCCCGGGCCACCTCGACCCGGAGGTCCCGGTGAAGCTCCGCCCAGCCGGCGCCCATCATGTCGGGGACGTGCAGGTAGCCGGCCCGGCCTCCGCTCGCCCGGTGCACGAAGGCCCGCCGGTCGGCCACCCAGGCCTGGTAGCGGAGGGGTCGGTCGTCGACCAGCGGGACGACCACCACCTCGCGCCGCGAGCCGTCGGCCGCCTCGACGCCGAGGGCCACCGGGTGGTCGGCAGCACCGGCGAGCAGGGGGGCCGGGCCGAGGAGCGGGTCGACCGGCACCCCGTCGACCGCTACCACCGCTTCGCCGACCGCCACCTGGGACCCGGGGGCGAGGAGCGGGGAGCGGGCGCTCGGTACCGAGGTCTCGCCGGGCAGGATCCGCGCCACCCGCCACCGCCCGTCGTCGGCCCGGACCAGGTCCGCCCCGAGCAGGCCCACCTTCCGCATGGCGTCGGCCGGCCGGGCCGGCGCGGTCTCATAGGCGTGCGAGGTCCCGAGCTCGCCCTGGACCTCCCAGAGCAGCTCGGAGAGGTCGTGACGGGTGGAGATCCGCTCGAGGAGGGGTCGGTAGCGCTCGACGACGGCCGGCCAGTCCACGCCGGCCATGTCGGTCGACCAGAAGTGGTCCCGCATGATGCGGGCCGCCTCGTCGTACATCTGGCGCCATTCGAGCGTCGGGTCGATCGTGAGCCGGACCCGGGAGGTGTCGACCTCGACCCGGTCGCTCGGGCCCTCGGCGCCGGGGGCGGACGGCTCCACCCGGACCCCCGAGGGCACGACCACGAGCGAGCTGCGGTCGAGGACCACGAGCGAGGCGCCGTCCCCGCTCGGCCACACCGCCTGGGCCGAGTCGACGAGCGTCAGCTCCCGCCGCTTGTCGAGGTCGTAGCGGACGAGGCGGGCCCGAGGGCCGGGCGCGCCGGGGCGAGCCCGCTCGTCGCCCAAGACCCCCGAGAGCGGCGTGTCCAGCCACACGAGGCCGCCGGTCACCGCCACGAGGGATTGGTGGCGCCCGGCGGCGACCGGCACCGCCACCACCCGTTCGGCCAGGTTCTCCCGGTCCACCACGACCGGCGCCCGCTCGGGCGCCTCCTCCGGGGCCCCTTCGGGCCGCTCCGTCTTCTCCGCCTTCCCGGCCGGCGGCTCGCCCGAGGGTGCCCGGCCGGCCAGCTCGGGGTCGAACGGTGACGGCGTGGCGGCGGCCAGGGCCACCAGGTACGGCCGGGTGCCGGCCGGGAAGAACAGGTCGAAGACGTGACTGTCGTAGACCGGGTCGAAGGTCCGGGCCGAGAGGAAGGCTAAGAACTTGCCGTCGAGGGTGAAGGCCGGGTCGTGGTCGTTGAACCGCAGCGGGGTGACCTCGAGCACCTCGTCCCCCTCGATCGGCGCCAGCCTGATCTGGCGCAGAGGGTCGGGGCCGGCGTGCGACCAGGCCAACCAGGCCGAGTCGGGCGAGAAGGTGAGCCCGGTGGCGTCGCCGTCCTCGGAGCGGTCGACCTCGCGCCGCTCGCCCGAGGCCACGTCGACCAGGAGCACCCGGCCGTCGTGGGAGGCGGCCGCCACCTTGGTGCCGTCAGGCGAGGTGGCGAGGTCCAGCACCCGGCCGAGCAGGCCCCCGGCCAGGCGTCGGGGCGCTCCGGTGCCGAAGGCCGGGACGATCTCCAAGGCGTCGTCGCCGAGGGCGTCGGTCACGAAGACCACCGCCACGTCATCCTCCGACGCGAGGATCCGGGGGAGCCGAGCCCGCACCCCGCCCCCGCCGCCGAGGAGGCGGGCCGGGCCGTCACGGTGGGGCAGCCAGAGGACCGCGCCCCGGACCTCGAGCGCGCTCGCCCGGGCCCGCCGGTCGGGGGCGACCCCGCCCAGGTGCTCGGCCGCCTTGATCGGGAACGGGGTCCGGCCCCGCCGCGCCGCGGCGAGGCGCACCTCCAAGGGTCGCGGCGTCGAGGAGGCGCCGAGGTCGTCGAGCAGGTACAGGTCGCCGGCGCACTGGTAGACGACCCGGGCCCCGTCGCTCGACGCCGCCCGGGCGTAGAACTCGGGGTGGTCGCTGTGGCGCCGGAGCCCCGAGCCGTCGAGCGCGACCGAGTAGAGGTTGCCCACCCCTTCGTGGTCGGAGACGAAGACGATGCGTTCCCCGACGAACGCCGGGTCCTCGAGCTGGCCGTCGAGGTCGGCCAGGAACCGGGCGAACCGGCCGGAGCCGGACGGGTCCAGCCACAGCTTGGCCGCCGTGCCGCCCCGGTAGCGCTTCCACGAGGCGCCCCGGTTGGGGCTCTGGTCCACCCCGAGCACGACCGCCCCGCCGGGCCCCCGCTCGACGGCGGTCACCGGGCCGTAGGGGAGCCGGGTGGCCGGCCCGCCGTCGAGCGGCAGGGCATGCGCCCAGGTGCGGCTGCGGAACGGCTCCCCGGCGGCGGTGATGGCCAGCACCCGGTGGTCGTCGGTCCACCCGATCACCCGGGTGAAGGGGTCGCCAAAGAAGCTGAGCCGGCGGACCTCGCCGCCCTCGACCGCCACCGCGTAGACCTCCGGCGCTCCGTCCCGCCGGCCGGTGTAGGCGACCCAGGCCCCGTCGGGGGAGAGTCGGGTGTTGGCGGTCGGGGCGAAATCGGCGGTCAGCCGCCGGGCCACGGGATCCTCGGTGGAGCCGATCCACACGTCGTCGTCGGCCACGAATGAGAGCAGCGAGCCGGCCAAGGACGGGAACCGGAGGTAAGGACGGTCGTCGTGCACGGGCCCGAAGGTAACCCGAACCGGATCGGCCAGCCGGCGGAGCCCGCCGCCCTCTGGGACAATCGGCCCGTGGCCTCGGTGCTGAGCACGGTGGTGATCGACGCCCTCGACCGCGAGCTCGTCGCCGACTTCTGGGCGGCCGCCCTCGGCTGGGAGCGTTGGGTCGACGACGACGGCGACCTCGTGGTTGGGGACCGTGCCGGCCGCTCCTTGTTCATCCTCCTTGTGCTCGAGGTGCCCGAGGCCAAGACCACCAAGAACCGTCTCCACCTCGACCTCAACCCGGTCGGCGTCGACCAGGCCGCCGAGCTCGAGCGTCTCCTCTCGCTCGGGGCGCGCCGGATCGACATCGCTCAGGGCGAGACGTCCTGGGTGGTGCTCGCCGATCCCGAGGGCAACGAGTTCTGCCTGCTCGCCCGGCGCGTCGACGGACCCCTCGCGACCTGAGGGCGGGCCCAGCCCGGGGGGGTTCAACCCGGCCGGGTCGCCCCGACGAAGTCGCTCCAGCCGGCGGGCTCCTCGCGCACCACGGCGCCGGTGTGGGGGGCGTCGATCATCTCGCCGGCCCCGACGTAGATCCCGACGTGCTCGACCGCACGGGTCGAGCGGCCGTAGAAGAGGAGGTCGCCGGGCACGACCGTGCTCCGGTCGGCCACGGCCGGTCCGGCGTCGAACTGGTCCTGGGCCACCCGGGGCAGACGGATTCCGGCCGCGTCGTAGGCGGCCTGGGTGAGCCCCGAGCAGTCGAACCCGCCCACCCCGGTGCCGCCCCAGCGGTAGGGGGCGCCGAGCTGGCCCGCCGCGAACTGGATCGCCGCCGCCGGGGTGGCCGGGAGCCCGGGGTCCGAGGCCAACGCCTGGGCCAAGACGAGGACGGTGGCCACGTAGGTGCCGGAGTGGTCGTAAGCGAAGAGCGCGACGGCGAGGGAGCCGAGGTGGCCCCCGCCGTCGGCGCACAGGAGGTGGGCCGCGCTGTAGATGGCGTCGACCGGGTCGTAGGGGGAGGGGGGACTGACCCCGCCGGGTCCGACCACCCCGTAGCGGGCGAACGTGGCCGGCTCGAACTGCATCGGGCCCTCGGCGCCGGCCGGGTTGGTCCCGGCGGCCACCCCGGGAGCCCGCGAGCGCCCACTGTCGCTCTCGACCCGGCCGATCGCCGCCAGCACCGACCACGGCAGTCCCGGGCAGCCGGCCGCCGCCCCCCGGTCCCAGGCCTCCCAGCGAACCGGAACTGCTCGGCCCGCGCCGCCGGCCGGCCCCCCCGGGGCCCCCGGGCCGGTGGTGCCGAGCAGGCCCACGCAGCCGGCCAGTCCCACCGCCAGGGTGAGGCAGAGCCCCACCGCCACGACGACCACCCGCCCCACGGCACCCCCTCGCGGGAGGGAACGGTCGGGACCCGAGGCCCACGTCAGCGCTCCGGGCCCCCGCTCGGAGCCAGAAGTCCTGCAAGCCATCGTTGCTACGCTCGCGGTCTCGGACGCTCGAGCACCACAGGGGGACAGCGATGCGCAGCACCATGCAGGACTTCCAGCTCCTGATCAGCCACATCCTGCGTCACGGCCAAGAGATCCACGGCGACAGCGAGGTGGTGACGGTCAACGCCGACGGCTACGCCACGGCCAGCTTCACCGAGGTCGCCGGAGAGGCCGAGCGGCTGGCCAAGGCCCTCGGGCGCCTCGGAGTGAAGGGCGGGGACCGGGTGGGCACCTTCTTGTGGAACAACCAGGCTCACATGGCCGCCTACCTGGCCGTGCCGTCCATGGGGGCCGTCCTGCACACCCTGAACGTCCGGCTGTTTCCCGACCAGCTCAGCTACGTCATCAACCACGCCGAGGACAAGGTGATCGTGGCCGACGCCTCGCTCCTGGCGGTGTTGGCCAACGTCTGGGACGACCTGAAGACCGTCGAGCACCTGATCGTCGTGGGCGACGGCGACACCGAGCGCTTCGGGACCACCCTTTCCTTCGACGAGCTGCTCGGGGCCGAGGACCCCGGCTACGACTGGCCGGCCCTCGACGAGCGCGACGCCGCCGCCATGTGCTACACGAGCGGCACCACCGGGAACCCCAAGGGGGTGGTGTACTCCCACCGCTCCACCTACCTGCACACCATGGCCCACACCGCGGCGGTCTCGATCGGCATGACCGAGCGGGACCGGCTCTTGGTCATCGTGCCGATGTTCCACGCCAACGCCTGGGGGACCCCCTACAGCTGCTGGGTGGTCGGGGCTGACATCGTGCTGCCCCAGTCCTTCGTTCAGGGAGAGCGGCTGCTCACGATCATCGAGGACCAACGGGTCACCCTCTCCTGCGGCGTCCCGACGGTCTGGAACGACCTGTTGCGGGCCCTGGCCTCCTCGCCGGGGGCGGACCTCTCCTCCCTCGAGTCGGTCACCTGCGGAGGGTCGGCGGTGCCCCGGGCCCTCATCGAGGCGTTCGCCGACCAGGTGGGGGCGGAGATGATCCAGGGCTGGGGCATGACCGAGACGAGCCCGCTCGCCGCCTTCGGGCGGCCCCCGGCCGACTGCCCGCAGGACCAGGAGATCGGGTACCGGGTGAAGGCGGGGCGTCTCGTCCCCGGGGTGGAGGTCCGGGTGGTGGCCGAGGACGGCTCGATCCTGCCTTCGGACGGCGAGGCGGTCGGCGAGTTCGAGATCCGCGGCCCGTGGGTGACCGCCTCCTACTACAAGGACGACGACCCCAATCGGTTCGACGACGGCTGGCTGCGCACCGGTGACGTCGGCTCGCTCGACCGGCGGGGCTACATGACCATCTCGGACCGGACCAAGGACGTGATCAAGTCGGGCGGCGAGTGGATCTCCTCGGTCGAGATCGAGGGCCTGGTCATGGGGCACCCCGACGTCTTTGAGGCCGCGGTCATCGCCGTGCCCGACCCGCGCTGGGACGAGCGTCCGCTCGTCTGTGTCGTGCCCCGCGAGGGGGCGAAGCCCGAGGCGGCCGACCTCCAGGCCTTCTTGAAGGACAAGGTGGCCCGCTGGGCCACCCCGGAACGCTGGAGCTTCATCGACGCGGTCCCGAAGACCTCGGTCGGCAAGTTCGACAAGAAGCTGCTGCGGGCCCGCTACGCCGAGGGTGACCTCGACGTCGTGACCCTGGACCGTCCCCCGGCTTGACCGGCTCTGCGGGGCTGGTTGAGCTGGCTGGGCGCATCCGGTCCCTCGCCGCCGAGCTGGCCGACCTGGCCCTCGACCGGTTGCTGGACGCGACCGAGCGCGGCCGGGGGGACCCGGCCGAGAAGGCCGCCGAGGAGCGACGGCTCACCCGGGCCGCGCGGGCCCTGGAGAAGGCGGCAGCCGAGCTCGAAGGGGTGGCCGCCCGCCCCGAGGACTCCTGAGTGCCCGTCTTCAGCCGTGACAGCGGTTGAGGGCCTCGATGAGCTGGCGCAGCCGGCCGTAGTGGACCCGGTCGAAGCGCAGCACCACCCGCTTCAGGTCGAGCTGGTCGTTGTCCGAGCGCTCGGGGGGGAACGGCGAGGCGAGGCGGATGGGCCCGGCGAGCACGATGTCCTTGAACTCGGCGTTGAGCTCGGCCAGCTCCTTGTGGCTCGGGGCCACCTGGACCCGCAGCACGAGGAGGTCGCCCACCCAGCGGCACGAGTGGTAGTTGGCGTAGAAGTCGAGGACCTCTCTCGCCGCGTCCTGCACCGTGTTCACCACCTTGAACAGGCCGAGGTCGTCGGGGGAGATGTAGCCCGGGCCCTCCGAGAGCTCTTCGACGAACTCTTGCCACCTGGACCAGTACGAGCCGCCCGGGGTCTCGACGAGGACCACCGGGGCCGGCTCGGCCTTGCCCGTCTGGAGCAGGGTGAGCAGCTCGTAGCACTCGTCGAGCGTGCCGAAGCCGCCGGGGAGGACGGCGTAGCCGTGGGACTCCTTGATGAGCATGAGCTTGCGGGTGAAGAAGTAGCGCATCTCGACCAGCTTCGGGTCCTGGGCGATGAACGGGTTGGCCCCCTGCTCGTGGGGGAGTCGGATGTTCACCCCGAAGGAGCGCTGCGCCCCGGCCCCCTCGATGCCGGCGGCCATGATTCCGGGCCCGGCCCCGGTCACCACCATCCAGCCCGCCTCGGCCAGATGGGTCGCGAGGTCCCGGGCGAGGACGTACACCGGGTCGGCCGGCCGGGTCCGAGCCGAACCGAACATGGTGAGCTTGCGCACGCTGCGGTACGGGGAGAAGACCCGGAACGCCTCGGTCATCTCGGCCAGCGCGGCGTCGGCGATCTTGAGGTCCCCGGCGCTCGTTCCCTCCTTGGTCATGGCCCAGATCGACGAGAGCATCGAGCGCAACAGGTTGGCCTGGGAACGCGACAGCTGCCGGGGTCCGGCCAGTGCCTCGAGGGCTGCCTCGACCACCGCGGGGTCGGCGGATTCGGTCGGCCCGAGGGCTGTCGGCACCGCGGCGAGCGGGGCGGGCGGGCCGCCGGCCGCGGCAGCCCGCTCCGCCGGCGCCTCGCCCTCGGCGCTCACGCGCTGGCCAGCGACGGCGGGCGGCCGTAGAGGGTGGTCCGCTGGACGAGCGGGCGGCCGATCGGCGCCAGGAGCCCGGCCATCTCGTCGATCTCGAGGCGCTGGCCGTGGGTGGCCCCGGCCGCACGGGAGATGTTCTCGTCCATGAGCGTGCCGCCGATGTCGTTGGCGCCGGCCATGAGGACCTGGCGGGCGCCGCCCATGCCCATCTTCACCCAGCTCACCTGGATGTTGTCGATCGCCCCCCGGTAGGCGATTCGCCCGACCGCGTGCATGAGCAGCGCCTCGCGGAAGGTGGGCCCCCGCCGGGCGCGCCGGCCGAGGTAGATGGGCGTGGCCATGTGCACGAAGGGCAGGGGCACGAACTCGGTGAACCCGCCGGTCTCGCGTTGGAGGGCCCGGGTCGCAACCAGGTGCCGGGCCCACGAGCGCGGGCGCTCGACCGCACCGAACATGATGGTGACGTTCGAGCGCAGCCCGACCGAGTGGGCGGCCCGGTGAGCCTCGAGCCACTCCTCGGTCGAGATCTTGTCGGGGCACAAGACCGCCCGGACCTCGTCGTCGAGGATCTCGGCGGCGGTGCCCGGCAGGGTCCTGAGGCCGGCGTCGCGCAGTTCGGCCAGGTAGTCGACGAGGGCGACGCCCGAGCGCCGCGCCCCCTCGGTGACCTCCAAGGCGGTGAAGGCGTGGATGTGGATCCGTTCGGAGGCGGATCGCACCGCCCGGACCACCTCGAGGTAGTAGTCGCCGTCGAAGTTGGGGTGGATGCCGCCCTGGAGGCAGACCTCGGTCGCCCCCTCGGCCTCGGCCTCGGCCACCCGACGGGCCACCTCGTCCAGGCCGAGCAGGTACGGGGCGCCGCGCAGGTTGAGGGA
>JAJYVS010000025.1 GCA_021791895.1 Actinomycetes bacterium | reverse complement strand
GGGGGTCGGCCGGGGTGCTCGGCCCGGGACGGGCGCGCTCATACATTGGCCACCCCGAACGCCTTCAAGCCCATCTGGACGGCGACGAAGACCAGTACCAGGGCGAGGATCCGACCGAGGGTCAGCCCCGAGACCCGCTGGGAGCTCTTGGCGCCCAGGTGGGCCCCGAGCGCGATCCCGAGCGCGATCGGGGCGGCGGCGAAGGGAGGACGTAGCCCCGGGTGAAGTAGACGAACAGGCTGGCCACCGCGGTGACGCCGACCATGAAGTTGGAGGTCCCCGCGGCCACCTTGATCGGCACTCTCATGCCGAGGTTCATGGCCGGGACCTTGAGGAAGCCGCCCCCCACGCCGAGGAGGCCCGAGAGCAGGCCGGCCACGAACGACACCGACCACCCGAGCCACAGCCGGACGGCCCGGTAGGTGACGAGGGTGCCGCGGGCCAAGTCGTGGTACGCGCCGCTGAGCTGGCCACGCTCCTCCCACCCGGCCCGATCGGCCAGGGCGGTGATCGTGGCCGCGACGCTGCCGGCGGCGACGGTGCCGGCGGCGGCAGGGCCCGGTCCGGCCTCCGCGACCCCCGCTGGTGCCGGGCCGGCCTCGACGGCGGCCAAGGGGGGTCGGGCTCCGAGTCGGCCTCCTCCACCGGGTCACCGTGCTCGCCGCGTCCCCGCAGGACTAGGGCGGCGGTGATGAGCATGACGAACGCGAACAATCCGTCGATGACCGTCGGCGCCACCAGGACCGCGACCAGCCCGCCGACGGTCGTGGCGATCTCGAGCACCAGGGCGAGCCGCATGCTGGTCTGACCCGAACCGGCATAGGCGCTGCCGGCGGCGGCCGAGGTGGCGACCACGGCGACGAGGGAAAAGGCGACGGCCACCCGGAGGTCGAAGCCGAAGGCGAGCACCTGGGTCGGCACGACCACCACCCCGCCGCCGATCCCGACCACCGCCCGGCGAAGACGCCGAGCCCGGCGAGCTCGAGGGCGGTCAAGCCATGTGCAGGTGGAGGTCGATGGGGCTAATAGTACGGACATGCGGAGTATTGCGCAAGTTTGGCGGCGACGGCCCCGGTCCGACCCCCGCTAGGACCCCGACCGCTCCTCGTACTGGCGGCGGAGCTCCTGCTTGAGCGGCTTCAGCGCCCCCGAGAGGGGCAGAGGCTCGGAGCGGAACTCGATCGACTTGGGGACCTTGTAGCCGGCGATGGACTTGCGGGCGTGCTCGATGAGCTCCTCGGCGGTGACCACCGCGCCGGGGAGGGGCACGACGACGGCGTGCACCTGCTCGCCCCACCTCGGGTGGGGGACG
This sequence comes from Actinomycetes bacterium, assembly GCA_021791895.1. Taxonomy (GTDB): domain Bacteria; phylum Actinomycetota; class Acidimicrobiia; order Acidimicrobiales; family RAAP-2; genus Palsa-461. Next base: position 37,746 of record JAJYVS010000025.1, on the reverse strand, counting down.
CCGATCACCGCGACCTCGGCCACCGCCGGATGGGTGCTGAGGGCGTTCTCCACCTCGATGCTGTAGACGTTCTCGCCGCCGGTGATGATCATGTCGTTGGCCCGGTCGACGAGGTAGAGGAAGCCGTCGCCGTCGAACCGGCCGACGTCCCCGGTGTGGTACCAGCCGCCCCGGAAGGCGGCCTCGGTCTCCTTGGGCCGGTTCCAGTACCCGGTCATGAAGTTCGCCGACCGGGCGCAGACCTCGCCGGGCTCGCCGGTCGCGCAGATGTTGCCGCCCCGGTCCTGAATGCTGACCTCGACCCCGAGCACCGGCCGGCCGGCCGAGGCCAGGCGGGCGCCGCCCGAGCGGTGGTCCTTGTCGGTCAGCATGGTGAGGACCGAGGAGCACTCGGTCATCCCGTAGCCCTGCCACAGGCCGACCTGGGGCAGGGCCTCCTGCACCCTCGCGAGCAGCCCGGTGGGCATGGGCGAGGCGCCGTAGACGATGTCGCGCATGGAGGCGAAGCGCTCCGGCGAGAAGTCCGGGTGCTCCAGGATCATCGCCAGCATGGTCGGCACCACCACCGTCCAGTCGACCCGGTGCTCTTCGACTAGGTCCATGACCTGGCCCGGCTCGAACAGGGGCTGGAAGACCGACACCCCGCCGATGGCGGGGATCCCGAGCACCCCGGCCATGGCCGCGGCGTGGAACATCGGCGTCTGGTGCAGGAACACCCGGTCCGGCTCCAAGAGGACGGTCATGGCGATGTGGTAGAGGTTCAGCACCTCGGCCCGCTGGCTGAGCAGCGCCCCCTTGGGCAGGCCGGTGGTCCCGCCGGTGTACATGAGGACGACCGGGTCGTCCTCCCCCGGCTCGTCGGGGGGCGTCGGGTGCCCGGTCTCGACGAGGTCCTCGTAGCGGAAGTCGACCCGGTGGTCGCCGTCGCCGATCAGGACCACCTTGTTCAGGACCAGCTCGTCGCGGACCGGGGCGATGGCCCGGAGCAGGTGGTCGGCGAACAGGTCGTCGACGAAGATGACCGTCGCCTCCGAGTCGGCCAGGATCAGCTGGAGTTCGCGCGGCGCCAGGCGGAGGTTGAGCGGGTTGATGACCCCGCCGCCCAGGAACGCCGCGTGGTACAGCTCCAGATACTGGTGGGAGTTGGCCGACAGGACGGCGAAGGTGTCGCCCCGGCCGATGCCGAGCTCCCGGTGCAGGGCGTCGCTCAGCCGGAAGACCCGGTCGGCGTGCCGGGCGTAGTCCGAGTGGTAGTCCCCGTCGTGGATCCCGGTCTTCGACGCCCACCGCTCCCAGGCCGGGAGCAGCAGCCGCCCGGCGACGAGCTCCTTCATGGTGCCCCTCCTTCGATGCCAAAGGCCCGGCCGAGGGCCTCGACGGTGGTGCGGATGCCCTCGGTCAAGAGGCGGAGATCCGGGCAGCGCTCGGCGTCGGCGAAGCAGCCGAAGGAGAGCTCCTGGTCGTAGGAGACGATCCCGACGCTCAGATCGAGGTTGGCCGCGAGCGGCACCACCGGGGCGATCCGGCGGATCCTCGCGCCGAGCATGAACCGTTCCTCGGGCGGGCCGGGCACGTTGGTTACCACCGCGTTGGCGAAGGGCTGTCGGTGGCCCAGGCGGGCGACCGCCTCGACGATCGGCAGGGGGAGGCGGTCGGCGGCGTCGACCAGGCCGGCCACCGTCGTCGCCTGGCCGACCGCCTTGCGCCGTCCGGTCACCCGCTTCACCTCGGCGAGCTGGGCCACCGGGTCGGCGATGCCGACCGGGAGCGGCACCAGGAACACCGACAGGCGGTTGCCGAGCGAGGCGTGCTCGGCTGCCGCGCGGGTGGAGACCGGGACCGCGATCTGGAAGCGGCGGCCGAGCCCCTCGTCGCGGGCCAAGAAGAGCCGGCGCACCCCGCCGGCCACCGCCCCGAGCGCGACGTCGTTCAGCGTCGCCCCCGCGGCCCGGGCTACCCGCCGCACCGCCTCCAAGGGGACCTCGACGTGGGCGTAGCGGCGGTGCTGGCCCACCGGCCGGTTGAGGGGCGAGCGGGGGGCCACCGTCGAGGGGCGCAGGAGCGAGCCGATGCCCCGGCCGAGCGCCAGGGCCTGGGAGCGGAGGTGGACCCGCTCGGAGCGGTCCCAGGCCGACCGGAGCAGATCGAGGCCCACGTCGGCCCCCAGCCGGCCCAGCGACAGCGGCACGGTGACCGCGTCGAGGAGCCCGGCGGCGAGGAGTGTGCCGGCGGAGGGGGGTGCCGACGCCGGCTGCGGGGCTCGCTCGGTCCGGTCGACCTGCGGCGTGGGGTCGGTGAGCAACAGGGCGATGTCGATGCCCGAGACCCCGTCCATCATCACGTGGTGCACCTTCTCGATGAGCACCACCGAGCCATCGGCTGCGCCGTCGACGACCCACAGCTCCCACATCGGGCGGGAGCGTTCGAGGACCTTCATCATGAGGTGCGAGCAAAGCTCGGCGATCTGGTCGTCGGTCCCGGGGGCGGGGACCACGATCTCGTTGACGTGGTCGGCAACGTCGAAGTCCGGATCGTCGACCCAGACGGGTCGGCCGAGGCCGAAGGGGGCTGAGCGGGGGAGCTGGCGGAACCGGGGGGCGAGGGTGAGCCGCTCGCCGACGAGGGCGCGCAGCTCGTCGAGGCGGATCCGTCCCTTCTTGTCGCGCAAGGCGCCGGGTTCAAGGTAGGCGATCGACCCGATGTGCATCGGGGTCGCGTCGCGCTCCAAGGCCAGGAAGGCGGCGTCGAGCGCGCTGATCCGGTCGAGCCTCCGCAGGGTGTCGACCGGCCCCACGCTCAGGCTCTCTCGGGGTCGTCGGGCGTGCCCGGAGCGTCGAGGTCGACGACGGCGTCGAAGCCCTCGCGCAGCGCGGCGGTCATGGCGGCCGAGTCGTCGACCGCGGCCGGGTCCATGTTGACCCCGATGCAGCCCGACGTCCGGTAGCTGACAAGGGCCACGTTGACCGCCGCGCCGCTCGGCGGGGCGAACGCGTACTGGCCGAGGATCTCGGCGCCGGCCAGGTACACCGGGGTGGTCGGCCCGGGGACGTTGGTGGCCACGAAGTCGACATTGCGGAGGATCGCGCCGAAGACCCGGGCGAGGACCGGGGTGGGGAGGAGGTTGAGGGCGTCGGCCATCGCGTCGGTCAGGCCGAGGGCCGGTCCCTCCCGCCAGTCGCGCACCGTCGTCGAGACGGCCTCGATCACCGCCCGGGTCGGCCGCGGGTCGGTCGGGACCGCGAGGCGGACCGGGACGAAGCGGTTGCCGGCGGGGGGGTCGTCGGGACGGCGGACGCTGACCGGCAGGGTCATCCGGAGCCGGTCGACCGGCTGGCCGTGCTCCTCGTGGTACCGACGCAGGCCGATGACCACGGCGGCGACGAACGCGTCGTTGAGCGTCCCCCCCGAGTTCCGGCCGGCGGCCCGCAGCCGGTCGAGGTCGATGTCGAAGGCAGCGAACCGAAGGCGGGTGGAGCGGGCGCGCAGCACCGGGGACAGGGGTTCGGCCACCGGCGCCATCAGGCGGCCGACCCAGCGGAGGGCCTCGAGCGCATCGTGGAGGGAGCGGGCCGGGGACCGGGCGGCCCGCAGCGCGGCGTCGAGCGCCCCGAGCGGCAGACGGACCAGTTGGCCGGTCCGGGGGGCCGGGCCGGCACCCGGCCCGGCCAACGTCTCGAGGGCGCGGTCGACGTCACGCTCGGGATCGAGCAGCTCGGCCACCAGGCGCATCGCACCGATCCCGTCGATCGCCGCGTGGTGGAACTTCTCGATCACCGCGGCGCCGTGGCCGAGCCCTTCGACCACCGTGAGCTCCCACGGCGGTCGGGTCGGGTCGATGGCGGCCATGGCTTCGCGCGCCGCCAGCTCGAGGACCTCGGCGAGGGTCCCGGTTCCGGCCAACCGCACCCGGCGCAGGTGGTAGTCGAGGTCGAAGTCCGGGGTCGCCCGCCACCGGGGCGATCCGATGCCGAGGGGCGGCCCGACCACGACCTGCCGGAGCCAGGGGAAGCGCCGGGACGCCAGCGCCAGCTTGTCCCGGAGCCGGTTCCAATCCGGTGGGCGGTCGAGCACGCTGAGCGCGCTCACCGTCGACCGCAGCACCGGGTCCCGCTCCATCCGCCACAGGATCGAGTCCGAGGCGCTCATCCCCCGGTCGGCCGGCCGGTCCTCGGACCCCGCCTTCGGACCGCCCGCCAACCTGCCCGAGGTGTGCCCCTCGGAGCCCGAGATGCCCGAGGCGATGGCCGATGGCTTGGTGCGCCCCACGTCCCACTCCGCACGCGTCACCGCGCCGACCTGACGCGGCCCGGGACGCCTCGGCGCCCCGCTCGCGTCCCCATCCTGCACCAGGGGCCGGTGGGCATGAAGAGGCGAAGGTCCATCACCCCTCGGCCGTCCTGCCGGGGCGTCCTCTGGCCGCCGGCTCGATCTCATGGTGAAGTGGTGCCGGACCGACCGGTCCGGTCGAGCCAAGGGGGAACGATGACCGACCTGCCGCGTTACGACGACCTGCCGGCCGCCCCGCAGGGCGGGAGGAGCGCCTGGGGTCTGTTCGGCGCAGACGACAACCTCGGGCTCGTCAACCTCATGACCCCCGAGCGGGTCGCGGCGGCGGCCCGGCTGGTGCGCCGGGGGGCGCTCTTCCCCCTCGACGCGCCACTCGACGCCTTCTCGCCGCCGATCGCCTCGGGGCGGGGGATCCCCCGCCACAAGGTGCTGCACACCGCGGGGACGATCGGTTTCGACGACGTCTACGACAACTTCTTCCCGCAGGCCTCGAGCCAGTGGGACTCGTTGGGCCACGTGGGCTACGGACCGAACGCCTTCTACAACGGGGCCACCGAGGACCAGGTGGCAAGCGGGAAGCGGAACACCATCGACCACTGGGCCCGTCACGGGATCGCCGGCCGGGGCGTCCTCTTGGACCTGCCCCGCACGCTCGCCGACGTCGGTCGTCCCTACGAGTTCGGGTCGAGCCGGGCGTTCAGCGTGGAAGAGCTGGAGATGGCCCGGGAGCGTTCGGGGGTCGAGTTCGCCGAGGGCGACATCCTCATCGTCCACACCGGCTTCGCCGCCTGGTGGGCGGACCAGGAGATCGGGGCCCGGGCGGCCGTGGCCCGGGCCGCTTCGACGCCGGGGATCGCCTCGGGGGAGGAGATGTGCCGGTACCTGTGGGACGCGCACGTCGCGGCGGTGGCGTCGGACACCTTCGCCGTCGAGGCGTTTCCGCCCACCTTCCGCGAGCCGACCGGCTTCATCCACCGCATCCTGATCGGCCAGTTCGGGATGGCCCTCGGCGAGCTGTGGTGGACCCAGGACCTCGCGGACGACTGCGCCCAAGACGGCGTCTACGAGTTTTTCTTGGTCAGCGCGCCGCTGCATGCCCCCGGGGGGATCGGGTCGCCGCCCAACGCGACGGCGATCAAGTAGCCCCACCCCCGCCGGTCCGAGACCGGGGGCCGCCCCGCAGAAAGATGCCCCGGAGATCGCCCTCCTCGTCCTCCAAGCGCTCGGGGCGGTCAAACCCGGTGTCGGCCAGGACCCGGGCCAGGGCGGTGTCCTGGTCCCCACCCAGCTCGAGCAGGAGCGAGCCGCCCGGGCGGAGCCACTCGGCCGCCGCCACGACCACCCGTTCGAGGACGTCGGTCCCCGTGGGTCCACCGTCGAGCGCCCCGAGCGGCTCGTGGTCGCGGGCGTCGGTCGGCAGGAACCCGATGGCGCCGGTGGGGACGTAGGGGGCGACGGCGACCACCACGTCGAGCCGGCCGCGCAGCTCGGGGGGCAGCGGCTCGGCCAGGTCGCCTTGGTAGACCTCGACCCCGTTGTCGGCGGCACAGCGACAGGCCACCGGGTCGAGGTCGCTGGCCACGACCCTGGCCCGGGGTCGGCGGCGCCGGAGGGCCAGTGCGATGGCCCCCGAGCCGGTGCACAGGTCGGCCGCGCTGCCCTGTGGCGGGAGGCGGTCGACGGCCCGGCGGGCGAGCAGCTCGGTCTGGGGTCGCGGGACGTAGACGCCCGGCCGGACGCGGACGGTGGCACCGAGGAACCGGGTGGATCCGGTGACCCAGGCGAGGGGATCGCCCCGCTCCCGCCGGGCCACCAGCTCCTCGAGGTCAACCCGGTCGGCGGCCGCGGCCAGCAGTTCGTCGGCCTCCTCCAGCGGGGCGACGCAGCCGGCGGCGGCCAGCCGGGCGCCGATCGCGGCCCGTAGGTCCTGCTCAGCGCCTCGTGGCACCGGCGTCAACCTACCGGCCCAGCCAGGTCTCGGCCCCCTCAGTCCGATCCCACCACCTGTCGGGCCCAGGGGTAGTCGGGTTTGCCGGTCGGGCTCCGCTCGACGCGGTCCACCCGGACGAACCCCCTCGGGGCCTTGTAGCGGGCAAGCCGTGCATAGACGCAGTCCCTGAGCGCGTCGTCGGTCGCCGTCGACCCCGCGACGAGCTGGACCACCGCCACGACCTCCTGGCCCCAGCGCTCGCTCGGCTGGCCGACCACCAGCACGTCGAGCACGTCGGGATGGGCCATCAGGGCCTGCTCGACCTCCTCGGCGAAGATCTTCTCCCCACCCGAGTTGATGGTCATCGACTCCCGCCCGATCAGCTCGACCAGGCCGTCGGCCCGCAGGCGGGCCCGGTCGCCGGGGACGACCATCCGACGACCGGCGACGGTGGGGAAGGTGGCGGCGGTCTTCGCCTCGTCGTGGAGGTAGCCGAGGGGGATCGGCCCGTCGTGGGCCAGCCACCCGATGCCGTCGTGGCCCGGTTGGAGGACGGCAGTGCGCTCCTCGTCGAGCACGTAGGTCGAGGGGCTGGGCTGGAAGAGCCCGGCGGTCGGTGCGCCGCCAGCCGCGGACACGTTGGACAGCTGGGGCCCGGTCTCCGAGGCGCCGCCGGAGTCGACGATGAGGATTCCCGGGAGGAGGTCCAGCAGCTTGGTCTTGGTGCCGGCGCTCAGGGCCGCCCCGCCGGTCAACAGGACCGACAGGGCGCTCAGGTCGTGGTGGTTGGCCTCGATCTCGGCGCACAGCGGCTGGGCGAATGCCTCGCCCACGATCACGAGCACCCCGACCCGTTCCCGGGCGATGGTCTCGAGGGTGGAGGCCGGGTCGAACCGGGCGACGACGTCGGGGAACACCACCGTGCCCCCGCCGAGGATCATGCCGAGGGCCACCCACTGGCCGGCGCCGTGCATCAGCGGTGGGCCGGGAAGGGCCCGCCGCTGTTCGCTGGTGCGCACCGTGGTCGCCATCGCCTCCAGGCTGGCGGTGTCGACACCGCCAGCCGCCACGAACGGCCCGAGGGTGGTGTCGAAGATGTCGGCCTGCCGCCACAGCGTCCCCTTTGGGTTGCCGGTGGTGCCGCCGGTGTAGAGGACGTAGAGGTCGTCGTCGGACAGCTCGAAGCCCGGGTCGTCGTCGGGCGCCTCGCGCAGGGCCGCCTCGTAGTCGAGGGCGCCGGGTAACAGGTCGTGGTCCGAGTCGTCGGCCACCTGGAGGAGGACCGGACGGTGGTCGAGGTCGTCGAGGACCCGACCCAAGGTGGGGGCGAAGGTGGCGTGGTAGACGACGGCGGCCGCCCGGGCGTCGGTGAGCAGGTGGTGGAGCTCGGCGTCGACGTAGCGGTAGTTGACGTTGCACGAGGCGGCTCGGGCCAGCGCGGACCCCACCATCCCCTCGAGGTACTCGTTGCCGTTGTGCAGGTACAGCGCGACGTGGTCCTGCCCGGACTCCCAGCCGGCCAGAGCGGCGCGCTCGGTTCGGAACCCGATGCCCCGGGCGGCGAGGAGGTTGGCCAGCCGCGCCGAGCGCTCGTGCACCGACGAGTAGGTGAGGCGCCGGTCCCGGAACACGATGCACTCGCGCTCGGGGACCGCCCGGGCGATCGCCTGGAACGCCGCCGCGTGATTCTGACCCACCTCGCCCCCGACCTCCCCGCCGACCACTCCGTGCGGGTCGATTGGCCGCCGGGGAGGTCGAGATCCCTACGATGTTCCGGACCGGTTGGTTGTAGCAGAGGACAGGGGGTGGGGGCGATGGATCGCATCGAGGCGGCCATGCGCTGGGTCGGGGTGCTGTCGGGGCCGTCCGACGACGCCAAGGCGGCACTGGCCGAGGTGGTGGCCGAGGAGGTGGTGACGGTGTCGCCGCTCGGGACCACCGAGGGCCGCAGCGAGGTCTTGGCCGACCTCGGCCGGTCGCCGCTGGCCGAGCACCTGGCCCGGGCCGCCTGGAGCGAACAGGTCCAGGACGGCCAGGTCGAGGTGACCGCAGCGTTCGCCCCCGCGGCGCCGGTCGGCGGGCTGACCCTGCGGTTTTCCTTCGACGACGCCGATCGGATCAGCCGGGTGGAGACCGGCATCCTCCCCGCCCCACCGCCCGAGCCGGCGCCGATCCGCATCACCGAGGCCATGCGGGGCGCCGTCAACGGCGCCCTGGCCAACGGGACCCCGGTCATGGTCGCCTACGTCGACCCCGACGGGCAGCCCCATCTCTCGTTCCGGGGCAGCACCCAGGTGTTCGACGACACGCGGCTGGCCCTGTGGATCCGGGACCCCTCGGGGGGCCTCTTGGCGGCGATCGGGCACAACCCCCGTCTCGCGCTCTTCTACCGGGACCCGGCCACCCGCGCCGGCTACCAGTTCCACGGACGGGCCCACGCCTCGCAGGACCCCGAGGTCGCCGATCGGGTGTACACCAACAGCCCGGAGGTGGAGCGCAACATCGACGCCCAGCGCAAGGGGGTCCCGGTGCTGGTCGACCTGGACCGCATCCAGGGCCGGGACGCGGAGGGGCCGGTCCTCATGACCGGCGACCCTCCGTCGTGAGCCCGGACGCGCCGGGCCGGGCCCGGCGCGCGCCCTGAGGGCGTCGGTGCCGGCGGCCGGATCCGGCGAGGTCCCGGTGGGCGGGACCGTCGCCGCCGGGTTCGAGCCGCTGCACGAGGCATTCGTGGCCAACCTGACTGAGCGGGGTGAGCACGGTGCCGCCCTCTGCGTGGTGGTCAGCGGGTCGGTGGTCGCCGATCTGTGGGGCGGGTGGGCCGACCGCGAGGGGACCGTCCCCTGGCCAAAGGACGCGCTGGTGAACGTGTTCTCGGTCGGCAAGGCGTTCGCCGCCCTGTGCGCCGCACGCCTGGTCGCCCAGGGGGCCCTTGAGCTCGACCGGCCGGTCGCCGACTACTGGCCCGAGTTCTCGGCCGCCGGCAAGGGCGCGGTGCCCGTCCGTCAGCTGCTGGCCCACCAGGCCGGCCTCCCGGCGGTCCGTTGGCGGCTGGCACCCGACGCCATGCTCGACCACGACGTGATGGCGGCGGCCCTGGCCGCCCAGGCCCCGTGGTGGGAGCCCGGTTCGGCCCACGGCTACCACACCAACACCTTCGGCTTCCTCGTCGGCGAGCTGGTTCGCCGGCTCGACGGCCGGACGCTCGGGACGGTGCTGCGTGAGGACGTCGCCGCGCCGCTCGGCGCCGAGGTCTACATCGGCCTCCCGGCCGTGCTCCACCCGAGGGTGGTCGAGTTCCTCTGGCCTGGGGCTCCGCCGCCAGAACTTGAACCGCCGGGGCTGAGCGACGAGGAGCTGATGTCGTTCAACACCTACTACAACCCCTCGGGACTCTCGGGGGCCGGTGTGGTCAACACCGCCCCCTGGCGCTCGGCCGAGATCCCCTCGACCAACGCCCACGCCAGCGCGCGGGGGGTGGCTCGGATCTACGAGGCGCTCGCCGCCGGCGGGGCCCGGGAGGGGGTCCGGGTGATCGACCAGTCGGTGCTCGGCCGGTTCACGACCGAGCACGCCTGCGGCCCCGACCTCGTCCTCGGCCGGCCGTCCCGGTTCGGGCTGGGGTTCCAGCTGACCCAGGCCGAGCGGCCCCTCGGGCCGGGCCCCCGAGGCTTCGGACACTTCGGGGCCGGCGGATCGCTCGGCTTCTGCGACCCCGACGCCGGGGTCGCCTTCGGCTACGTGATCAACGCGATGGGACCGAGGTGGCAGAACCCGCGCAACCGGGCGCTCATCGACGCCCTCTACGCCTCCTTGGGCTGACCCCAGACTCGATCCGCCCGCCCTCCGACCGTCGGAGCGCCGGGCCGCCGGTACCGTGGGCGCCATGTCCGACTACGTGATCCCCGAGCCCGAGCCCAAGCCGGTCGACGAGAAGCTGGCGATGGAGCTCCAGATCCTGGCCTCCAACGCGGTGCTGCGGGGGCATCCCTCGGGTGAGGAGCAGTGCAACAACTGCCGGTACTACCTCGACGAGACGGCCGACTTCTCCTACTGCTGGCACCCGAAGATCCGTATCCTGGTCGGCGAGCAGTGGTGGTGCCAGTGGTGGGAGGAGATCCCCGCGTCCTAGGACCGTTCCCCCCTTGTCCGCTCGAGCGCCGAGGGATGTGCTGATCGAGGAGGCGAGGTGGCGGAAGGAGCCGCGGTGGCGATCGAACGCTTCGAGGTGAGCCGGACCGTCGGTGCCGACCCGGGCACCATCTTCTCGCTGCTCTGCGACCCGCGCGGCCACGTGGCCATCGACAGCTCGGGGATGCTCATGTCGGCCACCGGTGAGCCGGTGCGGGGCGTCGGCGACACCTTCGTGGTCCACATGGACCGCGAGGCGCTCAACGACTTCCCCCTCGGCCGCTACGACGTGGTCGTCACCATCGAGACCTTCGAGCAGGACCGCGAGCTCGCCTGGTCGATCGCCGGGACAGAGCGGCCGTCGATCGGCCACCTCTACGGCTACCGGCTCGAGCCGGCCGAGGGCGGGACCCTCGTCACCTCGTACTACGACTGGTCGGCGATCGACGCCCGGGTGAAGGAGCGCGGGATCTTCCCGGTCATCTCGGAGCTCGCGCTCCGGGCCACGCTCGGGATCCTGGCTCGGACGGTGGCCCCCGACGGGCCGCCGCCGGCCGGATAAGGGCTCAGCCCTGGGCGCGCAGCGACTCGGCCTCGAACTGCACCACGGCGTCGTCGAGGGGGAGGACCAGCTCGGGCCGGATGTGGCGGTGGCCGTCGGCCCCGAGGCGGACCGCCGTGCCCCGGGCGGTGAACCCGATGACGTGGCGGGCGAAGCGCATCGGGCCCTCCTCGACCTGCACTCCGACCACCCCCTGGGCGCCGAGGCGGATGCCCGAGGCCTGCATCCGCTCCATCGCCGTCTCCCGGGCGGCGTAGAGGGCCTGGGTCAGGTTGGTCAGCTCGACGTTCTGGCTGGACTGGCGGATCGCGGTCGATGCGTTTCGCCGGGGGGCGTAGACGAAGCTGGCCCCGAAGGCCAGCCCGAGGGGCTCCCACCCCGAGTTGGAGAGGAGCACGAAGTCGCGGGCCGACAGGTCCGAGACGAAGGGACGGCCCGGCGGGTGGCTCGTCTTGGCCACCGGCCGGACCGCCGTGCCGACCAGTGCGACGTCGACGTGGCGGGGATGGATCTCGAGGTCGACCCGCACGCCGACCACTCCGTGCCCGCCGACGGCCGCGCACTCCTGGCCCAACCGGTTCGACGCGTGCTCGACCGCCAGGTTGTGAGCGTCGGAGGGCGAGGTGAGCTCGCCCATGCCCCAGGTCCACACCCCGACCTGGATCGAGGTGACCGAGACCCCGAAGACGAGCTCGATCGGCTCCCAACCGATCGAGTGCAAGAGGAGAGCCTCGTCCATGCTGAGGTCCGAGGTCGCGGCGCGGGAGTCGGGGCTCCGGCCACCCTCGGCCAGCCAGGCGGCGGCCCGGGCCAGCTCGGCCCGCACGTCGCTCGGCTCGGGTGCCCGACCGGTCACGAGAGGCGCACCGTCGGCCGGGGCGGGGGGATGGGGTCGAAGTCCTTGAACCGCCGCACCCTCGTGCCCCGCAGGGTGCACTCGACCACCTGGTCCCCCGCGCCGACCTCCCGCTCGGTGGCCGAGAACGTGATGCCCTGGAGGGTGTCGGTGCCCAGCTGGCGTCGGGCGTGGTCGCGGGCGAGGGCCCGGGCGGCCAGGCGTGCCTCGGAGACCTGCTCGATCTCGGTGGTGGAGCTGAGCGACTGGCCCCAGGCGTAGGCGCCGCCTTCCATGAGGTACTCGGTGATGCAGTAGGCCCACACCCGCACCGACGCGATGGTCGCCACGACCGAGATGGGCATGAACCCGGCCTCGAGCAGCTTGGCCAGCCGCTGACCGGCGAGGTAGGTGGACCACGGCAGGCCCTTGGGCGGCGGGGGCGCCCCCTCGACCACGACCGCGGTGCCGAGGACGTGGAACTCGGCCACGCGCATGTCGGCCAGGTTGTGGGAGGTGTCGGTGACCCCGATGACGCCGTGGGCTCCGACCTCCTCGGCCTCCTCGATCATGCGGCCGAAGGCGGCGTTGAAGCCCGAGAGCCAGGCCTCCTCGACCCAGGTCTGCTCGTAGTTCTGTCCCCAGGTCCGGTGCTCGCCGCCCACGAAGCCATGGGGGCAGTACCAGTTCTGCATGTAGCCACCGCCCCCGCCCCCGGAGAAGCCGAAGGGCGACGTCCCCCGCAGATACGGCGACCCCGCCCCGTACCAGCCCCACTGCATGGCGCAGAACCCCTGGACCAGGCCGACCGGGCGCAGGCCCATCTGGAGGCAGGCGGCGAAGTCAGGGACGGTGAGCCCCGAGGAGAAGGAGCCGGACTCGAGGCGACGGGGCGCCGCCTCCGGGACGTCGGTCGGTCCGGTCATCAGTTGTCGAGGGAGATGATGACGGTGGGCCGGGGGAGAGTCACGTCGTCGCCGGCCTTGGTCACCGCGGTGCCGAGCGAGAGGAACTCGATGGTGTGGGAGCCCCACTGGTGGGACTTCTCCTCGAGGCGCACGCCGACGATCCCGGTCGCGCCGAGCCGGTTCCCCTCGTCCTGCATCCGGGTCATGGCCAGCTCCCGTGCCTCGTAGAGGGCCTGGGTGAAGTTCGGGAGTTCGACGTTCTGGCCGACCGAGCCCAGGGTCTGCCCGAGCCCCCGGTGGGCGATGTGGTACACGCAGGTCCCCATGACCAGGCCCTGGGGCACGTACCCGGTCTGCATGATGGTCCAGAAGTCCTGGCCCGAGAGGTCGGAGGTGAACGGCTTGCCCTGCTGGTTCTTGTACGACTTGCCGCCCTCGGCCTTCACCGCGGTGCCGAGCGCGATGAACTCGGCCGCGTCGCTGCCCCACTCGTAGTAGTTGACGTCGAGGCGGACCCCCACCACCCCGTCGGCCCCGAGCGCGTCGGCCTCCTCCTCCATCCGGGTCATGGCCAGCTCGCGCGCGTTGTACATCGCCTCGGTCAGCTTGGACAGCTCCTGGCTCTTCGTCCAGCGCCGCCCCTGGAAGCCGGTGTGGTAGATCGACGAGCCCATCACGAACCCCAAAGGGTGGAAGCCGCTCTCCTTCACTAGCAGGAACTCGTTGACCGACAGGTCGGAGGTGAAGAAGCCGTGACGGAGCTCGTCGAGCCGGTGCTTGGCGTCCTTGGGGAGATCCGTCGGTCCGGTCATTGGGTTCCTCCGATCATGAGGTTCTCGAGGGCGAGCCGGGTGGCCTCCGAGCGCGTCGCCTCGGTCTGCAGCGCCCCGAGCAACCGCTTCAGCCAGGCTGCCATGTCGACCTGCTCGCTGCGGATCCGGATCCCCCCGGAGGAGTGCCCGATCGTGCAGCGCACCGCCGCGCCCTCCACCTCGGCCCGCAGGAGGTCGTCGCCCAGGGTCACCTGGACGGCCTTGATCTCCCCGGAGCGCCGCAGGAGTCCGGCCCGCTCGACCGCCAGGCGGTTCCCGAGCGACGAGCCAAGCTGGGCGACGAGGAGCCCGAGGAGGGTCGCGACGTCGGTCGCGTCGGCGGCGAGCGAGGAGACCGCCAGTTCGAGGTCGAAGTCCCCGGGGTCGCCGGCCGGCTCCAACGCCTCCCCGGTCATCGGACTCCCACCGTCGCGCTCACCGTGCCTCCAAGGTGTGGCCGCGGTCGACACCTCGTGCCACCGCCCAAACCTTGCCCCACTGTAGGGGCACCGGCGCCCGCGGCCCGGGGGCGGGGGAGCGCTAGGGCCCCGGCCGAGATCTGGCGCGGCCACCGTCGGTGCCATCTAGGGTCCGACGGTGCCCGTGCGGAGATCGCTCGAGACCCCCCGGCTCCTCCTCCGACGCTTCGGGCCCGAGGACCTCGCCCCCTTCGCCGCCCTCAACGCCGATCCCGAGGTGATGGCGTACTTCCCCTCGACCCTGAGCCGCCGGGAGAGCGACGAGGCGGTGGCCCGGATCGAGTCGGGCTTCTCGGTCCACGGGTTCGGGCTCTGGGCGCTCGAGGTCAAGGCGACCGGGGCGTTCATCGGGTTCACCGGGCTCGCCGTGCCCGGCTTCGACGCCCCATTCACCCCGGCGGTCGAGGTCGGGTGGCGGCTGGCCCGCTCGGCCTGGGGCTCGGGGTTCGCCACCGAGGCCGCCCGGGTCTCGCTCCGTCACGGGTTCGAGGAGCTCGGTCTGGCCGAGGTGGTCTCGTTCACCTTCGAGGGCAACCGACGGTCCCGGGCGGTGATGGAACGTCTCGGCATGGTCCGAGACCGGTCCGGGGACTTCGAGCATCCCCGGCTGGTTGGTCACCCGCTGGCGCCCCACGTCCTCTACCGGCTGGCCGCCGAGTCCTGGTTCGCCGCCGGCGCGTGAGCGGCCGGCGGCGGGATCCCGTGCCCGGCCGCCCGACCGATCGGCGAGACTGGGCGCGGTCGTCCCGGAAAGGGGGAGCGGTGTCGCAGCGCGTTCGAGGGGTCGTGGCCAGGGGCAAGGGGGCACCGGTCGAGGTCGTCACGATCGAGGTCCCGGACCCCGGCCCGGGCGAGGCCCTGGTCCGGGTGCAGGCGTGCGGCGTGTGCCACACTGACCTGCACTACCGGGAGGGCGCGATCAACGACGACTTCCCGTTCCTGCTCGGCCACGAGGCGGCCGGCGTCCTCGAAGCGGTCGGCGAGGGGATCGACACCCTCGCGGCCGGGGACTTCGTGATCCTCAACTGGCGAGCCGTGTGCGGACGGTGCCGGTCCTGTCGCCGCGGGCGGCCCTGGTACTGCTTCTCCACCGACAACGCCAAGCAGCTCATGCGGCTGGACGGCACCGCCCTCTCGCCCGCCCTCGGCATCGGCGCCTTCGCCGAGCAGACGCTCGTGGCCGCGGGCCAGTGCACCAAGGTCAATCCGGCGGTGGCCCCGGAGGTGGCCGGTCTGCTCGGCTGCGGGGTGATGGCCGGGCTGGGCGCGGCGCTCCTCACGGGCGAGGTCTCCCCCGGCGACAGCGTCGCGGTGTTCGGGTGCGGCGGGGTCGGTGACGCGGCCATCGCGGGGCCAAGCTCGCCGGCGCGACGACCATCGTGGCCGTCGACCTCGACGAGAAGAAGCTCGCGTGGGCCCGGGAGTTCGGGGCCACCCACCTGGTCGACGCCTCGAGCGAGGACCCGGTGGCGGCGGTGCGGGGGGCCACCGGGGGCAACGGGGCCGACGTCTGCATCGAGGCGGTCGGCAACGCCAAGGTCTTCGAGCAGGCGTTCTTCGCCCGCGACCTGGCCGGGACCCTGGTCCAGGTGGGGGTGCCCACGCCGGACATGCGGATCGACCTGCCGTTCATCGAGCTGTTCGGCCGGGGCGGGCGGATCAAGCCCAGCTGGTACGGGGACTGCCTCCCCGAGCGCGACTTCCCGGCCCTGGTCGACCTCCACCTCCAGGGTCGGTTGCCGCTGGAGCGCTTCGTCTCCGAGACGATCTCCCTCGACGAAGTCGAGGACGCCTTCACCAAGATGGCCCGGGGCGAGGTCCTCCGCTCGGTCGTCGTGTTCTGACGCCGCCGTCCGACCCCTCGGCGGCCGCGCTCACAGCCCGCACCCGGGCGCCGTCGACCACTGCCCCCACCCGCCGCTCAGGTAGATCCGGTAGTTGACGTCGTCCTGCACCGCCGGGGGGGCGTTGCTCGGCAGGCCGGTCCCTCCGGCGGCCTCCCAGGTGCTCAGCAGGTCCTGGTACGCGCCGTAGTACCCGTTGCCGGTGTTCTCGGCGTAGTTGTCCCCCGACTCGTGGTCCCGGATGCAGGCGACGCCGGGGCTGGCCGCCCATGCCGCCGCTGAGCCGATCTCGACCACCATCGCCGCCGGTGCCGGCGGCATCGGAGCCAGTGCGCCGGTCGGGAGCGCCGCCGGTTGGGTGGTGCTCGTGGCGGGTGGGGTCGTCGCGCTGGTGGTGCCGGGGATGAGCACGTCGGGAATTCGGTCCACCATCGGCTGGAACACCCTCGGTCCGAGGTTGAGGGTGCTCGAGGGGCCACCGGGGACGTTGGCCGACGCCAACGTCACCCACAACAACGTCGCCGCCAGCGCGACGACGCCGACGGCCAGGGTCGGTCGGATGGGGATCTTGTCGAAGAACCGCGATCGCCCGAGCGATCGCGCGGTGAAGTCAATGCGGCGGATGTCCACGTCCGCTCCTTTCGTCGCCCAACTCGGGCTGATCGGGTGTCGTGGGCTGATCGCCGCTGGTACTTCGCTCACCGGTCGTGAGCCCCCGAGACGAAGGAGGGCGCCGGAGCACTCGTGGTGCCATGCCGGTTACAGGGTGCGGAGACGTACAGAGCCCGTGGTCGCTACGCCAGGGGCGCCTCCGCCACTCGCCCGGTGCTTGGCCGCGCCAAGGACCGCCGCCGGGGCGCCACCGCGGGTGCGCCGGCCGGGCGCGCCCGGTCAGCTCGACGGGCCCGGGGGCCGGTGGTTCCGCGACCTGCCGGGTCGCGCTCGTTGCCAGGGGTGGTCATGGTCCGCCGGCCAGCGAGCGGGCGGCGACCCCGTGTTGGTCAGTCTCGCTCGGGTCGCTGCGACCGGTCGGGGAGCCCGAGGGCACCCATCCGACGTCGTCTCGCTGGCGGCCCGGACACTATAGCCGCGAGCTACAGCGCTCTGAACAGGGGTTTCGCGACGGAAGGGGCCGAAATCGGGGGCTTCGGGGGCTCAGGGGGTGAAGACGGCGGCGATCACCTCGTCGAGCGGGGGGGCGCCTGCCACGTCCTTGAAGCCCGATAGCCGCCCGTAGAGGGCGCCGGCCGCCCGGGCGGCGCCGCCGGGCAACCCGGCGTCCTCGAAGGTGCGGGCGATCTCGGCCATCTCGTCGACCCACCGCCAGGCCCGGCCGGCCACCGCGCCCTCGTGCTCCGAGCGGGCCCACAGCTCGGGCTGACTTCGACCCCACAACTCGCCCAGCGCGCCGTCGAGGCCGTGGTGCCGCGCCAGCGAGCGGATGGCGATGAGCAACGCCGAGGTCCCTTTGGTCCACGCGGCGTGGCACATCTTGAGCGCCGAGGCGGCGGTCTCCTCGTCGCCGACGACCGTCGCCACCAACTCGTCGGTGGTCAGCTCGGAAGCCAGCGCGTCGGCACCGGGACCGGAGAGCACGAGGTCGGTCCGGCCGCCCCGACGCGGCGGGCCGCCGACGATCCCGCCGTCGACGTAACGGGCCCCGGCCCGCTCGACGAGGCGAGCGACCTCGCCGGCCCGGGCCGGCGAGATGGCGTTGGCGTCGAGGACGGTCGGCCGACGATCGTTGCGCGCTATGGCTTCGACGATCGCCGCCGCCACCTCGAGGGCCGCGGCCGGGGGGACGATCGAAACGACGAGCTCGCTCTCGGCCACCAGGCGGTCGAGGCTCCCGACGTCCGCCAGGCCGGCCGCCGCGGCGCGCCCGACGGTGCGATCGCTACGACCGTCGAGAGCGACCACCACCCGTGGGCCGGCGCCGGCCAGGCTCGCGCCGACCGCCGAGCCCATCGCGCCGGCGCTCACGATGCCGATGCAGCCGATCATCCTCGCTCCTCGTCTCGCTTCGAATTCAGGTGAGCCGGGCCAGCGCGAGCGCCGCCGCCAACAGGACGACGCTGGCCGCTAGGAGGTGCAGCGCGCGCTCGAGCGGCTCGAGCAGGGTCGCGCGGTCGAGCGCCCGGTCGGGGCCCTCGACCATCTCGATCCGACCGGTCACCCCGAGGCTGCGCCGGCGGAGCAGCCTGGCCGGCGTGGAGAGGCTCCGCTGGGCCATCGACAGGGTGAGGGCGCCGGCGCCGGCGGCCCCGGCCGCCCACGAGAGCCGGCCCGTCTGGGCGACGCAGCCGGTGAGCACCGGGAACGCCCCCCACGAGGCCGCGAAGAGCAGGTCCTTGTGGAGCGGCGCGACGTCGAGGTTGTACCCCACCACGAGCAGCGGTCCGACGACCACGAATGGGACGAGGGCCGGCCCGACCCGCCCCACCCCGAGCACCCCCAGGCCGACCGCCCCGCCGAGCGCGAGCGCGGCGGCGGCGAGGAGCCAACGGGTCGGGATGCCGGTCTCGAGGGGCCGGCCGTGCACCTCGTCGAGGGCATGAGCGGCGACCCCGACGGCCAGGAAGAAGGCGACCACGGTGGCGACCAGCCGATCGGTGTGCACCTGCGGCGCCAGGCAGGCGCCGATCACGACGTAGCCGAGGTGCCAGGCCGTGTAGGGGGGGTGGAGCACGGTCCACCAGTCGCGCCAGCCGCCGGGGTGGGCGGCGTAGAAGGCGGGCCGGAGCGTGCCCGGAGGGTCGCGGCGGGTGCCGGTCTCAGTCATTGGCCCGACGGCCCCACATTACGAGGCCGCCGCCGAGGCTCATGGGTTTGACCCCGACGTCGACGAACCCCGCCGACTCCCACGCCCGCACGGTCCAGGGGACCGGGTAGCGGCGGTAGTGGGTGGTGATGTTGGGGCCGAGGAACCGTCCGACCCGCCACCACGACCGGCCACCGGTCAGCCAACCGGCGACCGGTAGCACGAGCCGGGTGTAGCACCACCAGGCCCCCCGCCAGAAGGGGTTCGGCGGGGCGAGGAAGTCCAGGCTGGCCATCGGCGCCCCCGGCACCAGCACCCGCGCCAGCTCGGCCAGCGTGGCCGCCGGGTCCTCCACGTAGCGCAGCAGGTAGGTGAAGGTGAGGGCGTCGAACGAGCGGTCCGGGAACGGCAGCCGTTCGGCCCAGCCCTGCACCAGGTCGACCCGGCCTCGCAGGCCGGCGGCCTCCACCCGGTCGACCCCGACCTGCAGCATGCTCAGGGTGAGGTCGAAGCCGACCACCCGGGCCGAGCTCCGCCGGGCGAGCTCGACGGCGACGCCGGCCGTTCCCGAGGCCACGTCGAGGACGGTGGCCGGCGATCCTGGGACCACCCGCTCCACCATCGAGCGCCGCCACCGTCGGTTCTGCCCCATGGAGAGGACCTCGCACAGCAGGTCGTAGCGGGTGGCGAGGGGGGAGAACAGGCCGGGGACGAAGCCCTCGGCCCCCACCGCTGCGTCCCCCCCCACCTCACCCACCCTAGGTGTGCCCGGCCCGGGGCGCCTTGCGCCCCGTCGAGCGATGAAGTCCCTGGTCATGCCGCTCGTGCATCCCCGTTCTCGGGGATCGGGGGTTCTAGGCTTTTCCTGTTCAAAGGCAGCTTCAGTGATGCCGACGAAAAGGCAAAACCTTCGCGAGAAGGCGACGCAAAGCCACGGGACTCAGGGAGTCAGCCGGGCCGTCGAATCGGTGGCGAGTCTGTGCCGGCTCGGGCGGTTCCCAGGTCCCACAACCAGGAGAGAAACGGGGACGCGCTGATGGCCAACGGGTGTGGCCCGGTCGGCTGGTCGTGTTGACGCTCTGGCGGGCGCACTGGCGCCGCCTCGAGCGACGTCGGGCCCGAGCCGGGGCCCACCGGCCCAACGAGGAGGGCTTCGGCCTGGTCGACTGCATCGTGGCCATGGTGATCCTCCTGGCCGTCCTCGTGCCGACGAGCTACCTGTTCACGAACGTGCTGGCCAGCGCCGCCTCGGCCCGCCAGCGGCTGACCGCCCTCTCGGTGGCCGAGCAGTGGATCGAGACCTTGAACAACCAGGGTCCCCCGTCCAACTCGGACAGCCAGCCCGAGGTGGGCTCCCCGATCAACGAGCCGTCGTCGGTCCTTTCGGGGATCACCTACAAGGTGGTGGCCACGTTCAAGTGGACCGACGCCACCGGTGGGAGCCCCGACTTCTGCAACACCAACACCTCCCCGGTCCTCGGCTTGCAGGTGACCGTCTCGTGGACCGGCAACCAAAGCATCTCAGACCAGGCCATCCTCAATTTCCCCCCGTCGGGGAACCTCACCGACGGGTTCCTCGCGATCCAGGTGAACGGTGACCCGGTCTATCCGGGCGTCCCCCCGACCGACGTGTTCTCGAACTCCTGGAGCACGCGGGTGCAGAACATCCCGGTCCAAGTATCGGGATCGAACCTGGCGACCCCCTACTCGGTCAACCCGGCATCCAACGGCTGCGTCTTCCTCGAGTTGGCCCCCGGGACCTACACGGTCCAGGTCGGGCCCGGCCCCACCTCGTCGTATGTGGCCAACTACAACGAGGCATCCTCTGAGACCCAGGCGCTGGCCACACAGTCGCCCATCACCGTCACCGTCGCGCAGATCACCGAGGTCACCTTCCAGTACGACGAGGGTGCCTTCGTCGGCCTGGCCTACCCGACCACTACCGCCATTGCCGACGGGATCAGCTGCCCAAACCAGGGCCCGCTGCTCTGCCTGGTCATGGGCCAGGCCCCCGCGAGCGTCTCGTCGCCGGCCTCCTCGCCCCGGGCCAGCGCCATCGCCGAGACCAGCTCGGGCTGGTCGGTGGCCACCCTGCCCTCCTCGTTCACCCGGATCAAGAGCGTCGGCTGTACGTCGGGGGCGTGCATCGCCGTCGGCTACGGCACATCGGGCGGTGCCGCCGCAGTCACCACCAACGGCACCTCGTGGTCGAACAGCAGCCTCCCTTCGGGGGTCTCCCAGCTGGACGACATCGTGTGCCCGTCGGGGGCGACCACCCCGGCATGCGTCGTCATCGGCTCGGGGGGTTCGGGGGGCGTCCTGCTCACCGCGACCGTGTCGGGGTCCAGCGTCACCTGGACCACCGACAACATCCCGAACAACAGCTCGTTGAACCAGATCGTGTGCCCAAGCTCGTCGTCCCAGCCGGTCTGCTTCGTGATCGCCACGACCGGCTCGTCGGCCGTCATCATCTCCAACTCGTCTTCGGGCTACCCCGGGACGTCGTGGCAGACCTACACGACCGGGAGCAGTTCCTCCAACAGCTTCACGATGAACGCGATCACCCAGATCGCCTGCAACAGCACGACCTTCTGCGTGGCGATCGGGACGACGCAGACCTCGTGCGGCCACTACTGCACGACGACCACGCCCGAGATCATCCAGCTGACCAGCAACAGTTCCGGGCCGTACTGGCAGGAGTACTCGGACAACCTCGGGTTCACCCCGGGCTCGTTCACGCAGGTCGCCTGCACCACCTCGGGGAGCCATTGCTGGGTCACCGGGATCGACTCATCCTCGCCGTTCGTCGGGTACCTGAGCTCCGGGTCGACCTGGCAGTCGGACTCCGGACTCCCGTCGGGGGCGACGTCACTCCGCGGTCTGACCTGCCCCGGTGCCACCTCCGGTTGCTTCGCCCTGTACCAGACGTCGGCGAGCGCCGGGGTGACGTCGAACAACGGTGGGACCTCATGGTCGACCGCCGGCCTCCCGTCGGGCACGGTCTCCATGGAACAGCTGGTGTGCCCCTCGTCCTCGTCGTGCTTCGCCGTCGGCACCTCAATCAAGGCGGCCATCGTCGACGTGTTGAAGGCCGGGACCTGGTCCGGCGCGACGTTCTCGGGGACCAGCGGTGGGAGCCCGGTGGAGATCACCGGGCTCGCCTGCACCGCCGCGACGACCTGCGCGGCGTCGGCGGCCACCGAGTCGGCGGGCCAGGTCCTCGTCTATGCCAACTCGACCGTTTCGTTCAGCGGTTCGTCGACCCCGACCGGGCTCTCGGGTATGTACCTGCAGAACCCGCCGATCATGGTGTCCGACGCCAACCTGCAGCCCAACTCGACGGTGGAGATGTCGGCTCCGACGACCGGGAACGGGCCCCAGACCGAGGTCGGGCCCCTATTCCCGTTCGAGTCCGGCTACTCGATCGCGCCCGGCTACTGCGCGTCCGAGCTCACGACGGCCTCGGTCAGCGCGTCGAGCGTCCCCGGCGCCACCCTGACCAGCTCCCCGGCGGCGCCGACGGTCACACTCCCCATGGGGCTGCTGGCGATCGAAGCCACCAACTCGCAGGGGTCCCCGGTCTCGGGCGCCGCCATCACCATCGCCGACGCGTCGTGCACGTCGTCCAACGAGCTCACGCCGCTCAGCTCGGGCAACTTCCCCGCCCTGTCCAACCCGCCGGCCAATCCATCCAACCCCACCAGCTACTCGATGCCGAACTCGGGCCCTGACGGACTCAGCCGGATCGTCGTGATCTACGGCACCTATGTGGTCACCGTGACCTCCGGGTCCACCCAGGCTTCGACCACCATCACCGTCAACCCGACCTCGGTCATCGTCGGGTCCACCACGTACTACATGCCCGCCTCCGTCCCGGTCCCCGACTGATGGTTCCACCGGCCGACCGCCTCCCCGCCGCGCTCCGCCTACTGGTAGCGCGTCGTCGCGACGAGGAAGGGGTGACCCTCGTCGAGCTCTTGGTGGCACTCATGACGTTGCTCGTCCTGTTCGCCATGACCGTTCCCATCGTCGACGTCCTGTTCTCGACGGTGGCCAGGGTGAACAACACCTACATCAACGTCGACCAGCTGCTCCCGGTGTCCACCAACCTCCAGCGGTTCATCCGCTCCGCCGTCGAGCCCGGCCCGGC
Source organism: Actinomycetes bacterium (assembly GCA_021791895.1). Classification (GTDB taxonomy): domain Bacteria; phylum Actinomycetota; class Acidimicrobiia; order Acidimicrobiales; family RAAP-2; genus Palsa-461. Next base: position 15,047 of record JAJYVS010000025.1, on the reverse strand, counting down.
CGCCAACGGCGTCCCGATTCCGCCCTTCGTCACTGGCGCCATCTCGCCGACCTCGGTCACCTTCTACACCAACGTCGGCGACCCGAACGGCCCGGCAAAGATCGTGGCCAGTTGCACCTCGGCCGATCCCTCGAGCGGCCTGTGCGACGCCGGCGGCACCTTCACGGTCACCGAAGCGGCGACGAACGCCAACACCTGCCCCCCGAGCGGATCCGGGTGCACCTGGGGGACGCCCCGCACGCTCATCACGGTGGACGGGGTCTCCAACGCCAACGACAATCAGCCGTTGTTCGAGTACACCCTCTTGGTGGAGGACGCCACCTCGACCTCGACGACGTACACGACGCCGCTGGTCGGGAACTCGACGATCAACGGGAACACCTACTCGTGCCTCCCCGGGAGCCCGAACACCCCGTCGAACCCGTACTCATCGAGCGTCGCTTCCTGCCTCGAGGGTGCCGACAACAACACCTTTGCCGGCTGCACGAGCACCCCGAGCAGCTCCACCGACCCGAAGGCCGACTGCCCCCCCGACGAGATCTACGGGGTCACCGTCGACCTGCAGGTGAACGGGGTCTCGACCGGCCGTACCGCGGGCGGCCAGTCCGAGGACGACAGCACGGTGTACTTGCTCTCCCCGATCTCTTCGGAGTACCAGGCAATGGTGGGTTGACATGGGAAGAACCAAGAGCTGGAGGCCGGTCGTCTACCACCTGGAGGACCAGCGCCCGGTCCGGCTCCTCAGCCGGGCTCGGGACGTCGGGCAGGCCGGGATGGGCATGGTCGTCGGCCTGGTGCTGTTGATCTCGCTCAGCGCCGGGACGCTGGCGGCGACGGCGATCCAGCACGACCCACTCGTCTCCAACGACGTGGTGCAGCACCTCGCCTACCGCGCCTTGCAGTCGGGCATCGACTCCTACCTGGCGGCCATCAACCAGAACCCGAACCTGGTCGACTGCAACTCCAACAACACCTCGAGCACGAGCAACTCTTGTCCCTCCTCCGAGCTGCCCGCCCTGAACTCCTGGCAGACGGTGACCGGCAACACCAACAACCCGGTGACCGAGAAGTTCATGTGGACCAACCCCGCTTTGTGCTTCAACACCGCCTGCACCGCCGTCGACTCCACCGCAGGCCAGACCCTCGACTACGTGAAGGAGCTGATCTACGGAGCGGCCAGTGCGGGCAACACCGTCTCGTTCCAGAGCTCGTACGTGGACCTAACCCCGGAAAACGGCTTCCTCACCCACCTGTTCTGGAGCAACTACGAGTCGACCGTGCCGACGTCGGGCCAGACCCAGGACTGCACCTACGACTGGAACAACAACTACGAGGGTCCCGACATCAATGCCCCGGGTGACTTCACCAACTCGACCTGCTCGGCCGTCTTCTTCGGCCCCAACGACGTGCTCTACGGGCCCATCTACACCAACGACTCGATCTACGTCGCGAACCAGCCCAACTTCGGCTCGAGCTCGGACCCTTCGACCGTCACCACTCATGACCCCCACTGTCTGTTCGTCGATCCCCTCGACGGCCACGGGAGTCAGAGCACCTGCGCCCAGGCGACCTCCGACGTCGGCGTCTACAACGCCGCCACCAGCACCGACAACGCCCCCTACGAACCTCTGCCGACAACCGACACCGCCCTCGCCGCTCTCGCGGCGGCGAGCGGGTGCCTGTACTCGGGGCCCACCACCATCACCCTGTCCAATTCCGGCACCACCGAGTACATGACCGTCACCAGCCCCAACACGCCGTACTCGTCGTCGGGGGTGAACGAGAACGACGCCACCTCCAACCCCAACAACTGCGGAATCGGCAAGGTGCCCGCCCCGACCAACGGGGTCGTCTACGTCCAGAACACCCCGTCCTCCCAGACCTGCAACTCTTTTGCCAACCCCTTCGACGGCGAGGCCCCCAACGGGACCTACTCCCAGCTCGGGTACTACTACGGGCAGACCGGATCGCCGGACTGCGAGGGCGACGCCTTCGTGCAGGGAACGGTGTCGGGCGCCCTCACCATCGCCACCCAGAACAACATCGTCGTCGACGGCGCCATCACCTACGTCGACTGCGGGAGCTCATTCAACAGCACGTATGCCGACCAGTGCGGGTACAACAGCGCGCCAGGAAGCACCAATGACGTCCTCGGGCTCATCGCCTACGCCTACGTCGAGGTGGACCACCCGGTCACCACGACGTGGTCCTGGTGGTACGGGCCTACGATGACCGTGATGACTAGCTGCGGCGCCTCCGGAGCCCAGCCCGCGCCGCTGTGCGACCCGGGGGCGGGTGGGCTCACCATCGACGCGGCCATCCTGGCTTTGAACGACGGGTTCGGGGTCAACAACTACGCCGTCTCGGGGAACGGGAGCAACTCGGGCACCAGCGAGGGCGTGCTCGACGTCTACGGGACGATCGCCCAGAACTACCGGCCGGCCGTGGGGACATTCAGCGGCGACCAGCTGTCGTCGGGGTACTCGAAGTACTACCTGTGGGACAGTCGCCTCGAGTATGTGAACGTGCCGCACTACCTCAACCCCGGAACCCCCCACTGGTCGATCGCCTCGACCGCGGTGAACCAGGGAGTGCCCTGCACGGCGACGACGTTGCTCCCCGGCTACTGGTCGCCGAACCAGAACTACGGCAGCTACACCCAGTCGAGCGGCGAGCCGTACTGCGACACCGCCCCCAACCACCCGTGAGCCGCTAGGCCGGGCCGGGCACCCCCCGGTGCTGGCAGCGGCGGGGACCCGGCGGCCCGGATGACGGCGACGATCTCCGGCCCGACCAGCTCGTCACGCTCGAGCAGCGCATCGCGCAGGGCCTCGACCACATGGCGGTGTTCGTCGAGCATCGAGCGCGCCTCGGTCTTGGACCGCGCCAGCAGCTGCTCGACCTCGTCCCGTCCGGCGTCGTTGGCGAGAATCTTGCCCGCCGGATCGATCGCCCCGCCCGGCCCGGGGGAGCCGTCGACGATGAGCGATGAGCCCATCCCGAGGGACCCGACCATCTGGCAGGCGGTGGCGGTGGCGCCGGCCAGGTCGCCCCCCACCCCGGTGGAGGACTCCCCGAAGAACAACTCCTCGGCCGCCATCCCGCCCATGGCGATCTGGATCAAAGCCTGCATCTCGCTCTTGGTCCGGGTGAACCGCTCCTCGGCGTCGGAGTGGGCCAGGAGCCCGAGGGCGTCCTTGCGCTTCACGATGCTCAGCACGTCGAGTGAACGCCCCCGGCCGACCAGCCAGGCCACGGTGGCGTGCCCCGCCTCGTGGGTGGCGATCATCCGCCGCTCCGCCTCGGTGTAGACGGTGCCGTGCGCCAGGCCGATCTCGTTGGCCATCTTGGCGGTGGTGATGTCGGCCCAGGCGAGGGCGTCGGCGCCCCGCCGGAGGGCCCAGATGAGCGCCTCGTCGAGCAGGTGCTCGATCATGACCGGGGAGTAGCCGGCGGTCATGCCGGCCAGCGCGTCCCGCCGGCCCGGCTCGTCGAACTCGGGGCTGTGGGCCTTCTTCTGGAGGTAGTAGTCGATGATCTCCCGACGCCCGGCCCGCGTCGGGACGTCGAAGTAGATCGAGCGGTCGAAGCGCCCCGGGCGCAAGAGGGCGGGGTCGAGGTCCTTGGCCCGGTTGGTCGCCCCGATTACCAAGATGTTGGCCGCGGTCGGCACCGGCTTGCGCAGCTGGCGGCGCCTCGGCAGCCACTGGTTGGCGAAGTCGACGGCCACCCCCCGCAGCCGGGCCCCGAAGGTAGGAGCCTCGAACGACTGCAGCTGGATCAGAAGCTCGTTGACGACCCCGGCGATGCCCTCCCGATGCCCGAGCCCGTTGCCGGCCCGGGTGGCGCCGATGGCGTCGATCTCCTCGATGAACCCGACGGCGCCCCCCTCGCGCCGGGCGTAGCGGCGCAGGGCCCGGAAGTAGGAGCGGATCTTGCGGTTGGTCGCCCCGTAGTACATGGACTGGAAGGCCGAGGACGACACGAACAGGAACGGGACCCCGGCCTCGGCGGCCAGCGCCTTGGCCAGGTAGGTCTTGCCGGTCCCCGGCGGGCCCTCGAACAGGACGCCCCGGCGGGGGGTGCCACCCATCTCGTCGGCGAACGTCTGGTGGGCGAGGAACAGGTTGAGGGTCCGGCGGACCTCCTCGACGAGGGCCGGGACCCCCACCACGTCGTCGAAGCGCATGTCGATCTCGCCCGGGCGGTAGAGCACGTGCGGCGACCGGCCGCCGCCAAGCAGCGACACCGCGATCAGCGCGACGAGCAGCGCGATCAAGATGACCGCCGGCAGGTAGTGCAGCTCGGTGTCGGTGAGGTGGGGCAGCCCGAAGCCGCCGCGGTGCCAGGCGAAGTCCCGGATCGCCAGCCAGGCGGCGATCGGCACGAGCACCAGGGCGACCATGAGCAGCCGGCGCTGCCGGGCCCGTTCCCGGCTCTTGGCGACATCAGCGCCGTCGGCGAGGACGCCGGTGGCACCGAGCACCCCGAGCGAACCAGCCCGGGCGGCCCCGGTCGCCGGCTCGGCGGCCGGGACGGGCGTCGCCGGGCCGGCACCCTCGGCGCGCGGCTCGGCGCTCGGGCGGACCGTCTCGGTGGGTTCCTCCGTCCGACCCACATTCGTCCTTTCGGTTCGCAGCTCCGAAAGGGCGTCGGTTTCGCCACTCGCTCCCCGTCAGCCAGGCGACCAGGTGTGCCTGACGGATCAATGCGCCGCCCCTGGTGTCAGCGGTTCCCCCGCGGGCACCGCCGACAGTGTGCACAGCTCTCCGTCTCTCCAGCGTCCCACACCCGGGTGCACCTCGGAAAGTGGCAACTCGTTGCGGCCGCCCGGCCGCCGTTGCGCCGTGGGGCGGATCATGGTGGGCTGCACCACCGATGCCCCGGCCCCCCTCCCTCTCCCCGGCCCGTTCACCGGCCGAGCGCCTCCGGCGGTGGCTGGCCGACACGCTGCCCGCGCCGGCCGTGGCCCGGATCCGGGCGCTCCGGGGCCACTCGCCGCCGGAGCTGGTCACCCTGGAACAGCTCGACGCCAAGCTGGTCCGGGCGGCCGAGCTCTTCTCAGCCTCCGAGGACGAGGCCCGCCGGTTCCTCCAGGGCTTCAAGATGGCGCCCCCGGCGGACCGGCCGGCCGACCCCTTCTCCCACGAGTACCGGGAGTGGGTGTGGGCCCTCTACCGCGAGGTGTCGGGCCGCGCCGGCTACTCGCTGGCCAACGAGGCCAGCACGTTCGATCTGGAGGCGGCGGTGGCGACCCCGTACCCGTACTCGACCGGCTCGACCACCGTGGTGGGGGAGGAACTGGTCGCCCGGGGCTTCATCGTCTCCAACCTGGGCCTCGCCCCGCCGGCCCGGATCGTCGAGTTCGGTTCGGGGTGGGGCAACCTCACCCTCGATTTGGCGGCGACCGGGTTCCACGTCACCGCGGTGGAGGTCGAGGAGCGGTTCTGCGCACTGACCGAGCGCCGGAACCGGCACCCCGACCGGGTCTCGGTGGTGCACGCCGGGATGCTCGAGTTCGAGCCGGACGAGCCCTTCGACGCCGCGGTGTTCTACGAGTCGTTCCACCACTGCGCCGACCACCTGGCCATGCTGGCGCGGCTGGGACGGATCGTCCGGCCCGGCGGGGTGGTGGTGTGGGCCGGCGAGCCGGTGGCCCCGATGGCCTACCCGTGGGGCCTGCGCCTCGACGGCTACTCGCTCTGGTCCACCCGCACCTACGGGTGGCTCGAGCTCGGGTTCGACGAGGCCTACTTCGCCCTCGCCCTGGCCCGGGCGGGGTGGCGGGCCCGCCGGCACGCGCTCGGCGCCGGCTCCCGGCTGGCCGACGTCATCGTGGCGGTCCGCGCGGCGCCGGACGTGCCTCGTGGACCGGGTGGTCGGTAGGGTAGGGGCGGGGTGAGCGGGGGGTGAGCATAATGACCGGCCTGCGGGCACTGCGCTGGCTGCGGGCGGGGGCGCTGGTCGCCGGGCTCTCGGCGAGCGCGCTAGTGACGCCGGCCCCGGCGTCGGCCACGACCCCGGGGGTGCTGCTCGTCGGCTCGTTCCACGGGGTGAAGGGGCAGTACTCGAGCATCCAGGCGGCGGTCGACGCGGCCCGCCCGGGGGACTGGATCCTGATCGGGCCGGGCGACTACCACGAGCGCCACGACCTGACCTCGCCGCCGGCCGCCGCCGTCTACCGCGACGGCGACTACGGGGGCGTCCTCATCTCGACCCGCGACCTGCATCTGCGGGGCATGAGCCGTTCGAAGGTGGTGGTCGACGGGACCCTGCCGGGCGCCCCGACGCCCTGCAGCGCCGATCCCGCGTGGCAGAGCTTCGGACCCACCGCCACGGCCGGCGCCCCGCCGGAGGGGCGCAACGGGATCGTCGTGTGGAAGGCCGACGGGGTGAGCATCCAGAACCTCACCGTTTGCAACTTCCTCGGTGGCTCGGGCTCGTCGGGCAACGAGATCTGGTGGAATGGGGGATCGGACCGGATCGGGCTGCACGGCTATTCGGGGAGCTACCTCAGCGCGACCTCCACGTTCTTCGGGCCCGACGGGACGCTCGCCACCGCCGAGCAGACCGCGGCCCGCTACGGGATCTTCTCCGAGGCCGCCTCGGGCGGAACGTGGAACCAGATCTACGCCTCGAACTTCAACGACTCGGGGGCCTACGTCGGTGGGTGCCAGCAGGTGTGCAACGTGACCATCGACCACGCCTGGATGCAGTACAGCGCCCTCGGGTACTCGGGGACCAACTCCGGCGGCGCGGTCGTGGTCGAGCACTCCCAGTTCGACCACAACAAGGACGGGTTCGACACCAACACCCAGTTCGACGCCGACCCCCCGGCACCCCAGAACGGCAACTGCCCCGGACACAAGATCAGCCCCATCACCCACACCCGCTCGTGCTGGGTCTTCATGGACAACTACGTCCACGACAACAACAACCCCAACGTGCCCGAGGCCGGTTCGGCGAGCAACGGTCCGACCGGCACCGGCATGACCGTGTCAGGCGGGACCAACGACACGGTCATGGACAACCGGTTCGTGAACAACGGGGCGTGGGGGGTGCTCTTCGTTCCCTATCCCGACGAGAACCCGCCGATCCTCGGCCAGACCTGCTCGAAGACCGGCGGGGTGCAGTTCCCCGGGTTCGGCTGCGTCTTCGACCCCAAGGGCGACGCCCTCATCCACAACACCTTCCGCCACGACGGATTCTTCGCCAACCCGTCGAACGCCGACTTCGGCGAGCTCACCTTGAGCAAGGGCGAGCCGCAGAACTGCTTCCGGGCCAACTCGGCCCCGAAGGGCAGCGTCCCGGCCGACCTCGAGAAGGTCCAGGACCGCTGCGGGCCGCTCACCAAGGCGGCCAACACCGACCCCACGCTCCTGGCCCAGGTGCTGTGCGACACCGGGTTCGGGTCGTGCCCGGCCGGCTCCTCCTATCCGGCGTTCACCGGGGTCGTCATGCACCGCCTGCCGAAGCTGGCCTCGATGCCCAACCCGTGCGTCGGGGTGCCAGCGAACCGGTGGTGCCGCTCGGGCCGGCCGCGCTGAGCCCCGGTCTCAGGCCCCGCCGGCGGCGGCGTGCCGGCGCGAGAGGTCGGCGCACTCGAGGCAGATCCGCTCGGGGATGAGACCCGCCGCCATCAGGACGGCGAACAGCCGGCACCCGAGACAGAAGCCCGCCACCGACTCCAGGCCGGCCGCGACGATCAAGGGGAGGAGCACGAAGCGGGCCACGGACCAGCCGGCCAGGAGCCAGGTGAGAAGGGCGGCGGTGCTCAGGACGGCCCCGATCCCCTGGGCGAAGCGCTTCGGCGGCCCCGGCACCGGCCTCGGCGCGAAGGGCAGCACCTTGGCCCCGAACCTGGTCGCCAGCTGCCCGAGCGGGCTCAGGGTCGGACCGGTGAGCACCCGGGCCCAGAACCCGTAGGCGAGAGGCACGAGGAACCACGGCTGGGCTAGGCCGAGCGCGAGCGCGCTCATGGCCACCACTCCGCCCGCCACCAGGCGGGCCGCCACCTCGTTCACCGGGTTCGGGAACGAGAACAGATTGTCGCCTCGCACTGGCATGGCTCCCCGGTCGTCCTCCTCGGACTCAACCGGGGTGGCCGCCCGCGTATTCCGGCCTCGGCCGGCCTGGGGGAAGGCGGCCGGGCCGACGGCGGCGGGCGAGGGCGTTCGCTGCCCGGGTCAGTGCGTAGGCGAGGAAGGCCAGGCTCGTGATGAAGAAGCTCACCGGGTAGCTGACGTAATAGCCGATGGCCAGGCCCAGCCAGCTGCAGGCGATCGAGACCGCGACGGCCGCCGCCATGGCCGAGGCGGGCCGCATCGTGAGCCGCTCGGCCACCGCGGCCGGGGTCACGAGCAACGAGAAGATCAGGAGCACCCCGACCACCTGGACGGCGACCGCCACGGCGAGGGCCACGGTGAGCAGGAAAGCGATCGAGAGGAGACGGACCGGGACCCGCCGGGCCTCCGCCACCTCCTCGTCGACCGAGGCGAACAGGAGCGGGCGGTACATCGCGCCGAGCGCCGCCAGGGCGATCGCGCCGACCACAACGGTGAGGACGACATCGGAGGTCGAGATCCCGAGGATCTCCCCGAACAAGATGGAGTAGGCCTCGGTGGAGAACCCGCTGTAGAGGGCGATGAACAGGACCCCGAGCCCGAGCATGAAGGCGAGGACGATCCCGATCACGGTGTCGCGGTCCCGTAGGCGCTGCCCGAGCGAGCCCATGGCCAGTGCCCCCCCGAGGCAGAACGTGAGCAGTCCCCAGACCGGATTGACCCCGAGCAGCACCGCCCCGGCCGCCCCGGCGAAGCCGATGTGGGAGAGCGCGTGGGCGGCGAACGCCGTCCGCCGGAGGACCACGAAGTACCCGACCACGCCGGCCACCACCGAGACGATCGCCCCGGCCAAAAAGGCGTTGCGCATGAATTGGTAGGAGAGCATCTGGGAGAGGTCCGAGACGAGGTTCCAGCTGAACGCCGCCGACCCGGCTGCCGCGATCACGACGTCCCCCCGTCCGTCCTGTGCCGGTGCGGGTGGGCGGTCTCCTCTTCGATGCCGACGACGAACCGCCGTCCCCGGCTGTCCACCAGCACCTCGACCGGCGCGCCGTAGAGGCTGGAGAGCACCTCGGAGGTCACGACCTCATCGGGCGGTCCGAAGGCGACCCGGCCGTTGGCCACGTAGCAGACCAGGTCGATCGCGTTGCGCAGCGGGTTGAGGTCGTGGGCGACGAGCAGGACGGTGAGCCGGCGCTCCAGCGCCACCGACGAGATGAGCTCGACCATCGCCGCCTGGTTCGCGACGTCCAGGCTGGCCAGCGGCTCGTCGAGGAGCAGGAGCCGCGGTTCGCCCACCAGGGCCTGGGCGAGAAGGAGGCGCTGGCGTTCCCCCCCCGACATCGGCCCCAGCCGGCGCCCGGCGTACCCGGTGGCACCCACGCTTTCAACGGCGCGCTCGACCGCCTGGTGGCGGGCGACCCGCGACCCCCACGGGGGGGCGAAGCCGAACCGGTGCCCGTCGAGGCCGAGGCGGACCAGGTCCACCCCGCGGAAGGCGACTTCGGGGTCGAGGGTCCGCGCCTGGGGCACGTAGCCGATGGACGGGTTCCCCCGGTGCGGCGGCTCGCCCAACACCTCGAGGCTCCCGGCGAGCGGCCGGAGCAGGCCCAGGAGCTGGCGCAACAGGGTCGATTTGCCGGCGCCGTTGGGCCCGAGGATGGCCACGAAGGATCCCGCGGCGACGTCGAAGGTGGCGTGCGACCACACCGCCGACTCGCCGTAGCCGGCGGCGAGATCGTGCGCGCACACCGCTGGCTGGTCGGGATGGGTGACGGGGGGCGAGCTCACGACCGGGCCTCGGCCAGCGCGGCGGCCAGCCGGTTGAGCTGGCCCACCATCCAGCGTTGGAACGTCGAGTTCGGCGGCACCATGGTCTCGGAGATGCCGACCACCGGGATGTGGCGGGCCCGGGCCTTGGCCCGGATGGTGGCGGTGAGGGGGGTGACGGTCTGGACGTTGTAGACGAGCACCTTGATCCGTCGCGCGCTGATCTGGCGCTCGAAGGTGACCAAGGAGGAGATCGGGGGATCCACCCCTTCGGAGACCGCGTCCATGAACGCCTTCGGTGTGATCAGCTTGAGATGGAGTGCACCGGCGAGGTCCACGAAGATGCTCTCGGTGGCGCCGACGGCGGTCCCGGCGTAGCGCTTCTTCAGCGTGGCCAGGCGGTCCCGGTAGCCCGAGAGCGCGGACTCGACGCTCCGATGCCGGGCGGCGAAGAAGCCCCGCGCACCGGGTTCGATCGAGCGGTAGAGGGACGTGATCTTGTCGATGACCGAGGAGACGTCGGCCGGGTCGTACCACAGGTGGGGGTTGGCGCCGGCCGGCCGGTGGAGGAACGTCGCCACGTCGAGGACCTGGCGGCCGGCCCGGGGCGACGCGGCGAGCAGCTTGTCGGCCCAGGTGTCGTAGCCGGCACCGTTGACGATGACCAGGTCCGCCTGGGCGAACAACCGGGCGTCGGCCGGGCTGCTCTCGTACTCGTGGGGATCGGCGTTCGGGTCGGTGACGATGCTCGTGACCCGGACCAGGCGGCCGCCGAGCTGGGCGGCGAGGCTGCCCCAGAAGTTCTCCGCCGCCACCACGTTGAGGACCCGCGGCGCCGGGGCCGCCGTCGCCGGCCCGGCCGGCACGGCGCTGGTGGCCAGGGCGGCACCGGCCACCAGCGCCACCAGGGCGGACAGCAGGCGGATCGAGCGCATGCCATAAGTATAATGAGAATCACTCTGGATTAACCACGAATTCGGACACGGCGGTGGGTACGATGGCGCAGATGGCGGTGGACGACGGAGCGACGTCCCGGCCCCGGGTCCGGGCCACCCGCCAGAAGCGGGCAGTGGCGACCCTCCTCGACGAGACGGGCGAGTTCACGAGCGCCCAGGAGTTGTACGCCCGGCTCCGGGCGTCGGGGGAGCGGATCGGTCTTGCCACCGTCTACAGCCAGCTCCGCTCGCTGGCCGCGACCGGGGAGGTCGACAGCGTCCGGGGGGACTCGGGCGAGACCCTCTACCGGCGCTGCGGGTCGCCGGCGCACCACCACCACCTGGTGTGCCGTCGGTGCGGGCGAACCGTCGAGCTCGACGCCCCCGAGCTCGAGGCCCTTGCCCGCCGGCTCGGCGAGGAACAGGGGTTCTCCGAGCTCCACCACGTCGTGGAGATCACCGGCGTCTGCCCGGAGTGCCCAGGCCCCGGGTGAGAAGCGGCCGCCTCCTCGCGGGACAATCCGGCTAGCCCTCGAACACCGTCTCGTAGTGCTCGACCAACGGGGGTGCCGGATAGAAGTGGTGCAGCAGACGCCGCCACTCCTGGTAGGCCGGCGACCTCCGGAACCCCTGCTCGTGGGCCTCGACCGAGACCCACTCAACGAGGAGCACATAGCGGTCCGCCTGCTCGATGCACCGGCTGAGGCGGAGGGAGCAAAAGCCGGGCGCGCCGGTGATGATCGGCTTGGCCACGGCGAAGGCGGCCTCGAAGTCCCGGGCCGAGTCCGCCCGCACGTCGAGCACTACGTGTTCTAGGACCATGGCCCAATCTTCGCCCGTGGCGGCGACACCCATGGGGCACCGCACCGGCCGGTCCCGCCGACCCTCGTCCCGGCCGTCGGGCAGCGGGCGGCCGGGCCGCTCACGCCCGGTCCGACCAGGGTCGGCCGGCGTGGCACCACGGTACGATGGAAGGCGCGCACGAGGCGCGCCGGTTGCCTGGGGCCGGCTGCTCGTCGACCGGCCTCCGACGAGAAAGGCATCGAGATGACCAAGACCGACGAGGTGCAAGAGAACAGTCCCTCAGGGGACGTGGTCGAGGAGATCCGTCGCTGGCTGAAGGAGAACTGGGACCCCGACCTGACGGTGGCCGAGTGGTGGGAACGGCTGGGTCTGGCCGGTTGGTCGGCGCCCAGCCTGCCGACGCACGCCTACGGACGGGAGCTCTCCCGCACCGATGCCAACGCGGTGGCCCGGGAGATCGCCGCGTTCGGCGCGCTGGGGGCGCCTGGCGGCCTGGGCCTGTTGCTCGCCGCACCGACCATCGCCACCCACGGCACCCGGGACCAAATCGACCACTACGTCCGGGACATCGTCACCGGTCAGGCGGGTTGGTGCCAGCTGTTCAGTGAGCCGGGTGCCGGCTCGGACCTCGCCGGCCTCAGCACGCGAGCCTTCTTGGACGGCGAGGAGTGGGTGATCAACGGCCAGAAGGTCTGGACCTCGCTCGGCCAGGTCGCCGACCTCGGCATGCTGCTGGCCCGGACCGACCCCGAGGTGCCGAAGCACCAGGGGATCTCCTGGATGGTGCTGGACATGCGCCAGCCCGGGGTCGAGGTCCGTCCGCTGACCGAGATGACCGGCAACGCCATGTTCAACGAGGTGTTCATCACCGACGCCCGAGTGCCGGTGGCCGACGTGATCGGCGGCGTGAACAACGGGTGGGCGGTCGCCAATTCCACCCTGGCCTTCGAGCGCGCCGGACTCGGGTCTGGTGGCGGCGGGGCCGCGGGATCCGCCGCCACGCCCGGAACCATCGCCGGCCACCTCGGCCGGCGGGCCGGGGACTTCGTCTTGGCCCGCCGCCGGGCGGGGCCGGGGTCGGACGAGGGGCCCATCCTCCAGCCGGTGGGTCCCCAGATGCTGGTGGCCCTGGCCCGCGAGCGGGGGCGGGACCAGGACCCGGTCATCCGCCAGGGCCTGGCGAAGCTGTACATCCTGGGCGAGCTGGGCCGGTTCAACACCGAGCGGCTCCGGGCGGCCCGGTCGGCCGGCCGGGACATCCCCGGCCTGCCCAACATCGCGAAGCTGTCGATGAGCGAGATGATGCGGCTGTCGCGCGACGTCGGCATGGCCATCGCCGGTTCCGCCGGCATGCTGCACGCCTACCGGCCCGAGGACCGGGGCCCGCTCGAGGGGTTGCCCGACGCCGACATGATCGAGGCCGTGACCGGCATCGCCCTCTATGCCCAGGCACCCCCCATCTACGGCGGGACCGACCAGATCCAGAAGAACATCATCGGCGAGCGGGTGCTCGGGTTGCCCAAGGAGCCCAACAACGACCGCACGGCGAAGTTCTCGGAGTTGCCCAAGAACGGCTGACCCCTGCCTGCCCTCGGGGTCTGCCGGAGAACCGGCTTGACCTCCGGCCGCATGGCGGGTCGACCCGAGCCTCGCGTCCTCCCGTGTCCTCGGAGCTCGCCCGTGCTCAGAGAAGGAAGGACACCCGCGAGATGCTCACCGCGCGGCCACCCAGCACGACCCGGTCGCCGGCGGTGCGCATGCGCACGGTGCCGCCCCGCGGCGACGCCTGCTCCCCGAGCAGGCTCCGACGGCCGAGCCGGGGAGCCCAGAATGGCGCCAGGGTGCAGTGGGCCGAGCCGGTCACCGGGTCCTCGGGGACCCCGAGGTTGGGGGCGAAGAACCGGCTCACACAGTCGACCCCGGCGTGGTCGCCGGCCGCGGTCACGATCAACCCGTCCCCGAACCGGGCGGCGATGACTGGGAAGTCGGGCACGAAGGTGCGGACCGCCGCCGCGGACTCCAGCTGCGCGAGGGTGTAGCGGCGACCCCGACCGAACCAGGCCACCGGCCCGAGCCCAGTCCCTTCGGGCGGTTCGGCCGGGGCCGGGGGGTCGGCCGGGAAGTCCATCTCGATCAGGCCTTCGGTGCTGATCGAGCAGGCGAGGTCACCGCTTCTCGTGTGGAACGTGACCGATCGTCCGATCACGTGGGCGGCGGCCAGCGTGGCGTGCCCGCACAGGGGCACCTCGACCGTGGGGGTGAACCAGCGCAGGTCGGCGTGCTCGGAGCTGCGAGCGACCGCGAAGGCCGTCTCCGACAGGTTCATCTCGGCCGCGACGGCCTGCATGAGCCCGTCGTCGGGGAACGCCTCGAGCAGGCAGACGGCGGCCGGGTTGCCGGCGAAGCGGCGGTCGGTGAAGGCGTCCACCACGGTGAGCTCGAGGGTCACCGGTTCAGACCCGGCGGCGGACCCGGCATGTGCGAGATCGTTTGCATTGAGCGAAGATAGGCCGTTCGAGCGGGCCGGTCGGACGGCCGCCCGCTACCGATGAGGAGGAATGCCGTGGGGGAGTTGTCGGGGATGGTCGCGGTTGTCACCGGGGCCAGTCGGGGGATCGGGGCGTCGGTGGCCGAGCGCCTGGCCCAGGCGGGGGCGGCCGTGGCGGTCACGGCGCGTACCGCCCACGAAGGGGACCACCCGTTCGAGGGGAGTGTGGCCACCGTCGTCGACCAGATCAACGAGAACGGGGGGCGGGCCATCCCGATCCCGGCCGACCTGTCGGTCCAGGACGACCGCCAGCGGATCGTCGACACCGCCACCGCCGAGCTCGGTCCGATCGACATCCTGGTCAACAACGCCGCCATCACCTACTTCGAGCCGGTGAGCGAGTTCACCGAGCGCCACTACCGCCTGATGTTCGAGGTGCAGGTGCGGGCGCCCTTCGAGCTCGCCCAGCTGGTGCTGCCGGGCATGCGGGAGCGCAAGCGAGGCTGGATCGTCAACATCTCCTCGGGCGCCGCCCGCCACCCGGTCGGCCCGCCCTACGCCGGGCGCATCGGTGGTGGCGGCACCGTCTATGGCATGTGCAAGGCGGCCCTCGAGCGGTTCACGACCGGCCTGGCCTCCGAGGTCTACGAGGACGGGGTCGCGGTGAACGTGGTCTCGCCCTCGGGCCTCGTGGTCACGCCCGGCGTGAAGCACCACCGGCTGGACGAGTTCACCCCGCCGGAGCGCCAGGAGCCGGTCGAGGTGATGGCCGAGGCCGTCTACGCGCTGGCGACCGGCGACCCGGCCACGCTGACCGGGAAGGTCACCTACGCGAAGGAGATCCTGGCCGAGCTGGGTCGGTAGGGGTGGCGGTCGCGCGCCGGCTCTTTATGAAGGGTGGCCGGTTGTCCAGGGCTGGCTGATCCACCTTCTTGTCGCACGGGCCGGACTGACCAAGGTCGGGTCGGGTGAGCTGTGCTCATCTCT
>JAJYVS010000062.1 GCA_021791895.1 Actinomycetes bacterium | reverse complement strand
CGTGGCGGCGGGCTCCTCCCGGATGACCCGACCGTTGGCGGTGTAGACGCGGAAGGGGCAGTTCCCGGGGTAACAGTCCACGCAGTGGGTGCCCCAGGTGACTTTCTCCCAGCTCCAGCGGGCGGCGTACGCGGCCTCGGTGGTCGCCCCCCGCGACAAGGCCGTGTTCGCAACCGCCGTGGTGTCCTTCATCGTTCTCCCTCCCCTGTTGTGGTCAACTCGCTGTGATCACGTGGTCAATTTCCTCGAGCGCTCGCGTGGTCTCTTGCCTGGCGGGGCCTGCTGGTCGACGAAACTGGCCACGATGCGGCCGACGAGGTCGTCCCAACTCGCCGGGTCGGGTCCCGCCACCCCGGCGCCACGTTGCAAGAGCATGCCGAGGTGCATGGTCTGCACGAAAAACAGGACCGCCTCAGGACTGACGCTCGGCCCCACACTCCCGTCGGCAAAGGCGGCCTCCACCAAGGGCTGGACGGCCGCGCGCCGCCGTCGGCCAGCGTCGGCAAGGGCTGCGGCTACCTGCGGATCCCGGCGGGCCGTGACGTAGGCCTCCAGGCGCACCGCCTCGTCGTCGGAGAGGGGCTCGGGGCGCAGGCTGGCGACCCGATTGATCAGATCGGCGACCCGCTCGGGTGCTTCGGGAACCGCGTGACCGGACACCTGGGCGCTCTGGACCACCGCCTCGCGCAGGAGGTCCTCCTTTGATCGGAACCGACCGTAGATCGCGGCGGTGGAAAGGCCCGCCTCCCGGACGATGTCGAGGACCTTGGTGCCCGCATACCCCTCGCGAGCGAAGATCCGCACCGCCGCAGCCAGCAGCCGGGTGCGCACCGGGTCCTCGACCAGGGCCGCGTCCGTCACGGATAAAAACTATTTTTTGTCCCATGGCCCCGTCAAAACGATCCGGGCGGCCTTCCGCGGAGCCTTCGGGTGGGTCCCCTCAGCGTGCCGAAGCCCGAGGTACGCCCTCCGATCGCCACCCCGTCCTGCGCCACCAGGCGGGCGGGCTCTTCGTCGGACACCGACCACGCTCGGTGGCGAGGCCATGAGGGCCACCGAGCCATTCGTGGTCATGGCGAAACCGGTCGGGCCGGTGTGCAACCTGGACTGCGCCTACTGCTACTACGTCGAGAAGAAATGCCTCTTTCCCGCCGGTGAGAGATTCCGCATGAACCCCCGAGTGCTCGAGGCTTACATTGGGGCGTACATCGCTGCCAGTCCCGGGCCGCTCGTGCACTTCGTGTGGCACGGCGGCGAGCCGGTCATGGCCGGCATCGACTTCTACCGACAGGCTCTCGAACTTCAGGCGCATTACTTGCCCGAGGGCTGGCGTTGTCTCAACACCCTGCAGACCAATGCGACCCTCCTCGACGACGCATGGGGCGCCTTCCTGGCGGCCAACGGATTTTTGGTGGGGGTGAGTCTCGACGGCCCGGCTCACCTGCATGACCGCGGCCGGACCGACCTCCGAGGGCGCCCGAGTCATGAGCGGGTATTGCGGGGCCTCCGAGTCCTGCGAGACCACGGGGTCGATCCTGACATCCTCTGTAGCGTTCACGCTCGGAACGCCCCCCACCCGCTCGAGGTCTACCGCTTCTTTCTCGACCTCGGGGTGACCTGGATCCAGTTCATACCGGTCGTCCGCCGTGACGACATCCGTGGGCCTGACCCTTGGACGGTCCGGCCTGAGGTGCTGGGAGAATTCCTCTGCACCGTTTTCGACGAGTGGGTTCGCTACGACGTCGGGCGTTTGGGTGTGCAGAACTTCCTCGAGCCCGTCCTCGTTGCTGCCGGGCAACCTGCGAACCTCTGCGTCATGGGGGAGACGTGTGGTCGAGCCCTCGCCCTCGAGCACGACGGCTCCGTCTACGCCTGCGACCACTTCGTCGACGCAGGTCACCGGCTCGGCGCCGTTCCCGCCGACGACCTCGGTGCCCTCCTCGAGTCAGCCGACCAGCTGTCCTTCGGGCGGGCCAAGCGGGAGACCCTGCCCGAGGTCTGCGTGTCCTGCCCGGTCCTCGGCTATTGCCGTGGAGGCTGCCCGAAAGACCGGTTCCCCTCGACTCGGGGCGGGGACCCCGGTCCCAACTACCTCTGCGCCGGCTATCGACGCTTCTACGAGCACGCCCGACCCTACGTCGAGCGTATGAGCTCGCTCGCCCGCAGCGGCAGAGCGACCACCGCAATCATGGGCGAGCTCGAAGCGGCCGAGAGCGACGAGCGCCGCCAGTGGTGGGCGACCCCGCGCAACGCCCCTTGCCCGTGTGGGAGTGGGATCAAGTACAAGCGCTGCTGTCTCGGCCGCCGGCGGCGATGAGCCGGTTCGCTGGTCCTTCGTCGCCCCCCGGACGTCAATCGAGGTGGCCTTTAGAAAGAAAGAAAGTGCTCCGCCAGGCATACGGGACGTGACCATGGGCCCGGGTCGGCCGCACAGGACGCCACCGACAACGGTTCGGTGTTCGCGGAGTCGGACCGTAACCCGGTCGATTTGGAGTCCGTCGTCAGGGCTCCCGGGTTGCGTGTGGCCCAATGCGGCTTCCCCTGGATCAGGTTCCACGCTTTTGACCAGGTGGTGATCAGAGGGGGTCGGCGAGGGTCACCTCGTGCTCGGAGCGAGATCACCCCCCCCCAGGGGGGGTGACGATGGGGTCCGGAAAGATGTCCGTCCGAGGTCTGTTCCCGGTGTCTGGTGCGGGTGCGCAACATGTTCAGACACGCCCGGGCCACGACGTGTCGTCAGCCATCCGCCGAGGTTCTGCACCTCCTCGGTACCGGCCCGGCTGACGCACCCAGGCCTCCTGCAGGGCGTCCTCGACGTCGGTGAGCGACCCCAGCATCCGTTAGGGCACTGTCCGGAGGTGCGGTCGGTGTTCCTCGAAGCGCTCTGCCAGCCACTCGACCTCCGTCTCGTTCTTCCTCCCGCCGATCTCCGGCACGTGACCGATGGTTCGGGCGACGATGACCCCCGTACGCGGGCAGATGTGACGTCCGGCCGGGAATGGAGGTCGGGCGGATCACCCGTCGACTTGTCACATCGAGCTCCTCCCAGATGTCAACCAGGTCATCGGATCAATCGGAGAGGAGCCGACCTTGGCACCCTATCTTCCAGCGGTGGAGAAGCCCCGAGGACTCCCGGTGCGGTTGGTGTCCTTCTTCTTTCACCCGCACTCTCGGCCCCCGGCCCCTGGAGATGGACCGCCCGGCGTCGCGAGTGGCAAAACCGATGTCACAAGCGGGCGGGCCGCGGCGTCGTATGGGTATGCAAGAACTCGACAACGTTAGCGATTCGGTCGTCGTGATCGGGGCGGGACTGGCCGGCTTGACCGCCGCTGCCACCGCCGCTCGGGAGAAGAAGCCGGTGACGGTCGTAGAAGCGCACATCGGGGGCGGGCGGGCCCGCACCGACGAGCGCGACGGCTACCGATTCAACCAAGGCCCGCACGCCCTCTATCGGAGTGGTCGGGGCTGGCGGATCCTGCGCGGCCTCAAAGTGGCCCACCGCGGTCACCAGCCCCCCCTCCGTGGCGCCCGCATCACGCACCGCGGCGAACTGGTCCACCTCCCGGGTGCGGCGATGGGATCGCTGTTGGCCAAGCTGTTCTCGGCCTCTCCGGCGAAGTGGACCGGCCGGTGCGCGGAGGAGTGGGTCCAGTCACTCGGGGGAGCCCCCGAGGTGGCGGAGTTGGCACGAATGGTGATCCGGGTCGTGACCTACGTGGCCGACCACGAGCACATGCCGGCGGATCTCGCCATCTCCCAGGCGAAGCTGGGTCTTCGGGGCGGCGTCTCCTATCTGGACGGGGGCTGGAGCACCCTCGTCGACGGCCTCGCCTCGGCAGCCTCGTCGGCCGGCGCGGCGATCCGGATCCACGAGAGCGCCATCGGGATCGAACGGTGCACCGACGGATGGGAGGTCACCCTCGCCGGCGGGGAGGTTCTGTCCGCCGGGGCGGTGGTCGTCGCCGCCGGGGGCCCGGACGCAGCTCGCAGGTTGCTGCCGGTCGAGCCGGCCTGGCCTGAGCTTGGACCTCCGGTCACGGCGGCCTGTCTGGATCTCGGGTTGCAGCGGTGTCACCCGCCGGTGGTGTTCGGGCTCGATGAGCCGTTGTACCTGTCCCGGCATAGCCCACCTGGCGACCTGGCGCCCGAGGGAAAAGCGATGGTGCACGTCATGCGTTACGGGGCCCGCGACGCCCGGCTGGACCGCACCGAGCTGCGCACCTACGCTCGCCTGGCCGGCATCGGCGACGACCACATCGTCGAGGAGCGCTTTTTGGCTGGCATGGTCGTGACCCACCTACTTCCGGGTGTCGAGCACGGGCTGGCCGGTCGACCGGCGGTCGAGGTGCCCGGTGCTCCGGGGATCTACCTGGCCGGCGACTGGGTGGGCACGTCGGGATGGTTGGCGGACGCGGCGATGGCGAGTGGACAACGTGCCGGCCTCCTAGCGGCCCGGGCGCCGTCCCATCGGCCTCTCCGCCCGACGCTGGCGTGAGGTCGACCGCGGACCCCGACAGGCTGGCCCCGTTCGAGCACGAGCGCGCCCGCTTGACCGGCTTGGCCTATCGGATCACCGGATCGCTGGCCGATGCGGAGGATGTCGTGCAGGAAGCCTGGATCCGGTGGTCCCGCGACGCCGGAGACGTGGACAATCCGGCCGGTTGGCTCACGACCGTCACCTCGCGCCTGGCCCTCGACAGCCTGCGGGCGCAGCGGCGACGGCGGGAGGTCTACGTCGGACCCTGGCTTCCGGATCCGGTGCCGACGGCCCGCAGCGCGGAGGACACGGCTGAGCTTGCCGAGTCGCTGACCCTCGGATTCCTGGTCCTGTTGGACTCGCTCGTGCCGACCGAACGGGTCGCGTTCCTCCTCTTCGAAGTGTTCGGCGAGCCGTACCGGGTGATCGCCGAGGTCGTCGGGAAGAGCGAAGCGGCATGCCGGCAGCTGGTCTCACGTGCCCGACGCAAGATGCACTCGGCTCGGCCGAACGACGACTCCGTGGGCCCGGTCCCGGCTTCCGCCGAGCTGCTCGTCGAGCTCATGTACTCGGTGCTCACCGGCGACGAGGAGAAGGCCCTGCGTCTTCTCGATCCAGACGTCGTGCTCGTCTCCGACGGTGGTCCCGATCGGCGCGCGGCCAGGTACCCGATCCTCGGCTCGACACGGGTGCATCGCCTCATCAGCGGCGGTTGGAGGCTCTTCGGGTTCAAGACCCGTCCCGGCGCTGACCAGCTGCCGCCGGTTCGCGTAGTCGACGTCAACTCCAGCCCCTCGCTCGTCTTGGATTCGCCGGATGGACCAATCGTGATCACCGGAGAGGTCGTCGCCGGACGGATCAGCTCCATCTGGATCCGACTCAACCCGGCCAAGACCGCAGCCCTGACGCACCAGCAGTCGATCGTCTAAGGATCGCAGTGATCGAAAGTCCTGCTCGGCCGCTACGTCCCCCGGCGCCGGGTGTCGGCGACCCGCCGGCCCCGGCTGGCAGACTTGACTCCATGGAGAAGAGCGAGTGTCTCGAGGCGATCGAGCGGGAAGCGAGCCACATCCTCACGATCGTCGAGGACCCCGGGGTCGACCTCGCCCGTCCGGTCCCCACCTGTCCCGGTTGGACGCTCGATGATCTCCCGAGCCATCTCGGGCGCGTGTACGCCATGGTGACGACGGTCCTCGGGGGGGACCCGAACAGTCCACCGGATCGATCGAAGATCCCGAGCCGACCCGAGGCTCAGGCTCCCTCGAGCTGGATGCGGGACCGTCTCGCCATCCTGCTCGACGCCCTCAGACAGGTCGCCGACGACGCCCGTTTCTGGAACTTCGCCACCGGACCGGCCTCGCCGGTCTCGTTCTGGTGGCGTCGACAGGCGCACGAGACGCTGATCCACCGGGTCGACGCGGACCTTGCTGCCGGCGGTCCGGTCGCTGCGCCGACGGTTGACCTGGCGGCAGACGGGATCGACGACTTCCTCGCGGTCAGCGGGTTCCGGCAGGTGACGGCGGAGCAGCTCGCTCCTGGCTCCGGTTTGACTCTCGAATTGCGGGCCGGCGACGTCCGAGGGCCGGGTTGGAGCGTTTCGACGGACGAGCCGCTCTTCACCCGTGACACCCGGTCGGCCGACGTCGTGGTGCACGGCACCGCGTGGGCGCTCGATCTGTGGTGCTGGCAGCGCGATGTCCCCGCGGTGATCCTTGCCGAAGAGGTAAGGTTCGACGGCGACCGACACGCCGCCGAGGAGTGGCGTCCCGTCCGCTGAGTCCGGTATTGGGCGCTCAGGTCCTTCTCGAGATCCGAACTCGCTGCGGTCCAGCGGGTCGGTGCTGGAGAGCTCTGGGCCGTGCGACCCTCAGGCGCTGCGTTCCAGGCGGATGACCACGGACTTGTAGGTCGGCGTGTTGCTACCTTCGGCCGTCGAATCGAGTGGCACCAGCACGTTCGCCTCGGGGAAATATGCTGCAGCGCAGCCGCGTGGGGTCGGGTACTTGACCGTTTTAAAGCTCTTTGCCCTCCGCTCGCCGTCCCCCCACAGGCTCACGAGGTCGACCGAGTCGCCATCTTGCAGGCCGCGATCGGAAAGATCCTGCTCGTTCACGAAGACCACCCGTCGCCCTCCGTGGATGCCCCGGTACCGGTCGTCAAGACCGTAGACGGTGGTATTGAACTGGTCGTGCGACCGGACGGTCTGCAACAGCAGGCAGCCATCGGGGACGTCGACGACCGACGGCGGATTCACGGTGAACCGAGCCTTTCCGCTGGGAGTCGGGAAGGTCCGCGAGTCATGGGGCGGACGGGGGAGCATGAAGCCACCCGGCTGCACGGCCCGTTCCTCGAAGGAGTGGAACCCGGGCACCACGTGCTCGATGTGCTTGCGGATCAGCCGGTAGTCCTCGCCCATCTCCCGCCACCCGAGGTCCTCTCCAAAGAGGGCCGTAGCCAATCCGGTCACGATCGCGACCTCGCTGCGCAACTGAGGAGAGGTCGGATCGAGACGGCCACGGGTGGCGTGGACCATGCTCATCGAGTCCTCGACGGTGACGAACTGCTCACCGGACGCCTGCACGTCCCGCTCGGTGCGTCCGAGGCAAGGCAAGATGAGCGACTCCTTCCCGTGACACAGGTGCGAGCGGTTGAGCTTGGTCGCGACGCTCACCGTCAGCTGACAGTTCGCCATCGCCAGCTCGGTGACCTCGGTGTCCGGTGTCGCCATGGCGAAATTGCCACCCAGTGCGAAGAAGACGTCCACCTTCCCGTCCCGCATGGCCCGGATCGCATCGACGGTGGCCCATCCGTGCTCCCGGGGGGGCTCGAAACCGAACTCCGCCTTCAGCCGGTCGAGAAACGAGTCGGGACTCTTCTCCCAGATCCCCATGGTCCGGTCGCCCTGGACGTTGCTGTGCCCGCGGATCGGGCTCGGGCCGGCACCGGGCCGGCCGATGTTCCCGCGAAGCAGGAGAAAATTGACGATCTCACGGATGGTAGGGACGGCGTTGCGGTGCTGGGTGAGCCCCATCGCCCAACATACGATGATCCGGTTCGCCGCGATGACCTCCGACGCGCACGCCTCGATCTCGGATCGGGCGATTCCGCTCTGGGTCTCGATCGTCGCCCAGTCCAGCGACCGCCAGGCCGCGATGGCCTCGTCGAAGCCGTCACAGTACTTGTCGATGAAGTCGCGATCGAAGACCGAACCCGGACTGGCATCCTCCCGCTCGAGCAAGGAGCGATTGAGTCCGCTGAACAACGCAAGATCACCGTTCACTCGCACCGGCACCAGCCGGTCGGCAATCTGGGTGCCGCGACCGATGAGGCCCCGGACGCTCTGGGGATTATGGAACCGGGTAAACCCGGCCTCCGGTAGAGGGTTGATGGCGATGATGCGCGCCCCGCGGCGCTTGGCCGTCTCGAGAGCGGTCAACATCCGGGGATGGTTCGTCCCCGGGTTCTGCCCGACGATCAGGATCAGGTCGGCATGGTCCTCGATGTCGGCGAGGGTGACCACGCCCTTGCCGATCCCGATGCTCTGGCTCAGTGCGGTGCCACTCGACTCGTGGCACATATTCGAGCAGTCGGGAAGATTGTTGGTCCCGAGTCGGCGGGCCAGTAGCTGGTACGCGAAGGCGGCCTCGTTCGACGTGCGTCCACTGGTGTAGAAGACGGCACGATTGGGGTTGTCCATCGAGCGCAGACGGTCCGCGACCAACCCCAGGGCCTCGTCCCACCCGATTGGCGCGTAATGCGTCGCCCCGGGGGCGAGGTACATCGGCTCGGTGAGCCGCCCGTTCTCCTCCAACCAGTGGTCGTCGTGCTGGCGGAGGTCGGCGATCGAGTGGGCGGCGAAGAAGGCGGCGCCGATGTGCTTGCGCGTCGCTTCCCATGACACCGCCTTGGCCCCGTTCTCACAGAACTCCGCCATCTTGCGGCTTTCCGGGTCCGGATCGGGCCAGGCACAACTCGGGCAGTCGAACCCGTCGGCGTGGTTGAGCTTCAAGAGGGTGTTGAGGCTGCGCTTCGCGCCCATTTCGGTGAGCGCGTAGCGCATAGCCTCAACAATCCCAGGTGCGCCGACAGACGCCTCCTTGGGCGGGCCAACTTCGAGTTGACCGGTCGACTTCGACTTCTTCGACATCTCAGCCCATCCTAGCGAGGGCGAGCTCGGGTCATACCCGCCAGTGGTACCCGAGGGCGAAGTCCACGGCGACGGCGTAGGCCAAGTACATCAGCCAGCCACCGACCGCAACGTGGAACAGGCCCAGCGCCCTCTCTCCCAGCTTGACGCCGATAGCAGCGAAGAAATCGGCGAAGTACACGGCGAACAAGCCGACGAACAGCAGCCCGACCGGCCAGTCGGCGATCCTGAAGAAGACCGTCGCGCCCATCGCTGAGATGACCATGAAGGCCACGGTCATCCCGGCGTTGGTCCGTGGGTCGCCGCCACGGTAACGGTTCCAACCGATGGCGAACCAGTGGATCCCATAGGCCGAGAATGCGAGCGCCGCCATGTAGAAAGCCGGCGTCTTGGAGAACACCTGGAGCCAGGTCAGCCCGATGAACAGGATGGTCCCTGTCACGAACTGACAGAAGCCGGGCATCCAGATGCCCCACACCCCCATCGCCCGGTCCACCCGTTCATCGCGGCTTGGCCATCCGATGAGCTCCTGTGGTCCGTAGATCAGGTAGCCCGTACCGAGGCCAAAGAAACCGAGCGCCAGGGGGGCGAACGCGGATTGCGGAAATGCAACCATTTTCCCCCCTCTGAGGATGCCCCGACCTCTGTGGGTTTTGGGTGACGGTCCCACAGCTGTTCAGGCTGCGGCCTGATCGTACTTGGCGGGTGTGTTAGCCCCTTCCTCTTCTGCGAGTCGGCGCGCGACCTTGGCGCGC
>JAJYVS010000061.1 GCA_021791895.1 Actinomycetes bacterium | reverse complement strand
CGTCCGGTCCACCCACGGGGGCCGGAGGATGTCCCGAAGGGCGGCGGTGCCCGGTCCCACGTCAGCTCACCGCCCCTCGACAGCGACCGCATGTCGGCGGGCTGCCGGAGGGGGGACGGTCTCCATCTGCCGTGGCGCCGACGGCCGTGGCGACGCCCACGAGAACCTTCAGGCGTCGGGATCGGCGTCGGGGTCGTCCGGGTACGGACCCGGTGCTTCGAGGCTCCAACCCTCACTGTCGCCGCGCCGGGCGGTCGCTCGGCCGGCGGGCTCTCCCAAGCCGTCGGGATCGTCACCGCCGCCGCCGAGGGTGACCATTGCTTCAGGGTCGTCGAGGTCGGCTCCGACCTCCTCGAGCTCGCGCTCGTCCACCTGCAGGGTCGGATCGAGGGATGGGTCGACCTGGACCACTTCGTCCAGCTCCGGGTCGAGGATGATGCTTTCGCCCAACGCCTCGTCGCCCGGTTCGAACGCCTCAGCTCCCAACGGCTCGTCGGGGGACCACTCGTCGTTGTCACGCATGTCGTCGCTCTCCTCGGTCAGCAGGCGGTGATGGTGTGGTGATGGGGACCGTTCCGACCGGCGACGAAAGGGACAGACGACCAGGCCGAGCCGACGACGGGGCCATCGACCGGCCGGGTCGAGGACTCGAGCTCCAGTCTTGGTGCTGGGCCATCGCGTCCTCCTGCCGTCGCTGGTAGACCGTCGCTGGCATCGGTCATCTCCCATCGCGTGGCCCCGAAGTAGGGCATCTTCCTCCCAACTTGCACGATCGCCCCCGATCTGGCCAGGGTCGAACGTCCCCTGCCCTCGATGTCGACCTCCGGCGAGGCTGGTCAACGGGGGCAGAAGGGACGAACGGCCCTGACCAGAGGTTCCAGAGGAGCGCATGCTGCCCGCAGTTGGACGCGGCTTGGGGCCGGCGTCCGTCGGGAGGTAGGGCGATGGCACAGCGGATCGTGATCCTCGGTGGCGGGACCGGTGGGACGCTGCTCGCCAACCGGCTGCGCCGCGCCTATGGGCGACGAGAGGCGACCATCGCCGTGGTCGACCGGGACGACCGCCACATCTACCAGCCCGGTCAGGTTCCCGTCGCCTTCGGCATCAGCCAGCCCAAGGACATCGTGCGGTCAAGGAGCCGCCAGCTCCGGGCCGGCGTCGACTTCCACGAGACCGAGATCGGCCACGTCGACCTAGACGAGCACCGGGTCCACCTGGCAGAGGGCACTGTCCTCGACTACGACGCCCTGGTGGTCGCCACCGGGGCACGCCTCGCCCCCGAGGCCACGCCCGGCCTCACCGGCCCGGGATGGATGGACACGGTCCTCACCTTCTACGACCTGGAGGGCGCTGCCGCCCTGTCGGCAGCCCTCGAGCGCTTCGACGAGGGACGGCTCGTCGTCGGCGTCGTCGACATGCCCATCAAGTGCCCGGTCGCCCCGCTCGAGTTCTGCCTGCTAGCCGACTGGTACTTCACCGAGCGCCACGTGCGCGACCGGATCGAGATCACCTTTCTGAGCCCGCTACCCAGCCTCTTCGCCGCGCCGATCGCCGACGAGAGCGTCGAGCAGCTCTTCGCCGACAAGCGGGTCAGCCAGGAGACCGACTTCCACATCGCCGAGGTCGACGGGGCGAACGGGAGGATCGTCGACGCCGGCGGCCGTGAGGTCGGCTTCGACCTCGCGGTCGTCGTGCCGTCCTTCCGGGGCGCGGCCTATATCGGGCGCTCCCCTGGGCTCGGTAACGAGCGGGACTTCATCGAGGTGGACACGAAGACCCTGCAGTCGCCAGCGCACCCGGAGGTCTTCGCCATCGGCGATGCCGCCGACCTCCCCACCTCCAAGACCGGCTCGGTGGCCCACTTCGAAGGCGAGGTGGTCGTCCACAACATCCGCCGGTTCCTCGCCGGCGAGCCACCCGACGCCCACTACGACGGGCACGGCACTGGCTTCATCGAGACGGGCTTCCACAAGGCCATGCTGCTCGACTCGAACTACACCACCCAGCCCCTCCCCGGACACTTCCCGACCGCCGTCGGCCTCCCGCTCCTGAAGGACTCGCGCCTCAGCCACCTGGCCAAGGTCGAGTTCCAGTGGTTCTACTGGCACTTCCTGCTTCCCGGACGCGACATCCCGGGGCTCGGCTCGGCCATGCCGATGCACGGCAAGGCCCGGGTCGCCGACCTCGACGCCGCTGTCGGCGCGCCGTCCCCGCCCACGCCAGCGGCGCCGACAGCGTGAGGACCGGGACCAGGCACGACGGGCGGCACGACGGGCGGCACGACAGGCAGCACGAGCCTGTGGCAGAGA
This sequence comes from Actinomycetes bacterium, assembly GCA_021791895.1. Taxonomy (GTDB): domain Bacteria; phylum Actinomycetota; class Acidimicrobiia; order Acidimicrobiales; family RAAP-2; genus Palsa-461. The sequence continues at coordinate 7,179 of JAJYVS010000061.1, read as the reverse complement.
CGACTGCGGTAGAGACGACTGTGGCAGTGCGCCGGGTCGTCCTGCTTGCTCGCCCGGGCGCCGGCAAGAGCACCCAGGGCAGGCTGCTCGCAGGACAGTTCGGCGTGGCGTACGTGGCCACCGGTGCGTTGTTGCGCGACGAGGTCGCTTCGGGCTCGTCGCTCGGCGGGCACATCGCCTCGGTGCTCGCGCACGGCGACCTGGTGGCCGACGAAGTCGTGGTGGCCATCCTCGCTCGGAAGCTGGAGCAGGCAGTGGCCACCGGGGGCTACGTCCTCGACGGCTTCCCTCGTGACCTGGCCCAGGCCGCCGCGTTCGAGGAGCATTTCCCCTCGGCCGTCCAGCCTCAGGTCGCGGTCCTCCTCGACGTGCCTGCCGACGTGTGCCGACAGCGGCTCCTCGACCGGTCGGCACTGGAGGGACGGAGCGACGACACACCCGAGACGATCGACCGTCGCCTCGCCCTCTTCGACGCGGACCTGATGCCGGTCATCGAGCGCTACGAGCATCGGGGCATCCTCGTGCGGGTCGACGCCGAGGCGGACCGTGGCGTAGTCACGGCACGGATCCTCGAAGGCCTAGCTGCCTGCTGACCGCTCGACGCGAACATTCGGGACCTTCGACCCTGGCCCGCTCCCTTGGCTTCCCTCATCGATAGGTGCATGGACAACCCGCAGCTGTCATCTCAGGTCGGGGCGAAGCACACGGTCTCGCGGCGGGGCTTTCTCGGGGCCTTGACGGCCATCGCCGCCGCAGCCGGCACGGCGGGGGGCTGGGTTGGGCGCGCCGCAGCCACCACCATCAAGCCGGTGGCCCGGCCGGCCGCCGCCCAGATGGCACGACTGCTCGCTTACTACCGGACCAGGCCTCGCTGGGCCAGTTGGCTGGTGCCCGAGCTGAACGTCAACGACGGCTGGCAGCAGTGGATGCGCACCATCCTGAACTCGAAGAACCTGCCCATCGCCCACGACAACTTCTGGCGGCTCGGCACGACCATCGCCCAGCCCCACCACTGGGCGATGGTCATCGACGAGCGACGCTGCATCGGCTGCCAGGCGTGTGTCGTCGCCTGCAAGGACGAGAACAACGTCCCGGTCGGCGTCTTCCGGACCTGGGTGGACGTGGTCGAGACCGGTTCCATGGTGCCCGACCCCGCCGGCCCGATCGTCACTGACGCCGGCAACTTCCGGTCCGAGGTGAAGCGGTCGTCCATGCCGCTCATCTGCAACCACTGCGACCACCCCCCCTGCGTGGACGTCTGCCCGGTGAAGGCAACCTTCAAGCGGGCCGACGGCATCGTGATGATCGACTACGACCTCTGCATCGGCTGCGGCTACTGCATCCAGGCCTGCCCTTACAACGCTCGGTTCTTCAACCCGATCCAGCAGACCGCCGACAAGTGCACCTTCTGTGCCCACCGCCTCGACCGGGGGCTGCTGCCGGCGTGCGTGACGTCATGCCCGACGCACGCACGGGTCTTCGGCGACAGGAACGACCCGACCTCCGAGGTGTCGGTTCTGCTCGCCACGCAGGCGACCACGGTCCTGAAAGAAGACCTCGGCACCGACCCCCAGGTCTTCTATATCGACCGTGAGCAGGAGGTCTACGACGAGAACTCGACGGCCAACACCGTCTACCCCTACACCGCCAACCTGAACAGCACCGACTACGCCACGCTCAGCGGGAGCACACCGCCACCTGCGGCGACGGGTGGGCAGGGGTAGCCATGGCACCCTCCGTAGAGACACCTCTGCCGGCAAGCTGCACCAAGCAACGGGAGCGCTGAACCATGCCCCTTTCCCCGACCAACTACTACGGGTCCGGCCTCGAACAGGGGTACTGGGGCCTGATGATCGTCACCTATCCCTACATCTCCGGGCTGGTGGCCGGTTCCTTCGTGGTGGCGACCCTGAGCCAGCTCTTCGGGCGCAAACGTCTCGCCCCGCTCGCTCCGGTCGCGGCGATCCTCAGCTTCGCGCTCCTGCTCGCCGCGCCGCTCACCATCTGGGGTGACGCGCGCCAGCCCAGCCGGGTCTACGAGCTGATCACCCGGATGCACGTTCCCTGGTCACCGATGGCGCTCTTCCTCCTCATCTGGATCAGCTACGTGGTCCTCATGCTCGTCGAGCTCTACGCGGTGTTCCGGGCCGACAACGCGGCACGGGCCGAGTGGGCTGAACGCCCAGTTCGGGCGAAGATCGCCGGGCTGCTCACCCTGGGTGCACGCAGCAGGGACCGTCGGTCGCTCCGCCGCGACGAGCGGATCGTACGGTGGACGGCAGGCATCGGCATTCTCATCGCCTTCCTCTTCCACGGCTACATCGGGTTCATCTTCGGATCGATGAAGTCCCGCGCCCTGTGGTCGAGCCCGATGATGCCGGTGATCTTCATCGTGTCGGCGATCGTGTCGGGCATCGCGCTCGTCCAGGTCGCCTACTTCGGCATCGCCAAGTGGAACGGGTGGAAGATCGACCGGGAGATTGTCTCCGAGCTGAACATGTGGCTCATCGGGGCGTTGCTGTTCGACTTCTACCTCGACATGATCGAGCTACTTATGAGCGGGGTACGGGCTTATGCTCCCGAGGAGACCTACGAGTGGTTCAGCCGCTTGTACTTCCACGGACCACTGTTCTGGACGTACTTCCTCTTCCAGCTCGCTCTGGGAGTCGTCGTGCCCCTGGTGGCGTTGGCCACGAGACGAGGGCGGGCGTCGATCGTCAACTCGGGCGTGATGGCCGTCCTCGTGCTGATGGGCGTGTACATGATGCGCTGGAACGTCGTCGCCGGCGGGCAGATGGCCTCCAAGGTCACCAACGACATCGTGAGCTACCCGCTCGTGTGGACCGGCTACGACTCGGTGCAGACCGTGCTCGGCGTGTTCGGCGTGGCCTTCTTGCTCTTCCTGCTGTTCGCCTGGATCTTCCCGTGGAAGGCCGGCTTCGAGGGAACGACGGAGCCGGCCGTGACGCCGCCGGCGGCGGGACCCGTGCCGACCACCCCGGCGACAACCAGCCCGGCCAACCAGCCCACCCCGGTGCCGTCGACCAGCCTCATGGGAGTGCTCGAGGACGGCTCCGCTCCTGGACTCCTCGGAGCGACAAGAAAGCGAGACCACAGTGGCATCCAGTGACGAGACCCCCGACGTCGACATGACCTCGCCGCAGGGGGAAGTCGACGAGCACGCCAGGGACACGGGAGAGACTGGCCGTCCCGTCGGCGACGGCTCACCGCTCGATCACCGCTTCAGCCGGCGATCCCTCATCAAGGGGGGGGCGATCACCGGTGCCGCCGCCGGGGTCACCGCCTGGGGGCTCGACCCGTGGCTCGGCAACGCCTTCCACCGTGACGGTCAGTACGTGTTTCCCAGTCGGGTGGTCAACTGGCCGGGAGTCGGACGGGTGGTCAGCGTCTGCAAGCAGTGTCATAGCGACTGTGGCCTGGTCGGTTCGGTGTTCAACGGGGTGCTCGAGAAGCTTGACGGCAACGCTTACCACCCAAACGGCACCCAGCCGCACGCGCCGTACGCCACGGCGACCGAGGTAGCTGCCACTTGGCCGAGCCAGCATTCGCTATGCCCGCGAGGACATGGTGGGCGCCAGACGGTGTATGACCCCTACCGCATCGTCACTCCCTTGAAGCGCAGCGGGCCGAGAGGGTCGGGACAGTGGGAGACGATCAGCTGGACCCAGCTGATCAGCGAGGTGGTCAACGGAGGGCGCCTGTTCAGCCACGTCCCCGGCGAGGAGGACCGTCACGTGGAGGGGTTCGCCGAGCTGTGGGAGGGCGGCGCGGCCCGCACCACCCCCATTGACCCGGCCAACCCGGACTTCGGCCCGAAGACCAACGGACTGGTGATGTTCTGGGGCCGAGCCGAGGACGGGGAGAACAACTTCATCAAGCGATTCGGCGCGGCCTTCGGAACGGTCAACACCATGCCGCACGTCGCCATCTGTGACCTGAACCACCACGTGGCCACCCAGTTGGCGCTCGACCCGTCGACCGCCATGTTGAAGCCGGACATCCAGAACGCCCAGTTCATCATCTGGTTCGGCACGAACATCACCGAGGCGAACTTCCCCATGCAGACGCTGGGGCGCAACGTCGCCGAGGCGAACGCCCGCGGGACGCTCAAGTACGTGATGGTGGACGTCCGCATGGGGAACGCCAACCTGTTCGCCGACCAGTGGGTCGTGGTGAAACCAGGTGGCGACGGGGCCTTGGCCATGGGGATGATCCGCCAGATCGTCGAACAGGGGTCCTACAACCGCTCGTTCCTCCAGATCCCGAGCGCGGCAGCGGCCACCGCGGCCGGCGAGCCGAACTTCTCCAACGCGACCTGGCTCGTCGTCACCCAGCCCGGCCATCCCCGCCAGGGCCAGTTCCTCCTCGGCGCCGACATCGGCCAGAGCGGGAGCAACGCGAGCGCGCAGGTGGTCTGGGACTCGACGAGCAGCTCTGCGGTGGTCGCCTCGGCGGTCGCCACAGCCAGCCTCTGGCCCACCGGCAACCTGAGCACCACCCCGGTGGTCGTCAACGGGATCGAGTGCCGAACCGGCTTCCAAGAGCTCTACCGGAGCGCCCGGGCGTACAGCATCGACGAGTACGCCAGCCTGGCCGGCGTGTCGTCCGACGTCATCACCTCCCTGGCAACCGAGTTCACCGCGCACGGACGCCAAGCCGTCGCCGACTTCTACCGGGGACCGGTCATGCACACCAACGGCGTGCAGGCGGGACGAGCCATCATGATGCTCAACTTCTTGGTCGGCAACATCGACTGGGCCGGCGGCTACATTGCCGGCGGCGGGGCCGCCGACTTCATGGGGTCCAAGCCCGGCGCCCCCTATGACCTGGGAAAGTGGCCGGGTCAACCGAAGGGCGTTCCCGGGGGAGTCGCCATCAGTCGCGAAGGCTCGTTCTACGAGAAGTCCGACGCGTACAAGGCGGCCGTCGCCGCCGGCAAGACCCCGTTCCCGGCGCCGCGGCCGTGGTTCCCCTTTGGCGTCGGCGTCTGGCCCGAGATCTTCGCCGGTGCCTACCAAGGCTATCCGTACCCGATCAAGATCCTCTTCCAGCACATGGCCAACCCGGCGTGGAGCACCCCGGGAGTGGGTGGCTCCCCGGACGAAGAGCTGCCCTGGCACCGCCTGGTCACCGATCTCGACAAGGTACCGCTCTACATCGCTTCCGACATCGTGATCGCCGAGAGCTCCGCCTACGCGGACTACATCGTCCCCGATACCAGCTATCTGGAGGACTGGGGTGTACCGCCCGGCTACCCCACCTACCCCACCACCGCCCAGGGTGTACGCCAGCCGGTCATCGAACCTCTCACCAACACGACACCTGCCGGCTACGCCATGTGCATGGAGCAGTTCCTGATCGACGTCGCCAAGGCGACCGGGCTGCCCGGTTTCGGACGAAACGCCTTTATGGAAGGTGGCTCGCTCGACACCCGTGAAGACTTCTACTTGAAGCAGGTGGCCAACATCGCCCACGACCCGAGCTTTCTCGCACCCAGCTCCATGGGACTGGTGCCGTCCGGCCCGGTACCGGATGCCGCCGGCAAGGACCTCGAGACGGTGGCAGCGCTGCGCCAACGGCACCCCGCTGCGCTACGACCGTCGGAGTGGGCCAAGGTGGCCTACGTGCTGGCTCGAGGTGGACGGTTCGAGGACTTCGTAGTGGGCTACGAACCGAACCCGACCACCCTCGAGGTGCTGCGCGCCGTGGTCGACGCCCAGCTCGTCGACACCGGGGTAGAGGCCTGGGCCCGTCAGTCCGGGCAGGCGACACCGAGCGAGCTCCGTCAGATCTTCCACCGCCAGCTCGACTTGTTGAGCGTCGCGCCCACGAAGCCGGCCTGGACTGCGCATCGCTGGGGATCCAAAGGCTTGCCCTGCCAGATCTACAACGCGACGGCGGCAGCCACCCACAACGCCCTCACCGGCGAGGCGTTCCCCGGCACCGCCAGCTACGAGCCAGAACGCCTGATGGACGGCACGCTCGTCGACACGGCCGACTCCCGTCGCGCCTTCCCCTACGTCATGTCGACCCACAAGCAGCCCTTCCACTCCAAGTCACGCACCATCGCCGACCCATGGCTGCTCGAGCTCATGCCCGAGGCGTTCTTGGAGATGAACCCGATCGACGCCAAACGGCTCGGCGTCACCGACGGCGACCTGGTCGAAGTGGCCTCGTCGACTTATCCCACGGGAGGTACAGGCCGGGTGCGGGTCATGGCCGGCATCCGGCCCGGAGTCGTCACCTACGCTGACGAGTTCGGGCACTGGCAGTACGGCTCGGGCACGTGGGTGGTGAACGGCAAGCGCTTCGAAGGTGACAGCCTGCGCAACGCCCCGTTCCACCTCGTTCAGGTGACCCGACTCGACCCGAGCCTCTCGGCCGGCCCCGGGTGGACGATCGCCTGCGAGGACCCCATCGGTGGTGGCGTCGCCTACTTCGGGACCCGGGTCACCGTCACGAAGGTCTGACCGGGCGACACGGTCGCCGTCGGGGCCGTCTCGACCCTCGGAGGTGACCTTCGGCCCTGTCGCTGCGCTGCCCATGACGTCAGCGTTGATCGAAGACGATCGATGTTCCCAGGAGGCGCCGCATGACCCCCGACACGCAGCCACACCGGTTCAACGTGCGCAAGGTCGGCCTTGCTGTCGGGCTCATCAGCACGACGGAGTGGCTGGTCATCGCCACCGCGTTCTTGTCGCGCTACCTCCTGCAGTTCTACCAAACGAGCATCGGCTACGCGACCGGGCGCTTCGGCATGGACGCGACCGCCACGGGGATCGCCTTCGCCCTCTTCGGCGTGGCGTTCGGGCTGGCTGCGTTCTTGGTCCACCGTGTCCCCCCCGCCCGCCTGCGCGGGGTGGTGGCGATCTGCCTGGTCGCCCTGGGGGCGACGATGCCGCTCTACCTGGTGGTCCACGGCGCGGTCGAGGTCGACGTGCTCATGACCTTCGACGGCCTGTTGACCGGCATCTACATGGACGCGCTCATGACCATGGCCGGCATGGCCTCGGTCGACCCCGGTCAGCGCCAGATCGACCAGGCGGGGTTCTCCTTCTGGGTCTCGACCGCGCTCATCATCGCCCCGTTCACCACCGGCGTGCTGATCGGGGTGCTCGGGATCAAGGACATCTTCGCCCTCTTCGCCATCATGGCCGG
>JAJYVS010000024.1 GCA_021791895.1 Actinomycetes bacterium | reverse complement strand
CCTTGAACTCCGGGGTGAACGACCGACGGGGACGGGCCTTCTTCCGTTCCATGGTGTCCATGATGGGCATCCTCTCCGGCGCTTCGCGCCTGATGGTGGATGTCCGTCAAACCGGAGCAAGCCCAATCTCAACCAAGGGATGTCCCGATGCCCGTCGAGCCATCGCGTCGTCTAGGGAGCGATCACGACGGCCAAGACGTCTCCCCGCAGTTCACGTCAGTGGGCTCGACGGTCGTGGTAGCGGCGCGAGATGCCGAGTCGTGAGAACACGTTAGAGCGAGGAGAAAGGCGGTCAACGGTCGGCTCGCCCGTTCTTAGGGCTTTCTTAGCCTCTTTAAATAATCGATCCGTACACTGCGCCCGCAGAGCACACCCTCCCCCGTGCTCGGCCTCGGAGGTAGCAGACCAAGCAGGAGCGTTCGACTGGTGACGGGCGAGAGAGTGGGGTTCACCGATGGCTGAGGAGCTGGCATCGCAGAGCGGCTCGCCGGACATCACTGAACCCCTCCCCGTCGAGCAGATCTCCGATCTACCCCCTGACGACGATCCGACACTGGACGGACTCGAAAGGAGCCCACAGCCGAGGGCGCTCTACCGGCGGATGCTGCGATCCGTCGGGCGCCACAAGGGTCGGTTCTTTCTCGTGATCGCCGTGGTGCTGGCCGGCACCGGAGTCGGCACCTGGCTCCTCACCCGCTCGAGCAGTCCCGACTACGTCCTCACTTCGGCCGGCACCGGGACCGTCCAGCAGACCGTCTCGGCGACGAGCACCGTCGAAGCCGCCAACCAGGCCACACTCAATTTCGCCACGTCGGGCACGGTTTCGGCTGTTGATGTCGCGGTCGGACAACAGGTGGCCGCCGGCCAGACCTTGGCCACGCTCGATCCCTCGAGCCTCCAGGCCGCCATGGCCCAAGACCAGGCGCAGGTGTCCAGCGCCCAGTCGAAACTGACCTCTGATGAGTCGGGCCAATCCCTCTCGTCTCCCCAGCAAGCGGTGACGACGGCCGAGCAGCAGGTCACCCTGGAGAAGCAACAGATCGTCGCGGACCAGACCGCGATCGGGAACGCACAGACCAACCTCACGGCGACGCAGGCGGCCAACGCGGTGTCCCTGGCTCAGGCCCAGAACAGCTTGAGCGACGCCCAGAGCAAGCTCTCGACCGACGAAGCGACCTTGGCAGCCTGCCAAGCGGCCAGCTCCAGTTGTTCGGCCTTGGCCGCAGACGAGGCAGCGCTCTCGGCGGCCGAATCCGCTCTCGCGAGCGCCGTGAGCGCCTACAACACCTGCGAGGCGAGTCCACCTCCTTCGGGTTGCTCGTCCGAGCTCACCAGCGAAGGGAACGACCAGACCACGGTCACCAACGACGAGGCGAAGCTCTCCTCGGACCAGGCCGGGGTCGTGGCAGGCGATGAGACCACCGTCACCAACGACCAGCAGGCGGTCCAGGTCGACCAGCTGTCTCTCGAGAGCACGGAGATCAAGAACGCTCAGGCGGTGACCTCGGACCAGCAGGCCATCGCCAACGCCCAACAGACGCTGGCCAACGCACAAGTCACCCTGCAGGATGACGAGAGCGCGGTCACGACCGACCAGACTGCGGTCGGCCAGGACCAGGGCACGCTCGGCGCACAGGTCCAGGCTGACGAAGCGAGCCTGGCATCGGCCGAGTTGACGCTCTCGAACGCGGAGAAGGGCGTCAAGGAAGCGACATTGACGACCCCCATCGCCGGCACCGTGGTCGCGGTGAACGTCGCTGTTGGCAATAACGCCAGCGCCGGCAACTCGACCCTCGGAGTTCCCTCGTCGTCCAGTTCGTCATCAGGCTCGAGTTCGAACACCGGATCCTCGTCTGGCGCCTTCGAGATCGTCAGCAGTTCATCGTTCATCGCGACGGCCAGCGTGAGCAGCGCCGACGTCAGCCAGATCGCGGTCGGGGACCAGGTACAGCTCGTCCCCTCCGGTTCCGCGACGACCGTCTACGGCACGGTCAGTTCCCTCGGGATCGTCGCATCCGTGAGTTCGGGGGTCGCCACCTTCCCCGTCACGGTTGCCGTCACCGGCACCCCCTCGGGGCTCTACTCGGGGATGACGGCGCAGGCCACGGTCATCGTGCTCCAGCGTTCCAACGTTCTGACCGTGCCCTCGAGCGCCGTGCACACGGTGGGGACGGCCAGCTTCGTCTACGAGCTCAAGGGAGGAAAGGAGGTCCGGCATTCGGTCACCGTCGGAGCCGTCGGCACCACGCTCACCCAGATCACCTCTGGGCTGGAGGCTGGGACCAAGGTCGTCCTCGCGAACCTGTCGCAGTCCATTTCCAACGGATCGAACAGCAACTCCGGACGTGGCGGATTCCCCGGATTCGGCGGCGGCGGAGTCTTCAACGGCAGTGGGCCCAGGGGCATCGGACCGGGCAACGGGTTCGTCAACACCGGAGGTTGAGCTGAGCGCGCGGCCGATCATCGACTTCCGGGGGATCTGGAAGAGTTACTTCCCCGGGAAAGTCGCCGTCCATGCCCTCCGCGGGGTCGATGTCACCGTCGCCGAGGGAAGCTTCGTCGCGGTCATGGGGCCCTCGGGGTCCGGAAAGTCGACGCTCATGCACATCATGGGCTGCCTCGATACCCCGAGCCGCGGCGCCTACCTTCTCGGTGGTCAGGACGTGAGTTCGATGTCCGAGCACCAGCTGGCGCGCATCCGCAATCGCCGCATCGGGTTCGTCTTCCAAGGCTACAACCTCCTTCCGAGGTTGAGCGCCCTGCGCAACGTGTCACTCCCGCTCATGTACAGCGGAGTGGCTTCGAGCGAACGGCGAAGACGGGCACTCCGGGCTCTCGACCTCGTCGGCCTCTCCGACCGGGCCGAGCACCGTCCGACCGAGCTCTCCGGTGGCCAGCAGCAGCGGGTGGCGATCGCCCGGGCGGTGGCCACGAACCCTTCGGTGATCCTGGCCGACGAACCCACCGGGAACCTCGACTCCCGGGCGGCAGTCGAGATCCTCGACTTCTTACAAGAACTCAACCGGGCCGGGCGGACCCTGGTGCTGATCACGCACGACCAGGGCGTCGCGCAAGCCGCGCAGCGCGTCGTGCAGATCCGCGACGGCCGCATCGAGGCCGACGAGCTGCGGGTTCCCGGGTGAAGCTCCGGGACACGCTTCGATCTGGGTTCGAGGCGCTGCTCGGGCACGGATTGCGCTCGCTGCTGACGATCCTCGGCATCTTGATCGGGATCGCCGCGGTCATTCTCACCGTCGGGTTGGGCGAGGGCGCGCAGAGCAGCGTCAGTTCGGCCATCTCGGCCCTCGGATCGAACCTCCTCGTCGTCACACCGGGCAGCACCACCAGCTCGCTCGGCGTCCGAGGGGGGCTGGGCTCGGCATCGACCCTCACCTTGGCCGACGCCAAGGCGCTCGAGTCGAAGCGGGTCGCGCCCAACGTCACCGCGGTGGCGCCCACAGCCCAGGAGATCAGCACCTTGACCGCGGGCACGAACAACTGGACGACGTCGGTGGTGGGCACGACCCCCTCGTGGCTCGGTGTCCGGGATCGTCGGATGGCCGAGGGGAGCTTCTTCAGCCGCTCGCAGCTCTCGTCCGCCGCCGACGTCACCGTGCTCGGACAGACCACGGCACAAGAACTGTTCGGGGCCCGATCGCCGTTCGGCCAGACGGTCGACGCCAACGGGGTCCCGCTCACGGTGATCGGGGTGCTGACGAGCGCCGGGTCCTCGGCCGCCACCAACGAGGACGACATGGCTCTGGTGCCGATCACGACGGCCGAACAGCAGCTCTTCGGGGGAACCTCGGCGACGAGCGTCTCGACGATCTACGTGGAGGCGGACTCGGCATCGGGGCTGTCCGGTGCCTACCAGGAGACGATGGACCTCCTCTTGGCACTGCACCACATCAATCAGCCCTCGCAGGCGGACTTCACGATCACGACCCAGTCACAGCTGCAGTCGACCGCGAACTCGGTCAATCGGACGTTGACCGACCTGCTTGCCGGGATCGCGGCCATCTCGCTGCTGGTGGGCGGGATCGGGGTCATGAACATCATGCTCGTCTCGGTGACCGAGCGCATCCGGGAGATCGGCCTCCGCAAGGCGGTGGGTGCGGCTCCCGGTGAGATCCGCCAGCAGTTCCTCGTCGAGGCGGCTTCGCTCGGCCTGATCGGCGGGGTGGGCGGTGTCTTGCTGGGCCTCGTCGGAGCGGTCGTCCTCCCGCATCTCGAGAGCAATCCGGTGACCATCTCACCGGTGGCCGCCGTTCTCGCGGTCGTCGTCGCCGTCGCCATCGGATTGATCTTCGGCGTGTACCCGGCCAGCCGGGCCGCCCGGCTCTCCCCGATCGACGCCCTGAGGACCGAATGAGGCGACGACGTACCCACTTATCGACCGATGACACCGACCACCCACGACACAGGGACGAGCATGAGGGACTCTGTTTCATCCTCGTTGTACCAATCATTGCTGCGCGTCGCTGCCGGCCTCGTTCTGATCACCGCCGTGCTGGCCGTGTCAGGCACCGCGGTGGCGGCAGCCAAGGGCAAGAAGCCGACCACCGAGACCACCACTCCGGGCCCAGACTTCTCGTCGGCTTCGGGAACAGTGGCCGCCGTTTCGATGGCGACCAGCTCGATCGAGGTCCAGAATCCAGCCGTCGGCCAGGTCACCGTCTCGTGGACCCCGACGACAACCTTCAGCCAGCCCGTCACGGTGCCCTCCACGCAGCTCGCAGAAGGAGACTGCGTCACCGTCGCTTCGTCGAAGACCAAGAAGAACGCTCCCCTCGCCGCGACCACGGTCGTCCTTCAGCCGAGCGTCGGCGGTTCGTGCGCCAGACTGTTCAGCCGCGCGAACGGCCCGAAGAGTCCGGGTCCGGGGGGGCTCGTTGGCACCGGTCCCGTCACGCATGGGACGTTCCACAGGGGTGGCTTTCCACAAGGCCGGTCCGGCTCGACACGATTTCAGATCCTGAACTCCCACCTGGCATCGGGTCAGGTCATCTCGATATCCGGTTCGACCTTCGAGGTGAAGGGCGTTGTCCCGGTCCCGGCCACGCACAAATCGAAGGCAGAGCGGGTGTCGAAGCGTTCGAAGGAACGTCCGGGTGTGAAACTGAAGACGGTCAGAACGAAGGTCACGTTCAGCCCGTCGACGCAGTTCACCATGGTCGAACCGGCATCGGCATCCAACCTCGCAGTGGGAGTCTGTGCGACGGCGCTGGGTCCGGCCGATCAGACCGGGGCGATCACCGCCTCGACCATCAGCCTCCATCCTGCGCCGCCGAGCGGGTGCACGGGTTTCCCGGGGTTCCCCGGGTCGTTCAAGGGGCGGGGCGCCTAACGCGGCGAAACAACGCCGGGCAGCCCGGGCGACCCGGACCCGGGTCGCCCGGGGCCGTCAAGGTCCGCTTGTGGGAAGCTTCTGCGAGGCGCAGGCCAGCCGAGCTCGAGAAGGGGGCGCCATGCGGGACATCGTGATTGCCGAGGCCGTGAGAAGCCCGATCGGGCGGCGCAACGGAGGCTTGTCGACCATGCACGCGGTCGACCTGCTGTCCACGGTCCAAGAGGAGCTGATCCGCCGGTCGGGCATCGACCCCAACGAGGTGGGGCAGGTGATCGGTGGATGCGTCACCCAGGTCGGGATGCAAGCCGGCAACGTCACGCGTGGTGCATGGCTCACGGCCGGCCTGCCACTCGAGGTCCCCGCCACGACCATCGACGCGCAGTGCGGCTCCTCCCAGCAGGCCACGAATTTGGCCACGAGCCTGGTGGCGTCGGGTGTCGTCGACGTCGCTGTCGGGTGTGGCATCGAGACCATGAGCCGGCTCCCCCTCGGCGCCAACCGCCCGCCGGATCTGGCGTTCACGGCGAGCCGGACCCGCGTCTACCCCTACGAGGCGACCTCCCAGTTCGAAGGGGCCGAGCGGATCGCCGACAAATGGGGGATCTCACGCGACGACACGGACGCCTTCGGTCTGCAGTCCCAGCAACGGGCTCAGCGGGCATGGGCTGAAGGCCGCTTCGACACCCAGGTCGTGCCCATCGATGCCCCCGACCTCGACGACGAAGGGAAGGCGACGGGGACGACACACCGGGTGGACCGGGACGAGGGGTTGCGAGAAACCAACCTCGAGGCCTTGGCGAAGCTGAAGCCGGTGGCGCGTCCCGATGGTTGCCACACCGCCGGGACCTCGTCGCAGATCAGCGACGGCGCGGGCGCGGTGCTCGTGATGACGGCGGAGAAGGCGGCGGAGCTCGGGGTCCAGCCATTGGCCCAGGTGGTCGACACCTGCCTCGTCGGGTCCGACCCGACCCTCATGCTCACCGGTCCCATCCCGGCGACCGAGCGGATCCTGGCCCGTAACGACCTCAAGATCGACGACATCGATCTCGTCGAGATCAACGAGGCGTTCGCTTCGGTCGTCCTCGCGTGGCAGAAGGAGTTCGACCCCGACCTCGAGCGGGTGAACCCCAACGGCGGGGCCATCGCCCTCGGTCACCCGGTCGGAGGCACGGGCGCCATCTTGTTGACCAAGGCGGCGCACGAGCTCAAGCGGACGGGTGGCGAGTTCGCCCTGATCACGATGTGTTGCGGCGGCGGCCTGGGAACGGGGACGTTGCTACGGCGGTTGTAGCACCGCGCGTGCCCAGTCACACACGGCATTTGAAGTCGAAAGGATGAGATGAGCTGGGAGTTCGCCCAACGGCGCTTGCTAGGGCGCCACGCTGACCAGCACGGAGCGCAGTGATGGCTCGGTTGAGCGGAAAGGTCGCCGTCGTCACCGGGGCCGCCCGAGGGATCGGCCGCGGTCACGCCATGCTGCTTGCCGAGCAGGGCGCGAGCGTCGTCGTCAACGATCTCGGTGGCGAGTGGGATGGCAGCGGCGCCGACCAGCGCCCCGCCCAGCTCGCCGTCGACGAGATCGTCTCCGCCGGCGGGACCGCGGTGGCCAACTACGACGACGTCTCCGACTGGGAGGGGGGACAACGACTCATCAACCAGGCGATCGAGACCTTCGGTGGCCTCGACATCGTCATCTGCAACGCCGGCATCCTGCGTGACCGCATGACCTTCAACATGACCGAGGAGGAGTGGGACGCCGTGATCCGCGTCCACCTGAAGGGTCACTTCGTGCCCATCCGGCGGGCCGCGACCTACTGGCGCGAGCGGAACAAGGAGACCGGCGAGCCCGTCAACGGACGCGTCGTGCTCACGTCCTCGGAGTCCGGTCTGTTCGCCAATCCGGGTCAGCTCAACTACGACGCGGCGAAGTCGGGGATCGCGACGATGGCGATCGTGTTGGCCAAGGAGCTGGCTCGATACGGCGTCACGGTGAACGCCATCGCGCCGAGGGCTCGGACGCGTCTCACCGAGAACACCTTCGGCAGCCGCCCGGTCGAAGGAGACTTCGACGCTCGCGATCCCGACAACGTCGCACCATGGGTCGTGTGGTTGTGCACCGAGGAAGCCGCGCACGTCACCGGTCAGAACTTCGTCGTGGGCGGTGGCACCGTTCAGCTCGTGTCGGGCTGGCGGGTCGACTCGGCGATCGAGAAGGACCAGCGCTGGACGCTCGACGAACTCGACGACCGCTGGCGCGAACTCTTCGGCGACCGTCCTACCGCACCCGTGCAGCGGCCGGCGCCGCCGCGTCCTCCGGCTGGCACCGAACCACGGAGTCCATGACAGCCCGGCCAGCTCGTACTCCGCCCCGCCCTTCCCTTTGGCGGACGCTCGGTCCGTGGCGCTGACAAGGGGACGGCCCGGCGACGGCGACGCCCGCCGGGTTCTGGACCTGGCCCATGCCCTGTGGCAACACGACCCGGGCCGGGTGAACTTCGAGACCTCGTTCGGGACGCTGGCCTGGGAAGGAGTGACTGCTGGGCGCACGCGGGTCTTCGAGCGTGACCAACAGCTCGTCGGCTGGGCTCGCCTGACCCCCGGCTACGACCGGATCCGGCGGCCGGGCGTCTTCGACCGGGCACCGGCCTCCCTGACCTGGCTGGTGGACTGGCGCGACTCGACGGCGACCGAGGTGCTGGGGCACATCGTCGAATGGGCCGAAGAGCGGGCCGACGAACCGTTCACGACCTCGCACCCCGTGGGCGACACCGCGGCCAGGCAGGTCCTGGCCGATCTTGGGTACCGACCCGATCCAACAGAGCCCTTCTCCGTGTACCTTCGCCAGCCGCTTCCGGCGGCCTCCTCGGCCCCGCCCACCGGGTACGTGCTGACGACCATGGCGGAGCTTCGCGATCTCGACCTTCGCACCGAGGCCCACCGGCTTGCCTGGGACTCGGCGCGGACCGCCGACGACTGGCGCCAGACCATGGCGACATGGCCCTACCGGCCGGATCTCGACGTCGTGGTGACCACCGAGGACGGCGCGCCCGTCGGCTCCGCCCTCATCTGGTATGACCGGCGCTACCGATACGGCGAGTTCGAGCCGGTCGGCGTGGCCCCCGACCACCGCGGCCACGGGGTCGCCCAGGCGATGCTGCGCTTCGGGTTGGAACGGTTGGCTGCGGCCGGGGCGGCACAGGCTGTGGTCGGAGCCAGAGGCGACGATGACTACCCGGGGCCGAGGCACCTCTACCGGTCGGTCGGCTTCCGACCGTTCAGCGTCCAGCAGGTGGTCGGCAGGAACTGATCCGGGGTGGAGCATGACGGCCGGCGCCGTCGGTGCCCCTCGTCGAGGTGGCTCGCGTCGGGCGGTCAGTGACCGATCCGGACCGTCTCGGGGTCGAGCCCCAGGTAGGAGCGGAGCACCTCGGGTGACGCCAGGACCTCCTCGGGCGTGCCCCGGGCGACGACGGTGCCGGCGTCGATCGCCACCGCCCGACCGGCCAGCCCGCTCAAGAAGGCCATGTCGTGCTCGATCACCAACATGGCGCAGCCGAGCGCCCTCCTCACCTCCTGGAGCAGCGCGGCCAGGGGTTCGATCTCCCGCTGGGCGATGCCGACGGTGGGCTCGTCGAGCAACAGCACGTGGGGGCGCTGCGCCACCACGGTGGCCAACTCGACGATCCGCCGCGTGCCCGTGGACAGCTCGGTCGCGAACTTGAGCCGGAAGGTCTCCAAGTGGAGTAGCTCGACGATCTCCTGCACCTCGGCTCGGATGGCCCGTTCCCGGCGGGCGGTCACCGGCAGGCTCAGCAGGGCACCCGCCACCTTGAACCCGCCGTGGCGGCGGGCGACGCCCAACGCCAGGATCTCCTCGACGGTCAGGCCCGCCCACAGCCGGGGGTCCTGGAAGGAGCGGGCGATCCCGGCGGCCGCCCGGCGGTGCGTGGACCAGGTGGTCACGTCCCGTCCGGCGAGCACCACCCGGCCCGAGTCGGCCCGCTGGGCGCCGGTGAGCAGGTCGAGGAGCGTGGTCTTGCCGGCGCCGTTCGGCCCGATGAGCCCGACCACCTCCCCGTCTTCGATGTCGAGGTCGACTCCGGCCAGCACGGTCAGTCCGCCGTAGGTCTTGACCAGGCCCGAGGCGGCCAGGACCGGTGCGGTGCCGGGGGCCGGGGGTGGTCTCGTCCCGTTGGCCGCGACCGCGGTCCCATCGGCCGGGCCCGGGCCGGCCGCCCCCTTGAACCCGGAAAGGAACACCGCCCGGGCCAGGTCGTCGCGCTCGATGAGCTCGGAGGTCGACCCCGAGAAGACGACCTGGCCCCGCTCCAAGAAGGCGGCCCGTTTAGAGACGGCCATGGCCGTCGAGAGCGACTGATCGACCAGCACCACCGCCGTGCCGGCGCCGTGGACCGCCTTCACCCGTTCGATGAGCTGGGTAACCACCGAGGGGGCCAGGCCCAACGACAGCTCGTCGATCAGCAGGAGGCGGGGCTGGAAGAGGAACGCCTGGGCCAGGCTCAACATCTGCTGCTCACCGCCCGAGAGCTCGCCGGCCGCCGTGTGGAGGCGCTGACGGAGGGCCGGGAAGAACTCGAGGGCCTCTTCGACCGACGATGCGCCCCCGAGCGTGGCGCTCTCGAAGCCCAGTTGCCGGCGTCGGCGTCTGCTCGGACCGAGCGCCAGGCCCAGGTTCTCCGCCACCGTCAGGCCGGGAAAGATCCCCCGCCCCCCCGGGACGTGGATGACGCCCATCTCCACGACCCGGCGGGGGTCGGCGCTCGTGATGTCGATCCCGTCGAACATGACGGCGCCGGCGGTCGGGACCAAGAGCGCCGAGACCGTGCGGAGCAGGGTCGACTTCCCGGCACCGTTGGTGCCGAGGAGCGCCAGCATCTCCCCGTCGGCCACGTCCAGGTTGACGTCGAAGAGGACGTCGAGGGGACCGTAACCGGCGCGCATCCCCCGGACCATGAGCAGGTTGGTCCGACCCTCCAGCCGGGCCTGGCGGATCTCGGCCCGGGCCAGGGTGGAGATCCGCACCTTCTCGATGTCCCGGGCCACGAAACGGCCACCCGACGCCAGGATGTAGCCCCCCAGGATGAAGACGGGGACGAAGACGATGATCCCCGTCCGCAGGCCGAAGTCGTCACCGATGACACCGACCAGCGGCAGGACGGGAAGGCCGACTAGGAACCAGATCGAGGCCGTGGCGAAGCCGAGGGTGCGCATCCGGGGTGGGATCACGAGCGACAGGATCGTGGTCACCCCGGGGACGATGGTGGCCATGACCGCGGCCATGAGGAAGTGGAAGAGGGCCGCCATCCACACCGCCGTGGAGAGGGCGAATCCGACCAGGAGCCCACCGGCCAGGGTGGCGCTGACGGCGATGAGCCGCATCACCATGCCCGGATTCCGCCAGATCAGCGGGCGCAGCACGATCGCCCCGAAGATGAGCCCCACCACCGCGCCGGGCTCGGTGAGCGCGATGACGAAGCCGCGCGAGGCGGCGTCGAGGTGGAGGATCTGCTGGTAGAAGAGGCTGGTGAACTGCCCGATGCCAAGGGCGGCGACGGTGAAGAACGGGAGCGAGTAGTACAGCCTGCGCATCGACGGGTTGGCGAAGAGCGTCCGGAAGGTCTCGCTGAAGGTGGCCGGTTCGTCGGTCACCGAGGCCGTGGCCGGGTCGGCCCCCATCAGCTCCCGCTCGTAGCGCCCGCGCACCGGCTCTTTGATCATCAGCCCGAACGCCGCGAACACAACCGTCGGCACCGCAAAGACGAAGAACGGCGTCTCCCAGGTGAAGCGCAGCTCGATCAGACCGACGGTGGCCGGGGCGATCGCGCCGAGCGCAGCGGCGATCGCGGCCCGAGCGAAGTAGACCTTGGCCCGTACCCCAACCGGGAAGAAGTCGGCCATGAGGCTGGCCCCGGTCGATTGGAACGCGCCGCCGATCGACACCCCGATCCGCGCCACGTACAAGAGCGTGAGACTGGCGAAGATGCCCGACAGGCCGGTGACGGCGGAGAAGGCCATGAAGATGAAGAAGCCGATGGCCATCATGCGCATCCGTCGCACGCGGTCTCCGGCGTAGGCGAAGGGGATGTCGAGCGACAGCCCGATCGGTGCCGCCACCGCGGTGATGGTGGTCAGGCCAGTCAGGCTCAGATGGAACGCCTCTTTGATGTTGGGGACCAGCACGTTGAACGCCGAGCTCTCGAACTGGGCCATCGCCCCCAGCACCGCCAGGACGAAGAACGGCACCGCCGAGGCGGGCCAGGTGATGCGGCGCGGATCCAGCCAGAAGAGATGCGACGGGGGCGGCTCGATGGCGGCCTCGGCGGCGGCCGCGGCGGAGATGGCCGACTCGGCCGCGGGGGGGTTGCGCGGCGTCGAGGGGGCGGCGGATGGCGCCGACGGCACGGTCATCCGACGAGGCCCCCCATGGCGGCCTGCGCCACTAATTCGGCCTCTTCTGGCGGTGGCCGGCCGGTGTCCGGTGCCACCAGCTCGGGTACGTCGAGGTCCCGGTGGACGGCCAGGCGACGCAGCACGCCGTCCCGGGCCAGGTTGGCCAGGCCCGCCAGGCCCTCGGGCATGACCAGGAGGAGGATCACGACCCCGAGGCCGCTGACGACGATCCCCCAGTTCGGGGGCAGCAGATACTGGACCCCCCAGATGTAGACGACCCCGAAGACCAGGCCGGAGATCGAACCGAGTCCGCCCACCACGGCCATGGTGAACAGAAGGATGCTGATGTCGGGACTGTAGGAGGCGTAGAACACCCCGCCCTGGTCCATCACGAAGAGGGTCCCAGCCAGCCCGGCGATCGCTCCGGAGACGATGAAGGCGGTCAGGCGGATCCTGGTCGTGGGCAGGGCCATGGCCTCCGCGGCGAGCTCGTTGTCACGCGTGGCGATCAGGGACCGGCCGGCCGCGCTGGAGCGCAGGGACCGCAGCGACAGCGCCACCAGGGCGAAGACCGCCAGGCACAGGTAGTACATCCCGGCGTCCGAGCCGAAGAGGTCGTGGCCGAAGACGGTCGGGCGGTTGATCGACTGGGCCACGAACGAGGGGAACCACTGGGGCGGGAGGACGTACTCGTACATGGCCACGGCGAAGGCCAGGGTCGTGACGGCCAGGAACGGGCCGCGGATGCGCAGGGCCGGCAGGCCGATGAGGAACGCCACCGCTCCCGCGGCCAGCATGCCGACGACCATGGCCGGGAGCCAGTTCCAGGATTGGAAGCCGTAGAGGAAGCCGGTCACCGCTCCGCCCACCCCGGCCAGGCCGAACTGTCCGAGAGAGATCTGTCCGGCCCAACCGGACAGGACGACCAGCGAGAGGCCCACGATGCCGTAGATGAGCAACGGCGCCAGCAGATAGACCCGGGCGGCGGGGAGCAGGTGCGGGGCGTCGATCAGCAGGAACAGGGCGACGAGGACGGCGACCCGCCGGGTCCAGCGCACCTCGGGCAGGCGGCGCAGGACCAGCGGCACCGGCTTGAACTGGCGGACCGTCAGCCAGTTGACGCCCAGACCGTCGCCCGAGCGCGTGAAGCGTCGGTGCTGGAGGAGCAGGGCGACCACGATGATCACCACCAGCGTGGCGTCGACGAACGGCACATTCGCCGAGGTCCAAATGGCGCCGGCGTCGTAGACGCCGAGCAGGAGTGCGGCGAGAACCGTCCGGGGCAGGCTTTCCATCCCGCCGATCACCGCCGCCGCCAGCACCCGGATCAAGATGTCGTTGCCCGAGGTAGGGGCCCCGCCGGCCAGGGTCGAGAACCCGTACACACCCACGTAGAGCACCAGGCTCACCGCCGAGAGCACGGCGGCCGTCACCCAGACGGCCACGTCGATCGGGAACACGCGAATGCCGAGCAGGACCGCCCGCTCTCGATTCTCGGCTGAACCCCGCATGGCCTGTCCCCAATAGGTGAACCGCAGCGCCGCCCACAGGATCAGGAGCACGACGGCGACCGACACGAGGGTCACCACATCGGCGCCGTTGAAGATGACCGGACGGACGCTGAAGGTGACCGTGAGCGGAAACGTGAACCCGCGACTGATGTTGCAGGAGCCGAAGAGGGATCCGCAGAAGATCCTCGGCAGAAATCCCTGCACGCCGGTCAGGGCCTGCGCCAGACCGATCGTCGCCACCGCCACCAGGAGTCGTGAACTGCGACGCAGGCGGTGGATCACCAACATGTGGGTGAGGGCCCCGGTCACCACGGCCACGAACAGACCGAAGAGGAGCGCGAGCCAGAAGTTCAAGCCGTGGCCGGTGGCCAGGAGGGCCGTGATCGTCCCACCCAGGAGGCCGAGTTGGGCCTGGGCGAAGTTCACGACCCGGCTGGAGCGGTAGATGAGGACCAGACCGACGGCGGACAAGGAGTAGAAGGCTCCGTAGATCAGTCCCTGGAGGACGATCCCCGGCGGCAGGCCCTTGGGCAGCAGACGGGCGGCCACGGCCCATGCGGCCGCGACGCCCACCGGCACGGTCAGGAGCACCAAGCCCCGCCTCACGCTCACTGGCCCGTCAGTATTCATCAAGCGATGACCCGGCGCCATGGGTGCCGAGGGACGGACCGGCCTCAAAGTTCCTGGTGGCCCGGCTATCAGGTGCCAAGAAGGGCGGACCTGCCCTAGTCCCGACGAGCGCCGTGGCCGACAGAGGAGCGGCGTCGCCGAGCTTCGGCCACGATCGACCACAGGAGCGCGCATGATCCGTGCCGGCTGGCGCGCCGACCGACCGCATCGGATCGAGACTGGGATACTTGCCCGCGACCGTTGGCCGGGCACGTCGTCGGCGGTGCCGCGGAGAGTGGGCTCGCTGTTCTCAGCCGGATCCTTCGCTCGCAGTGACCCGGGCATGTGGAGAGGAGCACAGACCGGTGAGGCTCATGTCCTACAACATCTTGGACGGCGCGCTGGACGCCGACGGAACGAGTCGGCTGGCGCTCATCGCCGAGCTGATCGGGAGACTGGACCCCGACGTGGTGGCGCTCCAAGAGGCGAACGAGTTCGAACTGCGAGGACAAGAGCGTCGCTTCGAGCTCGAGCGGGCAACGGGGATGCGGTTGTTGCTCGGTCTCTCACCGAGCGGGTACCACGGAGCCCTGCTGGTCAAGCCAGGGTTTGGGATCGTGACATGCTGCTCGGGACCCCCGGGCACCAACCGGAGCCTCGTCGAGGCGAGGCTCGTCACTCCGGGGGGTTTGGGCATCGGCGTTGCCGGCGTGCATCTCGATCCGTTCTCGCCCGACGCCCGGCTGCTCGGGTCCCTCCACGCCCTGCCGGGGCCCCCTGGGATCGTCATGGGCGACTTCAACAGTCCGAGAACCGATGACCCCGGCCTCGACGCGGCGCTGTCGAAGATCGGGGCTCGATTGTTCGCCCGCTCGGGCAATCTCGAAGGCGACGTCGACGACCGGGCCCTGCGGGTACTGGAAGCCGCGGGCTTCGTGGACCTCTACCGCAAGGTGCATCCTGGTGAGCCCGGCGTCACCATGCCGAGACTTGGGCTCCGTTTCGACTACATCTTCGCCACCGCCGATCTGGCGGCGAACCTCGTGGACTGCCAGATCTACGAGGCGGCTCCCGCGGACCGCGCGTCGGACCATCTCCCCGTCGTTGCCGACCTCGATGTCGCCTGACGTGGTCGGCGCTCAACCGGCCGCGCCACGTACCACCGGTTGTCGGTGAACATAGGATCACACTCGTGTCGCCCAACTATCGACGCGGCTACACGGGCCGGAACTACCACGTCACCGGTGATCACGAGAACAAGGCGAGGGCCGCCCAGCGGGCCCGGAAACCGAGTCGGATCGGTGTCCTGGTCCTCAGGCTCCTCGGTCTTCGGGGTCTTCCCTCCAGGACCCGCACCCGACGGACGTCACCGGGCCACATGCACGGCCGGACGCCGTAGGTTCCCCGCCGACCCGGGCCGCGCCGGGGCCGACCGCGCTCGGAGTTCAGCGATCATCGGTTCGGGCTGAACGGTTGCGAGCGGTCGTTCTCGGCGGAGGGGTCCTTCGGCAGGCCCAGGGCCCGCTCGCCGACGATGTTGCGCTGCACCTCGGCCGTTCCTCCCCAGATGGTGCCGGAGCGGGACCCGAGGAACATCCCCATCCACTCGTTCTGTCGGTAGTCCTCGTGTTCGGGACGGACCAACGACTCCATGCCGGCGATGTCCATCGCCATCTCGCCAAATCGGCGGGCGTACTCGGACCAGAGCATCTTGCCCACGCTCGCCTCGGGCCCGGGCTCGAGCCCGGCGGCCGCCAGGGCGTTCATGCGCTCAGCCTGGTACCGGATGATCTGGACCTTGGTGTAGGCCCAGGCCAACTGTTGGCGGACGTTGGGGTCGTCGATCTTGCCGTTCTCGCGGGCCTTGTCGACGACCCGTTGCCAGTTGTGCAAGAACCCGACATGGCGGGTGCCCCCGCCCCGGCGCTCGTTGCCGAGCGTCGTGTTGGCCACCCTCCACCCGTTGTGCAGACCGCCGATCACGTTGAAGAGCGGGGCCCGGGCGGCGTCGATGAACACCTCGTTGAACCCGGCCCCTCCGGTCATCTGGCGTAGCGGCCGGACGTCGAAGCCGTTCTCGGGCATCGGCACCAGCACGTAGGAGATGCCGCGGTGCTTGGGAGCCTCGGGGTCGGTCCGGCAGAGGCAGAACATCATGTTGGCGAACTGGGCCCCCGACGTCCACACCTTCTGGCCAGTGATGATCACCTCTTCACCGTCGACCACACCACGGGTCTGGAGCCCGGCGAGGTCGGACCCGGCTCCGGGCTCGGAGAATCCTTGGCAGTACCGATCGGTGCCGTCGAGGATGCGGGGCAGGAAGTAGCGCTTCTGATCCGGATCGCCGTGCACGATGATGGCCGGGGACACCAACGACTCACCCATGCCCCGGCTGACCCTCGGGAAGCCGGCCCTGGAGAACTCATCGCTGACGATGCCGTTCTGGAAGCTGTCGAGCCCCCGTCCGCCATACTCCTCGGGCCAGTGCGAGCAGATCCACCGGCCCTCGATCAGGCGACGCTCCCACTCGGTCATCGCCTCGGATCGCTCGGTGCCGCGGGGTCCCTGCCGGACGTGCTTCACCTCCGCCACGGCGTTGTCGGTGATCCAGGACCGCACCTCCTGGCGCAACTGCTCGTCCAAGGCCAGGTCGACAGTCATGCGAACTCCTCCGATTCGTCAGTACATCGACGTCAGCACTCTATTCCCCGCTATCGGGAACCAGCAGATTGGCCCGAGACGAGCCCGCTCCGGCTCTCGGAGTGCCACGCCGCTCGCCTGCTTCGCCAGGACAACCACTCAGCTCGCCAGTGACGTCGACCACTCCACCAGCGTGTCGGTGAAGAGCTGGGGATCCTGGCCGTGCATCGAGTGACCCATGGTCTCGAACGAGCGGTACTCGGCGGCCACACCGGCCTCGTCGAGGAGATCGAGCACCCGTTTCGCCTGGGCGTCGGACAGCGCGCCCAGCAGCGCGCCGGTCGCTTGGTCGACTCGACGGAAGTGGTGGGTGAGGAGGACCGGGACCTTGACCGCGCGGAGCATCCGGGCGTGGTCACAAGACGCCGCCACCGTTCCGTACCAAAAGGCGCGGGCCCATTCGGGGTCGTACTCCTTCAAGTTCTGGCTCGGCTCGTCCCTCGATGGGAACGACCGTGCCATCGAGGCCGGGAGCGCGTCGGGTGCGGCGGCGAGGAAGCCCTCCCAGTCGCCGATGCTCCACTGGTCACCGAGATAGGTGCTCCACAACAGGAACATCGGGCCGATCGACTGGTTGATCCCTTGGCCGATCGCCGGCCCGACCTGCGAAGAGAAGAGCGGCGGGTCCTCGTAGTGAGCGCCGATCAGCTGACCGGGCTTGGCGTAGGCCGACAGCCAAGCCGAGAGGACCCCGCCCGAGGACAGCCCGCTCACCACGGTCGGTCGGCCGATGACCACGTCGATGAACCGCACCAGGTCGTTGCCCATGTTGTCGAGCGTGTAGCGGCCCGGGGTCCGGGTCGACCGGCCCTGGCCCCGCAGGTCGACGGCGTACGCGTTGAAATGCCCACCGAGCAGGTGGAGGGCCTGCTCGTACCCCCACCACGACTCGGTCTGGCCCGGGATGAGCAGCAGCGCCGGCTGTGAAGAGTCGCCGACGGTCGCGTAGTTCATCTCCACCTCACCGAGGTCGGCCAGCTGCTCGGGGAAGGCGTGGGTCACGTAGGTCTCACCCGGATTGTGGGGGCCGAAGCGGTTGCGGTAGGTGGCCATGGACTCCTCGAGTTCCAAGCCGGCGCCCCTCAGCCTAACGAAGCTCCGCCCCAGCCCGACGAGACGGTGTTTGCGGCACCTCCACGTCGGTGATCGTAGGCGCTGGGCTGGGGCGAAGTCCCCGAGATCCTGACGCGGGCTCCGGCCGACCCGGAGCTTCATCGCCGACATCGAGCGCTTCGCCGCCGCCCGGGGTCTCGACCTGGTCACCTTCGAGAAGGGCCAGCGCAAGGACGACGTGGCCCATGACTACCTGGCGGCGTTCGAGGGCGACGAGGGCGTGCTCTTCGTCGGCAAGGCCCAGGAGAAGACCACCGCCTACCGGACCGAGAAGCGCCGCAACCTGGTGACCGGCAAGCCCTACCCCTGGATCGTGCGGGCCAGCATCTTCGTGAACCACTACTACTTCTACTGCGTCGACCGGGACTTCGGGCCCTTCTTCATCAAGTTCTGCAGCTACTTCCCCTACAACGCCAAGCTCTGTCTCAATGGCAACGAGTGGGCCAAGCGCCAGGAGACCAGGGCTGGCATCGCCTTCGAGCCGCTCGACAACGGCTTCTTGTCCTGCGAGGACCCCCGCCGGCTCAACCGGATCTGCGAACGCCTCGGCCCCGAGGCGATCGACCGGCTCGCCCGCAAGTGGTTGGCCATCCTGCCGCACCCCTTCACCGTCGCCGACCGTCGGGCCGGCTACCGCTACGACATCTCAGTCCTCCGGGCCGAGTTCTCCCTCACCCAGACCCTCGACCGGCCCCTCTCGGGGCGGGTCTTCTTCGAAAAGGTGATCCGTGACAACCTCGACCTCGGCCGCCCCGATCAGGTCGCCCTGATCTTCGAGCGCCGGGTCAGCCGGCGAACTCCCGGGCGGTTCCGCACCCCGGTGCTCACCGAGGGCGTCGTGCCGTCCCTGCACGTCGACTACAAGCGATCCAAGATCAAGCAGTACCACAAGCTGGGCAAGGCCCTCCGGACCGAGACCACCATCAACGACGCGACCGACTTCGGCGTCGGCAAGCGGCTCCATAATCTCCCCACCCTGCGGGAGATCGGCTTTTCCGCCAACCGGCGCCTCCTCGAGGTGCAACGAACGAGCTGCGACTGTGCCATCGGCGAGGACGCCTTCGCCCAGGTGTGCGCCCCGAATCCTGATTGACCAACAGCGTGGCCCCGCCCTGCGCTTCGGCGACCCCCGCGTTCAGGCGCTCTTGAGCATCCTGGTCGTCTTCCGACTCCTGTCCGACGGGTTCTCCAACCGAGATCTCCGCGAGCACCTCGCGCCACTGCTGGGCATCGACCCGGTATCCATGACCGCGGGAAGGATGACCTACGACCTCCGACGCCTCCGCCTCCACGGGATCATCGAGCGCGTGCCCCACACCCACCGCTATCGCGTCACTACCTTCGCGCCCCGTGGCGATGTTCTTCACCCGCACCTATGCCCGGCTTCTCCGTCAGGGTCTGGCTCTGACTTTCGACTTGCTCGCCATCCCCACGCCACTGCGTCGCCAGTTCGACCGTTTCGACGACGCCATCTGCACTTTCATCGGCAAGTCCGCCCTGGCCGCGTGAAACTTGACTCAACTGTGCCGGCTTCGCCGGCGAGAGCTTCCTACTAGGACCGCAGGGACCGGTCCTCTTTGAGGTCGCCATGTCATCTCGCTTTGACCGGCGCGAGCCGTCGCCGAGATGATGGACGCGGCCCGGCGATCTTGCGTGCCCCACACCCACCACCGCGCCACACTGAAGCATTGGACGATGACATGTCGAGCTGATCGGTGTGGGGAGGGACGGTGCGACAGCTTCTGGTGGTCATTGCGCCAGTCGGCGCGGCGCTCGGGCGTGCGGCCTGCTCCTCGCCGTCGGGCCAATCGTCACCGACGACGCAGCACCCTTCGACGACCGCTCACCCCTCGACCACCGTGCCGGTGTCGACGGCGTCGACGACGCCGGGTCCGACGACGCCGCCCTCAATCTGCACAACGGCGGATCTCACGATCTCGCTCGGGCAGGGGCAAGCCGGCGCGGGCAACATCGAGGTCCCGGTGCTCTTCAAGAACGTCGGATCGGCCCCGTGCACGATCACCGGGTACCCGGGCATCGCCGCGCTCGACGCCAGCGGCAACCAGGTGACACAGGCCGAGAGGAGTCCGTCCGGCTATTTCGGCGGCCTCGCACCGGGCCAAACGACGCCGAGCACCGTCACCCTGCGACTGGGGTCAACAGCCTCTGCGCAGATCGAGAACACCGACTGTGATGATGTGTTCGTGCTGCTTCAGTCTGCCTGACTCCAGTAACGACCGACCTTGGTGTCCATGGACAGGGCATCCCGTCGGCCTCGATCACCGATCGCGTCGCAAGTGGCCGATTCATTCCGAAAGGACACGGCGCTCGTGCGGTGCCCGGCTGTGATCAATCGGTCTGTTTCATCCTCTTCGATGTCGGCATCGGACGGCTGGCGAAGCCTTCAGCCTGGAGGACTCAGGTGGTGGACATCTCACCGAAGAGCACTTCGAAGGTCGACTCTTCACCGAACTCGATTCCGCGGTCTCTGGCCGCCGCCATCCGCTGGGCGCGGGCAGCCCCGGCCAACTCCAACGTCGCCTGGTCCGAGTACACGGTTCCCACCCGACCCTCTCCCGTTGCACGGTCGACGAGGTTCCGGACCGCGCGTATGCCTGGTGTCGCCATCATCGTCGGGAGCAACTCGCTCTTGAACCACGAGATGTTCTCGTCGATCCGGCTCGAGTCCATTCGATAGGTGACCAGCCTCAGCACACACCCGGGCTGGGGGGGTGTCTCGCCGATCCCGAACGCCACCTGCTCGAAGACCCGTACCGTCATCTGTCCCCCGAAGACACCGAGTCCCTCTTCGCGGAGAGCGGCGAGGGCGCCGTCACTGGCTTCAAGGTCATCCATCGAGTCCCAGACCGAGATGATGCTCACGTTGCCCGACGAGCGGTCACCGCTCGCAGCGAGCTGGCGAAAGCCCCGTTGCGCCGTGATCACCGAAGCACGTTCCCTGAGGAACGCCACTGCGGCTGCGACATCGGCGCCGGTGACAAAGATAAGGCGTGCAAACATCTGCCCTCCTTCGACCAGCCGGATCGTAGACCTCGCCTCGGTGTCGAGCCACTGACTTCAAAGCCCCGGGGCCGCTCCCCGTCGGGTCCCGGGGAACACCGGTCGTGCGAGGCCCGGAACGACCCATCGTGGCCGGGAACGATTCCACCCCCGGCGGCCCGGCAAGATGACCGGCGCCATGTCCGGTCACGGACTGGGTCTCACGCCTCCGTTGTCAACGCCGATCCGTGCAAGGTTGTCGCGCCCGTGCCGTCACGATCCGACGAGGGAGAGCAGCTCTTCTCTGGTTGGTCCCGGCGGGGTGTCTTCGCGCCAGTCTTCTCCAAGCTCGAGGGCTCGTTCCCGGAGTGCCGAGTCTGCAAAGACCTCGTCGGGTCGCCGCAGCACGAGTCTGATGTCGAGCCCGGCACGCAGGCAGTCAGGGTCCCGCGGCCCCGCCGCGGCCAGGGCCTTCTCTGCTTCGTAGAGCGGATCACCGGGGTCGTAAATGTCGCCTCGAATGGCGGCTTCGACCTCGTGGAGACGGTGGCGATCCTGGGCGAAGGTGGCTCGATACCAGGGCTCCACCGTCTCCGCCGTGGCGATGTAGAACGCCTCGGCGAACCTCTTCGGATCGCCGAGGCCGACGGCACGAAGTTGATCCCGCAGGACCTGGGCATGCAACATGCCGATCGACGCGCCCCTTCCGTTGGCCGGGTTGGAGCAGGCCCACGAGTCGCCGATCGCGACGACGCCGGTCGCGACCGGCTCCCCGTCTATGACAAATCCGCGGTACCGGTCTTCCAACTTGGCCATCACCTTGACGCCGACGTCGATAGGTTCGCCGTCGAGCCAGTGGGCAACCAACGGAAGGCTGCGCACGACTGCTTCCCAGCGGGTCGGATCGCGCAGTGCGAGCAGCGCCCGGTCGGCCGAAGTGGTCACGATCCCGAGGCTCCAAGTGCCGTTGTCCGCCGGCAGGCTGAGCGAGCTGATCGTGCCGATGTGCATCAAGGCGGGGCCGAATTGGGCGGGCAGCGTCCCGTCGGCAGAACGAAAGTGACGTCCGAAGTAGACGAACCCGCTGTCCGCGAGCTCCTCTGACGGCCGACGGGCTCCGATCTCGGCCAGCCACGCAGGCAGCGCCGAGCGCCGGCCCGCCACGTCGACGACCAAATCGGCGTGGACAATCGTCCCGTTCTGCAGGCGGAGACCGTTGACGTGGGGAATGCCCGGAACGACCGGAGCTCCGGTCTCCAGAGCGGCCACAGCGGTCCCCCTCCTGATAGAGACACCTGCGGTGCCCTCGGCGACGGTGGCCAGGACTGCCTCGGTCACCGACCGCCTTCCCGTCAGCAGTTCATAGCTCTCGTCGCCGGGCCTCCATCCGCCCGTGACCGTTTCCGGCAGGACGGAGCGGACGTAGTTCATCCGCAACGCTCCAGCCGCTTCGAGAGCCCGGGACACCTTTGGAAGCTCGGTGTCGAGAATCTGGCGGAAGCGGGCCAAGAAGGCATGGGGCAGACGGAACTGGTTTACTCCCCGGCGTTCCCAGACCTTCCAGGCGTCCGGTGCCGACGATGGTGGAGGAGCGGGGTCGCGCTCGAACACCGTGACGTCGTGTCCGTCCTGGGCCAACAGCATCGCCGTACCCAGACCGATCACTCCCGCACCCACGATCACGACCTTGGCCACAAAGAGAAGGATAGGTGCGCCGATGATCAGCTCCGGGTGTTCCGACCCTGCCGTTCGGACGAGCCGGTACCGTCGGGGCGAACGGCCTAACCTGCGGTCAATGGTCCTGATACGCCCGAGGTCGGCCGTCCAGCAGGTCGCGATCGTTGCGTCAGCGAAGTTCGCCCGGCCGTGAGTCGTGTCACGTTTCTCGGCACGGGCGACTACCTCACGTTGGAGCGATACTGGAACGGGTTCGTGCTCGACGGACAAATTCTGGTCGAGCCCTCCCCGACAGCCCTCCCCCACTTACGGCGCTGTGGCCTGCAGGCGTCCGACCTCCAGGCGGTCTTCGTCTCCCATTTCCACGCCGACCACACGTTTGGGTGGCCCTTCTTGCTGTTGGAACTCATCCGGAGCAGACGCCGGACCCCCATCTCGGTCGTCGGGCCACCAGGTGTCCAGCGCCGTCTCGCCGAGATGCTGGAGGTGGGTGCGGTGCAGTCGGTGGGTGAGATGGCCGATGCTCAGCTCGACGTTCGCTACGTCGAGGTCGACGGTACGTGGCAGACGGCGGGCCCGATCCGGTTTCGGGCAGTTCAGGTCGATCACGTGCCATACCTCGACTGCTTCGGATTTCTCTTCGACCTTGGCGGACGAACGGTGGCGTACTCGGGGGACGTCCGCCCCTGTGGGGGCCTCGACACGCTCGCCGAGAACTGCGACGTGCTGATCCTGGAGTGCAACGGTCCTCACCCGCCACCCCAGACGCACATGGACGTCGACGACGTCGTCGTGTTGCGAGAGCGCTTTCCCGACCCCCGATTCATTCTCACGCACCTCGGCGCAGGTTTGAACGACCGCGACATTCCAAACTGCACGGTGCCAGGAGATTTCGAAACTCTGACGATCTGACTGATGCCGAAGAAGGTGCGCCCGGTCGGCTTTGCAAGGCGAGGTGAGCGATGTGACAGAGCCGACGGTGGTGAACCTTGAGGAGAGCGACCGGTCCTGGGCCCTCGCCACCCTCACGCTGGCATTCGCGTCCGACCCGGTGATGCGCTGGCTGTGGGCCGCGCCCCACCGTTACGCCACTCTCTGGCCGAGATTCGCCGAGGGGTTCGGCGGCCCGGCGATCGGCCACGGCACGGCACACGGGTTGGCCGACGGGCGAGGGGCCGCCCTCTGGCTCCCGCCCGGCTCTGGTCCCAACACCGTCGCCCTCGGCACCCTCATGGCCGAGACCCTCGACGAGCGGACCCTGAAGGAGGTGGGCGCGCTGTTTGAGCAGATGGACCGGTGGCACCCCTCCGTCGACCACTGGTATCTCGCCCTGGTGGGCGTCGACCCGATCCTCCAGGGTCGTGGTCTCGGTTCCACGCTCCTCCGCCATGGCCTCACGACGTGCGACCGAGACCGGCTCCCGGCCTATTTGGAGGCGTCGAGCCCGCGCAGCCGGGACCTCTACGAACGCCTGGGCTTCGAGGTGGTCGGAATGCTCCAGGCCGGATCCTCCCCACCGCTCTGGGCGATGCTTCGCGAACCTGAGCTCGAAACCTGAAGGAGCGAGCTCGTCGAGGCACCGCAACCGTCGTGGGCCAATCCGATGGGGTCCTCCATCCACGCAGGGCTTCTCTATGCTTGGCGCACTCGGCCGGAGGCATACGAGATGGAACAACTCGTTTCCACAGAGTGGCTGGCGGCCCACCTGGGTGAGCCCGATCTGCGCATCGTGGACGCAACGGTGGACTTCGACCCGGTGACAGGGCGGGCGCGGAGCGGGCGGTCGAAGTGGGAGGAGGGCCACATCCCGGGTTCGAACCACGCCGACCTGCTCGCCGCGCTCTCGGACCCCGAGTCGCCGGTGCCCCTGACGATGCCGTCGGCCGAACGATTTTCCGCCGCCATGGAGCGGCTCGGCGTGGGTGACGGTCATCGGGTCGTGCTCTACGACGGCCGCCAGAGCATGTGGGCGGCACGCGTGTGGTGGATGCTGCGGGCCTTCGGCTTCGATCAAGCGGCAGTGCTCGACGGCGGTTGGACGGCGTGGACGCAGGAGAACCGGTCGGTGAGCACCGAGGCGCCCGGCCATCCCCCCACCACGTTCACGGCCCGCCTGCGCCCCGGCCTCATGGTCGGCAAGGATCGGGTGCGTGCCGCCATCGACGAGGAGACGACGTGCATCGTCGATGCGCTGACCTGGCGGGAGTACACCGGTGAGGTGGCCTCCTACGGTCGGGCCGGACACATCCCGAGCGCCATCAACATTCCGGCCCACAAGATCGTCGACCCGGACACCCAGCGCTTCCTCGCGACCGAGGTGCTGCGCGAGATCTTCGCCGAGCCCCTGTCCGCCAACAGCGCCATCACCTACTGCGGCGGCGGTGTCGCCGCCTCGAGCGACGCCTTCGTCCTTCACCTGCTCGGTCTCGACGACGTGTCGGTCTACGACGGCTCGATGTTCGAGTGGTGCGCGGATCTCGAGCTTCCCCTGATGACGGGCGGGCAGCCAGCGGACGCATAGCCTGCGGGGACTCGGGTGTCGGTATCGACCGCGTCGCCGGCAACACGGACTCCGGTGGTTAGCGATGCCGAACGAACTCGAGCAGCCGGGTCCACAACGTCGGCTGCATCAGATCGAGCCGTCCCAGCTCCGCGTAGCCCCGTTGCAGCACGTCGAGCGCCTCGATGCTCGACAGCGCCACCGCCAGGTCCCAGAAGCGGCGGTCGACGACCGGGTCGCCCCACGCCGCCTCATAGGCGTCGATCACAAGGTCGGCCGGCTCGAACCCGCCGCACTGGAGGGTCGCGTCGAGACGCGCCTTGGCGAGGTCCCAACCTCTCGGTCCAAACCCGGCGCGCTCCCACCCGAGGACGCCGGAGATCCGCAGGTGCACGCGGTCCCACAACAGGTCGGCCACCCGAACGTCGCGCTGGATGAACCCATCCGACGCGATCTCGGTTTCTCCGGCCAGACCTTGGAGCTCCTGCCAGAACCCGCGCCACGGGCTGGAGGCGTACTCCACACTCGCCCCCAGCGCGTCCGGCTGCAGCCAGTCGAAGACCACCGAAGGCACCGACGGGTCCCCGGCGGGGACGGCCCGGTGGATCTCGGCCAAGGTTCTGCCGATCTCTTGGGCCATGGTTATCCAGTCATGACCGGACTCCTTCGACAACGTCATGGCGCGACCCGGCAAGCAGCTCATCAAGAGCGCCGGTTGTCCGGCCCCGCCCCCCGCGGTGTCCAGCCCCAGGACCACCGGCGTCATGACCGCACCGCCGAGCACGCCGAGGACCCGAGCTTCCCGGCCGAACACCGCGGATGCGAACTCCGGCGACCGGTTCGGGACGATCCGCAGGATCGCATCCGGTGACCGTTGTCGGCCGATCCCCATCGGGGGCCGGCCTGGGCTCACCAGATAGGTGCGAACGTTCACCCCGCTGCCCAGCGGGCGAAACCGGCATCGGCCGCTCCATCCGAGCTGTTCGGTGACCCACCCAACAAGCTGGGTGGACAGCCCAGCGTCCGTGGGCACCGCTCAGGACCGAGCCGCGGTGCCGACAACGATGGACCACCGCGCTCGGTAACGGGGCCGATCGACGGAGCGGATCCGTCCCACAGAACGATGATGACAGATCCTCGGGGTGAAGGGACGGTCGGTGCGCCCGAGCCGACGAGGCGCCGACACCGGACCGACACGGCCCCCCGAGCTGGTCACGGCTCTGTTCTCCGACCACGCCTCCAACCGGTTACAGAGATCGGGGCGAGGGTCGCGCTCGCTGGCACACAGGGCGAGGTCTCGAGGATCACTTCTCCGTCCCCGAGGGGTGGTCCTGCCGGGCAGAGCTTCGGCGCAATCGGCATAGTGGTGCCCGATGTGGCCGGGTGGAGCTGAGGTGCTGCGGGTACCGGCGGCCGCCGGTTGTCGGCTCGGAGCTTCGAGATGAGCGGGGTCCCGATGGGCTCCGCCAGCGTGCTCTTCCCGTCGCCGCCGTCGCCGGCGACCGAGATCGACCCGCCGACGGTGCCGAGCAGCTTCACCGACCTCGACTTCGACCAGATCGTGAAGGCCGTGGTGGCCGGACACGACGAGTACCGGCTCCGTCCCTACTTCGGTCTGCCGCTGGAGAGCGTCGACGCCGTGGTCTACCGCCAGGAGGTGTTCGCCGCCCTGGACGGCACCCCGCTGACAGAGACGATGGACAACTTCTCCGACCGCATGCGTTCGGTCCGCGCCATGCTGACGCTGGCCGAGGAGATGCGGCACCGCTACCAGCGTCGGTGCTGGCTGTTGACCGCCGCCGCCACCTACGTGGGGGCGGTGACCGGACTGCTGGGCGAGCTGGAACAGGCCCCGGTGACCGCACGGGCCCTGGTCGGGTGGCGCGAGCGCCTCGCTCGCTATGTCGGCTCGGAGGCGTTCGAGACGCTGCGCCAGGACATGACCGAAGCCCGGGGCGCGATCGCCCGGGTCCGCTACACCCTCTTGTTCTACGCCCGGGTCATCCGGGTTCGCCGCTTCGAGGGTGAGACCGACTACGGCGAAGAGATCGCCTCCTTCTTCGCCCGCTTCCAGCAACGGGGCGGAACCGACCACCACCTGGAGATGTCCGGCCGGCCGACCATGAACCGGCTCGAGCAACAGGTCCTCGACCGGGTCGTGGCGCTCTTCCCCGACGCCTTCGGCGCCCTCGACCGCTTCTGCGAGGCCCATCCGGTCTGGCTGGACCAGCTGGTGGTCCGCTTCGACCGGGAGATCCAGTTCTACCTGGCGTACCTCGAGGTGGTCCGCTCGCTTCGGGCCTCCGGTCTGCCGGTCTGCTACCCGGTGCTCACCTCCTCCAAGGACGAAGCGGTCCACTCGACCTACGATCTCGCCCTCGCCCTCCGACGCCTGGCCCAGTCCGAGGAGGCCGGCGGACCCGGGGCCGTCGTCACCAACGACTACCGCCTCTCGGGTCCCGAGCGGATCCTCGTGGTCACCGGCCCCAACCAGGGGGGCAAGACCACCTTCGCCCGGGCGTTCGGCCAGCTGCACTGGCTCGCGGCGCTCGGATGCCCGGTCCCCGGCGTCCACGCCCGCCTGTTCCTGGCCGACAAGGTGCTGTCCCACTTCGGGTTGGGCGAGAACCTGGCCGACATGCGCGGCAGGCTGGAGGACGACCTCGTGCGCGTCCGCGAGACCCTGGAGCAGGCGAGCAGCGGGAGCGTCGTCGTCCTCAACGAGATCTTCTCCTCCACCACCCTCCGTGACGCCACCGTGCTCAGCCGGTCCGTGCTCGCCGACCTCTCCGCGCTCGACGCGCTCGGGGTGTGCGTGACCTTCGTGGACGAGCTGGCCAGCTTCGACCACAAGACGGTGTCCATGGTCGCGGGGGTGGACGCGGCCGATCCCACGGTCCGCACCTTCAAGCTGGAGCGTCGCCCGGCCGACGGGCGAGCCTATGCCGTGGTCCTGGCCGAGCGCTACGGCCTGAGCCACGACCGGGTGAAGGAACGCCTGGCCCGGTGAAGCCCCACCTGCTCTTTGCCGACGACGACTTTCGCCCCGAGGACCCGCTGCCTCCGGGGACCGAGACCCTGGGAGAGGACCTGGGCCTCGCCGCCCTCCTCGACGCGATGGGCGGGGGGGACGGCCACCTGCGCGCGGTGGCCACGGCCGTGACCCTCCATCCCCTGACCGAGCCGTCGGCGATCACCTACCGCCAGGCGGTCCTGTCGGACTGCCTGGACCACCGGGAGGTGGTGGAGCAGATCCACGAGCTGGCCGAGGCGGCCGTCGCCGAGGAGAAGAAGGTCTGGGGCGTGTTCACCAACGTCCCGAGCGGCCGGCTCCACCGGGCGGTGGGGGTGCTCGCCCTCTTCACCGCGCACCTGCACCGGCTCCGGGCGATCGCCGACGCCAACACCGGGCGCTTCAGCTCGGAGGGGCTCCGACAGCTCGTCGCCACCCTGCAGTCCGAGCTGTCCGACGAGTACCTGGAGGGGATGGAGCGCCACCTGCAGCTGCTCCGCTTCCGCTCCGGGGTGCTCTCCTCGGCCGGCCTCGGTCTCGGGGCCAAGGCTGGCGACTGGCGGGTTCACCTGTCGACCCAACCTGCCATCAACTGGTGGCAACGGCTGCGGCTGTGGTGGAGGCGATCCGACGCCCTCCGGATCGTCGTCCGCCCCGGGGACGACGACCTGGTGGCGGAGCTGCGGGGCCAGGCCATCAACGAGGTGGCCGCCGCCCTCTCGGAGGCCATGGAGCACGTCCTGTCGTTCTTCTCTTCGCTGCGTTTCGAACTCGGCTTCTACCTGGCCGCCGCCAACCTGCACGACCGGCTGGTGGGCCTGGGTCAACCGACCTGCCTCCCGACCCCGGCTCCCGGGACCTCCACGGTCCTGCAGGCCCGCGACCTCTACGACCCGGGCCTCTTGCTGCGGTCTGGGGGGACGGTGGTGGGGAACGACCTCGACGCCGACGGCACGTCGTTGGTGCTGGTCACCGGGGCCAACCAGGGGGGCAAGTCGACCTTCCTGCGGGCGATGGGGGTGGCCCAGGTCATGATGCGGGCCGGGCTGTTCGCCGCGGCCCGCTCGTTCTCGGCCCCGGTGGCCAGAGGCGTCTTCACGCACTACGAGCGGGAGGAGACCAGCAAGGCCGGCCTGGGCAAACTGGAAGAAGAGCTGGCTCGGATGAGCCAGGTGGTCGACTGGCTCACGCCGGGTTCCCTGGTGCTGCTCAACGAGTCCTTTTCCTCCACCAACGAGGCCGAGGGCGCCGCCATCGCCTCCGGTCTGATCGAGGCGCTCGTCGAGTCCGGTGTGCGCGTGGCCTGCGTCACGCACTCCTTCGAGCTGGCCGACCACTTCGCTCGCTCGGGCCGGGACGACGTCGCCTTCCTGCGGGCCGAACGGCGGGAGGACGGCACCCGGACCTACCGCATGCTCCCCGGCGCCCCCGCGCCGACCAGCCACGGCGAGGACCTGTACCGGCGGATCTTCGGCCGAGCTCTGGCCGACGACGCCCGGCGGGGGCCGCCGGGCTGACCGAGACGGGCCTCGAGCCGCTCCTTCCCGCCCGAGCGCGCTCGGCGCACGGGCGCCCGCATGCGCCCGACCCGGCACCTGGTCGGAGGGGATCCCGGCCCTGAATTCGGTCGTCCACACCAGCCCGCCCCCGGAGCGGATCGGGGTCTTGGCGAGGTCCTTGTCCCCCCTCGTTCCGCTGGCCCCGAAACTGCTCTAGCTTCTGGGCCGTGGATTTCATGACCGGCGCCCTCGTCGGCATCTTCTTGTCCGAGGTCGGCTTCCTCGTCACCTCGGTCTACATGCACCGCGCGCTGGCCCATCGGGCGGTCCGGTTGTCAGGCCCGGTGACCGCGATCTGCCGGATCCTCGTCTGGATGCTCACCGGCATCTGCCCCCGGGAGTGGGTGGCGGTGCACCGAAAGCACCATGCCTTCTCGGACCGCGACGGCGACCCCCACTCTCCGGTGCTGTTGGGCTACTGGCGGGTGCAATGGGGGAACCCAGTGCTCTACCGGCGGGTGGCCACAGACGACGCTGTGGTGGCCCGCTACGCCCGGGACCTCCAACCCGACCGTTTCGACCGGCTCTTCTTCGACCGTGGCTGGCTGGGCCTCGTCCTCACGTTCGGGATCATCTTCGCTTTCGCCGGCTGGCAGGTCATGGTGGTGGCCGCCGCCGTCCACAGCTTCGTCTACCTGGCCGGGAGCGGCGCGATCAACGCGATCGGGCACCACTGGGGTCGGCGTCCCTACGACAACCTGGCCACCAACAACCGCTGGCTGGCATTGCTGGTCGCCGGTGAAGGACTCCACAACAACCACCATGCCGCCCCGACCTCGGCCTCCTTCTCGTTCCAGCGGGACCAGATCGACCCCGGGTGGCTGCTGATCTCGCTCCTCGCCCACACCCACCTGGCCACCGTGCGCCACCGGGAGATCCGGCCCCGGACGTCACCGGGCGTGCCAGGCCCGCCGGATGCCGAAACAACCGGCGTGCCGCCCGGCGAG
This sequence comes from Actinomycetes bacterium, assembly GCA_021791895.1. Classification (GTDB taxonomy): domain Bacteria; phylum Actinomycetota; class Acidimicrobiia; order Acidimicrobiales; family RAAP-2; genus Palsa-461. Next base: position 11,129 of record JAJYVS010000024.1, on the reverse strand, counting down.
CCCTCGGAACCGGCGGTCGTCCAGACCCTCGGTCCCCTGGCGGCTTCCGGCTCCTCCCCGTCCAACCGGTCGTCCGAACACCGTTTGCCCTGAGCCCGGAGACCCTCGCGGCCAGCTCCCGAGGACCGCGCTGAGCGCGGCGACGACGGGATCCCTCAGCGCGCTCCGCCGGCTCCGTCCGCTCGGCGATCGCCACCTCCGAGGGGACACCGAAGCGGACCAGCACCTCCTCGTGCCTGAGGTCCCACTCGGGCCCGAGCGACACCCGCCGACGAGCGACGGCCAGCGGCGCGCCAGCGCCTTCCAGGCGGAACAGACGACCCGGCTTGCCACGGTGGTGCCCTCAATGAGCGAGACGAGGGTCAGGAGGCCTCCGGGTATGAGGAGGCACGCCGCTTCCCCCATGAGCGCCCGGGCATCCTCCGGTCCGAGCAGGTCGAAGACGTACGTCGCCACGAACCGGTCGAACGTGGCGTCACCACCCGGGGAGCGTCACCGCCGGTGGACCGAGCAGCCGGGCGGTCGCCCTCCCCGCCCACGCCGACAGTCGCTCGGCGGTCAGCCGCACCATCGTCGGGCTCACGTCGACCGCGACGTATCGGGCGCCTCGGGCAGCACCGAGCCGAGCAGGTCGGCGGCGAGCCGGCCCGACCCACACCCGAGCTCGAACACGGCGCGGCTCGCCTCGAACGACCCGAGTTCGACGAGACGGCGGACGGCCGGGTCCTCGTAGAAGCGCTGGGTGTCCTGCAGGCGGCCGATACGGTCGTAGAAGCGACGGGCTCCCACGGCGTCGAGTGGCACAGATCGACTCTAGGACCGAGAGCCTGACGAACGTCCAGGTCCAAGTGGCGAACGCCGAGACGATCGCCGAGGCGCCATCGCTCTGCCGGCGCACCGCAGAAGGCTCTCGCCGGCTGATCAGGGCGCGGTGACGTCCTCGAGCGCCAGCCCACCGGCACTTCGCGCTGAGGGTGGCCCGACAAGATGGTCGTCCCGGCGAGGACGACGCGTCCGCTCGTCTATCGACGACAGACGAAGATCCCGCCCCGAGCCGTCACGGTGAAGCAGCCCTCTCGGTCGATGACCGACTGGGCGTGCGCGGCCACTTGGTCGAGCACCGCCTCCCACGCCTCGTGGTCGGGCAGCATCGGTTCGTTCAGGTCGTCGGTCGAGGCGACGTAGTCCCGGACAATCCGTGCCTCGGGCACCCGAAAGACCCCTTCCACCTCCCGCAGCTTCACCGCACCGAAGACGCTCCCGAGGATGCCGGCCCCGTTCTCGACGCTGAACCGATGCCCGGAGCCACCTCCGAACGACGGCCCACCCAGCTCGACCATCGCCTCGGACCACGGTTCGATGAGCTCGGGGGCGCTCGTGACACTGTTGGTCGAGGCGATGAAGACACCGTCGCGGCGGAGCACCCGGCGGAACTCTATGAGCGCGGCCGGGATGTCACCCAGGTGGTAGAGCATGTGCATCGCCAGCACCACATCGGCGACTCCAGACGCCAGGGGCAGCGCCAGCGCGTCGGCGAGCACCGGGTCGGCGACCGTGGGCTCGAGCTCGGCCAGCATGCCGACCGAGAAGTCCACCCCGATCAGAGGTCCCCGGTGGCCGTCCCGACGGAGCGCGCGCAGATCGGCTCCATGGCCACAGCCCACGTCGACGATCGTCTCGGCACCCGAGAGCCGATGGGCTCGGGTCACCCGGCTGGTCGCCGGCTGATCCTCCCCGAAGGCCCACAACGCCTGGCGAGCCCGCAGCTTGGCCGATCCTCCGTACGCCTGGGTTCGGAGCACCTCCCGTTCGTCGCTCACGAATGACCTTCACTCGGTGCGAGGGCTCGGCCGTGGCGGCCCCGCGGCGATGCGGACGTCGACGTCGTCGCGGTCCGGTCCCCAGCGGGACTCCAGCCACCAGGTCGCCCCCCGGTCCCGCCAGCGGGTGACCTTCTCGCTGGCGGCCTCGGGATCATCGGCCGGGGTCTCGGCCTCCCAGATCAGCTCGGGCACCGAGCCGTCGGGGTGCGGATGGGCCCCTCGTCCAACAGCTCCGCCCGGGTCCGCCTGTCGAGGGGATCGCTGGCCACGGCCCGACCGGTCTCGACTGCACCGAGCCCGACGGTCAGGATCACCCGACCTCCCGAGAGCTGGTCGACGGTGGCCGCCTGGGCGGCCAGCTCCCAGGGGCGACGCCACGGGAGGGGGGTGAGCATCGTGCCCAGGGCGATAGACGAGGTGGCCCCCGCCATCGCGGCCAGCTGGCACCAGGAGTCGGGGTGGTAGGCGCTCTCCCAGATGAAGACGGCGTCCCATCCCGCGTCTTCGGCGGCGACTGCTTGGCGGAGCTGGGTGCGGGGGTCCGCCCACGGCAGGACGAATCCGGCTTTCATGTCCCCCCCTTATCGTTCTCGACGGTAGCGGGACCTTCTGAACGTGCGGGCCGAAGCGTTCACATGGACTGTGGTCTACGGTCTGAGCGGATGGAGGAGCATCTCGGTGACAGAGTCGATCGAACAAGCCCAGAGCACCGATGCCGCCCTCCGAAGCCGGGCGAAGGCGGTGATCCCGGGAGGGATGTACGGGCACCAGAATGCCCGCCACCTCCCGGCGGAGTTCCCCCAGTTCTTCGTGCGGGGCGAGGGCTCCAGGATCTGGGACGCCGACGGCAACGAGTACGTCGACCTCATGTGCAGTTACGGACCCATCGTGCTCGGCCACCGTCACCCGAGGGTGGAGGCGGCGGCGGCGGCGCAGCTCGCCCGGGCCGACTGCCAGAACGGACCGGCGCCGTGCATCGTCGAGCTGGCCGAGCTCCTGGTCGAACGAGTCGAGCACGCCGACTGGGCCCTGTTCGCCAAGAACGGCACCGATGCCACGACCACCTGTGTCATGGCGGCACGGGCGGGGACCGGGAGGAACAAGGTCCTGGTGGCAGAAGGCGCCTACCACGGTGCCGCCCCTTGGTGCACGCCGCGACCAAACGGCACGACACCCGAGGATCGTGCACACCTGGTGCACTACACCTACAACGACTTGCCGAGCGTCGAAGCGGCAATTGACGCCGTCGGAGACGATCTGGCTGCGATCGTGGTCTCGCCGTTCAAGCACGATGCTGGCTCGGATCAGGAGCTGGTCGACGTCGAGTTCGCTCGCGGTCTGCGCCGTATCTGTGATGAGCAGGACGCGGCGCTGATCCTCGATGACGTGCGTTGCGGGTGGCGGCTGGCCCACGGGGGGAGCTGGGAGCCGATCGGCGTCGATCCGGACCTCAGTGCCTGGAGCAAGGCCATGGCCAACGGGTATCCGATCAGCGCGGTACTCGGCAACGACCGTTTCCGCACCGGCGCGAATCGTCTGTTCGTCACCGGCTCGTTCTGGTTCGCTGCGGTGGCCATGGCTGCCGCGATCGAGACGATCAGGACGCATCGCGACGAAGAGGCGGTCGACCGCATGGAACGGGCAGGACGTCTGCTCCGACAAGGGCTCGACAGCCAAGCGGCATCCCATGGGGTGGGGATCCGCCAAACCGGCCCGGTCCAGATGCCCGAGCTCAGCTTCGAAGACGACGCCGGCTTCGACAAGGCCAGACTGTTCAGCGCGACCACCGTCCGTCACGGCGCCTACGTGCATCCGTGGCACAACTGGTTCCTCTCGGCCGCGCATTCCGAACGGGACATCGATCGCGCCCTGCAGGCGACCGAGGCGGGATTCGCCGCGGTCCGGAAAACGTTCGGCGACTAGGAGCCGGCGTTGGTCGGCTTCGGTGGCGGCTCCACCCCCAGGGTGTGGTCGGAACAGTAGGAATCGGGCGGACCACGTGCCGGTCGGGGCCATGATCTTCGACCTGGGCGGTGTGCTGGTGGCCGAGGGGGCGCCGATCGCCCGGCGGGTCTGGGAGTCCAGGCTCGGTCTGACGGTCGGCGAGCTCGATCAGATCGTCACCGAAGCCATCGGACCCGGGTGGGTCGGGGGCCGGAGTGAGGCCGAGATTTGTCGACGGCTGCGCGAGGTCACCGGTCTGGTGCAATCGGAGGTGGACGACCTGTTGGAGGACTTCTACTCCAACGCCTACCTGGACCCGGCCCTCGCCGCGTTCATCCGCTCCGTCAGGCGCCGGTTCAAGGTGGCCACCCTGTCCAACGCCGCTCCTGGCAACCGCCGGGCCATGACGGACAAGTTCGCGCTCGACCAGCTGGTCGATCTGATGGTCATCTCTGCCGAAGAGGGCATCCAAAAGCCCGATCCCGCCATCTACCTGCGGACCGCCGAGCGGCTGGGTGTCGACCCCACCGACTGCGTCTTCGTCGACGACCGACTCGACAACGTGGAGGGTGCGATGGCCGTAGGGATGACGGCCTTCGTTCATACCCGCTCACCGGCGACCGTGACCCGGCTGGCGGAGCTGACGGTCGGCGGCACCGGCTGACCGACGGGCCGGCTCGATCGGGCGTCCACCCTCCCTCAGCAGCCGCCTCTGGACTTCCAGCAGTGGTGGTCAGGGCGGCCCGAACACCGTTCGATGCGCCAAACCCGACCCGGTTGAGCTGCACCACCGGTTCCTGTCGCGCGGGCCCGGTCGTCGTCAGCTCAGCCGAGGCGGCGGACAAGCTCCTCGGGATATTCGGGGAAGTAGCGCGAGATGTCGTCGAGGGAAAACCGGGTGAGGATCGACGAGGGGGGCTCGCGCTCGAGGAGGAAAAGGAACGACTCGTGCACGACACGTTCGAGGTCCCGGTCGTCGAGCTCGAAACCGCTTCGGAGCGGGTCGGGAACGGTGACCTCGTGCGTCGTCTCGAGCGCGCCATCGCGCACCTGCACCCGGTACGTCCGGTCCCCGAGTGCGCGCACCTCGAGCTCGGTCATCGTTCCTTTCCCTTCGCGTCGGTCGAGGCACCGCCAACCGCCGATGACGGTCGCCGGTCCACCCGCGCATCGACCACACTGTCAGTCTACTAGACTGTCAACCTATATGACTACATTGGCGAATGGACCGGACCGAACCGGCACGGACAGCGTGCCTCTGCCCGTGCCGTGGCTCCTTCGTCGGATCAACCAGCGCTACCGGTCCGAGACCGCTCATCGCCTGGCGGCCACGGGGCTCGGCGACCTCCCGCAACCCGGAATCTGGGTGCTCATGGCGATCGAACGCGGCGTGGGTGAGCCCAACCAGCTGGTGCGACGGATGGGGGTCAGCAAGCAGGCCGTCTCCAAGCTCGTCGAGAACCTCGCCGGCGCCGGCTTCGTGAGGCGGGCACCCAATCCGTCCGATCGCCGCAAGACGGCGCTCACGCTCACCGCCAAAGGCCTCCGTGCCGTACGGGTGATCACGGCGGCGGTGCAAACGACCGAGCAGGACTTGGCCACCAAACTCGGAGCGGATCGCTTCGCCCAACTCACCGCCATGCTGGGGCAGTTGGCTCGAGAGGATTCCTAATGCCACCCGGCACCGGTCACCTTGTCCGACAAGCGCTGCTCCGCGCCACGCCGTGGCAGCGCGTCGTCATCGCGCTCGCCATGGTTGCAGGCGGTGTTGTGCTGGCATTTTCCGGTCACATCGCTGGCGCGGTGCTCTCGGCGGCCGGTCTCGCGCTGCTCTTTCGAAGGGTCCGCGACCGGCTGAAGCGCCGACACGACCGACCCGTCCCCGGACCGGAGCTCGAGCAGCCGTGACATCCCGCCGGGCGGTCCTCGCTTCGGCGGTCGCCCTATTGGCCGGTTCCCTGACGCTCGCCGCCTGCGGTGGGCCGAGCGGGCGTGGCCCGACCACCACCGTCTACCGCTGGGGTGTCGTCGGGAACAAGGGGAAGATCGCCCAACTCGAGCTGTCGACGCCGACGAAGATCGGCGGCATCACCGGGAGGATCGTCCAGATCGCCACCTCGAACTCCGACGGCTACGCCATGAGCTCGACCGGTGCCGTCTACGCGTGGGGGGTCAACAGCTTCGGCGAACTGGGCGACGGCCTCCTGACGCCCTATGAGACGAGAGCGGTCAAGGTGCGGTTCCCGGCCGGAGTGAGGATCGTGTCGCTGGCCAACCCCATGCCCTTCGACGCCGCCCTGGCCATCGACTCGACCGGTCACGCCTGGGGCTGGGGGCTCAACGCCGCTCACGACCTCTGCCTCTCCGGTCTGGTCCACGTCCGTCCAGAGAAGCTCCCGCTTCGCCGGGTGAGCCTGGCAACCGGCGCCCGGACCCATTCGCTCATCTATTCGGAGGACACCCTCTACGCGTGCGGTAGTGGCGACGCCGGTGAGCTCGGCAACGGAAGCACCGCCACCGTCTCGGTGCCGACACCGGTCCTCGGATTGCCGAAACGCCAGAGGATCACCGAACTCACCTCGTCATGGGAGGGTTCGGGGGCCCTGTTGGCCGACGGCTCGTACTACAACTGGGGCTACAACGCCGCCGGTCAGCTCGGCGACGGCACCACCACCGATCGCGCGGTGCCGGTGAAGGTCGAACTCCGTAGTCCCGTCGCTCACGTGTTCCAGGGCGGCAGCGGACCTCTGAACGGACAGACGATCGCCATCCTCAACGACGGCTCCGTGTGGACCTGGGGGAACAACGACCGCGGCCAGCTGGGCACGGGATCCGAGACCAGCTCCGATCTGCCGGTCCGGGTGCACGTCCCGAGGGGGGTCACCTTCGCCGACGTGGCGTCGGGCGGCTACGCCAGCTACGCGATCGACACGACCGGACGGCTCTGGGCCTGGGGCGACAACCGCAACGGTCAGCTCGGGACCGGCCCCGGCCGCTCCTATGAGACCGTCCCCGTTGCCGTCGCGGTCCGACTCAGCCAGGTGTCGGCCACCGCGCAGAACGTCGCCGGTCTGCGCATCGGTCCGTGAGGCGGGTGGCGGACGCGCCGGCTCAGGACACCGCCAGGGTTGCGAGCACCCCGGCATGGTCTGACGGCCACAGGCCCGATGCGGTCAAGCTGGACCCGGTGTTGCCGACCAGCCGGTCGGCGACGGGCGTGATGGCCCCCTTGACCAGGACGAGATCGATGCGCTGATCGAGCCTCGCCGTCGGTGCGTACGGATCTTCCCTGTGCAACGGCCACGTGTAGCCGTTCGACGTCGGATTGGTCGCCGTCCAACTGTCGGTGAAGTGGCCCTTGGAGATGAGGTAGTCGTAGGTGGGGGTCACCCCGGGCCCGGTGTTGCAGTCGCACGCCACGACCACGGGAAGATCGGTGTGGGCGGGCCCGGCGAGCAGTTCGGCCGCCTGCTCCTTTTGAACCGAGTTCGAGAAGGACTCGAGGTGCGTCTCGACGTAGCGAACGGTCTTCTTGCCAACCGAGACGTCGACCGAGGTCCAGCCACGTTGGATGACTTCTTTGACCCCTGTCACGGTCAAGGTCAGTTCGGAGGAGAAGTGCCCGGAGTGGACGTTCGACACATGCAGGTCGCGACGGCTCAGGATGGCGTCTTGGTCGGTCACCCGGACGTCGTAGCCGAGGGCGGTCGGCGCCTCGAGGTCGAACTCGTTCTCCACCACGTCCAACCGGTAGGGGGCCCCGTCGGCGGCCAGGGCGCTCCGCAGCGACGCCAGGGCGTCATAGACGAGCGTGGTCGCGGGTCCCTTGAGCAACGGTCCCGTTCTCCAAATCGACGCCTCTTCGATCGACACGAGATCGGGCTTCTCGGCGGCGACCTCCTGAGCGATCCCGGCGGCGCGTTGTGGGATGTCGCTGGCCTTCACCTCTTCCCATGCGCTCGCCGCCGCATTCAGGAATTGACCCGCCGTGGTCGCGTGCACGAGGGTCCCGAAGTCGGTCCCCTCGTCCATGTTCCGGGTCATGACGGTCAGCGTCCCGGCGGACGAGCTCCCACAAGCAGCGAGTGTCACGGCCAGCAGGGCCGTGACGGACCACGCGGCCACGAACGGCCGTCCTCTTTGCCGCATCCACCGCTTCTATTGCGCCGACCGCCGAGCTGCCAGGGGCGAAAGTCCACTCATGGCGACACCGGCGACAGGGCGCGACGGTCGGATCACAGGTGCCCGGCGTCCCCGCTCAGCCGTCGCGGATCGAGGAGATCGCCATGGCGAGCCCGTTCCTCGGAGCTTCGGGTCGGCATCGAGCAAGGTCCTCGCCCGGGCCCAGCCACTCGAATCGGTCGTCCTCCTCGTCGAGGACCACGTCGGCTCCGGGGGCAAGCGCGAGCGAGTAGACCCACCATTCGGCATCCCCGCCACGGACCAGATGGAGGTCGCTCGGGGGGATCTCGGCCCCGATTTCCTCGGAGAGCTCCCGGCAGGCACACTCCTCGATCGGCTCGGCCGGGAAGCGGGCCCCCGCCGGGGGTGTCCGGGCCCAATCGCCTTCGTAGGCAGGACCCTGGTGAGCCCGGTGCAACATGAAGATGAGCACCTCGGGGTCCTCCCGGTACACCACGACGGTGGCACCGGTCGGGAGGTCGGCCGCCATGACCTGGTCGGCCCCCGGATGATCCTTGACCGGAGCCCGGCCGAAGAAGTACTCGGGTCGACAGACGAGGTCCCAGGTCGTTGGCCACCCGGCCCCGGCCGGATGGGCCCGACGGCGCCAGGCGGCGAAGCGGTTTGCCTTGAAGACGCGCAGGCCCGGGTGGTTCTCCGATGAGATGTCACAGCCGAACTGGAACTCCGCCCCGGCCCCGAAGCCGTGGGCGGTGAGCAACCTGACGGCCCTCCTACCGATCCCCTGGTTCCGCCAGGGTCGGGCCAGCTGGAGGTCGACGCGGCGGCAATCCCGATCGGAAAAGGCTCGATGGAGCCGGGGGAGGCTCATCTGCCGGAGCAGGGCGGCGCCGACCGGGATCCCGGCGACCTCGACGATGCACAGCTCGGCCGGGGTGGCCGAGATCTCCCGGTAGCTCGCCCGGAGCCGATCGGGGGTGCGCCGCTGCACAAGCTCGTGCTCGGCGAACCAGAGGTTCTCGGGATCGTCACTCCACAAAAAGACCGAGTCCAAGTCCTGCTCGGTCATGGGTCGCAATACCAAATCGCCGTCGGCCAGCGTGAAACCCTCGCCCCGAAGCGGCTCCGCCACCTCTTCATGTCTTACCCCGCCAAAGAGACGGGCAACTCCGACGTGGCAGTCTTCGGTCGCGCCACTCTCGCCTCTATCGCCGCTGCCACCGAGGTGCGGCGGTGCCGGTAGCTCAGCCCGAAGGCGCCCGCCACATAGCAGACAGCCGCCCTGTAGCGTCAAGAGCCGACGCTCTGGCATCGGCGCGTCAGGGTTCAGCGGCGGCGAGCCGGCCGGCGAGATCGACGAGGTCGACGACCTCGGCCCAGAGCTCCACCCCTTGCGGGCGTTGGCTCCTGGACCGATTGACCCAGGCCACCGGCACTCCAGCTGCGTTGGCCCCAGCCACGTCGTTGGATAGCGAGTCGCCGACGTGGAGGGCGTCGCCGAGTCGGATCTCGAGGAGCTCCGCGGCCCGATCAAACAATTCGGGCCGTGGCTTGTAGGACCTCACGTCCTCGCTCGTCACCAGGTGGTCGACTCGGATCCCGTGCTCGTCGATCGCCGCCTCGAGATCCGTGCGATCGATGTTGGACACGATGCAGACCGGGAGCGGCAAGGTCGAGAGAAACACCCGGCTGTCGTCGAAGATTCGCGGATGTCGCCAGTACTCGAACAGCGGGCGCGTCAACTCCTCCGGGTCAGCCGAAAACCCGATCCTCTGGAGGACCACCTGCAAGGATCCCAGGGCGGCTTCCCGTTGGGTCTTGAACTCGGTGCCGTACGACCGGGCGCACTCCTGGAAGAAGAGTGTCGACCACTGCCTCCCGACCTCGGGTGCCAACTCGACTCGACCAGCATCGGAAGCGGCGCGCTCGCAGATCTGGCCGATGACGTCGAGCTCGTCACAGGCGACCGTGCCGTAGAAGTCGAGCATGATGGCGTCGACCATGGCCGACATGATGCCATCGGGCCAGGTGAGTTCCGGCTCGCGCCGATTCGACGACCGGGCCGGTGGGGATCAATGGACGGTCGGTGCTGATTCGGCCCGCGTCGTGGCACACCCCGAACATCGCCCTGCGGGCGAAGTCCTTGGTACACGCCCAGTGCGGACGGTCAGGTCCGGTCGACCAACGGGTGGGGCGGTCGCGGTGGTTCGGGACGGGTGGCGTTGCGAAGGCGGCTGGCGCTGCGTGGAAAAGATCACCGAGTGCCAGAAGGGCCAGATGTCCGGGGTGATCCGCAGTTCGATCCCGGCCTCGGCGTGGCGTTCGATGAGGTTGCCCACCGCAACCCGCTCGAGAGCTTCAACCGGCTCTTGGCTGATCCAATACCCGGCGTCATGAACCGACTCGAAGGTGTCGATCGGGAGCCGGTAGGCGTACAGGGTGCAGGCGGTCATCGGCTCGGCCCAGGCCGCCTCGATCACGTGCAGCCTCCTCGCCGAGGAGTGGCCGAGGAACCGGACGCGGTCCTCCTCGGTCGTGGTCTCGGTCAACCACGCACAGCCACGCGGACAGTCCCGGGGGAACCAGAAGTGGGGGGAATGGCGGGTGTCGATCGCCCAGACGAGCGGCTCTTCACTTGTGGAGGTCTTGGCCACGTGGGGCACGAACCGAGACAACGCAGGATTCTCGCTGAAGTGCCAGAGGGCGAACCGCCCTCCCCGGCAAAGGGCGTCGGCGCCACCCACACAGGGCCGAGCGTACTGCCCAACCGTGTGGCGGGACCGGCCGAGCCAAGCCCGCTACGGAGTCGAACCAGCTAGAGTCGGCTCGTTCGGAACGGAGGCACCCTTGAGCGATTACGACGTGCGGATGGTCGTCCTGTCCACCGACGACCTGGAGGAATCGATCCGGTTCTACACCGAGACCCTCGGCATGACCCTCAAGTTCAGGGACGGGGGCCACTACGCGGCCATCGACGGCGGGTCGATCACCATTGCGCTCGCGACCGCGGTCGATCACCCCATGCCCGGGCAGGTCGTGGTCGGCATCAAGACCGCCGATGTCGACGCCGCCGCAGAGACCATCGAGGCCAATGGCGGAGCTCTCCTCAAGGGACCGTACGACGACGCTCATGAACGCCGTGCCGTGGTCTACGACAACAAGGGCAACGGCCTGGTCTTCTACACTCCGCTGGCGCGGTGAGGGGCGCGGTAAGGGGCG
>JAJYVS010000023.1:29838-42009 GCA_021791895.1 Actinomycetes bacterium | reverse complement strand
CGGGGTGCTCGCGTCGGGTCCCGCGGCGGCCCCGGACGCCCGAGCCGCCGGCCTTTCGCCCGGCGCGCCGGGACCGAGGGTGAGGCGGGGCAGGCGGGTGAGGCGCGCCCCGGCCGCCGGCCCCGGGCCGCCGGCACCGGCCCGCAGCGCGTCGGCCACCGAGGGGTGGCGCGCGGCCAGGGCCGCGATCGCCTCGTCGTCGAGCACGAGGAGTCCGAGCGGTTCCATCGCCTCGAGAGAGGCCCCCGTCGGCTGGCCCAAGAGCGCCGAGAGGCCGAAGGCCTCCCCGCTTGCCAGCTCGGTGGACGCCACCGCGGCGCCGGTCAGACCGGGGAGGACCACCCGACCCCGGCCCCGCCGTACGACGACCAGCCGCCCCCCGCCCTCGGGCACCGACTCGCCCGGGGCGAGCTCAACCGGGCGCAACCGACGGGCCGCCTCGGCCAGCGCACCGGCGTCGAGCCCGGCGAACAGCGCCAGGCGCCCGAGCGCCCCGGCCGGGTCGAACGGGGGCTCGGCCGGGACGACCCCACCGATCTGCTCCGCCCAGAGCCCGGCGTAGACGCCGCCGAGCGCCAGGAGCTCTCGGTGGGTCCCCTGCTCGGCCACCTTGCCCTCGACGATGACGAAGATGCGGTCGTAACCGACGACCGAGGCCAACCGGTGGGTCACCGCGACGGTCGTCCGGCCACGGCCGATCCGCTCGATGGTCTCGGCGATCAGCCGTTCGGTCCGCGGGTCGAGCGCCGAGGTCGCCTCGTCCAAAAGAAGGATGGAGGGCTCGCGCAACAGGGCTCGGGCGATGGCGAGGCGCTGGCGCTGGCCGCCCGAGAGGCGACCGCCGCGCTCGCCCACCAAGGTGTCGTACCCGCCGGGCAGCGACTCGGCCAGCTCGTTGAGCTCGGCCGCCTGCGCCGCCGCCTCGATCTCGTCGTTGGTGGCCGTGGGCCGGCCGAGAGCGATGTTCTCCCGCAGAGTCGTGTCGAAGAGGAACGTCTCTTGGAATACGACGCCTATCTGGGCCCGCAAAGACGCCAGGCGGTACTGGCGGACGTCGCGGCCGTCAAAGGTGATCGACCCCTCCGAGGGGTCCCAGAACCGCATGAGCAGCTGGAGGATCGAGGACTTGCCGGCGCCGGTCGGCCCGACGAAGGCCACCTTCGAGCCGGCGGGGATCTTGGCGTCGATCCCCACCAAAATGCGCCGCTCGGGGGTGTAGCCGAAGGAAACGCCGTGGAGCTCGATGCCTCCGCTGAGCGGCGCCAGCTCGGCCTCGCCGGTGTCGAGCACGTCGGAGGGGGCGTCGAGGACCTCCTCCACCCGGCCGAGGGCGCCCGAGGAGGCCTGGAGCTGCTGACCGACGCTCGTCAGCTCGGCCACCGGGCTCAGCACCTGGCCCATGACGCTCATGAACGCCACCAGCCCACCGATGGTGAGGTGGCGGTGCAAGATGAGCCAGGCGCCCAACCCGAGGACGACCAGCCGCAGGGCGGTGACGACCATGTTCACCGACACCGAGAAGAATCCGCCGAAGAGCTGGAGGCGCAGCTGGGAGCGGAAGAGCCGGTCGGTGGCCCGGATGAAACGGAGCTTCTCGCGCGCCTCGAGGGCAAAGGCCTGCACTACCTGCCGGGCGCCGTAGTTCTCCGTTGCCACCTGGAGCATCGCCCCGGTCTCCTCCTGGACCCTCTGGCTGCGCTGGCGCGCCCCGGTCCCCATGCCCCGGTAAATGAGGCCGACGAGGGGCGCCCCAGCGATGACGATGGCCCCGAGCAACGGGTCAAGCACCAAGAGGACAACGGCCGAGACCACGAGCGAGAGCAGCTGGTAGATCCCGTTGCGCAGCGTCCGAGACAGGCCCTGCTCGAGCGCGCTCACGTCAGAAAAGAGCCGAGACAGCACGTCCCCCTGCTCGTGCGAGCCGAACCAGCCGGCCGAGAGCTCCTGGAGGCGGGCGAACATCTGGGTGCGCAGCTCGCGCACGACCGAGGCGCTGACATACGCGCTCAGGTAGGCCTGGCGCAAACTGCCCAAGAGCGAGACGACGAAGGCAATAGCGAGGACGCCCAAGAGCCCGAGCACCCGGGAGTAGTGCCCGCTCGGGATGTCGACGTCGAGGAGCTGGCGGAAGGCAAAGGGGAACACCACGCCGAACGCGAGGCCGAGGAGCATGTAGAAGAACGCCTCGACCTCACGGCGGAGATGCGGTTGGACGTAGCGGACCGCGAGGCGCACCAACTGGCCGGTCCGGGCCCGGGGCTCCACGTGGCGCAGGCGCCGTCGCCAGGCCTCTTCGAGCGAGCTCATGGTGTTGCCGTAGAGCTCCTGAGCCGCCGCGTCGAGGCGCCCCGGCCGGGCGCTGGCCAGGAGCCGGCGGAGGCACTCCTCGCCGTCGCGCACCACGAGGAAGTTGACGAAGCTCGCGGCCATGGCGCCGCGCAGTGCCCCGTCGGCGGCCTCCAACGGCGGCAGCTCGAGCTGGCAAAGCTCGGCGTCGGGGTCGGCTGATCCCGAGAGCCAGATGCCGTAGCCCTCGAGCAAGAACTCGAGGTCGGCTGCGGCCGGCAGGGCGGCGCCAAAGAGGAGGGCGAGCGGCCGCTCGGGCGGCTCGGGCGGCGACTCGGCCGTCACCACCATCCAGACCTCCCCGGCGGCGGCGTCGAGGAGGGTGCCCGACGCGACGACCTCGCTCGGATGGTCGGGGTCGGGGAACGGGTCGACGAGGCAGATCTGGGGCCGAGCCCCCCATGGCTCGGAGCCGAGCCCGGCAAGTCTCCTCCGGGCAGCGCGCGCCGCCACGGCCATGGCCGGTGCCGCCGCCGCACCGGGGCTGCCCGGGCGATACCGGACGGTCGCCGCGTCGGCTTCGATCGCCGCCAGCGCCCCGAGGGCCGGGCGGGGCGGGCTTGCCGGAGGGGGCTGGGTCTCCGGGGGCGGCGCGGTGGTCGGTGGCGGCTCACGCGCCGGCTCGGCGCCGTCCCCTCGCCGCTCGGGCGGCGTCGAAGCCGGCGGGGGCGTCGGCACCGCGAGCACGACCACCTCGGTCCGGCCGATCCGCAGGACGTCCCCCGGCGAGAGCGACCCGTCGCCCGACAGCACGACGCCGTTCAGGAGCGTCCCGTTAGCGCTGGAGAGATCGGTGGCCGATAGGCCGTCTTGGGTGACGGTGAGGCGCAGGTGCCGGCGCGAGACCTGCCGGTCGGCCACGAGCTCGCCGTCGCACTCTCGGCCGATCTCAAGCACGCCGGTCACGCGCACCGGACGGGCCGGCAAGCCCGGTTCGCGGATCTCGATCCGCCCCTCAGCCACGCCGACTCCCTCTCGTCGACCGGGCCCGGCTCGAGTCGACGGCCGCCCGGGCGGCCAGGAACCCCGCCCCCCCGCCGAGCACGAGGCAGAGGACCACGCTGACGACGGTCGGTTGGCTGGAGCCGGCAAGCCACGCCAGCCACACCGCCGCCAGCCCGCTGAGCACCCCGACGGCGGTCATCCCGGCGGTGCCGGCCAGGCGCTTGCGCCCCCGTCGCAGCGATCGACCCAAGGATTCGGCGTAGGCGGCCACGAACAGCACCAACGCGATGCCCACCGCGCCGGGGACGCTGAGCCATGCCGACTGTGCCGGGGCCACGGGGAACGTGGCCGAGCGCTTGCCAACCCTCAGGGTGCCGGTCACCACGCCGACCGCCAGGTACCGCGCCCCGCGCTCGTCGATCGACGACCGATAGGGCGGGACCGAGGGGCCGGCCCGAGTGGGTGCCCCCTGGCTGGTCCCGAGGGGGATGCCGAGCACCGAGAGGGTGAGCGCCGCGTGGGCCACGCCGGCCTCGCTGCCCGTCACCGTGACCGGCTTGGCCAAGTCCAGGCTGACCGTCCGGCCCGACGCGATGTCCACCCCGTCGACCTCGACCCGGCCGCGAGGGATGGTCCCGCTGGAGCCAGGCTGGCCGGGGCCGAGGAAGGCCAGCCCGAGGGCCACGGCCAAGAGAGCCCCAGCGGCCAGGAGTTTACGCCCGGGCCGAGCCGGGCGGCGGACCAGCACCTGGCCAACCGGGACCAGCTCGGAGGGGTGGTCGCGCTCGAGCACGACAACGGCGGCGTGGACGGTCATCGTGGGCCGGACCACGACCGGAACCAGCGCCGAGACGTGCTCGGTCGGCGGGGCGGGGCGGGGCGACACCATCTCGGTGTCGGGGGCCCCGCGGGGCGGGTCCGGGCCATTTGCCCGAGGACCCTCGACCCCGGCGGCCGAGGGTCCCTCGAGCGGGGAGACGACCTGGCCCGAGGGGCGTTCGGTGACGGCCAGCATGGACTCGGCCGCCATCACCCGCACGCTCCCGCGGCCCAGCCAGCCGGTGCCCCAGGCGGTGGTGCACGCCTCGGCCAGGGCGATGCCGAACCCCTCGGCGCTCGGCCAGCGGTCGGCAGGGTCCGGGCTTAGGGCGCGCATGACGACGTTCGCGACACCTTCGGGGACCTGCGGGGCGACCTCAAAGAGCGGCAGCGGTCGCTCGTACACGTGCCGGTACAGCAGCGTGAGGGCGTCGCCACCCTCGGCGAAGGGGAGCCGCCCGGACAAGAGCTCGTAGAGCATGGTCCCGGCGGCGTAGACGTCGGTCGCCGGGCTCAGCTGGAGACCTTGGGCTTGCTCGGGTGCCATGTACGCCGGGGTGCCCAGCACCTCCCCGGCCCGGGTCGCCAGGGTCTCGGGGCCGCCGAGGACCTTGGCCAGGCCGAAGTCGGTGACCTTGAGCACACCGGCGCCGGAGAACATGAGGTTCTCGGGCTTCACGTCGCGGTGCAGGATCCCCCGGGCGTGTGCCCAATCGAGCGCCGCGCAGGTCGCCATGGTCACCCCTGCGGCCGCATCCATGGTCAGGCCAGACTCGGTGAAGCGGCTCCACACCGTCCCACCAGGCAGGTACTCCATCACCAGGAGGCACAGCCCGTCGGCCTCGACGTAGTCGTGGACCGGGACGATGTGGGGATGGTCGAGCGAGGCGAGCAGGCGTGCTTCGGCGGCGAAGCGGACCCGGACTGCCGGATCCGCCGCGAAGGCCCGAGGGAGCTCCTTGATCGCGACGGTGCGACCCAGGGCTCGATGGCGACCGGACAAGACCAGGCCCCAGCCCCCCCGCCCGACCTCCGAACCGATCTCGTAGGCGGGGAGCGCCGCCGCCACGCGGTCGAGGTCGAGCGTCACGTCTCGCTCTTTCTGCGCAACCACGTGCGGGTCCGGGCATTCGGCGTTCTCGCGCTGGCCGTGCCGGCCAGTTCGGGGTCGGCCGGCGGCAGGGCCCCGGGCTCCGCCGGGTCGAGGTCCGACGCTGACACCACGACGAGCTCGGCGACAGCCCCGGCGGCGAGGGCGGCCGGCTCGGGTCCGGTGACCACCTCGAGCTCCTCGTGATCGAGCTGCTCGGGCGACGGGGTCAGGTACCCCAGCCCGAACAGGACGGCCGCGCTGCCGATGACGAGCGGGACCCAGCGCCCCGGTTGAGGGACGAACACCCGAGTGGCCGAGAGGGTAAAGACGAGCAATAGGCCGAGACCGACCCCAGGGACGAGGAAGCGCAAGCTGCGGCGGAACCGGTTGACGGGCAGGCGGTGACGGGCCAGCCCGAAGAGCACGCCCAGGAAAGCGAGCAGGGTCAGGACCAAGACGGCCAGGCCGAACAGGCCGTAGACCGAGGCGAGCGACCCCCGGACATCGACCACCAGGTTCTCCGACGCGAGCGGGTGCTGGCCGGCGTCAAGCACCGAGATCGAGCTCCCGATGAGGCCGGTCGCCTGGCCTTCCAGGCCGATCAGGCGAAGCGCGAAGCGGTACGTGGCGACAGCCCCTGGTGCCACCTTGAACGACACGCTCGTGTCGTAGGCATAGAACGTGAGCCCCATCACCTGGCCCGCCAGCCGCACGGTGGCGATCTCGACGGACGCAGCGGTGTCGTTACGCACCGTAAGCACCACCTGGGTCGGCCGGGTTGGGTCGAGTGGAATCGGTCGGCTCTCGCTCGACCCGGCGACCGACCGCCCCCCGATGCGGGCCGACAGGGCCACGCCAGAGGCGGCCCCCGAAGCTCCCGAGAGCGCCAAGGCGAAAACCAGGATGCCGAGAGCGACGCCGACCCCTGCTCCTCGTGTCCGCCGTTGTCTCCCCATCGATGCCTTCCCGGTCACTCCCTTCGAGTGCCCCCGCCGATCAGCCCAAGTGGTGCCTGATGACGACTAGGCCGATCAAAACGAAAAAGAAGAGGACGACGAAGGTCGCGGTGGCCGGGTCGACCCGGGTGAGCAGCACCACGCCCACCTCGGTGGTGAGGGTGGGACCGCAGCGCGCCACCACCGGGTACTGACCGACGGCCAGGTCCGGAACCGACACCGGCGCGCTGAACGTGCCCGCCTGGTTCGCCATCGCGGTGCCGACGGGACGGCTGGAGATGTCGAGGATCACCGGCGCCATCGGCTGGCAGCCCTGGCCGTACGCGGTGAGGGAGGCTCCCGGCGGGGCCGAGGACCGGTCGAGGGTGAGCAGTTGGGCCGACGGCTGGATCATCGGTGGTGATGTGGGCGACGGACTCCGGGGGGCCAGGGTCGTCGTCGTGGCCGGCAACGTGGTCGTGGTGGTGGTCCCGGGCGTCGTCGTGGTGGTGGTCCGGGGCACCGTCGTGGTGGTCGGCGGGGGCACCGTCGTGGTCGGCGGCGGCTCGGTGGTGGTGGTCGTTGTCCGCGGCGGCTCGGTGGTGGTGGTCTCGGTGGTGGTGGTCGTGGTCCGCGGCGGCAGGGTGATGACGGTTCGGCAGCCAGTGCAGGACGCGGCGTCGGCCCGGGACGAGGCCGCGATGGCAGCGACGGCTGCCACCACGGTCAACCCCACCACCAGGGCCACCACGACTTTGACGGTGACCCAGCGCCATCCCCCCGGTCGCTTCATGTGGATCCCCTGCGCCAATCCGGCGTCTCAATGTTCGCGCTGCGCACCTCGGCGCGCCGCATCCTACGATTCGATCCGTGCACGGCACCTGGGTGTCGCCGGGCGAGGAGGGCGTGGCCAAAGAGGACCGCGAGCTGGTTGACGCGGTGCGGGGAGGAGACTCGGCCAGCTACGGTGTCCTCTACCGTGCCCACGCGGCAGCGGTGCGACGCGTGGTCGCTGCCATGGTGGGCGATCCGGCGACAACCGACGACGTGGTCCAGGAAGCCTTCGTCCGGGCCCTTGAGCAGCTGCCCAACCTGCGCGAACCGGACCGGTTTCGGGCCTGGCTCATGGCGATCGCCCGCCACGCCGCCGTCGACGCCCTCCGCGCCAGGCGACGCCTCGAGCGGCTCGGCGAGACCGACGCAGAGCAGCTGGCTCAGTCGGGCGCCGGTCCCGACGTCGTGGCCGAGCTCGGCGAGCTGGCTCAGTTGGTGAACCGGTGCACCCTCGGGCTCTCCAGCCGCGATGCCGCGGCAGTCTTCCTCGTGACCCAGCTCGGGTACTCCCCGACCTCGCTCGCCCCCGTGCTCGGGGTGACCCACGGCGCCGCCAAGGTGATCGTCCACCGGGCCAGGCGACGCTTGCGCGATGCAGTGCTGCTCGAGGTGCTGGTGCGTCACCCGGCCGAGGCGTGCGAGCAGCTGCGTCAGCTCGTCGAGGTGCGTGACGCTCTCGGAGCCGCCCACCACGTTCGGGCCTGTGTCGACTGCGCCGCCGCCGGCCGGCGCGAGGTCGAACTCTACGACGCTGGCGGCCCCCCCACAGCGGTCTGATCCCACCCGACCCTCAAGGCCGCTCCCAAACGATGCGCAGCCCGGTCTCTTCGATCGCCTCCACCAGGGACTCCGCCACCGACGTTGGCGCCCACTCGACGGCGACGAAGCCGACCACGTCGTCCTCGGACGGATAGGCCCGGGCGATGCCCGGGGCGAGTAGCTGACCCAGCAGGACCCGCTCCCCGTCGTCGAGCGACTCGCTGAACTGGCGGAGCTTAACCAGAAGGCTTCGCGCCGCGCCGATCCCGGGGGCTGGGTCCGCGACCTCGTCGGCAGTGTCGTCCATCGGAGCTACGACGAACCGCCCGGGCAGCGGTTACAGATACGTCCTCCAATCACCCTCAATCCGCCGAGGTGTGTAACCGGCATCGACACTGGTCGTCTATCCAATCGAACGACACGACCACAGCCTGGGGACCTCCGGCGGGATCACCCCGATAGGCGGGGCCGAGGAACGGCGAGCAGGAGGAGCGATATGACCAAGGAAGCCTTGATCGAGGGCCTTCGGGCGATCGACGACGACGACGTTCGAAAGCGGGTGGCAGCGGGCGACATCGCGGCCGCCGGAACTCTCGACCTCACCGACGAGGAGACCGGCCTGCTCCGCGGCGCAGCCGAGGACTACCCCGAAGTCGCCGGCTTCGCGTTCGACGCTTACCTCACGATCAAAATGACAGGGGTAGAAGGCTCGTCGGGGACGACCTCATCGGAGGCCCTCAGCTTGAACTTCGCCAAGCTGGACGACTACCTGACCATAAACCGCAAGTTCGACTGACGACGCACTACCGACGGGCCATGGCGCAGGCGAACGGTTGGACAAGCCGCTTCGCAATGTCCTGGGAAGAGGGGGTCGGGGGGTCGGAGATCACGCCCATGCTTCTGGCCAGGGCGACCGCGCCCGCCCGCCGACCCAACCCGAGCCTCGGGGCCGCACTCGGCGTGCTCGGGGCGGCCCTCCGCCACCAGGTGCTGGGGTCCGGAGATCGAAGAGGACCGATGGCCACCCTGGCCTCCGGTCACCCGACCCCGGCCCGTGAGATCCGGGACGCCGTCGGGGGTTGGGCGTTGGAGGCGCTCGTCGGGTGCGGCCTCCTCGTCGCCGACGGAGGTGACATGCGGCTGACGATGAGCCTCTGCGCTGTCGGCCAGGACCTGTGTGTCGCGCTCGACCCGGAACGGAGCGACGACCTCGCCTACTGCGGCCCCGACACGCTGCTCCTGCTCCACCTGGCGTTGCGGCTCGGGGTGCGGGGAAACCGAGCGGCCGATCTCGGCTCGGGCACCGGGCTGCTGGCCGCCGTCTTAAGCCGACGGTTCCGGGTAACGATCTCCACCGACCTGTCGCGCCGAGCCCTGCTCGCCACCAGGCTCACGTTGGCACTCAACCCGCCCCCGCCTGGGCACGTGCGAGCCGTCGCCCTAGCTGACGTGGCCGGTGGACTTCGACCAGGAACCTTCGATCTTGTCACCGCTAACACCCCCTGGGTTCCGTCGCCACCCGACCCAAAACGTCGTCGACTGTACGCCGACGGTGGGCCGACAGGCACCGAGTTGCCGCTGCGTTTCCTGCGCTCCGCCGCTGCGTTGCTCCGGCCCGGGGGTCTGGCTGCCGTCCTCGCCCTCGACGTGACGCTGTCTGATGGTCGACGACCCCTCGCTGCAGCCTGGGGTGCGCTCGAAGAAGAGGGACACACCGTGGTGACCCTCCGCACACCGATCAACCATGTCTTCGGCCACCACGTCGCCGCTGTCCCGGCTCGGCACCCGACGATCGCCGAAGCGACACATGTGGCGGTCGTTGTGGCTCGCCCACACCGCGGAGGTGGCCGACGCGACGCCGTGGTCGTTGCGGCGAACGCTCTGCTCGATCGCTGGTCCAGAGCATCCGCGGGCTGAGGGCGTCAACGGGTAGCGCCATTCGGCCGCCCGTGGTCGCCATTCGAAGAGCCGGACCCCGTCGGCCCTACAAACGGATCCGGTCGAGCTGATCGATCAGATCCGATTCCGGAGTCCCCCTCGGCGAGATCCGCACGAGGGGAACCCTCTATTTTTCTCGAGCTCCCCTTATATTTTCTCTTTCGAACCTGTCTATTACTCCCGAATCCCTTCCAATAGTTACGGGTGTCCAGTACTGCCAGGTCACGACGTGGACTCCTCGCCATACTGGCCCCAATCTCACTCGTCATAAGGCCATCTAGACCGATATCATCCCGGCTTACGTTCGGGTCGCTGCTCTACCTCAAACTTCCCAAGCACGCGAAGAGGGGCCGCCGCGGTCGCCTCCTCGTCACCGGCTCGCTAGTCATCGGTGTGCTTTCGTGTTTGGCACTCGTCAGAAATGCCCAGGCAACGACAGTTCCCTGCTCGGCTTCAAGCCTCATCTCGGCGATCTCGACCGCCAACTCGACGGCGGGCGCCGCAACGGTGACCCTATCGGGCGGCTGTACCTACACGCTGAGTGCACCGGACAACAGCACCGACGGGGGGAACGGGGTCCCGGTGATCACGAACACCGTGGTCATCGAGGGAAATGGAGCAACTATCGCCAGGTCTACAGCGAGCGGTGTTCCGCTATTTCGATTCTTTGACGTCGACCCTGGGGCGAACTTAACGATAAATGATTTGACGCTCAATAACGGTTTGGTCAACAACGGCGTTGAAGGCGGAGGTGCCATTTACGTCCACAGCAATGCCACGCTCTCTGTCAACGCCAGCACGTTCACGGGGAACTCCGCGCCGGCGACCGCCGGCACCACTGGTGGCGCCATCGATTCGAGTGGGACCCTGACTGTGGCGACCAGCTCGTTCTCCGGAAATTCGGGGACTGAGGGTGGGGCGATCTTTAACCAAAACCTGGCCAACGTCTCCACGAGTACCTTCACCAACAACACGGCATTGATCTACGGGGGTGGAGCGCTTCAGAATGCCGGTGGCGGCAATCTCGTCTTGGCCGGGGACACGTTCAGCGCGAACAGTGGGCCCGGTGGGGGCGCGATCGACAACGACCACAGCCCATTGAGCATTACCGACAGCACGTTCACCGGAAACACCGCCGGGAGCAACGGCGGGGGCGCCATCGTCAATTACGGCGGATCGATCACCATCATCCAGTCGACGCTGGCCGGAAACAGCTCCCCATACGGTTCGGACGTTCTCAACTACACCAGCTCGACGATGACGTTCAGCATGTCCATCGTGGCGGACGGTTTAGGAGGATCCAACTGCGACCAGGTCGCTCCGATCACAGACAACGAGTACAACCTCGATAGTGGAACCTCCTGTGGGTTCTCCTCTGCGAAGAGCTCCTTCTCCAACGTCGAGCCCCTCCTGGACTCGCTGGCATCAAACGGTGGTCCGACGCAGACGATGGCACTGCCGGCCAACAGTCCGGCAGTGGATGCCATTCCGGCGACCACCGTTGGCTGCACGGGAACCCTCGATCAGCGAGGCGTCTCTCGCCCCCAAGGCTCTGGTTGTGACATCGGGGCCTATGAACTGATCCAGAGCAGCTCACAGACCCAGCCGCCCTCCATTCCGACTGGGCTGACCGCCACAGCCGTTTCTGCGAACTCCGTCTCGCTCAGCTGGAGTCCCTCGACGAACGGGGCGACGGGCTATGCCGTCCTTCGCAACGGGTCCGTGATCGGGACGACCGGCGGCGCTGGCGCCACCATCTACACCGACTCGACGGTAACCCCCTCGACCACCTACTCGTACACAGTAGAAGCCTTCGACGGGACAACCAACTACTCCGCGGCCTCGCAACCATTGGTCATCACGACCCTCGCCCCTCAGGGAGGAATCGCCTACGTCCAAGGGGCCGCGATCAGCACGGGGTCCTCAGTCACGAGCGTCACCCTCCAGCTCGGCAAGGTGACCGCCGGCGACCTCCTCGTGGGCTGGTTCGGCCAGTACAACTCGAGCGGCCAGGTCCAGGTCTCGGACAACGTCAACGGGGCGTGGACCAGGGCCAGCGCCTCGACCACCTTTGGAGGCGGGGGCGACCTGACCTTCTATTACGTGCAGAATGCGAAGGCGGCGTCGAGCCTCACCATCACCATCTCGGCCTCGAGCGCCACCTATCTGCAAGGTGCGGTCTCTGAGTTCTCCGGCATCGCCACGAGCGGAGCACTCGACCAGACCGCCGCGGCCAACGGGAACAGCAACTCGGTGAGCTCCGGGGCGACCGCTTCGGTCGGAAGCGGCGAGCTCGTCGTCGGCGGCATCATCACCGGCGGCCAACCGGGAACCGTGACCCCGGGGAGCTCGGCCGGCCTCCCCTTCACCATGGGCACCCAGACCAGCGCCGGCTCCTCGGACCTCGAGTACGTCCTCGCGAGTGCTGCGGGCCCCCAGACCGCCACCGCCAGCTTCAGCTCGGCCACCGACTGGTATGCCGGGGTGGCGGTGTTCAAGGCC
>JAJYVS010000023.1:0-29738 GCA_021791895.1 Actinomycetes bacterium | reverse complement strand
CACCCAGACCAGCGCCGGCTCCTCGGACCTCGAGTACGTCCTCGCGAGTGCTGCGGGCCCCCAGACCGCCACCGCCAGCTTCAGCTCGGCCACCGACTGGTATGCCGGGGTGGCGGTGTTCAAGGCCGGCTGACCAGAAGCCTTTCCCCTGTCGCTACCTTCAGTCGTCGCCCAGCCGTCCGGATCGGAGGGATTGTGAACAGACTGTCGAAATCGGTCATCGCGCTAACTTCGGTCTTCGGACTCCTGTTGATTACCCATCCAAATCCAGTTGGAGCGACACCGAGCGGGAACAGTGTCTCCATCTGGGCGACTCTGACCGCGTCAGGTCGAGGACCCAGTACCATCTTGGTGACCGGGGCCATCGTGGATTATGGCAAGGCATTTCGAGTCAACTCGGCCGCCCACCACGACAACAAGGGGCGGTACAC
Source organism: Actinomycetes bacterium (assembly GCA_021791895.1). Taxonomy (GTDB): domain Bacteria; phylum Actinomycetota; class Acidimicrobiia; order Acidimicrobiales; family RAAP-2; genus Palsa-461. The sequence continues at coordinate 29,307 of JAJYVS010000023.1, read as the reverse complement.
GGAGTTGGTCCTCAAGGACGGTTCGATCCTCCTTGGCGGAACGGCGTTGAACCCCGTCGTCCGGACGGCGAAGTCCGTTCGGCGATCGCAGACGTGCTCTGTCCTTTCGAGTTCAGACGAGCCGGCACCCATCGTCCGCGGGACGAGGGCCTATGCCGGCATCTCAGGGTCGCTAGTCGTCGACACGAGTTCGGTCCTGATCATTCCACTCACCGGACGTGGTCAGTGCAACACGGGATCCGGCGTGAGACCGGTCGCAGACTGGTTGACCATTACCGCGTCGGGCAACGTGAACTTGTCCTCGACCAAAAAGTAGCCATCTATCCGGACAACGAAGAACATCGCTCGAGCGCTACCCGACATCCCCCTCTACATCACCAATCACCGACGACGGAACTGCGAGCGGCCCACCAAAGACATATCCAGAAGTCCCTGGGGCCAAGGTTGCCAGGAAGGCCGAAACCGACCCCGAGATCGGAGGAGTCGCGGCGGGGTTCACCAAGAGGAGGGGACCATCTCGCCCACCTGTCGCCATGTACACCCCTCCGGCGAGGGCATCGGGAAAGCTGAGCCCGGTCGCAACTCCATAGAGCGTGGCACCAGGAAAGAATCGAGCAGCAACTGCGGCTGAGGTCCCGTATTCGTCCTGCCCATACACCCCGATCGCCCCAGGGTCAGCCCCAAGGGCCGCCAACGGGCCCCCGATCGCGAACCTGGTGTCACCGAGGTGTGCAGAGAGATAGGAGGCCGTTTGTGCAGTCTGCGTCGACCCTTCCGTGAGCAGAATGGCCCCAGAGTGCTCGATGGCTGCCGGTACCGCCGAGAGGGCATCGGCAAAGTCCAGACCCGTGGCCTCGAAAACGACGGAGGGGTTGCCCAGCTCCTCTGCGATATCCACAGCGGTGGCGTACTCGTCTGCTCCCGCCTCTCGGGTGACCTGGTAACCGAGCCCCGTCAGCGTCGCGTCGATGTTCGTGCTCAACGCCAACGGACCACCCAAGATGTAAACGGTGTCGCCCGGCGGAAGAACACGTTCGATCTCTGCCAATACCCTCGGATCGAGGGCCGTGCTTTCTGGCGCGCCTGGGGTGATGAGCAGCGGAGCATCCAGGTGCGCCGCGAGCGGACCTCCCGCAAGGGCATCGGAGTAGAAGTCCGATCGGGCGAGCACGACAGCCTGGGCTGACCCGGGACTGGGGAACTCAGCCTGGGACACGGCAATCGATGTCGCGATCGCATCGGAGCCGTAGAGCTGGATCGGCGGTGGTGTGGCTGCCCCTCCGCCATTGTGGGTCTGAAGCACGCTCTGCAGATCGGTCAGGGACTGCAGGGATGTGTCCCCGTCTTGAGATCCCCAGCTGTACGCGTAATCGAAGATCGGATCTGGGACCACCGAAGCCCAGGTGCTCAAGATGGTTTGCTCCTGCGTCGGGCTTGGTACCGCATAATGTCCTCCACCGTCATCGATGGAGGATCCTCCTCCGAAGGCCTGAAAGACGGGAACGATGTCAGCCTCGGGAATGCCTGCCGCCCCCGCGGCGGCCACGGCCTTGGTGATGAAGCTGTAGTCGCATCCGCCGAGTTCTGTTCGGCATGGATATGGATCGAGCCCATAGAGATCGATGTCGGAATTGCTGGGGTTGTACGAGTTCTGATAGCTGGGTTGTGACGAAGATGACAGATTCATCATGACGATGAAGGTCTTCGCTCCGGGGTCGTTCCCGTGTATCCAGTCGGACTCAGCTTTGAGGTTCGATGCGGGACAAACCGGTCGATACTTACCAGTCGGATCCGGCTCGTCCATGAGGTAGAACCCAAAGACGCGGCTGTCTCCCAGATATGGACTGACCGTCGAAACGAAATTTGCGTCTGCACCGTTGCAAAGACCCAGATAAACGAGGGCGCTCACACCAACCGGTAGCTCGGAGAGTTCGCTGGGTGAGCCAACGTCCGCCAGGTCGAATCCCAAGGAGTGGGGCACGTACGCCCCTCCAACGAACACATCATTGCTCGTGTAATGGAGCGTCCGCACTGTGGCCGTCGAAGGAGGCGTCAGGAGCACGGGGCTCAACCCAACAACCGTCAGAACGAGCACCACGGCGAGTACTTGGCACCCCGTCGTTTGCCGGTTTCGGGCAATGGAGGTCATAACCCGAAGTCTGGCATCGGCTCGTCCAAACTGAGCGCGGCCAAGGCCGCTGTGCTCCGCCAGCGGAGAACCTGTCGTCCTCGATCGATCGGCTCCAGCCCGCGTCGCTCCCTTCGATGAATCCGCTTCCCAGAACGACATGCGCGGCACCGTCACACCATTTCTCTGCCAGAGCGTTGGCGGTCCGGCGTTTCGACCCATCCCCGACACTGGCAAGTGAGAACCGGAACGCGAGGGCCGTCAGTCTCAGGTAAAGGACAGGGTGAGCCCGCCGAAGCACACCCTCATGCCCTCAACCCGCAGCTTGTTCGGCGAGCATCCCCTCAATGCCCAAGGGATTCATGTGCACAGCTCGCAAGATTCACAAGGGTTCGTCGAGGGAAAGGCAAGGGACTCCCGTTCCAAGCGCAAATGACCTCACGGGTCGGCAACGGAAGGTGAGCATCAATCCATAGAGCACCCGCTCTCCTTCACAGGGTAGGGACCGCAATTAAGCAGGGTTCTATTCCGTTACAGAACTGTTTACGGTGCAGAACACTGCGGGGAAGGAGCGGGATGGAATCTGGAGAAGCCTTGCGACGGATCTTCTGGCGATACCGATGGCTGCTCGCTGCCCTGGTGCTGATCCCGTGTGTCCTCGTCGGAGGCTATCGGGAAAGTCAAACCCCCACCTTCGCGGCCAAAGCCGACATTCAGGCCCAAACGAGCGCGCCCGATGCCTCAACCCAGGTTCTCGGCATCCTCAGCCGCGTGACCGCCGTCGCAACCAGCCCCCAGGTGGTCGCGAGCGCCATCAAGAGCGCTGGCGTCGACCGCAACGCGGTCCAGGTTGCCGAGCACCAGATCACGGCCAGTTCGTTGAACAGCTCGGCGGTGGTCGAGCTCACGGTCACCGACAAGGACCGAAGCGTCGCGATCAAGCTTTGCCGGGCCCTGGCGAACGAAGTCACCGTTCAGCTCAACCAACTGGGATCACAGACGGCCCTGCAGCTCTCGGAGTTGACGAAGCAGCAGAGCCAGCTGGAAACCCGCCGGAACAACCTCTTGAACGCACTCTCGAATGCCAGCCTGTCATCGACCAATGCTTCTGCTCAGGCCGACATCACCGAGCTGAATGCCGTGGAGACCCAGCTCGCGAACAACCTCACCGCACAGCAGCAAGCCCAAGCCAGCGGCTTCCAGGGCGCTGCCGTTATCAGCGTCCCCCAGGTAGCGACGGGCAGTTCCAGGCACGCCCTCGTTGACGCCGCCTTGGCCGCCATTCTCGGTCTCATCGTCGGCCTGCTCATCGTGGCCATCCGGGAGGCCATCCACCCGACGCTTCCCGATCCAGCTGCCGGGGCCAGGGAGCTCAACGTCCTCCACCTGGGGACTGTCGAGTTGTCCGGTCCCAGTTCTGAACTGGACGAGGGTTTCTTGGCACGCCTCCAGCTGGCCTCCGATCGACGATCGGTCAACACCCTGGTGCTCACCGGACCGATCGGCCGGCCCGAGCTCACCGCGTTGGCCGGCAATCTCGACGATCGCCTCCGGGGTACTCGCTCCATGGCCAGGTCGGCCGAAGCATCGCTACCACCTGGATTCGCCATTGCCGCCCCGTTCAGCTCACAGTCCAACGGCAAGCAGACCCCGCGTCGATCGACTGGTCGGACCACGAAGCCTCCGACCGAGAACCAGGAGTTGCGAGTGACCGCGTTCTCCAACGTCGTTCCCCACCTCGCGCTCCCAGATCCGGCACTGGTGCTCGTCCTTCCCGAATTCGCCCCAAAGAGCGCCCTCGAAAAGGTGAGTGAGCTTGCCATGGCGACCGGTTGGCCCCTGCTCGGAATCGTCGGAGTCCGTCGGAAGTCTGAACGACCACTCTTCCCAACCACCAAGGAAAAGGCCACACAGGCTGATTTGCCACGACCACATCAACACCAGCGGCAACCGATTGGATCGTCGAAGCCATGAGTGCGCTCCGGGTTGCCACCAGGCCGATCGATCGACGAAGGTTCTCTTCGCCCTGGGGAAGGGGTCGCAAGGTTCAGGTCGGACTTCCAACATTGATCGTCGGAGGAGGCGGTGCGGCACGGACCCTCGCAAGGGACCTGCGCGACTCTCCGGACTACGGCCTGTGGCCAATTGGGTGTCTGGATGACGATCAGAAAATTCGGTCAGTCTCCGGATTGCCGGTGCTCGGAGGGCTCTTGGACCTGAGGCAAGTCATCAGGGAACAGAACATCTCCGTCGTCGTGGTGGCGATCCCCTCGTTGCCGTTGCCGACCATGAGCTCTCTCATCCGCGAGGCAGCCAGTAGCGGGGCACATGTCCGATTTCTCCCCTCCTTCCTGGCCGCATTGCAGCGTGACGCTCGAGCCGCCGACATGCGGGTCGTTCAGCTCAACGCGCTGCTCGGACGCCAAGAGCGAAGCGAGCTGCAGCCCCGCGTCCGGGAGGTCCTAAGGGACGCTCGGGTCCTGGTCACAGGAGCTGGCGGGTCGATCGGACAAGAGCTGTGCCGCCAAATTCGAAGCTGTCACCCGTCGTCGCTTCACATGCTCGATCACGACGAATCCAACCTCCACACGCTGCAGCTGGCTCTCGAGGGCGAGGCCCTGCTCAATACGACCGAAGTCATCGTCGCCGACATCCGCGACCGCGATCGAATCGGGCAGGTCTTCCGGGCCGTTCGTCCGCAGATCGTCTTCCATGCTGCCGCCCACAAGCATTTACCTCTCCTTGAACGGCACCCGTGCGAAGGGGTGAAGTCGAACGTCTTAGGGACTGACATTTTGATGACCTCGGCGCTCGAAACCCAGGTAGAGCGTTTTGTCCTCATCTCGACCGACAAGGCGGCCGATCCGAAGTCGATTCTCGGAGCGACTAAGCGGTTGGCAGAGATGATCGTTCAGGCAAACGCCAGTGGGGCGACCCGCGTGTGCTCCGTCCGTTTCGGAAACGTCCTCGGCAGCCGGGGATCGCTCTTGAGCGTTGTGGCCGAACAGTTGGAGCGCGGGATTCCCGTGACAGTCACCGATCCCGACGTCACCCGATTCTTCATGACCGTCGAAGAAGCGGTCCGCCTGGTCCTGTCGGCGGCGTCCATGGCTGAATATGGTGAGACCTTTGTTCTCGACATGGGAGAACCGGTCCGGATCGTCGAACTGGTTCGCCGTTATGCCGCACAGCTTCATATGTCAGATGTACCTATCCGGTACACGGGACTGCGGCCCGGAGAGAAGCTTCACGAAGCGCTTTTCAGCGAGCAGGAGGAAAGGTTCCGGACGATCGATCCCGGGATCTGGGCCACCCGGCCGGCGGCCCTTCCGACAGAATTTCATGACGGCTTGGACCAGCTCTATGCCGCAGCCTCCAACGGAGAGGATTCCCTGGTCCGAACCACGCTTTCCGAACTGCTCCCGGCGTATAGCCCGGCATCAGTCGACAACATGGCGCTCACCGAGGCCTTGACCGTTCCCTACGGTGACGAGTTTTGAGCGACGATGAGAATCGTCTCAGCTGGCGAATACTTGGAGATTTCGAGTCACCACGCGTGGATCGGCCAGGTTCTCGAGGAGGGAGCCGGCGGCCAACTTTCCAGTGAAGCCGAGAGCGACGTCACCGTCCAGATCGAAGTGGAATCGAGTCCCCAACCCTTCGATACGAGTGGGTGGGAGGTCTTGACCAGGGACTCCTGGCGCCACCAGGAACAAGTGATGATTGCCAACGCGTGTTCCTCGGGGCTCGACCTCTTGATGAAACCAGTTGGGCAGCATCTGGAAGTCATTGCCCGGTGGCGGCCAAACCTCAAAGTGCGAGGTGCCGCGGCCCTGCTCCGTTCGAGGGCCCATCTCCTCATTCGCTCGGTGCTGCTCCACTTCCCTGCCCTCTGGTGGAGCCAGCAGCGAGGCCGTGCGCCTCTGCACGCTTCTGTCTGCACCGTGGGTCAAGCTGGCCCAACCGTCCTGATCGCCGGCCCCGGTGGCATTGGGAAGTCCACGCTCATCCAGACCCAGCTTGCGAGGGGGGGCCGTTCGACGAGCGACAACCTCTGTGTCAGCGACGGTTTCACCGCCTGGGGTGTCTTGGAGCCCAGGCGCATCCCTTCGACGCTGAACGGCTCGGCAGGTGGGCGCCGAATGCCCTACGGCCGCAAAGAAGCCGAGTGGTCGAACCGAGTCGACTATCTCAGTCCAGACCTCCTCCTCGTGCTTCGGCGGGACGGATCGACAGCAACAGGGGCCAAACCTTGTGATCCTCGCGATGCTGCACGGTTCTTGACCGCGGGGACCTACATGGCTGGAGAACTCCGGCGCTACTGGAGCTTCTGCGCAACCATCTCCCTCGGCATGGGGTTGGGTGAGATCCACCCGGCAATCGAGCGGGTGTCTCAGGCAATCAGTTCACGAATCCCCTGTGTAGATCTCGTTCTCGGAACCGGACCGGATGTCGACCTCGAAGACATCGTGACGAAGACGTTGGCGGAGGTTCGATGACAAAGCGCATCAGGGTCGCCCAAGTCATTACGAGGTTCATGGCCGGTGCCGGTGGTGTGGCGCTACGAGGGGCTCTGGCACTCGACTCCTCCCGCTACGAGGTCGATTTCGTCATCGGAAGCGGCGACCGACTCATCGATCAGGCGCGTTCGGCTGGACTCGACGTCGTCACCGTCGAGGCACTCCGGAGTGAGATCGCGCCCACGTCGGATCTGAAAGCCCTGCACGAACTCACGTCGATCCTGGGTTCCGGACAGTACGACATCGTGCACACGCACAGTGCCAAAGCCGGGACGCTCGGGAGGCTTGCGGCTCGCAGAGCGCGTGTCCAACGGATTGTCCACACCTTCCATGGGTTTCCATTTCACGAGTTTCAATCGCCGCTTCGCAGGACGACGTATGTGGCGATCGAGCGCTACCTTGGGCAATTCACGGATGCCTTCCTCGCCGTGGGCCCGGCGATCGCGGCTGAGGCCATACGACGGAACATTTCGCCTCCCGAAAAGATCCGCACCATTGGCGTCGCGGTCCCGATTGGCTCGCCACCCGGAATTGCCGATCGTGCCGAAGCCCGCAGACTCCTGGGCGTCCCGCTCGGCATGCAGGCGGTGGGGACGGTCGGACGCCTCGACTATCAGAAGGCCCCAGAAGACTTTGTCGAAGCTATCGCCGGCCTGGACCGTCAGGACGTCTTCGGAGTCTGGATCGGCGATGGCCCGTATCGACACAAGGTTGAACGACTGGTGGCCAAGCGTGGCCTCTCCGAACGGTTCGCCTTCCTTGGCGATCGCTCGGACGTTGGCCGGCTCCTGCCCGGCTTTGACGTCTTTGCGATGGCCAGCCTGTACGAGGGACTTCCGTGCGCCATCGTCGAGGCGATGGCGGCCGCGCTGCCCGTGGTGGCGACAGCTGTCAACTCCGTGCCCAACATTGTCATTCCCGGCAAGACCGGCTTGCTCGCCCCACCGGCGCGACCCGACCTCCTTGGGAACGCCATCTCCTACTTGATCGACAACCCGATGTTTGCCTCAAAGATCGGCGCGCAGGGTAGAAGGTCGCTTGACCAAGAGATGTCACCCAGCGCTCTCGCTGAGGCACTCGACTCCGCTTACCAAGAGCTTTTCGAGGCGACTCCACCACCGAAGGTCGAAGTGCTCGAACAGGCGAGTTGATGACACCATGAACATCGACCTCGCCTCGCGTGTCGAAAACGCCGACCCCCGCGACATTCCGTTCTGCCGAACCGTGATCACGCCGGATGCTCAGGCGGCCGCGGTCCGGGTGCTGCAAAGCGGATGGGTCACCATGGGACAGGAGTCGATTGCCTTCGAAGAAGAGTTCGCGTCGTGGCTCGGGGCACGCCATGTGGTCGCAGTAAGTTCTTGCACCGCGGCGCTTCAAATGGCACTCATGGGCCTCAAACTGCCGAACGGGTCCGCGGTCCTCACCCCGACCCTGACCTTCAGCGGGGCAGTCCAAGCCATCCTCCATGCAGGACTCCGTCCGATCCTGGTCGATGTGGACGAGCAGTCACTTGGCGTCTCCGAAGCCGGCGTGGCGGCGGCGGCTCGTAAGGGGGCCGAGGCGATGGTCGTCCAGCACATGGCCGGCTATCCCCTGGACGCGAGGGATCTCGCCAATGCGGCAGGCATAAGCCACTCGCGAGTCGTCGAAGACGCCGCGCACGGCTTGGGTGCCGCCATCGCTGGTGCCGCCATCGGCAGCGAGTCTCCGGCCGCCTGTTTTAGCTTCTACGCGACCAAGAACCTGCCGATCGGCGAAGGCGGGGCCATCGCGACGACCGACCGGCAACTCGCCGATCGCCTCCGAGCCATGCGGCTGCACGGCATGACGAGGGACGCCTGGCGTCGATACGAGTTGTCGGGAAGCTGGGAGTACTCGGTCGAAGACGTCGGGCTCAAAGCCAACTTCACCGACCTCCAGGCGGCGATCGGTCGAGCACAACTCCGCGAGTTGGGCGGCTGGCAGCGACGAAGAGCCGAGCTTGCTGCTCGCTATGACGCCCATTTGGTCCGAATCCGCGGGATCCAACTTCCGCCGCGACCGCTGCGGGCGGTTCACGCCTGGCACCTCTACATCGTTCAGATCCATGAGGAGTTCGGTCGGTCGCGAGACGAAACGGCTGCATCGCTCGCCGAACACGGGATCGGCACGTCCGTGCATTTCATTCCGGTGCACCAACTCTCCTACTTCCGTCGCACCCTGGGAACCGAGATGTGCTCCACGCTTCCCGTTGCCGACCTGGTGTTCCCGAGGCTGCTCTCACTCCCCCTGTACCCGGATATGTCCGATGACGACGTCGACCGTGTCTGCCAGACGCTCGAAGACCTCAGTCGCCGCTCGTCGCACCGTATGCCGATAGGAGAACCCCATGGAAGTCGGTGACATGGATATTGAAGTCTTGGGTCGACAGACCTCCCGTCTGCACGCAGGGAAGGAATTCACCATCTTCGACAGCGAAGACGCCCCAGCAGACAGTCGGCTCATCCAACAGCTCGGCCTTGGAACCGATGAGATCGACCTCGTAGCGTCGCCGGTAGTCCTGCCGGATTTCTGTCACAAGACAAAGTCCGAGATGCCGTCCAGCATTGCCGTCGCCACCAAAAACGCCATTCGTCCCACGCTGACGGATGCCGCTCTCAACTGCGGTATGGCGTTGGTCACATTGGACGCTGGACGTCCATCGGAGAAGGCGGTTTCGGACTTCTACCGACAGGTCGTTGAGCGGTTCCCGAGCCCTCCGAACTGGAAACGTGATCTGAAGGGCTCCGAGGTCCTACGCGCCGCCGTAGAGGGTGCCGATTTTGCCGCCGAGCGCTACGACCTGAGCAACGACGAACTCGACCACATCGAGGAGCGTGGTCGGATGCCCATCGACGACCTGGGAGGTCCTTCGCAGGCGATGAAGGACCTCCCCTGGTTGGTTGTGCAAATGAGCCGGCTCCGGTTCGGAAGCATCGGACCCAGCACGCACTTCCTCGAAATGCAGGAGGTCGAAGAGATCCTCGACCGCGATGCCGCCGACCGGCTCGGCATCCACGAGGGGCAGATCACCATCCAGTTCCACAACGGAGGAGGGGTGCTCACCGGCCAACTGGGGGCCCTCTATGCACGCCGGAAGAGCGCGTCGAAGATGCTTCGCACTGAGATGTCGGTGCAGCGCCCAATCAGTCACCTTCTCTCTGCGAGGTCACTCGGCGACGTCAAACGCCGTCTTGCCACCTTCTTTGTCGAGGGGTGCCCCTCGATCCCGACGACAGACGAGGACGGTCGACGTGCTCTTCTGGCGACCCGCTTGGCCATGAACTACGGCTTCGCCTACCGCATGGCGACGTATGCGGCCCTGCGAGACATCGCCCGGACCTCGCTCGGCTCCGCCACGCATCTCGTCGTCGATTCGCCGCACAACTCCATCTACGAAGAAGAGATCGACGGTGACGCGGCCTTCGTGCATCGCCACAACGCCTGCCGCGCCTACCCGGCGGAGATGATGGCGGATCATCCGGCCTTCGCCGAGACGGGACAGCCCCTCCTTCTCCCCGGCACCAACCGGACCTCCTCTTACCTCTGTGTCCCCGGCAACGACGCCCGTCGGAGTCTGTACACGGCATGCCACGGATCCGGGAGCATCATCTCGGAGTTCGAGCGATCCGGCCGATCGGAGGCGGACCCCCTCGGGCGGAGTACCGCACGATTCGGCTATGACGGAGCGGCGCCCAAGACCGTCCCTCACCTCGACGACAACGGGGTAAACGAAGCGTTGGCCATCTTGACTGGCCACGGGCTGGTGAAGCCTGTCGCCAGGATGCGACCATTCGCCGTCCTCACATGACACAGCCCGCCAGCTTGTCGGAGACCTGGGCAATTCTGCTTCCCGCTGACACCGTCTGGGTCGACCGTGGCAAGAAGCAGAACGCCCCATCCGTCGACCTTCCCCGAGGAACGCACACGGCCGTCATCGGTTCGCGGCGGACCTTGCGCCGTCGCGCTGGGGGGGGAACGGCTGGCTGTCGTACCTACATCGCGTTTCCTTCCTACGAGCAGCCGCTGCTCGTGACGAACCAGGATTCGGCCATCCTTCGCTACCTCACGGATTCGGTGCTCTCCACGCCTCCGGGAATCGGCAGGTTTTCCGCCTTCCTCCTCACGATCGGACGACGTCTCCTGCGGCGGAGGAGCGCCTGGGTACTGGCCACCCGGTTCCGAACGGCCGGGATTGTCTCGGTGCAAGAAGAATGACGATCTCCATGGTGACCGGACGGCGTCCGTTGCACGACCTCGTTGACGATGTCGGCGGGAGGGTCGCCTGCCTCGCGTTTTCGAAGGACCCCAACGCCAAGGTCACCGTTCTCATCTTCCCGCCGGGAGAGAGCTCCCCCGAACTGGTTGCCAAGGTCCCGACGACGGACGCCGCCGCCGCAAGCGTGCAACAGGAGGCGAGCGCGTTGGCATCGCTCGATCGGCTCCGGCTCGGACCCCTCGAGGAGACCGTCCCCCGGGTGACCACCCTTGCAGAGCATCGCGGTCGTCTTGTCCTGGTCACCACGGCACTCCCGGGTCGCGTGATGCTGGCGAACTACCACCGTTGGCGGCACACCGCCCGACCGGCGATGGTCCAAGCGGACTTCGATGCCGCCGGAAACTGGCTGAACGAGCTCCACGAGCGGACCGCCCGGGGACACGGCGACCTTTCGATGCTGCTCGACGGCGTGGCTCCCCTCCTCTCGCGTCGATTTCGCGAGGACGTGTCCACGGCACGGGACCTGGACATCCTCGGAGCACTGCATGGTCGTCTCCAAGGTCACGACGCCCCCCGGGGTCTCGTGCACGGCGACTACTGGGTCGGGAACCTCTTGGTCGCAGACGGCAAGGTCTGCGGGGTCATCGACTGGGAGTTCTCCCAGTCCGACGGCCTTTTGATCCGAGACCTCGCCCGGTTCGTGATCGGGTACTCCCTCTATCTCGATCGCCACACCCGTCCAGGCCGACACGTGAACGGTCATCACGGCCTTCGGGCCGGAGAGTGGGGGGCGGGGGTCGAGTACGCCATCGATGGCGACGGGTGGTACCCGGAGCTGGTCCGAGGCTTCCTCTCCGACGGACTCCGGCGCCTCGGCATCCCCGCATCGTGCCTGAGAGACGTGGTGCTCGCCGAGATCGCGAGAATTGCCGCAGAGGCTGACCAGGAGGAATTCGCCAAGGCCCACCTTCGTCTGCTGCGACGGCTCCACATGAAGGTGATGGAGTGAGCCTCCGGACCCGCCCTGACGACGCGCCGATGCTCTCGGCGGACCTCCTCGGACCCTCGGGCTCGACCGGCCCGACGCCGAAGGCCGAACGTCGTGCCCTCAGCGCGCTGACGCTCGCCTTCGTCTTCCAACCGATCCTGCACCCGGCCGGTCCGGCAAACAGCTCCCCTGTCGACCTTCTGCTCATCGCGTCCATCGTCTGCTTCGTCATCTGGATACGAAAGGAGCCGAGAAGGCTGCAGGCGCCCTACTTCTTCCCATTCGCGTTGATAGTCATCGCGGGTGCCGCATCGGGCATCGCGGGACAGTTTCCGAGCACGGCCTTCCAAGCAATCTTGGTGGACATCCTCCTCTTTGCCTGGTGCACCACCATCGTGAACATCGTGAACTCTCCTCGAGCCCTCCAGCACATCCTCACCGCCTGGGCGCTCTCCGGGATCGTCTGGTCGCTGATCGTCGTCTTCGCCTGGCTCGGCCACATCACGCCGCTCGAAGGCCTCAACGCTGCCGACGGCAACCGGGTGCTCTTCACCTTCGGCGACCCGAACTACGCCTCCACCTACTGGTTGACCACCCTGTTCGTCATCTATGCCATCCAAAGACCTGCGACCCGGTGGCTGCGGATCGCCGGGTACATCTCGGTCTTCTGGGCGCTCGCCCTCACCGAGTCCAATGGCGGCTTTCTCTCCCTCTTGATCGGGCTCAGCTTCCTGGTGCTGGTGAAGATCTTCAGGAAGTGGGGCTGGGCCGGCGTCATCGCCGCCGTGATCTCGCTGGGCCTCACGGTCGGGACCTTCTTCACCCTCGTGCCGCTCAACACGATCCGTCAGAAGGCGCTCTACAGCAACCAGCCTCTTTTGGTCAACTCGATCGGTCGAAGCGCCCAGAGCTCCTCCGAGCGCTCGCTGCTGATCACGGAAATGGGCCACCTCTACAACCAGACCGACGGGATACTCGGTATCGGACCCGGAGCCACGAAGCCAACCCTCACTGCCCAGCTCGCCGTCTACCCGAACGAAGCACACGACGACTGGTTGGCCGCGCTGGTCGAAGAGGGACCGATCGGGTTTGTCGGCCTGTTGCTCCTCGTGGTCTCGGCCGGTCTCTGGTGCGTACCGCTGGTCCGTCGACGTGTGTCCAGCCGGTTCGCCGCGGTCGTCCCCTTCCCGCTCGGGCTGGCGGCCGGACTCCTTGCGCTCGGTGTCAACTCCTTCTACGAGGAGATCCTCCACTTCCGCTTCCTGTGGGCTCTTCTCGCGATCGTTGCCGTCGTCGGAAAAGACTCAAAACTCGGACGTCGAGATGGGATCGTTCGGCAACCGGCTTGAGTGGGCCCAGCGCGGAACGTCGGGACTCATCTCGCGAGCCTCCCTCTCCAACCTGGGTGCCCAGGGTGGCGCGCTCGGGTCCGTCACGCTCGCCAGTCTCTTGGTGGCCCGGGTCGGTGGGCCGACCGTCGTCGGCGAGTACGCGCTCTTCCGGGTCCTTCCATGGCTCTTCGGCGTGGTCTTCTCCTTCGGCCTTCCGACGGCATCGGCCTACTTCCTAGCCGGCGACCACTCGAAGAACCCCGACCTCCGGCCAACCCTGGTCCTTATGACCCTCGGCGGGTCGTCCCTCGGGGCACTCGCTTGGCTCGCCTGCGCAGCCCCCTTCCAGGCCCTCTTCTTCAAGCAGGTACCACTCTCGATCGTCGTGGTCATGGCCTTGGGTGTGATCACCCAGTTGTCCACCGTCACGGCCAAGGGATGTTGTCAGGGCTCCCACGACATCCCCGGGGCAAATCTCATCATCGTCGCCGAAGAGCTCTGGTTCGTCATCTGCTTCCCGATCGTCGTGCTCGTGACCCACAACCAAGGCATCGCCGGGGTCGTGGCCGCGCTCATCATCTCCGGCGTGCTGGCGACGTTCACCGGATGGATCCGCCTCGCCCAGAAGAACTTCTTCCACGGCTTCGGCGTCCCGTCTTCGCCACTGGTCAAAAAGATCGCCGTCTTCGGCGGCCGTGGCCAGCTGGGGAACCTGCTCGGGCTGACGAACCTGCGCTTCGACTTCATCCTGCTCGGGGCCCTGGCCGGTCCCGCGGTCCTGGGCGTGTACTCCATCGCTTCGAAGTTCGCCGAGCTCATGCGGCTGGCGCCCACGGCCCTCAATTACGTCTTGTACCCCCGATTCGCCAGTCTGAAGAGGGGGCAGGCCGACGCGCAGCTCCGGTCCTTGTTCCCCCGAGCGCTGCTTTTGACGGTGCTCATGACGCCATTCGTCGCCATCATCGCGCTGTTCGGGCCGCACTTGCTCTACGGGGAGGCCTTCGACGGCGCGGTGGGGCCAGCCGAGATCATCACCCTGGGCCTGTCGATCGAGGGGGCCGCCGCCGTCGCCTCCGCCTACCTGCTCGGCACGGGGCGCCCCGGGCTGAACTCCCTCGGCATGGGTGTCGGGGCCGCGCTGACCGTCGGCCTCGACGTGCTCCTCATCCCCCGCTACGGCGCCCTCGGCGGCGCCATCACCTCCGCCGTGGTCTACGCGACCACGACGATCACCCTCTCGTACATCGCTCATCGGATCGCCGCAGGAGAAGCCGGGCCAGACGTTCGATCTGGAAGTCCCGCTCAACTTCAGCTCGACCATGGCCGCGACACGCCTCTGCGCCGGATGACCGACATCGCCTTCGCCCTGACCTCCCTCTTGCTCACCATGCCGATGTTCGTGCTCATCGCCCTCGCGGTGCGGCTCACGACTCCCGGCCCCATCCTCTACCGCCAGGTCAGGGTGGGAAGATCTGGCAGGTTGTTCACCCTCTTCAAGTTTCGCTCCATGGTCGTCAATGCCGAGGCTCTCGGAGGGTACATCACGACGAAGAACGACAACCGGGTCACGAGGGTCGGCAGGCTGCTACGGGCCTCGAAGCTCGACGAGCTCCCCCAACTCGTCAACATCCTCCGTGGCGAGATGACACTGGTTGGACCTCGGCCCGAGGTGCCCTACTTCGTCCGGTGGTACAGCGGGAACGAGCTTCGGGTTCTGTCCGTTCGGCCCGGGCTGACGGGGTTGGGACAACTCATCTACACCGGCGACCACCTGAACGATGGACCAAGCACCCGGGACGTCGAAGCGCACTATCTCCTGCACCAGCTCCACCAGAAGCTGCTCGTGGACCTCTCCTACCTGCGCGAGCGCGGGTTCTGGGCCGACCTGGTCATCCTGACCAGGACCTTCGGCGTCATCTTCCAGAACTCAAAGAAAACCCTGGTGCCGACCTCGATCCCCGAGACATCGTCGTCATCGCTTCGGCCGTGAGCACGGTCCCCCAAAGAAGAACCGAGGCCGACTCGCGACGGCCCGAAGTGACTCGTGCGCTCCGAGATCCGTCTATGCGGAGTCCCTGGTCATCCGTGTGACCGGATCATCGGTGATCCGGAGCGACGACACGACACTGCGGAGTTCGTCGCGAGATTGGATACCGAGCTTCTGGTAGGTGCGCGAAAGGTGTCCTTCCACCGTCTTCGTGCTGACGAACAGCTCCTCGGCAATGCGGGCGTTCTTCATGCCGGAGGCGGCCAGTTCGGCGACCCGCCGTTCCGACGGTGTCAAGGCGTCGGTTCCGGAAAAGGCCAGCCGCCGCGGACGAGCCCCACTGGCCCTCAGCTCGCGCAACGACTGGTCGATGAGACGGCTCGAACCACAACGCACCGCGAGATCCGCCGCCTGTCGAAGGGCCGTCCGTGCCGCCACGTGGCGCCCGGACTCCCGCAACGTCCGTCCGAGATCCAAGGTGGCGTGCGAGAGCTCCAGGATCGCGCCCGTTGGCTCCAAAAGGTTGACTGCCTCGTCGAGGAGGGCCAAACGCTCGGTCGGCTCCACGACCTCGGCCATGACCCGCAGCGCCGCCCCGACATGGAGCGGCGAACCGAAGACGCGGGCGAGACTCAGGTTCTCGCTCGCGAGTTCGTGCGACGCCCGAAAGTCGCCAATGGCGTAAAGCGTCCGGGCGCGGCCGGCTCTCCAGCCGGTCACCGCGGGGTTCTTGACATTCCACTCCTCAGCCAGCTGACCGGCCACCTGAAAGTCGCTCAGTGCGGTTTCGGTGGCTCCGTCGGCGTAGTGGAGTTCGCCTCGACACTCCATGGCGAGAATCTCATCCAGCGACTCGGAACCCTCCTCGAGCCGGCAAAGCTCGTCGATGAGCTGGACGGCCTGTGCTCTCTGGCCCTGCTCGAGCGAGATCTTCGCCGAGAGGATCAGCGGCCAACGACTTCTCGCAGATCCGTTGGTGATCGCCAGTGCTCGACGGGCCTCCGACTCGGCCTCTCGAAGATTGCCACCTTGGAAGAGCACGTGGGCCAAGACCGTCGCGAACGCAGCCTCCGTAGCGGCTACCCCGAGACGTTGGGCCGTCGTACGGCGGTTGCGCGCGATCTGCTCGACGTCGGTGAGGTACCCGGCGAACGTCGCGGCTTCAAGAGCTCTGACCATCCCCTCCACAGCGATAGCGTCGGCCACCTCCAGGTCCTCTCCGGCGATGCTCTGCAGTGCCGTTGCTCCCAGCTGCGTCGCCCCGAGGCGGTCTGGGAGCAGGACCCAGAACCCACACAGATGGGCCAGGGCCAGACGTTCGTCCCGATTCCTTCCGACCAGTCTGCCCGCGAGGCTTTTTTCGAGCGCCGCTGCGGCCCGGACCCCGCCTCCGATCGTGCGGTCGAAGTGGGCCACCAGCAACTCCAGCCGCATGCGGAGCACAGCCTCGTCGGAATCCTGAAGTCGCGTCGATGCCAGACGCACGACCTCGAGTGCCGCGGCCGGCGACACCTCGTTGGCAAGAGCCTTCACCACCTGAAGCGCCTTGTGCCCGTAGGACGTCGGCTCGACCTCGAGGTCGCCGGCCGCCCGGAGGTAGGAGACCGCTTCGATTGATCCCATCGATGCTTCGACCGAAGCCAGCTCCATCAAGGCACTGCCGCGGAGGATCGTTCCCGGAGCTTCGGCCAAGGCGCGGGTCAAGTACTCATGTGCCCGTTCGTACCTGCCCTCGTCTCCCGCGCTCTTCGCCGCCTCGACGAGGCACTCTGCCCGCCACCCTTCGGCCGCTGGCTCGGTCAAGAGCAGATGGTCGCCGACGACCCCCGAAGAGGACCCCTGGTTGTGCAGGAGCTGAGCTGCAAGAGCGTGCAGGTTCGCCCGACCGGCGGGACCCATGTCGGCATAGACGGCCGAAGCTTCGAGGGGATAGACGAACGAAAGTGGACGTTCGCGCCCAAGGATGTTGGCCTCAGCGAGCGCGTCTGCAGCCACCTTGGCGTTTTCGATGTCGAGGTTGACGAGTGCGGAGGTCTCCCGAAGCCCGGCGTCGCTTCGCAACACCGTCACCGCCTGGAGAAGTGGATAGGACCCGGGCGGTAGCGAGTGTGCTCGGGAGACCATCGAGCGGATGACAGCCTGGGGAACCGCATTGGCAACTTCCCTTGCAGCCGCAGAGCACGACTCGAGCCCGCTCACCCGGAGCCACGTCAACAGGGAGAACAGGAGAAACGGATTTCCACGGGTCGCAAAGTGGCACTCGTCGATCAGCGCTTCGAGCCCCGAGCCACCGAATTGCTCAGCCACGAGCTCGGCCACCGAGCTCGTGGAGAGCGGCTCGAGGATGAAGCTCCGGGTGGCGGGGTCAGCGATGACCTGATCGATCGTCGGTCTGGCCCGGGTGTCCGATCTCAACGAGGTCGTCCCGAGAAGCCAGACCTTTCGGTGTTCCAGGCGACGGGACATGTACTCGAACCAGAGGGCGGATTCTCGATCGCACAGATCCAGATCGTCGATGGCGAGCACGACCGGTTGGCTCTCAGCTAGGAACGAGACCGCGGATCGGATTCCGTCCAGCACAGCGGAGAGATCGTCGATGTCCTTCGGCCCGGTTCCCGAAAGAACCCCGGCACCGAGTTCGTTCAGGCACTGTTCGCGCTGGACCGGATCGAGGAGCGAGAGGATCGGTTCGAACAGCTGACGCACGACGCCGAAGGAGAACGACGTTTCGAGCAGGCTCCCTCGAGCACACAGGACACTGAGCTGCTCTTCTCGTGCCATCCGACACGCCGCATTGAGCAGGGCGGTCTTCCCGAGACCCGACTCCCCCTGGATCATGATCGGACCGACTCTCGAGAGCCCGTGAAAACTGGCCCGCAACTCTTCTAAGAAGCCCTCTCGTTCCCGCAGCCGGGTACGTGCCGGGACAGGCTGATGCGACCGACTGCCGGCCCGATCGCCGACGGCCAGAGGTGGGGCAGGCGCGGGCCGACGATCGTAGAGCATCGTCCCAGATCGTTGAGAATCCTCGCGCCGATTCCTCGGACCGACGACCATCCGTGCTCCCTACCCTCCGACGAGGTAGCCGACAAAAAACACTGCCGAAGCCCCGCCGGATATTCTGCTGCCAGAGTCGCCGGCATTCATCATCAATATTGTTGAAACCCGCGATGATGGAGCTCGTTATCACTGGGGTCCCACTCCGCAAACGCCGGGGTCCGTCATCCTCTCATCTCGGGTCACGTTTTTCTTCGCAAAAGATTTCACGGTCCGATCCCCCGGGACTGCTCAGGGGAGTGATCCGGAGGGACTTTTCACCCCATCCGCTCACCACCGCTCGGGTTGGTTTCGACGACTTTGTCGTCGGGATTCGGCCACCCCGCCTTTCGGGCCAGCGAAACAGCTCGGAGTTGCGAGTTCACCCCGAGCTTCTGGAGGATCGAGCGGATCTGGGTTCGGACGGTCGAAACGGCCACCGACGACTCGATCGCGATGACACTTGCGGGGACACCGTCGATGAGGCTCGCCAGCACCTCCTGTTCACGAGGGGTCAAACGGCCGAAGGGATCGAGGTTCGGATCTGACTCCCTCGTCCGCAAGGGACGGTCGGACGATCGCCGACGACGAGGGGCCTTGCGCGCTCGTTCCAGGACTCCGACGATGGCATCGAGGATCTCGTCGAACGGGCGCTGCTTGCTCAGCATCGACGCAACTCCCAATCTCGCGAATTCGGCCCGGCTTTCCGGCGTCAGGCGGCGGGCCAGGACGACGATGGGTGCCTCTTCGCGCGCGGTGATCTCGAAGATCTCCCGGTCGAAGGCTAGGTCCTCACTGACTTCCAGCACCACGACATCGGGTCGCCAGTTCAGTGCGCGCGGCAAGTGTTTCGAGTGCAGCCAGCTCGACCGGACGTTGAACCCTCCTTGCTCGAGCGCAGCGGCCAACGCGCCCGACTCTCCGCTCTGACTCGAGACCACGAGGGCCTTCAAGGGGCGGGGCGACACCTCTCGGCTGACCGACATCGTCGGATGGCTCCGGGCGACCACCCGCGAATAGCTCCCGCCTGGGGTCCTCGGCGAAGCACCGTTCGGCGTGCGTCTCCGTGCGGTCGACCCGTCCACCATCCCGTCCTCTTCTCGATGCCGAGGCGCTACGTCGGCCATTCGCGCACGGTACGCAACCGGCGTCCCGCGGTCGTTTCTCCGTTGTCCCACCCGTCTTCCCAGGTGAGTGACGTGATTCGACGCGTCCCAGCTCGCCAGCGGGGCGACCGCACGAAGGGCCACGCCGAATGGCCTCGTGCGGGTGTCGGGCCCGGCGACGCGCCATGGCACCAGCTCGGCCGGCCCGACGATGCTCAGACCTCTCGACCGCCGATTGACCCCGTCACGGTCAAGCTCACACGGCTAGTCCCGATGGAGGGGAAAGTCGTACCCGGCCCCGCTCCCCATGTTGTGCAGGGCGAAAACCCCTTGGAGCGTCGGCGCCCCGGAGAGTGCGGTGTCGCCGACCTGGGTACCCCAGCTGTAGGTGTAATCGAAGACCGGGTCCGGCACGACGGACGCCCAGGTCCGGAACATCCTCTTGGCCTGGGCCACCGTGGGCAGCGAGTACTGCCCCCCGGAGTCATCCACATACGACCCACCCCCGAACGCCTGGTACACCGGGACGATGTCCTGTTCGGGGATGCCGGCGTTCTCGGCGGCGCCGACTGCGGCTGTGATGTCCTTGAACGCACACCCACTGACGTCGGTCCGACAGGGATAGACGTCCAGCCCATAAAGATCCACGTGGGAGTTGGCGGGGTTGTAGCTGCCTCGATAGTTCGGACTCCTCGACGACGAGAGATTCATCAGGACGACAAAGGTCCTCGCTCCTCGATCGTGGGTGTGGATCCAGTCCGCCTCGGCCCTGAGATGCGTAGGCGGGCAGAGCGGACCGTAGGAACCGGTGGGGTCGGGATCGTCCATGAGGTAGAACCCGAAGACCTGCGCTTGACCCACGAAGGGCTCGACCGCGCTCACGAACGCCGAATCTGCCCCGCCACACATGCCGAGGAACACGAGCGCCGAAACCCCGTTGGGCAGTTCGGAAAGCTCGCTCGGAGAGGACACGTCCGCCAGGTTGAAGCCGAACTGCCCTGGTGCGTAGGCGCCGGTGACGAAGTTCGAATTCGAGGCGTAGTGCAGGGTGGTGATGGATCCGGGCGAGCCGATGAACGCGGTCGGTGCCACGATCGCCTGAATGCTGAACGACACACTGATGAGACAGCACCACACCTTAGGGGCCCAAGAGATTGTGCTCGGACCCGCCCGTCATGGCCTGTCTCATGGAGTCGCCGGTGCCGTCACCGCAGCATCCTGCCACTTCGAGTGCCCTCGCAGCGGGCAGGCCCCACCTACACGGTTCGCTCCGCCCGGTGGGGTGCTCCCTCAGCAGCAGACGGCTGGGTTCCACCAACCGTCCCGCGGGGGGACGGACCGAGGTATCCGGCCGCTGCCGATCACCCGATCCTCATCGAGTCCGGCCGTCGCAAGCTCGAGCCGCTCGACGTTGCGGCCGGACGAGCGCCACGACACTCGCTCGTTCGCCCACGAGAGCGCGGGTGTCCGCTCGTTCCCGCACTGAACCAGGCGGACCTCTCGGTTCGACGAGAGAGTTTGCCCTCCGGATCGACCCGGACTCAGCCGGGCACTGCGATCGGCATTAGTGGACCGTTCGGCGCCGGGTTCGGCTGGTAGGTCGAGAACGAGCACTCGCCGGACGCGCTCCCGAAGACCTTGTCGGGTGACGCGTGGCTGTCCCCGTACTCGACCACCGGGCTGTTGCCGGCACAAGCGAGATCGCCCTGGATCACATTCGAGAGCACCTCGTTCGCGTCCGGGTCGGCGAACACGTTGTCCGTGCTGGTGAAATCGCCCCCAACGTAGTTCCGCAGGGCGCCATTCCAGCAGGTCCGGAGGCCGGCAATCGTCACGTCACCGACGATCCAGTTGTCCTCCAGGTCGCTGAAGACCGGGGAGTGGAGCTCGGCGGCAAAGACGCCGGTCGGGACACAGGAGACTCCGCCGCCGCCACCGAGCTGGGTGACGTTCCCCCCGATGATGCTGTGGTGGATGATCACCCCGAGCGGGTCCGAGGCGACCACGTCGCCGCTGACGATGTCGAGGGTGCTGAGCGTCCCCCCACTGGCCGCAGCCGGGTCGTCGGTGCACGGGGAGTGGTTGGGCTCGCAGCCCAAGATGAGCGTCCCACCGCCGTCGATGTAGATGTTGCCCGTCACGTAAAGCGCGGATGTCCCGACCCCGTGGTTCTGATCGTTGAGCGCGAAGCTGGCGTTCAGCGTGGAACCGGGCTCGATGCTGACATTGCCGTCAACCTGCGCGATCCCGCCGTTCACCCAGCAGGTGCCCCAGATCACGACCCCGTTCGGATACATCCCGGCGAGCTGTCCGGGAGCTGCGTCGGTGCCGGTGCACACGGCCGGTTGGGTCGGCGGGGGCCCGAGGGGGGTGAAGACCACCGGCGGTGAGCTGCCAGGGATG
Source organism: Actinomycetes bacterium (assembly GCA_021791895.1). Taxonomy (GTDB): domain Bacteria; phylum Actinomycetota; class Acidimicrobiia; order Acidimicrobiales; family RAAP-2; genus Palsa-461. The sequence goes on along the minus strand of JAJYVS010000023.1, from coordinate 7,568 downwards.
GGGATCGTCACCCCTCCGGCCGGAACCGCCAATACCAGGCCGAATGCGGCGAGGAGTCCGAGGCCCAACACCACGCGAACCAGCTTGAGTGCACGCATCGCAGTTCCTCCTATCGGGCCAGTCGGCGTCATTCTCTAACAGCAATTCCTCGAGAGCAAGCGAAGTTGCGCCCCGCGGAGCCAGGACCCCGTTCGTCGGGACACGCCGCACGCGCGCCGCAAGACCTGAGACGTCTCTGCGGCCCGATTTCCGGTCCCACCAGACCCCCTCGCGCGGCCGCAGAAACCCTTGGTGCAGGAGCGAGCAGCTCTCGAATTTCGAGAGCGCGACCCGGGCGCGAACCCCATATCCCGAGTCCGATGCTGCAAACGACCGCTCGAGGCTGGCTCGGGGACTCTGCGCCGCGTTGGGGCGGGTACCCCCTCAGCTCCCGTTCGTCGACGGCGGCTTCGCCGGCAGACCTGGCGTCTCGGCCGGCACCAGCGAGCGCAGGCCGTTGAGCAGGCTGGAGAGTTCCATGGGCACGACGAACTTGGTCGATGGCGACGACCCGACCTGTTTTAGGGTGTCCAGGTACTGGAGCAAGAGCGTGTTCTCGTCCAGGGTGCGTGCGACCTCGAGGATCTTCTCCAACCCGCCCGAGAACCCCTGGGCCTTCAAGATGGCGGCCTGCCGGTCACCCTCGGCGGCCAGGACCGTCGCCTTCTGGGTGCCCTCGGCCAGGGTGATCGCCGCCTGGCGCTGTCCCTCGGCGGCGAGGATGGCCGCCGCCTTCTGGCCCTCGGCCTCGGTCACCTGGGCCCGGCGGGTCCGCTCGGCCGACATCTGCCGGGTCATCGCTTCAAGCACGCCGGGCGGCGGGTTGATCTCCCGCACCTCGACGTTGGTGACCTTCACCCCCCAACGCTCGGTTACGTCGTCGAGGCGGACCCGCAGGACGGCGTTCATCTCCTCCCGCTTGGACAGCACGTCGTCGAGGGCCATGTCCCCGACGACGCTCCGCAGGGTGGTGGCAGCGATGTTCAGGGCAGCACCGGCGAAGTTCTGGACCGCGAGCACCGAGGTCTGGGGGTCCATGACCTTGTAGAAGATGATGAAGTCGATCGAGATCGGGGCGTTGTCGCTCGTGATGGCGGTCTGTGACGGAATCTCGAGGTAGAGCTCACGCAGGTCGACCCAGTTGGTCCGGTCGATGGCCGGGTTGATGAAGACGAGACCCGGTCCTCTGGTCCCGATGACCCGACCGAGGCGGAACAAAACGATGCGCTGGTATTCGCGCACGATCCGGACCGACATCGCCCCTACGAACAGCGCGGCGAACGCGACCACCCCGATGACGATTCCGATGATCATGTGGCCCCCCTGTGCTCCTCGTCGTCCAGCTCGTGCCGCTGGCCCTCGGGCAGAGCTTCGTCGATCTGATCGTCACCGATCCCGACCACCTCGTCCTCGGACCAGACGCCGAGGCGCACCCCGGAGGCCTCGATGACCTGCACCCGGTCTCCGGCTTGCGCCGGACGGTTCATCGACCTGGCCGACCAGTTTTCCCCACCCACCCGCACGATCCCCTCGGGGTCGAGATCGGTCACGGCCACCCCTTCGGCACCGACGATGCCCCGGGGACCCGATTGGCCCAGGGGCCCTTCCACCTGTCGGAGGCCCCGCCAGGTGAGGACCCCGAGACTCCCCGAGATGGCCACGTCGGCGCCGAAGAGCACCCAGAGCAGCGGCGCCGCCTGCCCGGTGGCCGCCATAACCACCATCAGGACCCCCGCCGCAACCCCGAGGCCGATGGCAGCGAGGTGACCGTGGGGGCCGACGTGGAACCCGAGCACCGAAGCGACCACCATCAGTCCGAGCAAGACTCCAACGCCAGCCCACATGGTGACTCCTCACAGAAAGTCCCAGGCCACACTAGCCGTGCCGGGCCGATCGTGATCGGCGGGCCAAGTTTCGTGCGTCACCCTCGCCGGCGGGCGGCCCCGGGGAGCGCCCGACGCTTGCCCGAGTCGCGTTGGACCAGCTAGACAGGTTGGACTGTGCTCGACGCCGGGCCGTCGACGACGGCGCGTCAACCACGCTTCGCCCAACTCGCCCGGTCGTCGCGCTGGCTCGCGGCCGTGGTGCCAGCCGCCCTGGTCCTCGGAAGCTCGACGCTCCCGTGGGCGCCCTCCGCCGGTGCCTCGGCACAGACCCAGAGCCTGCAGACCGAGGCGGCCCAGCTCAGCCAACAGCTGATCCAAGAGCAGCTGCAGGTGGACACCCTCGGGCACCAGAGCGAGCTCGACGCGATCAAGGTGGCCGAGGACAACGCCGCCGTCGCCGCTGTCCGTCGGCAGATCGACTTGGACCAGCGCAAGGTCCGCGCCGACCGCCTCCGTCTGGCCGCCGAGGCGGTCTCGGCCTACGTCAACGCCGACACCAACACGCTCAGCCAGACCCTCCAGCTCTTCGAGAACGACCGCCTCTCGACCGCCCGCCGGGTCGAGTACGAGCAGGTGGCGATCGGCAACACGACGGTGACACTGGCCCTGCTGCACCTGGACCAGGTCCGGCTTCAGGCGGCCCAGGGCGTGCTCAGCGCGAGAACGGCGCGCGATGAGGCGGCCCAGAGCGCGGCACAGGCCGCGGTCTCCCGAGCCGAGCAAGTGGCCTCGGAACTCGCGGCCAAGCAGGCGCAAGTCACCGGCCAGCTGGCCGTCGCCATCGCCGCCGACCGGAACCGCCAGGCGGTCACGGCGGTGGTGGCCCGGCAGGCCACCGGCGGTGCGGTGAGCGATCCAACCCTCCCCCCGTTCCTCCAGTGCGTCATCGAGGCCGAGTCCGGGGGGAACTACCAGGCGGTCTCCCCGAACGGGACCTACATGGGCGCCTTCCAGTTCTCCCAGGCGACCTGGAACGTGGCCGCCCAGCTGGCCGGGCTCCCCCAGCTCATTGGGATCCCCCCGAACAGCACCTCCAAGGCCGACCAAGACACCCTGGCCGTCGCCCTCTACGAGGCCGACGGCTCCCAACCCTGGACCGGTGACTGCGGGACGTGACCGGGGCGGCTCCCGCCGATCTCAGCGGGCCGCCAGGGTCACCACCAGGCCGAGGTAGCCGCAGACCACCAGGGCCCCGCTCACCCGACCGAGCCCACGGCCGGCATAGGCGAGCGCGAGGGCTACGACCGTGAGCCCCGCGTACCACGCCGCGACCAGCACCCCGGAGCCGCCGTAGCTCCCGAGTCCCACGAACATCGCCGGGAGCAGGAGCCCGACGACGACATTGAGGGCGTTGGAGTTGAGCGCGGTGCTGAGCACCGCCGAGCCCCGGCCGCGATGGGCAAGGTAAATGGCGCTCACCGCGTTGGGGAGGCTGGTGACCGCGGCGAGCAGGACCCCGCCGGTCACGATCTCGGCGATCCCGTAGTGCTCGCCGATGGCGCTGGCCGCGTGTTCCATGAGGATCGACGACCCGATCACGGTACCCAGGGCCAACGTCGCGCCGACGACGTCGAGGGGTCCCGCCTCCTTGGGGTCGATGACAGCAGCCAGCTCCTGCTCCTCGTCGGACACCGCCCGGGCCAGCCGGGTGGTAAAGCGCGACGGGAGCGGCCAGCGGGTGAGCGTGTCCGGGGCGACCGAGGAGACCACGACGTAAGGGACGAAGACGAAGGCCGAGAGCCCGAGGGCGGCACCGGGCACGAGCGCCCCCGAAGCCGCACCCACGCTCAGCAGGGCGACGACGGTGGCGACCGAGCCGGCGAAGACCATCACGTCGCGGTGCAGGCGGATCCGACCCGCGCTCAGGGCGCCCAGCCCGAGCAGCGCGGCGAGGTTGAAGGCGTTGGAGCCCAGCACGACGCCGACCCCGATGGCGTGCTGGCCCCGCGTCAGCCCGGTGACCGCGGCGGTGATCTCCGGCCCGTCGGCGGCCAGCGCTGCCACCAGCCCGAGCGTCGCCTCCCGGAACCCGAGGTGGGAGGCGATGCGTTCCAGCCTCGCCACCAACAGGGCGCTGACGCCCAGGCTGACGAGGGCCGAGAGCGCGAACGCGACCCACGCCGCGATGGGCGACATCAGCGCGTCCGGCGGAACTCTCGGAGCGGCGCGATCGGTGTACCCACGATATCTCCCGGCTGGTCAGGTTCGGTGCCGACCAGGCTTCCCGGCGCTCCGTGGCCATGGTAGCGGGCGTCGGGCGAACCGAGCCACGGGGCGCGGACGAGCATCCTCGGCCGGTCGGCCGGATCGAGAGGGTGTCAGGAAGATTGGGTCCGCGCCGGCCGGTCGGAATCAGTACTCGCCGACTGCCGGCGCCGGGAGGATCCCCGGCTCGGACGGCGTCCCCTGCGTCGCCCGGCGGTCGATCGCGACCAGGCTCCGGTAGCCGAGGAGCCCCGACAACAGGCAGGCGAGGCCACCAAGGACGAGCGACCACCGGGCACCCAGGTCCTGGCCGGCCCACCCGACGATGGGCCCACCGATCGGCGTCGAACCCAGCCACGCCACCGACCACAGGGCCATGACCCGGCCCCGCATCGACGGCACCGCCGCCATCTGCAGCGTGGTCTTGGCCAACGAGTTGAAGCTGATGCTGCCGTAGCCGACGAACAGGAGCACCAGGTACTCGGTGGTGAGGTTCGGCGCGACCGCGGCCGCGAGGATCGTCGCGCCCCAGGCGATCGAGGCCCGTCCGAGGCCGACTGCCGAGACCCGGTTGCGGTGGGCAGTCACCAGTCCCCCGAGCACCGCGCCCGCCCCCATGAACGCCAGCATGGTGCCGTAGGTCGCCGCCGATCCGTTGAAGGTGTCCTTGGCCACCAAGGGCAGCGAGACCTGGAACTCCCAGGCAAGAGTCCCGACCACGGTAATCATGACGAGGGGCACCAAGAGCTCGGGGGTCCGGCGTACATACCGCAGGCCCTCGCGCACCTGTCCGGGTCGTCGGGTCTCCCGCACCCCGGTGTACAGCTCACCGTTTCGCATCATGGCCAGGCTCAACACGGCGGCACCGAACGAGACGGCGTTGGCGAAGAAGCACGGGGCGATACCCGCGGTGGCAATGAGGACGCCGGCGACGGCCGGCCCGACCACCCGGGCCAGGTTGATGGTGACCGAGTTGAGGGTGACAGCGTTGGCCAGGTCCCGCTCAGCGACCATCTCGGAGATGAAGCTCTGCCGGGTCGGGTTGTCGAAGACGTTCACGAACCCGAGGGCCAGGGCGATCACCCCCACCATCCACAGGGTGATCACGCCGGCGTCGTCGAGCGCCGCCAGGACCAGGGCGAGCAGCCCGGCGAGCACCTGGGTGACATAGAGGATCCGGCGTTTGTCCAGCCGGTCGGCGACCAGGCCGCCCCACGGTGAGAGCACCATCATCGGCAAGAACCGCGCCGCGGTGATCACCCCGAGGTCGGTCCCGCTGTGGCTCAGCCGCAAGACCAGCCACCCCTGGGCGACGGTCTGCATCCAGGTGCCCGAGGTCGAGATGATCTGGCCGACGAAGAACAGCCGGTAGTTGCGCTCCCGCAGCGAGGCGAACATGGCCCATCCGGTGGTGCTCGACCGACGGCGGGGGCCCATCGCCGTCATTGTGACACCGGGTCGTGGAGCTGGCCGCTACCATCGTGGCGTGCGCTGACACTGAGTGCCCGTCCCAGAAGACCTCTCCAAGGGAGCCCTCGTGTCGCCAACCCACTCCTCCGCGACGCTCGTCGCCCAACACGTCCTTCTTTCGCGCGGCGACCGGCCGGTTTTGACCGACGTCTCGGTCACGGTCGCGCCGTCGGCCCGATTGGGGGTGGTGGGTTCCAACGGCGCCGGCAAGTCCAGCCTGCTCGCTGTCCTAGCCGGCCGGCTCGAGCCCGACGCCGGGCGAGTGCGCCTCGATCCGCCGAGCGCCACCGTCGGGCTGCTCGCCCAGGAGCCCGAACGGCGGGCCGACGAGACCGTCCGTGGCTCCCTGCGCCGGCGCACCGGGGTCGAGCGAGCCGAGTCCGAGCTGCTCGAGGCGGCGTCGGGGCTCGAGCGGGACCTCCCCGGGGCCGACGACCGCTACGGGGTAGCCCTGGAGCGGTTCGTCTCGCTCTCGGGCGGCGACTTCGACGCGCGCATCGACGCGGTGCTCAACGACCTCGGAGTCGGGGGCAGCGCCGAGGTGCCCACGGTGGCGCTGTCGGGCGGTCAGGCGGCCAAGGTCTCCCTGGCGGCGATCGTCCTCTCGCGCTTCGACATCACCCTCCTCGACGAGCCCACCAACGACCTGGACTTCGACGGGCTCGGGGTCCTGACAACCTTCGTGCAGGACCGGCCGGCCGGTGTCGTCGTGGTCTCCCACGACCGTGACTTCCTGGCCGCCACGGTGACCTCGGTCCTCGAGCTCGACGCGCACACGCACCACGCCACCCTCTTCGGCGGGGGGTGGGAGGCCTATCTCGACCAGCGCCGGACCGATCGCCGCCACGCCGAGGAGGCCTACCGGACGTACGCCACCACGCGGGCCACGCTCGGGTCCCGGGCCCGGCGGGAGCGGGAGTGGGCCACCCGGGGTGTGGTCCGGGAGCGCAAGAGCGAGCGGGACCACGACAAGGCCCAGCGCGACTTCCGGCTCAACCGGACCGAGCAACTGGCTTCCCGGGCCCGGCGGACCGAACGGGCCCTCCAGGCCCTCGAGGTGGTGGAGAAACCCTGGGAGGGCTGGCGGCTCGAGTTCCACATCGAGCACGCGCCTCGGTCCGGGGCGGTCGTGGCCCGCTTGCAGGGCGCCGTGATCGAGCGGGGGTCGTTCCGCCTCGGTCCGGTCGACCTCGAGATCGGCTGGGCCGAGCGGGTCGCCCTAGTCGGCCCGAACGGGTCGGGCAAGTCGTCGCTCCTGGCCGCACTGCTCGGCCGGCTCCCGCTCGCCGACGGCGAACGCTGGCTCGGCCCCGGCGTGGTCGTGGGCGAGCTCGGCCAGGACCGCGGTGGTTTCGGCGCCACGGCCCCGATCCTCGAGGGGGTCATGGCCCGGACCGGGCTCGCCATCGCGACGGCCCGCTCGCTTCTGGCCAAGTTCGGGCTCGGTGCCGACCAGGTCTCCCGGCCCGCCGCATCGCTCTCCCCCGGCGAGCGGACCCGAGCCGAACTGGCCGTCTTCCAGGGGACCGGGGTCAACTTCCTCGTCCTCGACGAGCCGACCAACCACCTGGACCTGCCGGCCATCGAACAGCTGGAGTCGGCCCTCGCTGCGTTCGGCGGGACCCTGCTGCTCGTGTCCCACGACCGCCAACTCCTCCAGGCCGTCGAACTCGGCCGGACGGTCGAACTCGAAAGGCCCTGAGCCCGAGCGGCGGCACCCATTAGGTTGTGGGCCCGATGGCCCCTCGCCCCGTCCGCATCCCCCCGCTACCCACCGAGGACCGCGACCAGCGGGCCCAGGAGCTCCTGGCGCCGCTCGGGGCCGACGGGAAAGTCCTCAACATCTTCGCCACCCTGGTGCGCCACCCCCGCCTGTTCAACCGGTGGTCGCCCTTCGGCGGGGTCCTGCTCCACCGGGGCGAGCTCGCGCCTCGGCACCGGGAGCTTTTGATCCTCCGGACCGCCTGG
>JAJYVS010000060.1 GCA_021791895.1 Actinomycetes bacterium | reverse complement strand
GTCGAGCGCCTGGTAGGTGACGGTCTCGGCGTGGGTGTCGGTCACCGCGAAGGTGGCCGCGCCTGTCGCGTTCGTGACGTCCGAGCCCGTCGACGCATCCTGGACGACGGAGTGCTGGCCCGGCGGTGTGAACCCGCCCAGGCTCACGGTCTGGCCCGCGACCGGGTTGCCGTCGGCGTCCTTCAAGGTGACCGTCACCACGTCGGCTGTCGTGCCGTTGGCCGTCTCGTGGGTCGTCTGGGCGCTGATCGAGGACTTGGACGCGGCCGCGCTGCCGGCCACGAAGGTGACGGTGGTCGGGGGAGCCTGGGGGAGCGCGAGGTTGTCGGTCGTGTCCACGGCTGTGATGGTGACCGTCTGGGCGACGGTGTCCTTCACGGTGAACGACGCCACCCCCGCCGATGCCGTCACCCCGGCGGTGCAGCCCGCCAGCGAACCTCCGACCGGGCCCGACTGGAGAGTGAGGGTGACGACGGTGGAGTTGTCGGTGAGCACCACATTGCCGCCGGAGTCCAGGATGCTGACGTTGATGTTCTGGTCAACATTTACCGGTACCGTGACTGGACCCGAGGTGAACGCCATGTGGTCGGCCGGGCCCGACACGTTGAACGAATTGCTGGTGAAGGGGAAAACCGACGGAGGACCGCCGGACGCCGATGCGAAGAGCGTGAACCCGCTGCCGATCTGGTTGAGGGTGCAACCGGTGAAGGTGAAAGAGCCGGCGGTAGTCGAACCACTCGACCACGTCGTCGACGCGCCGCTGCCGCTCGAGGTCCCGCTCGCGCAGGAGAGGGTCGCCCCGGTGGGATTGGTGCCCATCCCCAGGGTGAAGTTGTAGCTATTGGTCGTGGCGCCGGTAGCCGCCCCAAAGCTGTCCTCCATGGTGACCGTGATGCTCCCGATCGACACGGTGGCCCCGGTCAGCGTGAGGTTCGGTACGGGACTCGGAAGGGTGATGCCCACCTCATACGGCGTCCCTGTCGCCTGCGCCAGTCCCAGGCCGAAATAGAGCGAGCTCCCGATGAGCGCCGCCGATGCGATGGCGATCGCCGCCACCCGTCTTACCGAACTACGCAGCATCCGGTCCTCCCCGCGACTCGCAGCACCAGACTTCGGCGCTGTTCTCTAGTTCAAAGTTCCCCCGGTGACCCAGCGCATGCCTGCCCGGTGGCCAGGAAGAACGCCGGAGTAACCGCCGATCCCCCACGGTGCACTACCACCCGTTCCGACCTCGCTGGCTGATTTGGTGTGGCAAATCGGCGTCCGCGAGCGGCGTGGAGCCGGAGCATTGGTGCCAACATGCCGTCAGCTTGACCACGCACGTGCACGTGTCGTTATACCGCGGACTCGACGGTGTCGACGATCGCGCCAACGCCAGCGGCCCCGGTCGCGCACCGAGCAACGCCAGGGGCACGACGCCGACTCGCTCGGCTCGCCGGAAGGCATAGCGGCCGGTGGTGACGATGATTGCGTCGGCCAGGTCGCCGCCTACCATCGATCGGGAGCACTCAGGCGTCGACGGGCCGCCGGGCGTCGAGGAGGTCGGCGATGATCTCGAAGTCGGCGACGTTCTCGGTCAAAAGCGGGACGCCCTCCGCCACCGCGGTGGCCGCGACGGCGAGATCGATCTGGCGCCGCCTCGGGTCGCCGCCACGGCGGGTCACCGCGGCGGCGAGTTGGCCCCACACTCGAGCGACCTCGACGCCGATCGCCAGGGGGTCGAAGGTCGCCTCGACCGCCACCAAGCGGGCGATGCGGCGGGCCCGCTCGTCCTCGTCACGAGCGACGAGCACGCCGAAGTGCAGTTCGGTGATCGAGGCAACGCTGATCGCCCCTTCGACGTGGCCGGGAGGCGCCGCCGCGCCAATGAGCACCGAGGTGTCAAGCAGCGCCCTCACGGCGTGAACGGGTCCCCGACCGACGCCGGCAGTCGCTCGAGGTCCTCGGCCAGGGTGTTCGGTACCGCCCCACGCCAGACCCCGACGAGCGCGGCACCGCCGACCCAACGCCGGCGGTGGGCGGGGCCGAGCTCGGCGACCGGCCGCCCGGCCACGGTGACGGTCAGCGTCTCGCCGGCCTCGGCCCGCCGGAGCACCTCACCGATCTGGTTTCGGAGTTCCTTCTGGGGGATCGTGCCCATGGAGCGTATGGTAGCAGAACTGCTACCATCGGTCGCGATCGGGACGGCGGAAACCGTCCCCGCCGGCTACCCGAACGCGTCGAGCTCCGCCAGCACCTGGTCGCTGACGGCGAGCGGCCCCCCGAAGAGGAAGGCCGACGAGATCCCGCCGGCCACCGTGGTCAGGTAGGCGGCCACGGCCGCGGGCAACGGCCCGGTGGGCTGGACCAGCAGGAGCGGGCCGCCGGCCACCCCGAGCATCGGTCCACCGGCCAGGGCGTCGGGAAAGTTGGTCCCGGTCGCCGCGCCGATCTCGCTCGGGGCCGGGAAGAACCTCGCAGCCACCGCGGCCGAGGTGTCATAGAGGGTGGTCCCGTAGACGGCGGTCGCCCCCGGGTCGGCCCCAGCCGCGGCGAGCGGCCCGCCGATGGCATAACGGGTGTCGTTCAGGTGCTGCGCCAGGTACGCGGCGGTCTCGGGGCTCTGCACCGGCCCGTCGGTGAGGAGGATGGCCGCGTGGAGCGCGATGGCCGCCGGGACCGCCGAGAGCGCGTCGGCGAAGTTGAGCGCGGTCGCCTCGAAGATGGTCGAGGGGTTGTTGAGCTGCTCGGCGATGTCCACCGCGGTCTGGTACTCGTCGGCGCCGGCCAGCCGCACGGTCTTGTATCCGAGCCCCTGGAGCGTGGTGTCGATGGTGGGGCTCAAGGCGAGATCGCCGCCCAGGATGTAGACGGTCCCGCCGACCGGGAGCACCCGCTCGATCTCGGCCGCCACCGCCGGATCCAGGTTCTGCGACTGCGCCGCGCTCTCGGTGATGAGCACCGGACCGTCCTCGGCGGCAGCCAGCGGGCCGCCGGCCAGGGCGTCGGAGAAGAAGTCGTCTCGGGCCAACACGACCGCCTTGGCCGACCCCGGGGTCGGGAAGGCCGCCTCCGACGCGGCGATGGCGGTGCCGATGGCGGTCGTGCCGAACACCCTGCTGAACAGCCCGACCGGCACCCCGTAGGTGAAGGTGGCCTGGTCCGGCACATTGGCCACCGGCCCGGTCGCGCCGACCGAGACCGAGCCCGAGCCGGAGGGCACGACCACGAGAGCGCTCGAGTCGTTCTCTGAGAGCACCTGGACCGGCACCCCGTTGAAGGTGATGGTTGCGTCCTCGAGCCCGAAGCCGTGCACGCTCACCTCCGAGCCGGCCGGGGCCTGGGCTGGCGAGACCGACACCACCGTGGTGCAGGCGACCCCGGCGGCGTTGACCGAGCCGAGCCCGCTCGCCAGGTCATAGCCGGGTCCGGCGGCGAACTGGCCGCCGTTGGTCCCGGTGAAGTCGTTGTTCCCCGAGACGACGTCGTTGAGGCCGCCCGAGTACCCGCCATTGACCGCCAAGGCGTAGTAGGTCGGGGCGGCGTTCCCGCTCGCCGGCTGGGCGCACTCCGACCCCCGGTCGGCCCAGATGCCCGCCTCGAGGGGCGCGCCGATGCTGGTCCCGATGAACGCGTTCCAGGCCCCCCCGGTGAAGAAGACGACCGGGACCCCGGCGTCGGCCGAGATGTCGGGCACCTCCCGACAGTTCGATCCGTGCGGGGCGCACGAGGCCGAAGCCGGCTCGGTGAGCCCCGCCTGCCACACCGGCCGGGCCTCGACCGTAGACGTCCCACCGCCCCCGGCGCCGTCGCCGATCCCGCAACCCGAGTTGACCACCCCCTGGCAGCCGTTCCAGACCGTCTCGACTCCGTTCAAGCTGCGCGAGGTCCCCCCGACCGAGGTCACCCAGGGGCTGGACGACGGGTAGTCGACCGCCAGCGACGCGTTGTTGTTCGACCGGACGCAATCCTCCGAGCCGCTGTCGCCGGCAGCGGTGAAGAACGCCTGGCCCTGGCTCGCCGCCTGCTCGAGCACCGTGTCGAACGCCGAGATCGTCCCTGCGCCCGAGGTCGGGTTGAGCGGTTCGCACAGCCCCCAGCTGTCGGAGATGTACGTGGCCGCGTCGTCCTGGACAATCGTGGCCGCGGTGTCATAGGAGCCCGCGTCGGTGTTCGGGCCCTCGTAGGAGAGGATGGAGGCGCCGGGGGCCTGGGTGGCCCACTGCTCGATGTCGAGGTCGGCTTCCCCGGTCCCGCCGGCATCGGGGGTGCCGCCCCCGTCGACCGGGACCACCTGCACCGAGGCGTTGAGCCCGAAGCACGACTTGAAGTTCGAGATGTCCGAGGCCGACGACGGGGCGAGCTCGTAGACCGCGACCGTCTCGCCCGACCCGTTGAACCCCGCACCAGTCAGGCTCGGGACGCCGTAGGCCGCGCCCAGACTGGCCGTGGTGTAGCCGCCGACCTGGTCGGCAAGCGAGCTGGCCGACGGGCAGGTGGCAGCCCCGGCCGCCGGCTGGGCCGCGGCCTGGAACCCCGAGCCGAGGTGCACCTGGCGGGCGAGCGGGGTGGCCGCCGGGAGGTTGGTCAGGCCGAGGAGGCCGCTGAGCCGTCCGGCCAGGGCCGCGGGGACCTCTGGAGTCTCGGGTTCGGCGAAGACGGTCGTACCCTCTTGCGTCCGGTAGCGGGTGAGGTTCACGCCGAGAGCCCCGTCCAGCTGGGCGGCGGTGCCGCTGGCGTCGATGGCGAAGGTGCTGCGCCGGGAGGCCTGGAGGCCGGCGTCGCCCAGCCAGGTGAGGGTGGACGCCACGCTGGCCCCGCTCGGCCCGAACTCCTTCGCGAAGACCCCCGGGGCCAGCCACTGGTGGTACGCCGGGGAAGCCGGGTCGTAGAGGTTGGCGAGCAGGGTGTTGAGGCCCGAGGGGTTCGCCGGGGCCAGGATCACCTCGAAATGGACCGTCTGGCTCCCCGAGAGCGGGCCGAGCGGGGTGGTCCCGGTCGGGAGGGGGGCCGGGCGGAGGGCGGCTGGGCGCTCGAGGTGGGGACCGGCGGCCGAGGCCGGGACCACCGAAATCCCGAGCGCGCCACCGACGCTGAGCACGAGCGCGAGGGCGGCCGGTCGGCTGCAAGGACGCGCCGAACGACGCAAAGAGCCCCGGCCGACCATCCGTGGCACACTACTCGGGCACTCGTGCTGGCGCGGAGCGCCGAGCGGCCCAGCCAGGGGGAAGGAGGCCGACATGACGGGCTTTCATGCGCTGATCATGCTGGCGGTGAGCAAGCACAAGGTCGCCGGGATCGCCGGCATCGTGGTGGGCGCGCTGGTCACCCTCTTCGGTGTGGTCCGGGCCGCTCAGCGGCTGACCGGGGCCGCCCTGGCGCTGCTCGCCGGCGTCGTCATCCTGGCCCTCGGCGTCCTCGTCTACACCCACACCATCTACTGATGGCCCGCCGGCCGATGCCCCGGGGCGCCGTCGTCCCCGGCCCACGGTCGGCCGAGGGGGCCGAGGGCGGTCGGTAGCGGCCACAATGGGGCGATGAAGCGACTCGCCCGGGCACTCCTGCGCCCGTTCCTGCGGCCGATCATCCTCCGGCTCCACACCCGGGTCGTCTTCTGGGCCCACGAGACCACCGACGAGCGCTTCGTGAACCTCGAAGCCCAGCTGGGCGCGCTCGGGGCCGACGTGGAGGGGATGGAGCGCTACGTGCCCGCCCTCCTCAACGCCATCGCCAACCAGAACGCCATGCGCCGGGCCGAGACCCGCAGCGACGAGGAGCTGACCCGCCTGGTGTCCTCGGTGCTCGAGCAGCTCGGGGCCTTGCGCGACGAGGTGCGCACCACCCGGCAAGCCGGGCTCGACGGGGGGTTCGAGCCCAAGGTCCTGCGGCCCGACGCCCTGGCAGCCGCCGGGGCCGACCTGCGCATCGTCCTCGGCCCGAGCGAGCCGGGCGCCGACCACCGGTACCTGCGCGTCGACACCACCGCCACCGAGACCACCGACGTGCTGGCCGGACCAGGGAACTTGCCGTTCGACCCGGGCTCGGTGGCCGAGATCCGGGCGGCCGGCCTCCTCGAGCGCTTCAGCATCGCGCAAGTGACCGAGACCCTGCTCCCCCACTGGGTCCGGGTGCTCGCACCGGGCGGCTCGCTGGTCGTGTCGGTCTCCGACATCGAGGCCGTCGTGCGGGCCTACGTCGCCGGCACGGCGAGCTTCGACGCCCTGCGGGAGGTGACCTTCGGGGACGGGACCGACGAGGGGCGGCGCACCATGTTCGACGGCGCCTCGCTCGTCGGCCTCTTGCGGGGGGCCGGCCTCACCGACGTGGTCATCCGCCGCGACCCGGCGGCGTCGCGCCCCGAGATCGAAGCGGTCGGGACGAAGCCCCTCAACCCGACCCGCTGAACGCGCTCGACCGCCCGCGCCGATGCGATTCTCGATCGTCGTCAACACCGACAACCGGGCCGCCAGCCTGTCGCTGACCCTGGCCGCCCTTTGCCACCTGGACCACCCCGACTTCGAGGTGATCGTGGTGCGGGGCCCGACCGAGGACGGGACCGACGGGGTCCTCGCCCCCTACCGGAGCCGGATCAAGGTCGGTCGGTGCCCGGAACGGAACCTGTCGCGCTCGCGCAACATCGGGATCGCCATGGCCACCGGCGACGTGGTCTGCTTCATCGACGACGACGCCTACCCGGACCCGGCATGGCTGGACTGCCTCGAAGCCGCCTACGGCGACCCCGAGGTCGCCGGGGTCGGCGGGCCGGCCCTCGACTGGAGCGGCGCCCGCTTCCAGGTGGTCCACTCGTGGGCCAACCGGCTCGGAGACGTCTGGGTCGACGTCGACACCGGGTTCGACCCGAGCCCGGTCCTCGCCAGCCCGGGGGCCGCGGTCTTCACCTACCCCATCGGGACCAACGCCTCGTTCCTCCGGGACCGGCTGATCGAGCTGGGCGGGTTCGACGAGGAGTTCGACTACGGCTGGGACGAGGTGGACGTGTGCCACCGCTTGATCGACCGCGGGTATCTCGTGTCAATCACCGACGATGCCCTCGTGTACCACAAGGCCTTGCCGAGCGAGATCCGGGGCGAGAACCGGGCCACCCACAACATGGGGGTCATGCTCAAGAACAAGGCCTACTACGCCTTCAAGCACGGCTTCGGGGTGGCCCCCCTGGCCGAGATCGCCGACTCGCTCGCCCATTACGCCGAGCACTACCGGGACGAGATCACCGGGAACGTGGAGCGGGGCCTGCTCGACCCGGCCGACCTCGTCCAGTACGAGCACGACGTGGTCGCCAGCTTCGACGCCGGCTTCGCCCGCTGGCGGGCCGGGACCGACCGCCGGCGCCCGCCCGCGTGGTTCACGGCCCGGCCCGAACCCTTCGTCCCCTTCCCCACCCTGCGGCGACGCCCCGACAAGCTCCACCTGTGCTTTTTCAGTGTGGAGTACCCACCGGACCCGGTGAACGGCATCGGTCGGGTGGTCCACGAGCTCGCCACCGGCCTCGGCCGCCTCGGCCACGAGGTCCACGTGCTGACCTTGGGTCGAGAGCTCGACCGGGTCGACTTCGAAGACGACGTCTGGGTACACCGACTGGTGCCCCGCCCCCACCCCCTGCCCGAGGGGATCGAGGTCACCCCGGGGCTGTGGAACTACGCCGCCACCCTCAACGACGAGGCGCTCCGGATCCACACCCGGCGCCCCCTCGACCTGGTCCAGGCACCCAACTGGAGCACCGAGGGCCTCGCGGTCCTCTGCGAGGGTCGGCTCCCGTTGGTGGTCGGCCTCTACACCCCCCTCGCCACCGTGGCCGAGCTCGACTCGCCCCTGGCCGCCGGGCGGGCAGAGGGCGATCCCGAGGTGCCGACCCTGGTCGAGCTGGAACGGCTCACCTACCGGCGGGCCCCCCACTTCCTCGCCTGCGGCCCGGCCATCGTGGCCGAGATCGAGGCTGCCTACGGCGTGACCCTGGGCGAGGACCGAGTGGCCATTGTCGCCCACGGGTTGAGCGACCGGGCCGGCACTGTCGAGCCCGAGCACTGGCCGGGTCGGGTCGAGGTGCTCTTCGTCGGGCGCCTGGAGGACCGCAAGGGCATCGACACCCTGCTCAAGGCCATCCCCGAGGTGGTGGCGGCCCGGCCCGAGGTCGGCTTCACCATCGTCGGCGAGGACAGCCGGCCGATGGCCGACGGGCGCAGCCACCGGGAGCGCTTCGAGGCCGGGGCGGCGTGGGCGAGAGTGGCCGACCACGTGCGGTTCCGCTCCCGGGTCGACGACGAGGAGCTCTACCGTCTCTACGCCGGCTGCGACGTCTTCGTGGCTCCGTCGCGCTACGAGTCCTTCGGGCTCATCCTCTTGGAGGCGATGATGTTCGCCAAGCCGGTGGTGGCGAGCGCGGTGGGCGGCATGGCCGAGATCGTGGACGAAAGCTGTGGCCTGCTCGTGCCCCCCGGCGACCCGGTCGCCCTCCGCGACGCCTTGATCGAGCTGGTCGGCTCGCCCGAGCGCCGGGCCACCCTCGGCCAGGGCGGGCGGCGCCGCTATGAAGAGCGCTACCGGGCCGAGACCATGGTCGAGGGGGTCAACCGCTACTTCGACTCGATCGTGCACCGCTCGACGGCCGGGGTCGCGGTGCCCGATGCACCCTCACCCTGCGTGACCGGGGCGTCGCCGACCGCGGCTCTCGCACCCGCACCGGCTCCCCGCCCGGCAGCCCCGGCCCCGCCCGCTGCCGCCGGGCCCCCGGCGCCGGGGGGACTGGCCGGGCTCCCTGCGGCCCTGCTGGCGCGGCTCGCCTGCCCCCGGTGTGGCGGCCGGGTCTCGGTGGTCCCCTTCGTGCGCAGCGTCGGTGGGGCGGTCAAGACCGGGCGGATCGACTGCCCGGCCGAGGGCCGGCCGGTCGGGGTGATCGAGCAGTTCAAGGTGGACTTCCTGGTCGAGCCACCGACGCCCGAGGACCGCGTGACCCGGGTCATCCCCGAGCTGGGCGAGCTGCGCATCCCGGCCGACGACGACCGGGTCCAGCGTGCCGGCACCTGGCTGCCCGGCGCCCCCGACACCTTGGTCTCGCCCGGGGTGGTCGGCGACCGACTCCGCGTCAGCGCCGCCTGCACCGACGCGATGGTCCGGCTATGGCGCCACCCGAGCGGCGGGATCGTCGACGTCCTGGTCGACGGGGTCCCAGCCGCCACCGTCGACCTGTTCCAGCCGGAGGGCTCCGAGCACCTGGCCGTCTGGGTGGCGAGCGATCTTCCCCTGGGAGAGCGGGAGATCGCGCTCTTTGCCCGGGGGCGGGCCGACCCGGGGTCGCTCGGCCGGGAGGTCGTGGTCGAAGAGTTCGTCCTCTACGGTCCGCTCGAGGCCGGGCTGGGCTTCGGGCCCCCGACCGCCCTCAACTACGGCAACCCCTACAGCCCGTATCTCGACCGGTGGCTGGAGCAGGTCGCCCCGGGCGAACCGGTGCTCGAGTTCGGCGGCGGGGACCGCCGCCGGGGACGCCTTGGCCAGCTCAACGTCGAGTTCTTGAAGTTCGAGCTGGCCGACGGCTACGCCGACATCCACGCCATCCCCTTCGCCGACGACACGTTCGCCGCGACCTTTACCCAGGCGGTCTTTGAGCACATCGACGACCCGTTCCGGGCGGCCGCCGAGCTGGTGCGGGTGACCCGGCCGGGGGGCCTGGTCATGACCGAGGTGGCGTTCATGCAGCCGCTGCACGCCGTGCCCTCCCACTTCTTCAACATGACCACCTGGGGGGTCCAGACCCTCTTC